>NZ_VLTF01000020.1:0-4897 GCF_007558755.1 Pantoea sp. paga
TTTGTTCAGGAACACGATGATGTAAGGAACGCCAACCTGACGACCCAGCAGGATGTGCTCACGGGTCTGTGGCATTGGGCCATCAGTCGCAGCAACAACCAGGATCGCGCCGTCCATCTGCGCAGCACCGGTGATCATGTTTTTCACATAGTCGGCGTGGCCTGGGCAGTCAACGTGAGCGTAGTGACGTGCAGCAGTCTCATACTCAACGTGTGCGGTGTTGATGGTGATACCGCGGGCTTTTTCTTCAGGCGTGCTGTCGATCTGATCGAATGCACGAGCCTGGCCGCCGTTGGTTTTAGCCAGTACGGTAGTGATAGCTGCAGTCAGGGTGGTTTTACCGTGGTCAACGTGACCGATGGTGCCCACGTTTACGTGCAGTTTGTTACGTTGAAATTGCTCTTTAGCCATCGCTAGTCCCTCTAAGACACGGATATATCAATGATATCATCACATTAACCAGGCAATGCCTGACTGCAAGGAAGTTACAGAGAAAATCAGGAGGGAGATTAAAGGAAGTGGTGCTGATACCCAGAGTCGAACTGGGGACCTCACCCTTACCAAGGGTGCGCTCTACCAACTGAGCCATATCAGCACATCTGGAGCGGGCAGCGGGAATCGAACCCGCATCATCAGCTTGGAAGGCTGAGGTAATAGCCATTATACGATGCCCGCATCCTGGAACTCGGCTACCTGTTCTTTCTGTAGCTTGTAGATAACAGAGATGTTTCTCTACTATCTACTGCCTGTCAGCGAAGCTGACCGACTTTGACTTCGCTAACGCTCAGTCTGAATTCAGGGTGATAAGTGACTCACCTGACAGATAAACAGGTTGTTCATCTGCGTACCCAACCGCGAGGTTGAGATGGTGGTGGGAGAAGGATTCGAACCTTCGAAGTCTGTGACGGCAGATTTACAGTCTGCTCCCTTTGGCCGCTCGGGAATCCCACCTACTTGATGGTGCCGGCTACCGGAATCGAACTGGTGACCTACTGATTACAAGTCAGTTGCTCTACCAACTGAGCTAAGCCGGCATCAAGTGGTGCGCATTCTAGGAAGGTCGGGCTCTGGATGCAACTAAAAAATCGCTTATTTTTTTCTATCGCTTACTATTTGTGCAAATCATCGCATTTTAGTGTTTTTGTGCAGAATATTTGTGCAATCTGGTCCTGTTTTCATAGGTTCAGTCGGCTCGCGCTATTGCCTCACGCCTTTCTCCGGGTCGCTTTTCAGCAGGTAAATAATCTGCAGGCAGCATTTTTATTTCACACGCCAGTACCGAACGATGCTTTTTTGACCTCGCCTGCGCTGTTTTTTTCATGTGCAGGCCCTTTTCTGTAGAAAGCAGGCCGTTTTGACATGCGTGTCCATTATGTTGGTACGACGATGACCTGCCGTGGGGTTGTTCAAAATGACGCTTTACCGTTTGTTCTTTTGCTTTAGTCCTCATGGGACAGATTGAATCTGTACCGCCTCAGCCTCTCTGTATGTCCTTATGGCGGCGTTTTGTCATTCAGACGTACTCAGATGTAAAAAGCAGATAAAAGCCGCACATGCGCTGTGATGACCTGCAATATCATAAACAACGATAAAGCAGTAAAAATTAAAGCCACCATGATGTTTTGTGGGTATGCCGACGAAAGCGAGATCACGTTTATCTTTTTACTTCTGTTAAAAGCCATACTGGTGATACCCTCCAGCCCATTGTTCTCACTGATAAACCAGCGATTCGTGATTCACTTCACCTGTGCTGTCCTGCTTATCGGATAACACGCGGTTGATAGCCATGAATTTGCGGTCAGATGCATGCTTATGGATAAAACGACCCCCCTGACAACGCCTTATTTAGAGTTCACTCGTGAGCAATGGGCTGCATTACGTGATTCCGTACCTATGACGCTGTCAGAGGAAGAGATCGCGCAGCTGGAGGGCATCAACGAGGATCTCTCGCTGGAGGAAGTAGCGGAAATTTATCTGCCACTTTCGCGTCTGCTTAATTTCTATATAAGTTCTAACGTTCGCCGGCAGGCCGTACTGGAGCAATTTCTGGGCACCAATGGCCAGAAAATCCCCTATATCATCAGTATTGCGGGTAGCGTAGCGGTCGGTAAAAGCACGACTGCACGTGTCTTGCAGGCTTTGCTCAGCCGCTGGCCTGAACATCGCAAAGTCGAACTGATCACTACTGATGGCTTCCTTCATCCTAATGCCGTGCTGAAAGAGCGTGGGTTAATGAAGAAAAAAGGATTTCCGCAATCCTACGACATGCACCGGTTGGTCAATTTCGTCTCCGATTTGAAGTCGGGAGCCAGTCAGGTCACCGCTCCGGTCTATTCACATCTGATTTATGATGTCATCCCTGATGGCGATAAAGTGATACAGCAGCCTGATATTCTTATTCTGGAAGGTCTGAATGTATTACAGAGTGGAATGGACTATCCCCACGATCCCCATCATGTCTTTGTTTCAGACTTCGTCGATTTTTCTATCTATGTAGATGCAGAGGAAGATCTCCTGCAAAGCTGGTATATCAATCGATTCCTGAAATTCCGCCAGGGCGCATTTACCAATCCGGACTCCTATTTCCATCATTACGCCCAGCTTTCAGAGGCAGAAGCGGTTGAAATTGCTGGCAATTTATGGAAAGAAATTAACTGGCTTAACCTGCAGGAAAATATCCTGCCGACGCGCGAACGAGCCAGCCTGATTATGACCAAAAGTGGCGATCATGCAGTCGATAAGGTTCGCTTACGTAAATAACTGCAGTCATAAAAAAGCCTGCGTTTCTGCAGGCTTTTTTTACTCAGACAGGACGCAGTGATATTTCTCCACCCACCCAGGCTTTTATTTCGCCATCCTGTTCCAGTAACAGACCACCCTGGCTGTCTACGCCTCGCGCAATACCATGGACCTCACGTTCACCGATAAGCAACTTAACCGGCCGGTTAATAAAGTTATCCAGTGCAGCCCAGCGTGCGACAAACGGGGTTAATCCCTCCTGCTCAAAGAGCGGCAGAGCTTCGCGCAGACTGTTGATCAGACGTGCCGCCAGCTCATTGCGGTTTACCGTTACCCCGGCCTCCTGCAGGTTAATCCAGCCCTGATTAATCTGTGATGCATCGGCTGTTCGCATCGCCAGGTTAATCCCGGCACCAATCACGATCTGCGCAGCATCGCCGGTTTTACCTGTCAGTTCAACCAGAATACCCGCCAGTTTACGATCGTTCAGGTAAATATCATTGGGCCATTTTACGCGAACATCATCGGCCCCTAATGAACGTAATGTCTCAGCCATGATAATGCCAATTACCAGGCTCAGGCCCATCGCCGCTGCCGGCCCCTGCTCCAGACGCCAGTACATAGACATGTAGAGGTTCGCGCCAAAGGGCGAAAACCACTGGCGCCCACGACGGCCTCGACCCGCCTGCTGATATTCAGCAATGCAGGCAGCACCCGACTCCATTTCATGCATACGTTCCAGCAGATACTGATTTGTGGAATCAATCACCGGGATTACCGAGACGTTACCCTGCGTAACCTGTGAGAGAATCGCCTGTTCATCCAGCAGCTGTATCGGGGCAGAGAGACTGTAACCTTTGCCTGTCACGGTATAGACATCAAGACCCCAGCTTTTTAACGTCTGGATATGCTTATTTATGGCTGCGCGACTCATGCCCAGCGTTTCACCCAACTGCTCACCGGAATGGAACTCACCATCAGATAAGATATCAACCAGCTTTAGCGGAACATTATGGTCTTTCATGCGATCACCCCGACGGCATTACACTCACCCTGCGCCTGAATAAAGCGCACTTCGGGTTGAAGCCAGACATCGAATTTTTCACCAACCTGAGCTCGCACGGTTTTTGCCAGCGCAACGATATCGTCGGGTGTGGCATTTTCAGCGTTGATCAGCACCAGTGCCTGTTGCTGGTGAACTGCCGCGCCCCCGATGCGATAACCTTTCAGCTGGCACTGATCGATAAGCCATCCTGCTGCCAGTTTGATTTCACCATTTGGCATCAGATAGTGTGGCATAGCCGGAAAATGCGTCAGTAGTGAGCTGCACTGCGCCTCGGTGACTACAGGATTTTTAAAAAAGCTGCCTACATTACCGGTGACTTTAGGATCGGGTAATTTGCTCTGCCGCATCTGGCATACCGCATGATAGACATCCCAGGCATTGGCGGTCACCGGATTGAGCGTTTTCAGATCGCCGTAGGTTAATACCGGTTGCCATTGCTTAGGCAATATTATCCCGACCGCGACGATGACATAGCCTGACTGATAGTGATGTTTAAAAATGCTGTCACGATAGCCAAACTCGCAGGCTTCACGATCGAGACGTTCTGTCTGACCATTGTGCAGATTAAGTACATCCACGTATTCGCAGACGTCTTTTAATTCCACGCCATAAGCGCCTATGTTCTGAATCGGTGCCGAACCTGTCATACCGGGGATCAACGCCAGATTTTCCAGGCCCGTGATCCCTTTTTCCAGCGTGCTTTTAACCAGCTGATGCCAGTTCTCACCTGCCCCGACATGCAATTTCCAGCACTCATATTCATCCTGAATTTTGATGCCTTTGATGCGGTTCAGCACCACTGTACCGGCAAAATCTTCCAGGAAGAGGACATTACTGCCTTCACCGAGCACGAGAAAAGGCGTTTGATCACTCCGGCTGGCCTGCCATGCTGCCAGAATGGCGGCTGGCGTCTCGGCGACGATGCGTTTCTGTGTATGTACTTCAAGCCCAAGCGTATTGTCGGCTTTTAAGGAGAGATGCTGGCTGGACATTTGACGGCCTTTACTGAGTTATCTGGCCGTAGTTTACCGTATCAGAGAGGGGTTCTCAGGCTGTTTTCGGGGGTAATGATGAGGTTTTTCACGATCTGCG
>NZ_VLTF01000021.1:0-4506 GCF_007558755.1 Pantoea sp. paga
TACGATGGCCTGATGGGTTTCGGGTTTACTTCCGTTATAGCGATAGCTGAGCTGGAAGGTCTTCAGGCATGGGTTACAGCGATAGAGCTGCGCCCCTGAGCCGGAGTGACCGTTTCGGATAACCCCATCGTTTCAGAACAGCGGGGACAAACCACATCAATCTTTGCCATCAATCATCCAAAAGGCAGATAATACAATAACACTAAGTCTACGTCACGACCGGATCTTGCACTTAATTAAGAGCAAGTTTGTCGCGTGGAAAAATGAATGATTTAGTTCCAAAGAATTATGCATGAAATTAATAAGCCACTGTAATTATGTATAATTAATAAAGAATTACATTCTCAGTAAGAATGTCTCCTATCTTGAGCTATAATTCTCGCAAAAATCGACTCCCCCCTATTTCTCATGACACTTATTCGAAACTGACGATACAAACAGCTTTTTTAAGTTGAATAATTGGATTTAAAACATGGCGCTTTTTGCTAAAAACTTATTTAGCCATATTGACGGTTTTTTGTAAAAAGAGTAGTGTCCTCGTCACTGAGATTAAGATTTTAAATATCTTAGCTAGTCTCTTTAAATAATCTTCTATAGGATTAATATGAAACATCTTAAAAAGATTGTTCTTCTCTCTTTGCTCGCTTTTACAACAACAGGAAGTTACGCGGCAGATTTAGTTAAAGGTAAAACGCTGACAGTTGCCATTTCTCCAAACTCGCCACCGATGCTGTTTAAAGATCAAAATGGTAAATTGCAGGGTGTTGATCTGGAAATTTTCACTGGTTATTGCAAAGCTCGCGGCTGTAAGATTGAAACCAAAGAGTATGACTGGGATGGGATGTTAGGTGCCGTTGCCAGCAAGCAGGCTGACGTGGCCTTCTCTGGGATTTCTCTGACTCTTATTATGAGAACTCCTTTAACTTAGTCAGCCTTGCTTCTAATAAACTGACCATTACTGACCTGTCACAATTGAAGAAATACAGTATCGGCTATCCGCGTGGCATGGCTTATACCGATTTAATCAAAAGCGATCTTGAGCCAAAAGGCTTCTACAAAGTCGCTGACGTTAAGTTATATCCTTCTTATAACGAAGCCGTTACCGACCTGAAAAACGGTAACCTGGATCTGGCGTTTATCGAAGAACCTGTTTATGACAACTACCGTTTCCACCAGAAAATGCCTTTGGCTATTAGCTACTCGTTCAAAGGCGTCGACCATTTGGGCTTTGCATTCCAACAAGGCTCGCCAATTCGTGACGACTTCAACGCTTACCTGAAGCAGTTGGGTTCTAAGAAGCTGGCTGCCATCATGGATAAATGGTTGAAGTCGTAATCCATGTTTGCAAAAGAACTTTTCGATATTACTGGCCTGTTATCGCATGGCGTAGTGTATACGTTTTATATCACCCTGACCTGCTTCATTATGGCCTTTATTTCGGGACTGGTAGTCGCCGCGCTGCGGCGACTCACTGGCCGCCGAGTTGGTTATATTCTTGATTGTATTGTTTTCCTTATACGCGCCGTTCCCGTGCTAGTCCTGCTGTTTTTGATTTATTTCGGATTACCGAGTTTTGGATTAAGCAGCCCGCCGCTGGTCGCCATGAACCTAAGCTTGGGTATTATTGGGGGGGCTATATCTCCGAGGTATTTCGCGGGGCATTAGAATCGGTAGACGAAAATGAAATTACGGCCGCCCGGGCTATGGGGTTCAGCGACTTACAAATCATTCTGTATATCGAATTCCCGCAAATGCTGCGTTTTTCGATTCCCGGCGTTATGAATGAGTTAACCTCTATTCTGAAAAATACCCCTTTTGCCTACACCGTTGGGATAACCGAAATACTGGGTCAGGCCAAAGCCTTAACCGCCTCGACCATGTTGGGAATGAACATCTACCTGATTTCAGGGGTTCTGTATTTCGTCATTTACCAATTCTTCGTTTTAATTATGAAAAAAACAAAAAATAAATACGCGGTTGAATAACAGCCGGGAGGAATACGTGTTGATTTTAAAAGTGTCCGATCTGGTGAAACAGTTCGATGGCCACCGGGTGTTAGATGGCGTAAACCTTTCTATCACGGCCGGGGCGACTAAGGTCATTATGGGCCCTTCCGGTTGTGGCAAAACCACGCTCATTCGCTGCCTTAATTTGCTGGAACGGCCGACATCGGGGCAGATTACCTTTCATGGCCAAGATCTGCTGGCTAAAGAGGTCGACGTGCGCCGGTTACGCAGCAAAATCGGCTTTGTTTTTCAGAGTTTTGCGCTGTATCGCCACCTCAGCGTGTTAGATAACGTGACGCTGGCCTTACGCAAAATTCAGGGTAAAACTAAAGAAGAAGCTCGGGTCCTGGCCCGTGAGGAGCTGGCTTACTTTGAGATGTCAGCCCACGAGAATAAGTTTCCGTCGCAGTTATCCGGCGGGCAAAAGCAGCGCGTGGCGTTGGCACGGACTCTGGTGATGAAGCCTGAAATTGTCATTTTAGATGAACCAACGTCGGCCCTTGACCCTTTGATGAGCCAGGAAGTGGCGATATTAATCAAGAAACTAGAGAGCCGCAACGTCACCACGGTTTGTGTGACGCACGACATCGCCTTTGCGAATCAAATCAGTGACAACATCGCGTTTATGACGAGTGGGAAAATTATGGCGCAAGGCTCGGTAAGCCAGCTGGCCAGTTCTTCCACTATTCCCGACGTGCAGCGTTTCTTTGGGAATATGCACTATGAGTGACAGCATGCTCAGCTTCTACCACGATTTTCTCGACCAGTGGCCGCTGATCTATTTAGGCATTAGGGCCACCATTAAGCTGACAGTAGTGATTTCCGTCAGCGGTTTTCTACTTGGCGTGGTGGTGTTTTACCTCAGCCTGAGTAAAAATCGCCGGCTGGCACGCTGCGTCGAAGCCTATAAATCCTTTTTCATCGGCACGCCGCTGATCTGCATTATCTATATCCTCTATTATGGGTTGCCGACCTACTCCCTCCGGCTGACACCTTTTGAAGTGACCGTGCTGGGTTTCACACTCAATATTGCGGCGTATAACGCGGCCTATATGTTGACGGCCTACAACAGCCTGGACAAAAGCCAGCTGGAAGCCGCGTCGGCGCAGGGTTTTAGCCGTTTGCAGATCTATAGCTATATCATTCTGCCTCAGGTGTTACGCACGTCCGTTCCCGCCTTAACCAATCAGGTTATCCATAATCTCAAAGACAGCTCGCTGGCGTTTTTAGTGCAGTATCCCGAACTCTTTGCGCGTATGCAGGAGCTGGCGGCCGGCAATTTTGAGTTCTTCAAAACCTATTCGTTGACAGCGGTGTTCTATATTCTGCTGGCATCCGTTATCTACTTTTTCGCGAAAAATATTGAACGACGGATAGAGCCTGTTTAAGGGGTCTGACGCTCAGTGGAACGAAAACTCACGTTAAGATTTTTTTCTAAAATAAGAGGCCAACAGAGCGAAAACTTACCGTAAGGTTAAATCTTCTGCCCTGATGACCATTTAATGCGCGCTTTACTCTATTTCTTTGACAAAGCGAGATTTCTGTTGGAAATTAAGATCTTTCCAAGGAATCATTCTTTGTTTAGGGTACGTAACATAAAGCCAACGCTTTGCGCGATTTACTGCCACAAAGGCATTATTACGTTCTTCATCAATTTCTTTTATTATGTTTGCTCGGTAATCAGGGAAAACGCCCTCACACATTCCCATCAAAAAACGATGTCTTTTTCAAGTCCTTTCATAGTATGAACAGTACTCAATAACACCCCATTTTCTAATTAGTTTTCTGTTAACTGACCAAGTGCTAAAGCATTTCTAAAAGCGACTAAAGAACCTCCAAACCCTTTTCGTTTGAATAAAGTCCAAGCTCTGCTAAATTCATTCAATTCATCTAAACTTAATTTTATCTCTTCAGACTTTCCTTCAGATGGAGCATCGGCTTGACTAATTAATTAGTTAATTTTTCTTCAAACAAACGAACAAACTTTCTTATGTTTGGTTCATCAACGTCTAGATTATTTATTGAGCTCATTAACTCAGAGTACAATTCAGCGTTTTCTCTATCCAGTTTTTTAGTTTGATTGGCTAAAATATTTAAAACACCATTTGACCATGATGTAAGCGCAATAATACCCAATAGTGAGCACAATTTTTTACCATCAACCTAATCTTTTGGATTTAGCTTTATGCGAATAGAGTAATCGAGAATTCTTCCAAAAATTGTCGTAGGCTCCAGTTGACGCTCTCATTTCTCATAGAAAAATTGATATTACTTTGTTGGTCGTGACGTAGACTTAGTGTTATTGTATTATCTGCCTTTTGGATGATTGATGGCAAAGATTGATGTGGTTTGTCCCCGCTGTTCTGAAACTCATGGGGTTATCCGAAACGGTCACTCCGGCTCAGGGGCGCAGCTCTATCGCTGTAACCCATGCCTGAAGACCTTCCAGCTCAGCTATCGCTATAACGGAAGTAAACCCGAAACCCATCAGGCTATCGTT
>NZ_VLTF01000022.1:0-4250 GCF_007558755.1 Pantoea sp. paga
TAGCCGTTCGGATTATTTTTAATTTTTTCGGATACACTGCTTCATCGTACGATCTCTAATAATCGAAGCATAATCATTCTTCGTCGCTGTTCGCACAGCCAGATGCGTGATGGAATCATAAAACACCGTAAATAAGGCTGGGGATGTGGCTATTCCTGTCACCATTTAACATAAATTACATTTCACGCACCTATCATCATTAGTAAAAAAGAGTTGTATTCTCTAGGGGACGACGGGGATGGTCATTCAGGAACGACCTATTGATAGCGAGTAACGATTTTGGCCAGCTGACGATCCTGCAGAGCAGTTAATACATAGCTTAACGTCCGGTTGCAAGGATATATTTGTTTACCTCTATCCCCTGCCCTTCGCGGAAATTGAACGGTTTCGGACCCAGAAACGACACAGTATCGTCAGTTCATGCAGTTGTTAAACATTGATGCTTAAAAAACAGCCCTAGCGTAGCATGTTCTTCCTTTTACACGCGGCCTCCTGTAAAGCTATCCTGTGAGACAAGAGCTTCGAGGGCATCAAATTTCCCGCGGTTGACATATTGCGGTTACGGGCTGGATGGCGACGTCAGCCTGATAATACTTCTCCCTTGCAACATTTTTTTGATAAAAGTCCCCCAAGAAGCGTGAGCCGCAGAGCCTGATAATGGATTCTGCGGCACCCTCTGATCTGAGACTTTTATTGTACTGATTTAGTTATTTACCGCTGACGCGTATGAAATTCTGCATTGAGCCAGTAGCTAAAAGTTGTGATCCTGCTGGCGAACACTATTATGTCCCCGCGTGGACGGTGACTTATGCTCAACAAATAATCCATCTCCTCGGCCAGAGCCGGGTAGCGGTCATTAAATTTTTTACCCAATTCTTTCAGCGTAACCGGCCAATCCTGATCATTATCTTCTCTCAGTATGTTTGTCGAACGAATGGCCTTACGTGCAGCAGACCTCTGCAGGACATGGCGCTGCGCAGGTTTCAGTGTGGGTTTCATCAGAGCAACGTAGCCGTTAAGTACCTCGAGAAAATCACCGTTAACGGCAACGGCTATGTCCCTTGAGGGCCTGAAGGGTTCAAAGCGATCGCGCAGGTCTTCACCGTAAACGCATACGCAATGATGCTTCAGCCAGTAACCCCATCGAATACCGTTAGCCGGTAGCATCACTTCCTCAAGCACGCCCGGATCGATGTCAATCTTACTGACAACCGGATGATCCTGCTCAAGCGCAGTCTTAACAACGTCGATTTTTGCAGTGGCATCTGCATCGGGTTCGCGATAATAAATCACGGTAAGATCGAGGTCAGACAGCCTTTCAGTCGCCGTCGCGTCGATAATGCTGCCGTATACATAAACGCTATGAATCAGATCCGGAAATGTCGTTGTCAGTGTCTGAACAACATCCGCAACCAGCCGTGAAAAGGCTGGCTGAAATCCTTTGAAATCAGGCTGGGTAATGAACCCGTACTTATCAACTGCCATTGGCTCACCGTCATGTCATACATCATATCGTCAGTTAAAGCCTGCAACGCAGAACAGTAATTCTTTCAGCATCACAGACAGATTTCAGTCAGGGTAAACACAGTACTGAACCTCAGAAGCAGATCGCTTAATCAGCTAATCATCATCGTTTTCCATCAGGGTTACCATTGCTCCCCGGTGAGCTTCAACCATACGAATGTAGCGCATGACAGTCTGGGTCTGCGTCCAGGTACCTTCCTGCATGATCTGTGCAATCGAGACGCCGTTTCTGGCCATATCCTGTGCGGCGCCGACGCGGGCGCTATGTCCGCTCCAGCTTGCATAGCGCCCTTTATTAGTTTCAAGAGCCTTTGTCTCACCCGCAGCCTGACGGGCACGGCGATAAATATCTTCCAGGCAGGGTGCGCTCATGGGGACTTCCGACACCCTGCCGATACGGTTCGATCGATGAACAGGACAGAAGATAACAGCGTCAGGTTCGCTGGCGATCCCCGCCGCGGTGACCCATTCGGTCAGCCTGCGGGATGACTTCGCACTGAGGGACTTAACGATGCCACCTGACTGCAGGATGGTTTTAGTCCAGCCAACGTCCAGAATGATACGCCCGTCTGCTGCACGGGAGATATCTCTGATCCGCAGACGGGAAAGCTCGCTCATGCGCAGAAGTGTGCTGTAAGCAACGTGCATAAACGCAAGGTCGCGCAACTGCTGCAGGCGCGGAGAATGAGCCCATTCAGCATCAAGACGGTTCAGATCTGGCCGGCAGAACGGGACGGCCTGTCCTGTACGCTCACCCGACATGACCGCTATACGGTTTATCTTTTTTCTGGCGCGAACTACGTCCGACGCAATCGTTGGCGGCACCAATCCGGCATTACGGTGTAACATCGACATAAGCGCCGCGTGCACCGAAATAGTTGAAGTTGAACGGCCAATGGTCTGCAGGTGAAACAGGTAATCCTGCATGTCATCCGGTGACATCGGCAGAAAGGACCGACGATTCTCCTGCGACCAGCGCCAGCAGATCCGCATCACGCTCAGTAGCTGACGCCACGTGTTGGCAGAAAAGGCCTCTCGATGGCGGACGAACGCGGCCAGTTTAGCAGTGAGATCATCACCGGCGCTGCCGCTAAGAGTCACACCGGTAAAAGCGGAGATATCGTTCATGTTTGCTCCATTTACAACTCTTGGCTGAAAGGCAGCGCTACGTGAATTCTGAGAAAAAAGCAGGGGTACTGCTCGTCAGATTTTACGTAGCTACGCCTATTTTTTAAACACCTTCGTTCAGCCGCACGCCGTCCAGAACTTCGTCGTTTCATATAAATGGCCGTAAAGTTCATGATCCAGCCCCGATCCGCATGATACAAGGTTTCAGAGACTCTGTCTGGCCTTATATAAGGTTAATTATATAATGTTACAGCTCATTGAATTAGGATCTGCTCTGGATAGAGTAAGAAAGGATGTCAAGATTCTAGCAAAGCAAACATGTGAATTTTTAGAGTTTAGTATTCTTAGAAAATTTAGGTCGGCATTTTATCTGCCATGCCATCCTTTTTCTTTACGCTGTTACGAGAGATATGGCACCAGGAAGATTCTGGCTGAATGCAGCGTGAATGTTTATCACACTGTGGGTGAGCGCTATGCGCCTGAAATGGAAAACTGCTTCCTGGTACTGGCAAAATACTTGCGGCATGAGATGGGTCAGGGCTTAGTTTTTCTTTATCATCCCGCCAAAACACCTGAGAGGTTTACTTTTTTTGGAAGAATCCTCAACAAAAGAAATATTGATTATATAGGAGGAGCTTTGAGGCTTAAGGCTTCGTTTGAGGTGATACCTGAATTTATATTTCGCAATAAAATAATCATTAAAAATGATAGTGAATCATGTAAATTAAATTGTTTATTAAAGTAAAAGCGGCGAATAAAAATGCAGTAAGGCTTGTAACTTTGCCAGCCTTTATATAAATAAATGACCACTCCAAATGCATGGTGATAGATGATCAAGAAAAAGTTATAAGCATGTTACTTGGATGCGTAACAATGGATGCAAAGTCATATGTGTCACTCAAGGACCCGAGAGTAAGCCAGTATAAATTCGTTCTGGGTCCAGAATACTACTTACTGAATGACATTAGATTCTACAAGATAAACAGTTTTCAAACAGAGGAATTCTGAATTTAACAAATCTATATTGTAATATTACGGATGTTTTTTTGACTTTAATATTAATATTCTTATTTAAAAGACATAAGAGATACTAATCATGAGCCCAATTCTTGGAGCATTTAATAGTACGGTATCGATCCATTCCCTTATCCATGAAATAAACAGTCGCTTGTCAGCAATGCGTGATGTGGCAGCTTATACAGTTGAAAATAATATACCTCTACAAGATCTCGATCGAGAAAGGAAAGTTTTATTCCTCTCACAAACAGATGCAGAGAATGCAGGACTTGACCCGCAATCATTAATGCCCCATATGCAGGCTCAAATGAATGTCGCCAAGGCAATTCAATACCGCTATATGGCAGAATGGCTGTCTTTACCGTGAGAGCTAGGAAATCATAAAAGCCTGGATGAAGTGAGAAACAGTATTTCTGTTTTGGAAAAAATATAATCAATAAATACCATTAGCAATAAATTAGCCACCGGAGAATTCACATATGAGGATAAATCACGAATTTTCCTCTATACGCAAACGCCTCATTTAACCGATGCAGATAAAAGGCTAATTATTAATTCTTTGGGTCGTGACGCAGACTTAT
>NZ_VLTF01000023.1:0-4004 GCF_007558755.1 Pantoea sp. paga
TTTAATCTGGCGGTGTTCAACGTCAGGCGGACATCGACCTTCGCGTTTAAGCAGAGCGTGCAGACTGGCCGGCATGGTTTGTATTAGGAAAGCGAGTGATGGTATCGCATCAGCGTCCGGCGGGGATGTGGTCTGTTGATGCAGAGCAGAACCGTATACCATTGGCAGAGCCGGCGTAACGATTAGGCGATTACGATGCGTATCCGGGAAATTGCGGAAACCCGATACGTTATGGCTGCCCGCTCATCCATATCCAGCTGCGGCGGGAAGGCTGGCAGGTTAACCACAAAAAGCACCGCATCTGTTGCCTGGAAGGCCTCAATCTTCGCAGGGTACGCCCACGCAGGCATGTCAGCGCGGTACACCGTAAACAGCGCCCGGTACTTGCGCATATCGATCAGTGCTGGAGTATGGAGTTCGTGTCAGATAATCTGTTTAACGGGCGACGCTTCCGGGCGCTGACTGTAGTGGATAATTTTAGTCGGGAGTGCCTGGTGAGCCATTTCGGGAATTCGCTGAGAGGAGAGGATGTGGTCGGCGTGATGGAGAGATTACGCGTGCTGAACCACCGGCTGCCAGAGCGGATGCAGACCGGTAATGGCAGCGAATTTATCTCGAAAGCCCTAGATAAATAGGCCTATGAAAATGGCGTGGTGATGGACTTCTCACGCCCCGGAAAACCGACAGATAATGCCCTGATTGAATCATTTAACGGCAGCCTGCGGGATGAATGCCTCAACATTCACTGGTTCCTATGCGCAGGACAAGTTCGACAACTGGCGCAGGGAGTACAATCATGAAAGAACGCATTCGTCATTAAATGACATGACTCCGGCTGAATTCATCCGGAGTCTCCGGAAAGACGAAGATCTCTGATTTATCACTGCATTGATTTCGGGCCAAGCTCAATATAGCCGGAATCTCAAATATAGCCGGAATCTCAAAAAGTGCGTGAAACTAAAATGGGTATATTTACGCTGCAATAATGGGCATTTTCGAGGCTATAGTTATAAATTGCAGCAGAATGTTACAATGGCATTTGGAAGCATCACCATCCATGGCGATGCAATTTAAAATATTTACACAAATTCGTATGACTAATTAGCGTAGTCTACGCCTGCTCATTCTCTCACCCGTTCTATTTGTAGGGTTATTGAGGTTATTTCGTCGTTCGCGAATACTATTGTCGAGTATCTCTTGATCATGAGAAGGTAAAGAATTGTAGAATTCATTCCCATTCACTGTACGATCCCCCATTGGTTCGAAATAACGCCATAGTTCTACTCCAATTTCCCTTGACAGCACATCGAGATCGATTCCTTGTGAAAATCTCGGCATAATATTCATAATTTTAATGTAATTAGATGGGCGGTTTTGTGGAGGCCTCATTACCCTGGATGCACTTGCTGATACTGAAGGCCGGCTCCTATTACCTAGGGTTGTAGATGGATATCCCTGCGTAGCACCAGTATGACTGACTGATGAATTTAAGGTATTTCGCCGCCTCTCAATTGCATTATCCAAAGCTATTTTTTGTTCACTACCTAATGAATTATAAAAATCCCTTCCATTAGCAGTATAATCACCCATTGGAGTGAAAAAATTATATAGCGGAATCCTTGCTTCTCTTGAAAGTTCGTCGAGATCGGTGCCTTGCGAAAAACTTTGTAGAACTGAAAAAATTTCATTTTCATAAGGGATGGTATAAGATCTTGTATTTGTAGAAAGGCTGTAATTAGGATTAATATTCATATAGGCTCCATTTAATACTATCATCAATTTATAGTTATTTAAGTGGTAAAATTTCATTTTTAGTTCCTTTTTTAATTTATCCAATTAGTAATATCTATGATTTTCAATGAAGGCTTCGTTAGTCTTAGTCTTCCGTGAATTGCAATGGAACATGAGAAACATAGGCTATGTCACTGAATTAATTGAGTTATAGTAACTTCCTGTTTCCACAATATATGTAAGCGTCTCAATTAGACCCTCTGTGCAGCAGACTCCGGTTCCGGGAAAATAGTGTCCATCATTTTTAATGGACACTATCACATGAAACACCGGACATGGCTCCCTGAGGTACTTCGCCTCCACTTTGAAGAAAAACTGCCGCGTATTGAGGCCGGACGCAGGCTGGGCATCCCCAAAACCACGGCCTGCGATCTCTTTGTTCGCTTCATGAAGACCGGCCTGTCCTGGCCTTTGCCGCCACGAATCAACGCCAAAATCTGGATAAACGCCTTTACCGACAGGCATCCCGAAAATCCCCCGTTCCACCCCGTGCCCCGGTCCCCTGTGAAATCCCTGTCGCCCGCAAACGACCACAACGCCCCAACTTCCCCCGCGACTTCAAAATCGCACTGGTGGAGCAGTCGATGCAGTCCGGCGTCAGCGTGGCATAGCTTGCCCGTGAAAATAACATTAATGACAATCTGCTGTTCAACTGGCGGCGCCTTTATCAGCAGGGGCTGCTGGCTGCGCGGGCAGACGCGCCGGTCATGCTGCCCGTGGCGCTCACGCCTGAATCAGGCCTCGAACAGGCTCATCCTCCCTCCGTTCTGAGCGACGACGTCCCCTGCTGTGAGCTGGTTCTGCCTACCGGCACGCTTCGTATCAGCGGAAAGCTGACGCCGGAGCTGCTTCAGATGCTCATCCGGGAAATGCAGGGAGAATGCCGGTGATATCTCTCCCTGCGGGCTCCCGCATCTGGCTGGTTGCCGGCGTGACGGACATGCGCAACGGCTTTAATGGCCTTGCTTCCAGGGTGCAGAATACGTTACGGGATGACCCGTTCAGCGGGCATCTGTTCATCTTCCGGGGGCGTCGCGGTGACATGATAAAGGTGCTGTGGGCGGACCCGGGACGGCCTGTGCCTGTTCACCAAACGGCTGGAGCGGGGGCGCTTCGTCTGGCCGGTGACCCAGGACGGTAAGGTTCATCTGACACCTGCGCAACTGTCCATGCTGCTGGAAGGCATTAACTGGAAACATCCGCAGCGGGCGGAACGCCCTGGAATACGCATATAACCTGCTGTAAAGTGTGGTTATGGAGACCTCATACCCTGATGAAAACGCCCGGCTCAGGGCACTGCTGCAGGAGCAGCAGACCACCCTCCGCGAAATGGCGGAGTAACCGCCTGCTCTCACAGCGGGTGGCGGCGTACGCCAGCGAAATTAACCGCCTGAAGGCGCTGGTTGCTAAGCTGCAGCGCATGCAGTTCGGCAAAAGCTCCGAAAAGCTGCGTGAGAAAACGCAGCGCTAGGTGCGCGAGGCGGAGGAGCGCATCAGCGCCCTGCAGGAGGAGATGGCAGAGGTACTAGGCGAGCAGCATGACCCGGTACTGCCGCAGCCGCTGCGCCAGTCTTCCGCCCGCAAACCGCTGCCGGCCTCGCTTCCCCGCGAAACCCGCTCGCTGTCGCCGGCAGAAACCGCCTGTCCGGCATGCGGCGGCGAGCTCATTGCGCTGGGGTGCGACGTATCGGAGCAGCTGGAGCTTATCAGCAGCGCCTTTAAGGTTATCGAAACGCAGCGTCCAAAACTGGCCTGCTGCAGCTGTGACCACATCGTTCAGGCCCCCATGCCGTCAAAACCCATCGAGCGCAGCTATGCAGGTCCCGGTCTGCTGGCGCGCATCGTCACGGCGAAGTTCGCAGAGCACACGCCTCACTACCGTCAGTCAGAGATATACCGTCGCCAGGGCGTGGAACTGAGCCGTGCCACGCTGGGGCGCTGGTCCGGTGCGGTCAGCGAGCTGCTGGAGCCGCTGTACGACCTGCTGCGCCAGTACGTGCTGATGCCGGGCAAGGTGCATACCGACGATATCCCTGTGCCGGTGCAGGAGCCGGGAAGCGGTAAAACGCGCACGGCCCGGCTGTGGGTGTACGTGCGGGATGACCGCAACGCGGGTTCACAGCTTCCACCGGCGGTGTGGTTCGCGTACTCGCCGGACCGGAAGGGTGTGCATCCGCAGCAGCATCTTGCCGGATACGGCGGTATCCTGCAGA
>NZ_VLTF01000024.1:0-2712 GCF_007558755.1 Pantoea sp. paga
CGTTTCACTTCTGAGTTCGGCATGGGGTCAGGTGGGACCACCGCGCTAAAGCCGCCAGGCAAATTCTGTCTCCGCGCCGCCCGTAAGGCCGCGCAGATATATCCGGTACAGGCTGAAAATCGTGTCTCTCAAAAACGCCTCTGGCGTTGTAAGGTTAAGCCTCACGGGTCATTAGTACCGGTTAGCTCAACGCATCGCTGCGCTTACACACCCGGCCTATCAACGTCGTAGTCTTCAACGTCCCTTCAGGACTCTCAAGGAGTCAGGGAGAACTCATCTCGGGGCAAGTTTCGTGCTTAGATGCTTTCAGCACTTATCTTTTCCGCACTTAGCTACCGGGCAATGCCATTGGCATGACAACCCGAACACCAGTGGTGCGTTCACTCCGGTCCTCTCGTACTAGGAGCAACCCCCCTCAATTCTCCAGCGCCCACGGCAGATAGGGACCGAACTGTCTCACGACGTTCTAAACCCAGCTCGCGTACCACTTTAAACGGCGAACAGCCGTACCCTTGGGACCTACTTCAGCCCCAGGATGTGATGAGCCGACATCGAGGTGCCAAACACCGCCGTCGATATGAACTCTTGGGCGGTATCAGCCTGTTATCCCCGGAGTACCTTTTATCCGTTGAGCGATGGCCCTTCCATTCAGAACCACCGGATCACTATGACCTGCTTTCGCACCTGCTCGAGCCGTCACTCTCGCAGTCAAGCCAGCTTATGCCATTGCACTAACCTCACGATGTCCGACCGTGATTAGCTGACCTTCGTGCTCCTCCGTTACTCTTTAGGAGGAGACCGCCCCAGTCAAACTACCCACCAGACACTGTCCGCAGCCCGGATTACGGGCCTACGTTAGAACATCAAACATTAAAGGGTGGTATTTCAAGGTTGGCTCCACGCGAACTGGCGTCCGCGCTTCAAAGCCTCCCACCTATCCTACACATCAAGGCTCAATGTTCAGTGTCAAGCTGTAGTAAAGGTTCACGGGGTCTTTCCGTCTTGCCGCGGGTACACTGCATCTTCACAGCGAGTTCAATTTCACTGAGTCTCGGGTGGAGACAGCCTGGCCATCATTACGCCATTCGTGCAGGTCGGAACTTACCCGACAAGGAATTTCGCTACCTTAGGACCGTTATAGTTACGGCCGCCGTTTACCGGGGCTTCGATCAAGAGCTTCTCCTTGCGGATAACCCCATCAATTAACCTTCCGGCACCGGGCAGGCGTCACACCGTATACGTCCACTTTCGTGTTTGCACAGTGCTGTGTTTTTAATAAACAGTTGCAGCCAGCTGGTATCTTCGACTGGCTTCGGCTCGGGGAGCAAGTCCCTCCACCTACGCGCCAGCGTGCCTTCTCCCGAAGTTACGGCACCATTTTGCCTAGTTCCTTCACCCGAGTTCTCTCAAGCGCCTTGGTATTCTCTACCTGACCACCTGTGTCGGTTTGGGGTACGATTCTGTGTTACCTGATGCTTAGAGGCTTTTCCTGGAAGCTGGGCATTTATCACTTCAGCACCGTAGTGCCTCGTCGTCACGCCTCAGCGTTAATAAGCGTCCGGATTTACCTGGACACTCCGCCTACACGCTTAAACCGGGACAACCGTCGCCCGGCTGATATAGCCTTCTCCGTCCCCCCTTCGCAGTAACACCGAGTACAGGAATATTAACCTGTTTCCCATCGACTACGCCTTTCGGCCTCGCCTTAGGGGTCGACTCACCCTGCTCCGATTAACGTTGAACAGGAACCCTTGGTCTTCCGGCGAGCGGGCTTTTCACCCGCTTTATCGTTACTTATGTCAGCATTCGCACTTCTGATACCTCCAGCATGCCTCACAGCACACCTTCGACGGCTTACAGAACGCTCCCCTACCCAACAACGCATAAGCGTCGCTGCCGCAGCTTCGGTGCATGGTTTAGCCCCGTTACATCTTCCGCGCAGGCCGACTCGACCAGTGAGCTATTACGCTTTCTTTAAATGATGGCTGCTTCTAAGCCAACATCCTGGCTGTCTGTGCCTTCCCACATCGTTTCCCACTTAACCATGACTTTGGGACCTTAGCTGGCGGTCTGGGTTGTTTCCCTCTTCACGACGGACGTTAGCACCCGCCGTGTGTCTCCCGTGATAACATTCTTCGGTATTCGCAGTTTGCATCGGGTTGGTAAGCCGGGATGGCCCCCTAGCCGAAACAGTGCTCTACCCCCGAAGATGAGTTCACGAGGCGCTACCTAAATAGCTTTCGGGGAGAACCAGCTATCTCCCGGTTTGATTGGCCTTTCACCCCCAGCCACAGGTCATCCGCTAATTTTTCAACATTAGTCGGTTCGGTCCTCCAGTTAGTGTTACCCAACCTTCAACCTGCCCATGGCTAGATCACCGGGTTTCGGGTCTATACCCTGCAACTTAACGCCCAGTTAAGACTCGGTTTCCCTGCGGCTCCCCTATACGGTTAACCTTGCTACAGAATATAAGTCGCTGACCCATTATACAAAAGGTACGCAGTCACCCCCATAAAGAAGGCTCCCACTGCTTGTACGTACACGGTTTCAGGTTCTGTTTCACTCCCCTCGCCGGGGTTCTTTTCGCCTTTCCCTCACGGTACTGGTTCACTATCGGTCAGTCAGGAGTATTTAGCCTTGGAGGATGGTCCCCCCATATTCAGACAGGATACCACGTGTCCCGCCTTACTCATCGAGCTCACAGCATGTGTG
>NZ_VLTF01000025.1:0-1712 GCF_007558755.1 Pantoea sp. paga
ACGAGATGCGCCTGGTGAGCAGAGTCTTTGAAATGTAAGACACCATCACCGGAAAGAGGCCCATCCATTCTTATATTTGCAACAGTGCCGCGTCGGTTCACCTTTGCTCGGATCAATCCATTCAGGCTTGTCGATGTGCTTGAGGTCGGAAGGCGACAGGTCGAATTGCCAGCAGTCATTGCTGTGCTCAGCCTGAAACCGAACGGCAGGCGGTTGCCGCAATAATCGCGACTGATCCAGTCGCCACAGAGACAAGTAGCGGTTGATCGTAGGGCGACTCAGCAGCCCCTGGGCGGTTTCCACTCCGTAGTCTTCCAGCAGCTCAATGGCGCGACCGGTGGAAAGATGCCGACCTTGCTTATTCGTCGTGCGCAGCTTCAACGCCGCAATCAGCTCGCAGTAGCGTTCCAGCTCGGCTTGCTGCAATACGCGCGGCTTACCGTGATCGGCACGGTGGGCCGCATGGGGTTTATGGATAAGGTTCAACGCCCGGTACACGGTGCTGGAAGACACTCCGTATAACTCTGCTATCGTGGCCACCTGGGCAGCTCGCTCCGGGCTTTTCTTCGGCAAATGGCCAAGCCGCGTCAGCGAATCGTCAGGGATGGCGCTATGCCGCCTGCTGCGCACTGCGCTTGCCCATCAGGCGGCAAATATCTGCCACGGTGTGTTTTCGCTCGTGGTAGAGGCTCAATGCCAGCTCTTGCTTGGCGGGGTCGAGCCGTTTCTTACGGCCGCCCTTGCGCCCGCGTGCTCGTGCTGCTGACAATCCCGCTTGTGTGCGCTCACGAATCAAGTTGCGTTCGAACTCGGCCAGGGCACCGAACAGGTGAAATATCAAACGTCCACCACTCGAAGCGGTGTCGATGCGTTCTTGCAAGCTGCGCAAACCGACGCTAGCGACGTCTAGCTGCTCGACCAACCGGATCAAATCCTTCAGCGAGCGACCAAGACGATCCAAGCGCCAAATCACTACAGTATCGCCTCGGCGTAGCGTGGTCAGCAAGGCAGTCAAACCTACTCGCTCGGCTTTGGCACCGCTAGCCGTGTCTTCGAACACGCGCTCACAGCCTGCTTTCTCCAACGCATCGCGCTGCAGATCGAGTAGTTGGTCGTCGGTTGAGACGCGGGCATATCCAATCAGCATGGTTTCGTCCAGATACTCAATGAAAATTCAGTGTAGCCGGATATTGAAAATTGGAAGCTGTTACTGGATGCAGATAATGCAGCGTCCCGAGCGGACGATCTCATCTCGACCTGATGTCCAACAAACCTACGTTTGATAGACATTTTGACTCGAGCAAGATGTGGTTCGCATATCCGGCGGATCAAATCCGCAGATGTTCTAACCCGGAGCGAGCTGCACTTGACCCTGGTGATGAAACCGAAACGGCGTTGCTTGCCACACAGCAGGTTCATCTATCCAGGAGGTCGACTCAATGCATCGTCCTATCACCGCAGCCTATACCACCTCACGTCTCATCCTAGATCAGTCAAAACAGATATCACGCACCCCATCGGAAAGTAGAGTGCAATCAGCACTTCCTCAGCAAACAAGTATGAGCAGCCCAGTTCTGGAGCGGTCGAAAAGTGCGCCAACGTTATTGACTGCGGCACAGCGCACGATGCTTGCACAAGTGGGCGCATGCAACGCTCATCTGACCTCAGACGAAAACATGGCCATCAATGAACTGAGATTACACAAGCCCCGG
>NZ_VLTF01000026.1:0-1554 GCF_007558755.1 Pantoea sp. paga
ACACAGAATAGCCAGATATATCTAATTATCTTGTCCTGAGCAAAACCTGATTTTTTTAATCTCTCAATGAACATTTGTAAAAGCAAAAGTAACTTTTCTTCCCTTGAAAGAGCGTCTGTATTTTTCATAGATTGCGTCCTTGCAAAATTGATCAACCACTCCCTGGTTGTATATACAAGATAACATATAATTTTAATTGCGCAATATCTGCGCAACTAAATATTTAATCAGCATTTGTTTCCCTGTCTATCCTGGGCAATCCATTATTAAGTTGTTCAAAACTGAGTCCGTGATTAATAGCATTAAACTGCCATACAACAAACCTCTCTTCCAGACTCCTGAGCTCTTCTGCCAGTACTTTATTTTTGAATTCGAGATTACTGATACGCTGTGAGGCCATTTTTAAATTAGCTGGCCGTTTTTCTTCATCGTTTCCAGACTTAATATTTTTCTTCTTAATATTGAAAGCCATGACAATATCTTTGTGAAGCCCCAGTGACTGACGGGTTGGTCGCTTACCAATCAGAGGTTCAAGCCTGTCACAAAGATATTCCCATGAAAGCTTACCTGACTTCTCACTGTCCCAACCTGCTATTGTGTTTTTAATTATGCTGATATCTTTATCATCTAGATGTTTAGCCATATGACTCTCCTTTTAATTATGATTAATCCTTTCATTTCCAATCAGTTCATTTCTGCTCGCGCCTGTGAGATTTTTCATATGTGTAAAATCATCACCCTCCAGTCTTACCAGCGCCCCGTCCTCAAGATTTTTGCTTTTGAGTAACGCTATCAAATCCAGAAGTCTTGCTTGGGTTTTTTCGTGATAGGCCACCCACTTGTCAGCCCCGTATTCCTCTTCCATATCAACCTTTGCCTTTTCAAGAAGCTGCTCTGTGTATGCCGCAGTAGCTTCCAGCCTGCCTAGCGAGTCTTTGTCCCCTTTCACGCACGTATGATCGCTGCAATTGATACAGTCCCTGAACTTCGTACATGGAGAGATTACGTAGTCATGAGTGCAGTAGCCGAACTCTGTCACGTGAATGGCTGCATGGCCTGTATCTTTAACATCAATACGCCATGAAGGGTTTGCTATAGCTCGTGGGGTGGTGTTTTCTGGTTTAATGCCAATATTCTGCACGTTATGCTTAACTGACTCCCGAACCTTCTCTTCCTGGCTGACGTGGTTATAGGTTCTGTTTTGTGTTTCCCTCACTCTTCCTGACCACTTGGCCAGTTCAAAGTCGCCAAGGCCACCACGTTGTGCAATTGTATTGAGTAAGTGTCTTGCCTGGTGACTTCTGAGTGAAAGATTGTTCCCTTTTGATCCTTTGTAGCCGTGCCTGTCAAAAATCGTAGAAATGCAGTGCGTCCTGCGATACTCAGTGCTCCCCAGATTGGCGCTGACAAGTGTGGCAGTTGGTCTGAAAAGACTTCTTTGTGTTTTTATACTTGTGCTGAGTTGATAACGGAACAGCAGGCAGAGTGCGTTGCTGTATCGAATGTTCTTTTCTTTATCGTACCAGGGGAAGTCTGGGTAAAGCTCTCGGCCCT
>NZ_VLTF01000027.1:0-1494 GCF_007558755.1 Pantoea sp. paga
GGCGGCGGCGGCATGCAGCCCGGCTCCACCGTGACCGTCTCCGACGGCGACACCGAGCTCGGCACCGCCACCGTGGGCGAGGACGGCAGCTGGACCTTTACGCCGGAAAATCCGCTGGCTGACGGCGAGCACGCGCTCGTGGTTGACGGCACCGGTGCGGACGGCAACGCGGTCAGTGACACCGTTAACGTAAACGTCGACACCAGCGCCACCGCGCCGGGCCTCACCGACGACGCGGGCAACCCGATCGCCGACGGCAGCAGCACCAGCGACAGTACGCCAACAATTGGCGGCGGCGGCATGCAGCCCGGCTCCACCGTCACCGTCTCCGACGGCGAGACCGAGCTCGGCACCGCCACCGTGGGCGAGGACGGCAGCTGGACCTTCACGCCGGAAACCCCGCTGGATGACGGCGATCACGCCCTGGTCATCGACGGCACCGACGCGAACGGCAACGCCAGCAGCAGCACCGTCGACGTCACCGTCGACACCAGCGCCACCGCGCCGGGCCTCACTGACGACGCAGGTAATCCGGTCGCCGACGGCAGCAGCACCAGCGACAGCACCCCGACCATCAATGGCGACGGCATGCAGCCCGGCTCCACCGTGACCGTCTCCGACGGCGACACCGAGCTCGGCACCGCCACCGTGGGCGAGGACGGCAGCTGGACCTTCACGCCGGAAAATCCGCTGGACGACGGCGAGCACGCGCTCGTGGTTGACGGCACCGACGCTGACGGCAACGCCAGCAGCAGCACCGTCGACGTCACCGTCGACACCAGCGCCACCGCGCCGGGCCTGACCGACGACGCCGGTAATCCGGTCGCCGACGGCAGCAGCACCAGCGACAGCACCCCGACCATCAATGGCAGCGGCATGCAGCCCGGCTCCACCGTCACCGTCTCCGACGGCGACACCGAGCTCGGCACCGCCACCGTGGGCGAGGACGGCAGCTGGACCTTCACGCCGGAAACCCCGCTGGACGACGGCGAGCACGCGCTCGTGGTTGACGGCACCGATGCCAGCGGCAACGCCAGCAGCAGCACCGTCGACGTCACCGTCGACACCAGCGCCACCGCGCCCGGCCTGACCGACGACGCCGGTAATCCGGTCGCCGACGGCAGCAGCACCAGCGACAGCACCCCGACCATCGGCGGCGGCGGCATGCAGCCCGGCTCCACAGTGGTGATCACCGACGGCGACACCGAGCTCGGCACCGCCACCGTGGGCGAGGACGGCAGCTGGACCTTCACCCCTGACGCGCCGCTGGCTGACGGCGAGCACGCGCTCGTGGTTGACGGCACCGATGCCAGCGGCAACGCCAGCAGCAGCACCGTCGACGTCAACGTTGACACCAGCGCCACCGCGCCGGGCCTGACCGACGACGCCGGTAACCCGATCGCCGACGGCAGCAGCACCAGCGACAGCACGCCGACCATCGGCGGCGGCGGCATGCAGCCCGGCTCCACCGTGGTGATCACCGACGGCGACACC
>NZ_VLTF01000028.1:0-1338 GCF_007558755.1 Pantoea sp. paga
CACCAGAAATCTCAATCTCCCCGGCATATGTCCGGGCGTTTTCTGAAAGAGTCCTCAGCCTCCTGATAGCTATCTCAGCAACCGGGACCATGACTTCTGGAATCCACTTCACATTTCCACCAAAGCCTTTTTCGGAATAGAATCTCAACCCATACCTCAGCTTTCCTTCCCTGTCCGCCTCACGGATTTCACAATCCGCAGGGAGCGTCAGGATTTCAGTTACTCTGGAAGGCGCACACATAAGCAACGCAAAGACAGAGCTTATGAATACGTCCATTTCTGAAAGCTGATCGTCTGGAAGTGCGAAGATTTCAGCGATAGCATTCAATGACTCTTCGTCAGGTAACTTTGCCTCACGGGCTTCTTGTGCAGTTTTAGTGAGCCTGTGGCTTGCTTCCGGCGCTTTAAGTGGGCTCTTCCAGAGCAGTGACTGAGTGATCAGGAATTCTTTTTCTCTGAGAAATGAAACCAGTCCTTCCAGTACTTTGCCGCAGGCGTGCGCTACTGCTTTGGTGTATGTGCTTTTTAAGGTGACAACGCATTGGTCCAGAACAGTGAGGTTAACGTACTGAATATGACTCCGCCCATTGACTCGCAATAGGGCGGCCTCAAGTGTTCTGAAAACGATATTCAGACGCTGATTGATTTTCTTGCCCCCATTCATGTAGTGGTAAAGGACATAGCTTTTAGCGAACTCAATAAAATTCTTGTCTAAGGGCTCATTTACAATAACAGAACTTTTTTTTACGCCTTTGACAGGGGTTTTAGTGAAAAGGAAAACTTTTGGCCAGTTAACCTTCTCCCATCTCACAAGGTCGTTTTTATTGAGAGTGAACCGACAGTAGCTCACAAAATCATCTATTTTCTGCGCGCAATATTTTTCCCTGCGCGTTTCGAGTACTCTAACTTTATCATTTTTGATATTATCCATTTGACACCTCCGGGTTTGATTTAATTTCTTTGCACTTATTTATCACCTCTGATACTGCAATAATTGTTCTGTCCAGTATTTGTGTAGTCATAGGATCAGCCGCTATGCACTGAATCCTGTTACGCTCATCGAGTAAATATTCGAGTACTTTTTCATGCGGCCCTTCAACAAAAGGTCTGAAATGCATGCAGGTGTAACAGGGGATGGGCACACATGCTGTGCAGGATTTGCAACTGGCGCATTGTCCTGTTTTTTCACCAGTATTATTCCTGATACTGCCACCGGGATATTTATCCTCACTCTTGTTAATCAGCATTCCCTGAAACATCTTTGAGTAGTAGCCAAGCTCAGCTGAAACGGCATCTTCGATTTTATTCAAACTATCTGGACCTGACTGAACATAAACT
>NZ_VLTF01000029.1:0-1338 GCF_007558755.1 Pantoea sp. paga
TACCGGAAATCTCAATCTCTCTGGCATATGTCCGGGCGTTTTCTGAAAGAGTCCTCAGCCTCCTGATAGCTATCTCAGCAACCGGGACCATGACTTCAGGTATCCATTTCACATTTCCACCAAACCCCTTCACGGAATAGAATCTCAGCCCGTACCTCAGCTTTCCTTCCCTGTCCGCCTCACGGATTTCACAATCCGCCGGGAGCGTCAGGATTTCGGTTACTCTGGAAGGTGCGCACATGAGCAATGCAAAGACGGAGCTTATGAACAAGTCCATTTCTGAAAGCTGATCATCTGGAAGTGCGAAGATTTCAGCGATAGCATTCAACGACTCTTCGTCAGGTAACTTTGCCTCACGGGCCTCTTGAGCAGTTTTAGTGAGCCTGTTGCTTGCTTCCTGCGCTCTGATTGGGCTCTTCCAGAGCAGTGACTGCATGATCAGGAATTCTTTTTCTCTGAGAAATAAAACCAGTCCTTCAAGTACCTTGCCGCAGGCATGCGCTACTGCTTTGGTGTATGCGCTTTTTAAGGTGACAACGCACTGATCCAGAACAGTGAGGTTAACGTACTGAATATGACTCCGCCCATTGACCTGCAAGAGGGCTGCCTCAAGTGTCCTGAAAACGATATTAAGACGCTGATTGATTTTCTTGCCCCCATTCATGTAGTGGTAAAGGACATAGCTTTTAGCGAACTCAATAAAATTCCTGTCTAATGGCTCATTTACAATAACAGAACTTTTTTTAGCGCCTTTGACAGGGGTTTTAGTGAAAAGGAAAACTTTTGGCCAGTTAACCTCCTCCCAGCTCACAAGGTCGTTTTTATTGAGAGTGATCCGACAGTAGCTCACAAAATCATCTATTTTCTGCGCGCAATATTTTTCCCTGCACGTTTCGAGAACTCTAACTTTATCATTTTTGATATTATCCATTTGACACCTCCGGGTTTGATTTAAATTCTTTACACTTATTTATCACCTCTGATACTGCAATAATTGTTCTGTCCAGTATTTGTATAGTCACAGGATCAGCCACTATGCACTGAATCCTGTTACGCTCATCGAGTAAATATTCGAGTAATTTTTCATGCGGCCCTTCAACAAAAGGTCTGAAATGCATGCAGGTGTAACAGGGGATGGGCACACATGCTGTGCAGGATTTGCAACTGGCGCATTGCCCTGACTTTTCACCAGTATTAATTCTGATATTGCCGCCGGGATATTTATCCTCACTTTTGTTAATCAGCACTCCCTGAAACATCTTTGCATAGTAGCCAAGCTCAGCGGAGACGGCATCTTCGATTTTATTTAAACTATCTGGACCTGACTGAACATAAACG
>NZ_VLTF01000003.1:0-580527 GCF_007558755.1 Pantoea sp. paga
CAGAAGGAGCAGAAGGAGCAGAAGGAGCAGAAGGAGCAGAAGGAGCAGAAGGAGCAGAAGGAGCGCGTGACACTGTTACTGATTACAGTGAATGTTTGCTTATGGGCACAATTCTCGCAGTCTGGTGAGTTTCCTTCAACGGCTTTCCGAATCGCTACTGATTACAGTGAATGTTGTTGCAAGATGCCCGGTCTGAGGCATGTCATTACCGCCATGGCGGTATGCTGAAGTCCTACTGATTACAGTGAACGTTCTGCTGATTACACTGAATGTTTGCTGCGGTGTAGCTGAAGGCATCGTGCACTCACTGATTATAGTGAACGTTAAAGTGAAACTGAGACTGCTGACGGCATTGCGAATGTATACGGGGCTGGTGCATGACTGCCTGAAGGGCGACAGATGAAGCCGTTGCTCGCATGGCCTGAGTCTTTCACGACCACTCGGTACACACTGATGCAGAACGGAATCGCCTCTGTCTTCTCACTGCTAACTACTGAATCATATTACGACCCTGTCGGCACGCCCTGATGCAGAACAGAATCGCTTCTGTCTACTTACTGCTAACTACTGACTACAGTGAATGTTTGTGTGGCTATTCTCCTTCTCATCCCTCTTCCACTAGTGTTGTTACTGACTATAGTGAATGTTTACTGCTTTCTGGATTTACTGATTACAGTGAACGTTAATGGGCGGTACGCTTCTGTATCGCAGACCAGAGTCGGTTGTGACGTTGCCGGTGTATATTCCCTCTCCAGATTCCGATGCTTTTATCATCCGCTGAGGATTTTTCAACCCATCCTTACTGACTACAGTGAACGTTTACTCTGCCCTGCTCCCTCTTCTGACCGCTGATCGGCAAGTTTACTGATTACAGTGAACGTTGCTCTTCACAGAGCTGAAAACGTAAAACGCCACTGACTATAGTGAATGTTGAAGTGATGCAGTGGCAAAGATCAGTCAAGCCATCTGCAACTACTGCCTGAAAATCCGTTTAAAACTGTATCCATAGCTCATTCGCCTGCTCCATAAGGTCACCGGATGAGACACAAGCTTTACTGACTACAGTGAACGTTTGATGTCGCCGGGGCTGTCTCCTGAGTTCTCCCCTTTCCCGCTTACTGTACCCGGTTTGTCTGATGATTTTTTAAACCTGTTTGCTCACTACAGTGAATGTTCTGCTGATTACAGTGAATGCCGACCGCAATTCACCTGCAAAATATATTCGACAAGACGAAATAATGTGATGAAGCTCACCACAACCCGTGCGGTTACATAAAAACGGAGATTATGTTGAGAAGATAATTTATTGCCTCACGTGCAGGATTTCTGTATAAAGTCATAAATCCTACATGTTTGGAGCAACTATGGCTAATGATGACAAGCAGGTGATGAAGGTTGCGCAGCGTTCAGAACGCATGCTGTTAAGCCTCACCGAGCAAATTCAGGCGCAAAAGCAGGAACTGCATGAAAATACCTACTATCAGGTCTATGCCAAAGCGGCGCTGGCAAAGTTGCCCAAACTGACCCGGGCCAGTGTGGATTACGCAGTTAATGAGATGGAAGAGAGCGGTTATCAATTTGATAAACGTGCGGCCGGTTCTTCCGTTAAATATGCCATGTCGATTCAGAATATTATCGATATCTATCATCATCGTGGCGTGCCCAAGTATCGCGATCGCCACACGGATGCTTACACCCTGTTTGTCGGCAATCTGAAGGGCGGTGTCTCCAAAACAGTTTCAACCGTCTCGCTGGCACATGCGCTACGTGCACATCCCCATCTGCTTTTTGAAGATTTGCGCATCCTGGTTATCGACCTTGATCCTCAGTCCTCAGCAACGATGTTTCTGAACCACGAGCGCTCCGTCGGGCTGGTGGAAGCGACTGCGGCACAGGCAATGCTACAGAATGTCTCACGAGATGAGTTGGTCAACGAGTTTATTGTTCCGTCTATCATTCCGGGTGTGGATGTGCTGCCTGCCTCGATTGATGACGCCTTTATCGCCTCAAGCTGGGATCAGCTTTGTGCTGAGCATCTTCCGCAACAGAACGTTCATGCCGTGTTGTACGACAACGTTATTGCCAAACTGAAAAAAGATTATGACTTTATCTTTATCGACAGCGGCCCGCATCTTGATGCTTTCCTGAAGAATGCGATTGCAGCGTCAGATCTGTTGATGACTCCGGTGCCACCGGCTCAGGTGGACTTTCACTCGACACTAAAATACCTGACACGTCTTCCGGAACTGATTGCGATTATCGAAGACTCCGGCGCGACCTGTCGGCTGCAGGGCAATATTGGCTTCATGTCGAAGCTCTCCAATAAAGCAGACCACAAACTCTGTCATAGCCTGGCAAAAGAGATTTTTGGTGGCGACATGCTTGATGCTGCCCTTCCCCGCCTTGATGGTTTCGAACGTTGTGGCGAATCCTTTGATACGGTTATCTCCGCCAATCCTTCGACCTATGTCGGCAGCAGCGAAGCGTTGAAGAATGCACGATCCGCCGCAGAAGACTTTGCAAAAGCCGTCTTCGACCGTATCGAATTTATTCGCCTGAACTGAGGTTTGTATGAGTGCAAAAAGAATTACGATTGGCAGAACCTTCAGCCAGACTCCACTGGAAAATGACACGCCAGACAGCCAGCACAACCAGACATTCGTTCTGGCAACAGGCAAACGCGCCCTGTTTCGTTTTGAACGCATTGCCGCCAGCGACGTTGAAAGCAAAACATTTGTCACAATGGAAACCAACGGTCGCGATCAGGCAGGCCTGACACCCGATTCACTGCGCGACATTATCCGGACCATTAAGCTGCAGCAGTTCTTTCCCGCTATTGGCGTGATGCGCGAAGACTGCATCGAAATCCTCGACGGCTCACGTCGTCGGGCAGCCGCACTCTACTGCAAAACCGGCCTGGACGTGCTGATCACTGACGCGGCCATTACCGCTGATGAAGCTCGCCGACTGGCGCAGGATATTCAGACGGCACGGGAACACAATCTGCGCGAAGTGGGGATGCGTCTTTTAACGCTTAAAGATGGCGGTTTGTCGCAGAAAGAGATTGCTGAAAATCAGGGCTTATCACAGGCAAAAGTGACGCGTGCCCTGCAGGCCGCCAGCGTTCCGTCAGATTTGATTTCACTTTTTCCTAATCACGCCGAGCTGACCTATCCCGACTATAAAGCGTTGTTACAGGCAGCTGACAAGTTAAGTGAGTCCGGGCAAAGCGTCGAAGCTTTGATCAAGTCTATTTCCAGGGAAATTGATGTGGTCTGTGCCCGTGAAGGTCTGGCCGAGGACGAGCTTAAAAATCATATCCTGCGTCTGATTCGACAGGGCAGCCAGACTCTGATCAAAGAACCTGAAAAAGATAAAACCCAGGCGACTGCGCTCTGGTCTTTTGCTGATAAAGATCGCTTCGCACGCAAAAAGGTACGCGGACGGATGTTCAGTTATGAATTTAACCGGCAGTCGAAAGAGTTGCAGGAAGAGCTGGATAAAGTTATTGCGGAGACCCTGAAAAAGTATCTCAACCGTTAACGTATATGCACTCAAATCAGCCAGCGATAAACGCTGGCTTTTTTTCGATTTTTGTAGCGAGTCGTCGTTAAAAGAGATGGCGGACACCCAAATTTCAGGCTGAAATCGCCAGATTTCTGAGGGTTGTTATTTAGTTAATTTATTGAAAAATAATAATTTAATTTATTGCGCCTTGCTGAAAAACCGCATGAAATCGCCATTTCGCCGAACTATTTCGCCACATACCGATACCGCCTCCAAATCCCCCAGGTCACTATAAACAGAGATAACGCTTTTCGTCTGATGTTGTCGTTGTTCAATCTGATCGCCGCCAGCGCGCACCCGACGGTCAGAATATTGCAAGTAATGATTTTTCGGAGCTGGTTCATTAGTGACCAATCAACCTTGCTAAACCTCAGTCACAGCGTACCGGCTTCACGCACTCCGCTAATCCCTCTGCTTAGCCTTTCTCCATGCATTAGCCCGCCAGTGATATTTCATGATTAACTGATTGTTTTTAATATAAAAGATTAAAGAATTTCAGCCTGAAATCGCCATGCCTGCAGCTAATCGCTCCTTCGTTTCACTACTGTGGGATAACAGATAAGATCAGAAAAGAGGCGTATCTCACGGACATTAAAGTCCTGAACAGAGAGTGAAAAAAGATACTCAGAAACTATCCCTCACTTATCCACAGAAAAAGTGGATAACTTTTAACGTGCGATAAAATTTTTTTGAAGAGGTGCACCAGAAGACGCAGCTTTGGCTTTGAATACCCTGGAATCCTGATCAGTGGAAAAAGATTGTCACAGTCTGGTCATAACGGAAAGGTAGTTGCATGGCATCAGATTCACTGCATTGGGTAAAGCAGATGAAATCGGCGGGTTACGGATGAAGAACCCCTATCGGGCCAACTGATAAAAGGCGATGGCTCAATGCACTGCTGTTTACAGTGAATGGCGACAAATAACGGCTATATGGCAGTGAACCGGGTGATCAGTGGCTGTTATCGGCATAAAGCGTAGTTGCTGATGCGCAGAGAGTGCTGACCACTGCAATCAGTAATCAGACCGTTGTGAAGTGACGTAATGCAATGATGATCTTCCACGGCAGTAACGAACCTATGCAGAAGAAAACCGGGCCAGGCCCGGTTTTGATATGAATCAGGCTTCAAGCCAGGCGGTTATTTGCTTAACCATGGCATCAGTTGAGATGCCATAACGGTCATGCAGCGTCGGTAGTGCGCCTGCTGCAAGGAAAGCATCCGGCAGAGCAATCTGTTTAAAGCGAGGCGTCACATGGTTTCGCATTAACAGGCCGGCAATAGCTTCGCCTAATCCACCCGTTATCGAATGATTTTCAGCGGTGATAACCAGCTGGTGATGATGCAGTGCTTCCCCCGCCTCACGCAGGATGGTCTCTTCATCCAGAGGCTTAATCATGGGTGAGTGAACCACACCTACCTCAATCCCCTGCTTCTCCAGCGTTTCAGCGGCTTCAAGCGCGCGCATGGTCATCAATCCGCTGCTGATAATGACGGCATGCTTACCGCCTCGCAGGCGCTGAGCCTTACCGTGCTGATAGCGATAGTCATATTTATCCAGCACCAGCGGAACCTTACCGCGCAGCAGGCGCAAATAGACCGGACCCTGATGTTCAGCAATAGCCGGTATTACCTGGCTAATCTCCAGTGCATCGCAGGGATCGATGATAGTCAGGTTCGGCATGCCCCGGAAGATTGCCAGGTCATCAGTCGCCTGATGACTCGGTCCATAACCGGTGGTCAGGCCCGGCAGCGCGCAGGCGATTTTAACGTTCAGATTCTCTTCTGCGATAGCCATGCAGATAAAATCATAAGCGCGGCGGGAAGCAAAGACGGCATAAGTGGTGACAAAGGGCATAAAGCCTTCGCGCGCCATACCCGCTGCGGCGCTCATCAGTAACTGTTCCGCCATGCCCATCTGATAAAAGCGTTTCGGAAAAGCCTCTGCGAACAGGTGAAGATCGGTGTATTTACTTAAATCAGCCGTCATCCCGACCACATCTGAGCGCTGCTCTGCCAGAGAAACCAGAGCATGCCCAAAAGGAGCTGAAACCGTGGGCTGACCTTCAGCGGCGATCGAGGCGATCATGGCGGATGTGGTCAGACGTTTTTTTTGCGGTTGTGAACTCATCTCATACTCCTTGCTCAAGTGCGGTCAGGGCTTTGTCCCACTCATCGGCATCAACCCGAATAAAGTGGGTTTTCTCACGACTTTCCAGAAACGGCACGCCTTTGCCCATTCGGGTATCGCAAATGATGACGCGCGGCTGGGGTTCGGGCCAGCTGCGAGCCGCATCAAAGGCGGCCTGCAAAGCAGAGATATCGTTGCCATCAACCCGCTGGGTGTACCAGCCAAAAGCCTGCCAGCGATCCACAATGGGTTCAAAAGCGAGAATCTCACTGCTATGGCCGTCAGCCTGCTGATTGTTGACGTCGATAAGGGCGATCAGGTTATCAAGTTGCCAGTGTGAGGCGGACATTGCCGCTTCCCAGGTAGAGCCTTCATTCAGTTCACCATCTGAAAGCAGGTTATAGACTCGTGCCTGCGAGCCTTTCTGTTTCAGCCCCAGACAGGTACCCACAGCAATACCTAAGCCATGACCCAGTGAACCGCCGGTTATTTCCATGCCTGGGGTATAGGCGGCCATGCCGGACATCGGCAAGCGGCTCTCATCAGTCCCATAGGTTTCCCTCTCCTCTTCAGGTATGACGCCTGCTTCCAGCAGGGCGGCGTAAAGGGCGATAGCGTAATGGCCAATCGACAGATAGAAGCGATCGCGCTCTTCCCACTCAGGTTGATCCGGCCGGTAATTCATGGCGTGGAAATAGCTGACAGCAAGCAAATCGGCGGCACCCAGCGCCTGACCGATGTATCCCTGCCCCTGAATCTGCCCCATTAATAAGGCATGGCGGCGAATATTGGTGGCTCGTTGCTGCAATGAGAGCATGTGTAAATCGTGACGAGAGTCAGTCATGTTACCTCCTGATTAACGATTAACGTCCGCTGCCCGGATGCGCAGCACGCATAGCGCGCCACCCAGCAGGACGGCAGCAATAAAGTACATTCCGGAAGCGGGCGTACCGGTTGCGGTGGTGATGGTGCCAATCAGCCATGGTGAGAAAAAACCGGCCAGATTAGCAATGCAGTTCACGGCGGCGATGCCTGCGGCGGCAGAGACGCCACCTAACAGATTGGTCGGCAACATCCAGAACAGCGATGAGGCGGAAAGAATGCCCGCAGCGGCAATACAAAGGGAGAGCAGTGACAGGGAGACGCTATGGCTCAGCAGAGTTGCCAGCGTCAGTCCGGTGAGCCCGATCAGCATCGGAACAATCAGATGCCAGCGGCGTTCACGATAGCGATCGCCACTGCGCCCGGCCAGCAGCATAAATATAATGGCGCAGAGGTAAGGCAGACTGGTCAGCAGCCCAATATGCAGTGGCTCACTGACGCCTGAGATTCTCACCAGCGTCGGTAACCAGAACGTCAGGGCGTACTGACCCATCACCACACAGAAGTAGATCAGCGCCAGCAGCCACAGACGACGGTCAGCGACAAAGGCTTTTACCGTGCCATGACAGGCTTTCTGCTCATTATCCTCGTCCAGATCGGCACGCACCCGGCGTTTCTCATCTTCATCCAGCCACTCTGCCTGTTCAACACGATCCTTCAGAACCAGCAGTACTACTAATCCCATAACAAGGGTGGGGATAGCTTCCAGCATAAACATCCACTGCCAGCCTGCCCATCCGTGAAAGCCTGCAAAGGTCGCCATAATCCAGCCTGAGAGCGGGCCGCCAATCATCCCTGAGAGCGGAATGGCGACAAACCAGAGCACGGTCATACGTGCGCGACGATGTGATGGAAACCAGTAGGTCAGGTAGAGCAACAGACCAGGCGCAAGACCGGCCTCGGCGACGCCGAGCAGAAAGCGCAGCAGGTAGAACTGCCATGCGGTTTCTACAAAGGCGAACAGGGCTGAGATGATTCCCCATGTGATCATAATGCGGGCAATCCAGCGGCGTGCGCCGACACGGTGCAGGATCAGGTTACTCGGCACCTCAAAGAAGAAGTAGCCGATAAAAAATATCCCGGCACCCAGTCCATACACGGTTTCGCTGAGTGACAGATCATCCATCATCTGTAATTTAGCGAAACCCACATTGACGCGATCAAGATAGGCACAGAGATAACAGAGCATCAGCCAGGGCATCAGGCGCCAGGCGATTTTGCGATAGGTGATATCGCGCGCAGCAGAGGCTGCGCTCAGGTTAAGCGTGGTCATGGTGTTCACTCCCGAAGTTAGCCCGCCAGGCGTGCGGGCAGGGAAGGGCGCTATTTAATGGATCAGCATGCCGCCGTTCACATCCAGCGTGATGCCGGTGAGATAACCGGACAGATCGCTGGCGAGGAACAGCGCAGCGTTGGCGACGTCACTGGCGGACCCAAGGCGGCCGAGCGGTATCCCATCGAGAATGGCGTGGCGGCGTTCATCCTGTAACAGGCCACCAGTGATGTCAGTCTGGATCAGACCGGGCGTCAGGGCATTAATGCGTATCTGGTGAGGGGCCAAATTCGCGCGCCATCGCTTTAGTCAGGCCCAGAACGCCCGCTTTAGCGGCACTGTAGTGCGGGCCGCCGAAAATCCCGCCGCCGCGCTGTGCTGAGACCGAGGACAGGCAGACGATGCTGCCGCCTTTCTGCTGCTGCATGGTGGGGATTACCGCCTGAGACATCAGCAGCGTGCCGCGCAGATTGACATCAAGAATACGGTTGTAATCCTCGATGCCGATTTCCAGTGTTTTAACCGGCTGAGTAATACCTGCATTGTTGACCAGCACATCAATACGAACGAAGTGCTCAAGTATCTGGTCGATGGCACGACGAACAGAGAGGGGATCGGTCACATCGGTGGCCAGGCCGAGATGCCCCTCACCACAAGACAGTGCGCTGGCCTGGGCGGCCTGCAGATCTAAATCGAGCACCACCACGCGCGCACCATGCTGAGCAAAACAGGCGGCTGTAGCCCGGCCAATGCCGCGCTGAGAGGCGGCACCTGTAATAATCGCAACTTTGTTTTCGAGTAACATTATCCACTCCAGAAAAATAATTATTAGTGGTTCGGTATCGCTACCGGCAGGGTCACGATCAGAATTGATAAAGCGGCTAATATTGGCAATGCAAAAAAATTCATTTGATGCTGAATGAATTTGTTGGTTTGATGCAGTTAACAATTCTGCGATTTAAAAATGGGCACACATCACAAAATTCCAGTGTGGAGAGGCGGATGGAAAAGCAGTCTGATCACTTACCTTCGATTAAATCACTGCGGGTTTTTGAGCAGGTGGCCCATTTTGGTAATGTCGCGCGTGCGGCCGAGGAATTAAGTATTACGCCTTCGGCGGCCAGTCATCAGCTGGCAAAACTGGAGCGTGAACTGGGTTGTATTCTGTTTAATCGCTCGGCAAAGGGCGTAGTGCTGACGCTGTCGGGTGAGCATTACCTCAGAGAGATTGGTCCGATACTGCTGAGTCTGACGCAGGCGACAGCACGCATCAGTAACGAGAAAGCCCGCAGCAACCTCAGGATCCACTGCGCGCCCAGTTTCGGTCTGTTGTGGCTATTGCCGCGCATCCATAAATTTCGCGACAGCTATCCTGAGTTCCAGCTCACGCTCTCCTGCTCTTATGAGAATTTATCTTTCAGCCGCGACAATATTGATATTGCAATACGCCATGGATTTCCGGACTGGAACTCATTCGAGATTAAAACGATCCGCCACGAAAGAATGTCGGTGCTGGCCTCGCCTGAGTATCTGAAAAAGCATCCTGTTAATCAGGCCGCTGATTTAATTCATCATGCGCTGATATTATCGGAGTCGCCGCTTATTCAGTGGCCGCAGTGGTTTGCTTCTCAGCAATTACCTCAGCCGGATAAAGAGTGGTTATTTCGCTTTGATCGCTCTTATATGAGTCTTGAGGCGGCGATGTTAGGCCACGGTCTTATATTTGAAAGTGAATTGCTGGCGGAGGATTATCTGCGCAGCGGAAAACTGGTCAGAGTCTTATCCGAACAGGAGAGTCTGCCCGTTAGCGCCCATCATCTGGTCTTCCCGCGTGGATTTGCCCAGTTTCCTCGTGTCGCGCATTTCCTGAGCTGGATCCAGCAGGAACTAAAAGTGTTAATCTAATGTTAAAATAACTTTCTCAGCGTCATTATTTCGCTGGTTTATTTCTCAGGTTAACTATCCCTGTTATAAAAATCGCATTGCTAAAGCTAACTTTTAAATACCGTCTACACTTCTTTACCCACTCGGTAAATATGATCCATTTCTATTCCGTATGAAATTTAATCAAACGGATGTTTAACTAATTAATGGCAGGGATATTATGAGTACGAATACACCAGACTCTGGTGAAACGGGCGATCACGCGCCTGCGGATACGGTACACCAGCGCATTTTTTTAGTGGTACTGGTTGCCACTATGGGCGCGCTGGCTTTTGGTTATGACACCGGGATTATCTCGGGTGCGTTACCTTATATGACCTCACCACCCGATCAGGGTGGACTTGGACTGAACTCATTCACTGAAGGGCTGGTAGCCTCTTCGCTGGTGTTCGGTGCCGCGATCGGTTCTTTCCTTAGTGGTTTCTTCTCTGACCGGTTTGGCCGGCGTATTACCCTACGTAGCCTGGCGGTTATTTTTGTGCTGGGTTCACTGGGAACAGCGCTGGCGCCTTCTGTCAACGTCATGGTGGCAATGCGCTTCCTGCTGGGGATTGCTGTCGGCGGCGGTTCTTCTACCGTGCCGGTGTTTATCGCCGAAATTGCCGGACCGCGCCTGCGTGCGCCGCTGGTCAGCCGCAATGAGCTGATGATCGTTACCGGACAGCTCATTGCTTATGTTGCCAGTACGCTGCTGAGCTATCTGCTGCATGATGAGCACCTGTGGCGCTACATGCTGGCAATTGCCATGGTGCCGGGGCTTTTACTGTTTATCGGCACGTTCTTCGTTCCCGCCTCACCACACTGGCTGGTCGCTGAAGGGCGTCTGAAAGAGGCTAAAAAGATCCTGAAGTACCTGCGTGAAACGCCGCGTGAAGTGCGCCATGAGATGGCGCAGATGAAGAAGCAGGCGAGGGCAGCAGAACGTGGGCCGGATGCGAAAACCCTGATCCGTGAGAAGTGGGTGATTCGCCTGATGGTTATCGGCGTCGGGCTGGGCTTTGTTGCCCAGTTCACCGGGGTAAATGGTTTTATGTATTACACCCCGATCATCCTTAAACAGACCGGACTTGGCACTAGCGCGTCGATTGCCGCGACCATCGGTAACGGCGTGGTCTCAGTGGTGGCGGCGATTGTCGGTATCTGGGCGGTCAGTCGCTTCCCGCGCCGGACGATGCTGATTACCGGCCTGTGTCTGGTGGTCGCTTCGCAGATTATGCTGGGCAGCGTGATGACCTTTATCGCTCCCAGCCTGATGCAGAGCTACCTCGCCCTGGGCTGCATTCTGCTGTTCCTGTTCTGCATGCAGATGTGCATCTCGCCGGTCTACTGGCTGATGATGTCGGAACTGTTCCCGATGCAGTTGCGCGGCGTGTTAACCGGCGGCGCTGTCTCACTACAGTGGATCTTTAACGCGATAGTCGCCTTTGGTTTTCCACCGATAATGGAATATGCCGGCAGCACCACCTTCTTCATCTTTGCCGCGATTAACGTCGGGTCGCTGATCTTCGTGATGGCGATGGTGCCGGAGACGCGGGGCAAAAGCCTGGAAGAGATTGAGTCACACATGAAAGAGAAGTTCGGTGAAAAGCCGAAAGAGGCTGAAGCCTCCTGAGTCTCCCACCGGATTCAGCCCACCGGCTGAATCCGGTTTTACCTCCTTACCTCCTTACCTCGTTATCTTCTTACTTACTATTGCACCGCATTTTCCCGGTCCTTGTCCTCATTAAGTCCCATACGACAACATTCACTGTAATCAGCCATTTTTCCCCGATTAATTTCCATACAGGTCTGGCGATTTCAGGCTGAAATCGCCAGACCCTGTTTAATGATCGGTCGTTGTTGTCTTCAGAAACTACCGGTTAAGCGAAGCATGACCGCTGACAAAGATTGCCTCAGGCTCTGCGCTATACTCATTTTTCATCTGCTCCGCACGCTGACCGGTACGCACTATGAAAATTTTAACCACGACGGCAGTTTTTGCCGCACTGCTGACTGCTGCGCCATTGCATGCTGAAAACACACCGATCTCCTCCTGGTGGAATGGATTCACTGACGATGTTGCGCAGACCTGGAACGCGCCTCAGCATACCGATCTCTACCTGCCATTTATCAGCTGGCACGCCCGCTTTATGTACGATAAAGAAAAAACCGATAACTATAACGAGAATCCCTGGGGAGGCGGTCTGGGTATTTCCCGCTACAGCGACAGCGGCAACTGGAGCGCGCTTTATGCAATGGCTTTCAAAGACTCACACAATGAGTGGCAGCCGATTGTCGGTTATGGCTGGGAGAAGGGCTGGTATCCAGGTTCGAATCAGGACTTTCGTCTTGGCGCGGGATTAACCGCCGGTATCACCGCACGCGAAGATTTTGGTAACTATATTCCGCTACCGATTATTCTGCCGCTGTTCTCTGCCGGTTATAAGGCGCTGAATGTACAGTTCACCTATATTCCGGGCACGTACAATAATGGCAACGTGCTGTTCGCGTGGTTTCGCTATGCATTTTAATTTTTCAGGAAAGGATTTATGAGCCGGAGATGGAAAACCATCACTCGCAGGCTCTGGCGCCTTGCGATTGCGTCTGGTGTACTGTTACTGCTGCTACTGATTGTCCGAATCTATGAAGCAGAGCGCGGGCCGGAGTTACATCGCTGGCACACCTGGGTCCCGCATGAACTGACAGTGGAACAGCTCGATAATGCGACGTATGCCGACTACCTCAAGGCCGAAAATCAACTGTTCGACGAGATGAAGCAGCAGGTCAGCGACCGGCTGGATGCGGAAGAAAAAACACTACTCAACCGATACTATGCTGGCAGCATGATCTATCCGGGGCATTTCGCGCAGGACTGGAACCGTTCCTATATTCTGCAACCGACGGGCACGCCGCGCGGTGCGGTGGTGCTGTTGCATGGACTGACCGACAGTCCTTACAGTCTGCGGCATGTGGCAGAGGCTTACCGTCAGCAGGGTTATGTGGCAGTGGCGATACGGTTACCGGGTCACGGTACGGTGCCTGCGGGTCTGACCGATGTTGACTGGCAGGACTGGATGGCCGCTACACGCCTGGCGGTGCGGGAAGCGACCCGGCTGGCGGGCAAGCAGACGCCGCTGCATCTGGTGGGTTTTTCGAACGGTGGAGCGCTGGCGGTAAAATATGCGCTCGACAGCCTGGGCGATCAAACGCTGCGTCGTCCGCAGCAATTGATTCTGTTATCGCCGATGATCGGTGTGACTCGTTTTGCCCGGTTCGCAGGTGTTGCCGGGCTTCCCTCTGTTTTCCCTGCCTTCTCGAAAACGGCCTGGCTGAATATCGTGCCGGAGTTTAATCCGTTTAAATATAACTCTTTTCCGGTACATGCTGCCCGGCAGACCTATTTGCTGACGCAGGCGCTGCAGAAAGAGATCCTGCAATACGCGCGTAATCAGCAGCTCTCCGGTTTCCCGCCCGTGCTGACCTTTCAGTCGGTCATGGATTCCACCGTCAGTACGCCATCGGTCATCCGCGCGCTCTATAACTATCTGCCAGTGAACGGCAGCGAACTGGTGCTGTTCGATATCAATCAGGCGGTCAGCGTCAGTCCGTTATTCCGCCACTCCTCATATACTGCGGTTAATCAGCTGTTGCCTGCGGCGCGTCGGAATTACTCATCCACGGTGATCACCAATGCCACCACCACCTCGCTGGAGATGGTGACAAAAAGCGTTCCCGCCGGAGAGATGCAGGAACGGATTCAGCCGCTGTCAATTGCCTATCCGGCGGGTCTCTACTCGCTGTCGCACGTTGCGATTCCGTTTCCGGCTGAGGATGGGTTATATGGCAGTGCGCCCGTGAAGAAGAATGAGTTTGGTATCAGTTTTGGTACTTTATCACTGCGCGGTGAGAGTGCGGTGCTGATTGTCGGGCTGGACTCAATTATGCGCGCCACCTCTAACCCGTTTTATCCCTACATGATTAACCGAATCGATCACCACATCAGTTGTAGCGACAAGCCGCAACTTGCGGCCTGCCTCAGCAGTTTCTGAATCAGTACAGCATCAGGCCCGCATCGTGCGGGCCTGATGTAAAATAGCGTTCAGCTTTTCCATCACCTCATCCGACAGTTCCAGGCTTCCGCTGGCAAGGTTCTCTTTAAGATGTTCCGGGGAAGAGGTGCCTGGAATAAGTAAAATATTGGGCGATCGCCGCAGCAGCCATGCGAGTGCGACCTGCATCGGCGTGGCATTCAGGGATGCAGCCACTTCATTAAGCTGATCCGACTGCAACGGAGAGAAGCCGCCCAGCGGGAAGAATGGCACATAACCAATTCCCTGCTGCGCCAGCTGATCCACCAGCTCATCATCCTGTCGATGCGCCAGGTTATACATATTCTGCACGCAGACAATCGGCGTCATCGCCTGAGCTTCTGCGATCTGCGTGGCGGTAACGTTACTCAGGCCAATATGGCGAATCAGTCCGCGCGCCTGTAACGCCAGCAGCGCCTCCAGTTGTGGCTTCAGAGAGCCTTCTTTCGGCCTGGCCGGATGCAACATACTGCGCAGGTTCACCACCTCAATCACATCCAGCCCCAGGTTGCGCAGGTTGTCTTCCACAGCCTGCGTCAGCGTCTCTGGCTCCATCGCCGCCAGCCAGCCGCCTTTGGCGTCGCGGCGGGCACCCACTTTGGTGACAATGCAGAGATCCTGCGGATAGGGATGGAGCGCCTTTTTAATCAGCTGGTTGGTTTCGTGCGGGCCATAAAAGTCGCTGGTGTCGATATGATTAACACCTGCCGCGATAGCGTCGCGCAAAACCTGAATTGCCCGGGCTTCATCTTTTACCGGGCCGAACACGCCCGGCCCGGCCAGTTGCATAGCGCCGTAGCCAATACGGTTAACTTCACGATCGCCTAACGTAAAAGTCATGGTGGTGTTTGACATGAAAACCTCCTGCGTGAATGTAGATCAATTGTAACGGTGATTCAGCTGTGCAACTATCCGGTGAAATCAGGACAGACTGTACGGGGTGATGCACAATGGCGATCGATATGGCGCTGCTGGATGCCGTCGTGGCGGTGGCAAAAGCGGGGGGATTTAGGGAAGCGGCACGCGTCACCGGCAGCAATGCGTCACGCCTGAGCGATGCGGTACGACGGGCGGAACAACAGCTGGGTATTCGTCTGTTTCACCGTACCACCCGCACCGTGGTATTAACCGAAGCAGGCAGGGCGCTGATGGAACGTCTGCTGCCCGCGATCAATGAAGTTAACGCCGCGCTGGATGCGGTGAATCGCTACCGTAACACCCCTGGTGGCACGCTGCGGCTGAATGTGCCGGTCAGTGCTACGCGGCTGGTGCTGCCCGCGCTGGTGCCGGAATTTTTGCAGCGTTATCCCGACATCCGGCTGGAAATTGTGGCGGAGAGCAGCGTGCAGGATGTCTTTCGTGACGGTTGTGACGCCGGGATTCGTTATGATGAGCGGCTGGAGCAGGATATGGTGGCGATGCCCATTGGACCCAGACAGCAACGGTTCGCGCTGGCGGCTTCTCCGGCTTATCTGGCAGAACATGGCCGGCCGGAACATCCGCGCGACCTCATCCATCATCGCTGTCTGCGTGGCCGTTATGCCAGCGGCATCATGGCTGACTGGACCTTCAGCCACGAGGGCGAAGAGATCAGCGTTGAAACCAGCGGGCCGCTGGTGGTTTCGGTCGGTGGCGCAATGGATCTGGCGGTGGAGGCGGCCATCGCCGGAAGCGGCGTGATATATCTGTTTGACGAGTGGCTCAGGCCTGCCCTCGACAGCGGCAGGCTGGAACCGCTGCTGCAACCCTGGTGGCTGACTTTCTCCGGTCCGTGGCTTTACTACAACGATCGCCGCCTGATTCCTGCCCCGCTTCAGGCGTTTATCGACTTTGTTCGCGAAAAAAACGTGCGCGAAAAAACCTCAGCTATACCAGCTGAGCCCCTGCGGCACCCGTGAAAATCCGGCATGTCGCAACGCGTTAAGCAGCGGTGACTGCGACACCGGTTCACCATCTATCTTCTCCAGCGTGAAACTCGCGGGCTTTTCACGTTTCAGCGCCAGGCCCAGCGCCGCCACCGCGACCTGCTGCAGCGCGGGATCGTCGATGAATGTCAGCAACTCTTTGCCTCCCGGCGTCAGGTAGAGTACCAGCGCGCCGCCTGCAATCACCACGCGTCCCCCCTGACGGCGGGTCGGGCGGATGCCGCTGGCGTGGAGCGGCCAGCTCAGCAACGCACCAAACGGATTCGCCGGGTCCGGTGCGGCCAGCGCCACCGCCTCTGTCGCGGTCAGCGGCTTTTCTGCCAGCTCCCGCAGCCGCTCAATGGTGTTATGGTCGGCAAACTGCGCGCCGCCCGCACCAGCGACAAACCGGCCACGCAGCAGTCGTCCGGCATCTTCCATGCTGCGTAATACCGGCTGTAACGCCGGGAATCCGCCGGGGATCTGTTCCGATATCGCGCTACCCCGGCTGATCACCCCATAACGGTCGAGAAGATTTTCCACCAGCGACAGGACCAGCCGGGCAGGAGCAATCTCCTGTCGGTTAACCCGCGACCAGCGACCAGCCAGCGTGTTGACCGCCGGTCGGCGTGCAGAAAGTGCGCCCGGGGCGAAGCGCTGACCAAAACGGGTGCGCAGGGTACGCGCGGGACGTGAACGGGGGGCGCCTGGCGTGGTCAGCAGCCCACGCACCGCAATCCAGCTATCGGCAGTGACATAGCCCTGCCACACCAGTTGCCACAGGGCAGCATAAATATCGGTGGTTTGCGTCTCTGCCTCGTTCATCTGTGCCATGATCTCATGAACAAACCACGATCCACCCCGGCTCAGTGCGTCGAGAGTCGCCTGCTGAATCAGCGTCAGAGGCTGCGTAGTGTCAATCACCGGCAGTGTTTCAGCGGCATATTCCGTGAGGTGCAGTGAGATCAACCCATCATTCTGACCCAGGGCTTTGTGTCCGCACCAGGTAACCTCGCCACTGGCTAACAGTTCATCGAGCATCGCGGGCTGATAGTCGGCTATCCTGGCGCGCAGGATTTGTGGCTCCCACAGCGAGGCCGGTAGCGGCACGCCCGCAAGTTGCTCAATCACCCGTAACAGCCCGCTGACACCCTGATGCTCTTCACGCTGCGTGTTAAGCACACCGTGACGCTCCAGCAGCAGACTAATCCAGGCGGCAGGTGGAACAGGCCGGGTTGCCTCACGTGCTGATTGCAGTGAACGTAAGCGTAACCGTTTGAAGATCTCTGTGGAAACCCACTCCGTTTCCGATTCGCCCCCTGGCGAACCCATATTGAGCAGGTTGCCCTGCTGATGCAGGGAAAGCAGCACCTCATTCACAATGGCGATACCCAGACCAAAATACGTGGCCAGCTGTCGGGCAGTGAACAGGGTATGGGTTCGGGCGTAGCGGTTAATGAGATCGCGTAGCGGATCGGCCTGCGGCTCCAGAAATGTTTCGGGCAGATCGTCAGGCAGTACAACGGCAAGTGCATCGCGCAGGCGGGCTGCATCTTCAATGATCGCCCAGCGCTCTTCACCGCCGAGGGTAACCGGAATCATTCGCTGCACGGCCGCGAACTGCGTCATGGCTTCCGCGATCTGCTGGCCGTTGCCACTGAAACGTGCCGCAATACCGGCAACCGGGAGCGGGCCAAGATCGCGCAGCAGATCGATAATGCCTTCGGTGTGCTGTGCCTGATAGCGGGAATCGATGCGCTGCAGTTCCTGTTCAACCTGCTCAACGACATCAGGTGCCAGCAAATCACGCTTGCTGGTCTGACCGAGCAGTTCACCCAGCAGGTTACTGTCGAGCGCCAGCAGTGAGGCGCGCCGTTCTGCCTGGGGGGCGTCGCTGGCGTAAATAAACTCTGCAACATAGCCAAACAGCAGCGGCGCGGCAAAAGGGGAGGGCTGTTCGGTCGTCACCTCGACCAGCTTTACTTTCCCCTGTGCTATCCGTTCCATCAGCTGGTGCAGGGCAGGCAGATCGTAGACATCCTGCAGACATTCGCGTGCGGTTTCGATAAGAATGGGGAAATCGTCATACTGTCGTGCAACTTCCAGCAACTGACCCGCGCGCAGCCGCTGCTGCCAGAGCGGCGAACGTTTGCCCGGATTACGCCTCGGCAGCAGCAGAGCGCGTGAGGCACATTCACGGAAGCGGGCGGCAAACAGCGCCGACTGACCGACACTCTCAGTGACCTCCCGGGTCAACTGGTCGGCGTCGAACATAAACAGGTCAGCGCCGGGTAACACTCCCTCGCTGGCGGTAAAGCGGGCCACAATGCCGTCATCGCTGGCCGCAACAGAAGCGTCAATGCCCAGACGTTGCTGGATTCGGGCGGCAATCGCCAGCGCCCAGGGCGCATTGACCCGCTTTCCCCAGGGCGAATGCAGGATCACCCGCCAGTCGCCGATTTCGTCACGACAGCGTTCAATCAGCAACGTGCGATCGTCCGGCAGTACGCCGGTGACGGCGCGTTGTTCAGCCAGCAAAGCCAGCAGATTCGTGACTGCGCGGGCATCCAGCCCCAGCGCGCGCAACTGCTCCTGCGCATCCGCCGGTAAAGCCGCATCCAGATGACGCAGAAACAGCCCGAGGCTGGCACCCGAATCGGCCGAGCGGCCCACACCTTCTCCGCGCCAGAAAGGCAGACGAGCCGGACGGCCAGGCGCAGGCACCACCAGTACCTGGTCGTGGGTAATCTGCTGAATCCGCCACGACGTTGCGCCCAGGGTAATAATGTCATTGACCCGCGACTCATAGACCATCTCTTCATCCAGCTCGCCGACACGACGTGAGCCAGCCTGCTCTTCGCCTTCCGGCAGGATGACGCTGAACATGCCGCGATCGGGAATGGTGCCGCCGCTGGTCACGGCCAGATGCTGAGCGCCGGATCGCGGCGTCAGCAGTCCGCTCTGACGATCCCACACCAGCTGCGGCCGCAGCTGAGCAAAAGCGTCTGAGGGAAACTTACCTGCCAGCATATCGAGCATGGCATCAAACAGCCGACGCGACAGGGTGCGAAACGGATCGGCCCGACAGACCTGCGTGTACCACGCATCGACCTGTAAGGGATCCATTGCTACGGCCGCCAGGGTTTGCTGCGCCAGAATATCGAGCGGGTTACGCGGCGGAGCCAGCGCATCGAGCTGGCCCGCACGCATTGACTGCAATATGACGGCCGAATCCAGCAGATCGCGTCGGGTGCGCGGAAACAGGATGCCGGTTGATACGCCGCCGACCTGATGCCCGGCGCGTCCCACCCGCTGCAGTGCGCTGGCGACTGAAAGCGGTGCGCCCACCTGGATCACCAGATCCACCGGCCCCATATCAATGCCCAGTTCAAGACTGGAAGTCGCCACCACGCAGCGCAGTCTGCCCAGCTTCAGTGCGGCTTCAATCTCGCCTCGCTGCTCTTTCGAGACGGAACCGTGATGCGAGCGGGCAATAAGATCGTCACTGTCGTCGCGTTCTGCATCCCGATCGCCAGCGGCTGTCTGCTGCGCCAGATAACGCGCATTGAGCCGCGCCGTCAGCTTTTCCGCCAGGCCACGCGAATTCACAAACACCAGCGTGGCGCGATGGGCCATGACCTGCTGCAGAATGCGCGCTTCAATGTGCGGCCAGATCGAACTGCTGGCAGAGGTGGCTTCACCGGTCAGATCATCGGCGCTGGCAATATCGGTCATATCTTCGACCGGAACCTCGATGGTCAGGTGCAGCATCCGGTCGGCGGCCGTATTAACGACCTGAACGGGCTGACAGCCGCCAAGGAAGGCGGCGACCCGCTCAACCGGTCGTACCGTGGCGGAAAGCCCGATACGCTGGGCGGGCTGTGGCAGCAGCGCATCCAGCCTCTCCAGGCTCAGCGCCAGCTGGGAACCCCGCTTTGATCCCGCCACCGCATGCACCTCATCGACGATGACCGTGGTCACGCCCTGCAGCGTCGTGCGGGCTTTTGAGGTCAGCATCAGAAACAGTGACTCGGGCGTGGTGATCAGGATATCGGGCGGGCGGCGCACCAGCCTGGCGCGCTCTGCACCGGGCGTATCGCCGGAACGCATTCCGATATTCAGAGTGATCTCTGGCTCATTCAGCGCCTGCCGCTCAGCGTAAACGCCCGCCAGCGGCAGATTAAGGTTGCGCTGTACGTCCGCGGCCAGCGCTTTAACCGGTGAAATATAGAGTATGCGGGTGGTCGTTTCACGCGAGGGTGAGGGCTGGTTGGTTCGGAACTGAAACAGCGTGTCGATGGCGGTGAGGAAAGCCGCCAGCGTCTTCCCTGAACCGGTCGGGGCGATCACCAGCGCATGTTCTCCGCTGGCTATCGCCTGCCATGCCGCCTGCTGCACCGGCGTGGGTGCAGCGAAGGTGGCAGAAAACCAGCGTCGTGTGGCGGATGAAAACCGGGCTAAAACCGCATCAGATTGGGATTTCGACATCATACTCACGGTATCACGCAGCAACTGCGCCTGAAATTAATCCGTTGAGTGTATGTGAAAATTGCCGTTTGTGGATGACGCGGCAGATATCTGGCCGCGTCGGGCGGGTTTGTTAACTGACCGCTCCGGCTAAAGCGCGCCCCCTGATCGCCAGCAGCGACACCAATGCCAGCACGATGATGGTCATGCCATAGTACCAGGCGGTCTGGTTCAGCCCGATATGGGGCGCTGCCATTCCGGCGGCAATCGCAGGCAGGGCAAAGGCGAGATAGCTTTTGATCAAAAAGGCGGAGAACAGTCCGGCGCGTTCATGACTTTCAGCTAACTGCATAATGATCTTCAGCACGCTGGAGAAAATCGATCCAAATCCCTGACCCGCAATGGCGGTGCCGAGATAGAGCCAGGCTACGCTGTGCAGAGAAAGGCCTGTAAGCGTGACGCTGACGCCCGCTATCAGCATCAGCGTACCGATAACTAATGCCCGCGCAGGCGGTAACGGGCGGAAGAGAAATACTGCTGCCGTTGCGCTCAGCATCAGCGTCGCCACAATCGAGCCGCCGATAAAAGGCGATGTCAGGCCGGTTGCGTTCGCCACCATTGAGGGCATCAGTGAAAGGTAAAATCCGCCCAGCATCCAGGTTGCGATGTTAACCGGCGTCACCATTAACAACGGACCCAGTGCGCGTCGCGGTATGCTGACCTGGGGTCGCAGTGCGGCCAGAACACCCGGTTGAGGCGCAATGGTTTCAGGTATCAGCGGCAACAGCGCCATGGCAAACAGCATCAGTATCAGCAGCAGCGCATAGAGCGTCACCGTGGGAAAGGGCGCAAAGGTGACCAGTATGCCGCCCGCCAGCGTGCCCAGCGTCATCCCCAGAAAGGCGGTGAACGAGTTCAGCAGAGGTCCGCGGGTTTTACTGGCGTCAATCAGGCTGGCACCAAAGGTCGGCAAGGCAATACCGGTAGCAAAGCCCTGCACCAGTCGGGCAACGATTAAGGTGGTAGCAGAACTGGCAGTCATAAAGATCACCAGCGCGATCGCATTGATGGCCAGCGCAAGCAGCATCAGCGGACGGCGGCCGGTATAGTCTGACACTTTACCCACCGTCAGCAGCGCAGCCAGCAACGCGAATGCATACGCGCCAAAGATTAGCGTCAGCATGGTCGGCGTCAGATGGAACAGGCTGCGATAAAGTGGGTAGAGCGGCGTTGGCGCACTGCTGGTGGCGGAAATCAGCGCCGCACCGGTAAAACTGAAAAGCGTGGTGCGGGCAGCAGCCTGAGGCGTCAATGTGGGATTCATGGAAATCACCTTAATGCAAAGTATTAGCTTTTAATAAGGTATACGGCTATCTGTGCCTTAATGCAATATCTTTGCTTTAACGTTTATTGCGGTGGGGTTGAAGGCTTGTCTGAGAGTTTGTAACGGTGAGAGCTATTCAAGGTGTTACGTCTGATTTTTGACAGAGGCAAGCCTGTTATCAGGATATCTGATTTACTGACCCTCTCCCGACGGGAGTTCATGTGCTGGCAGAGGCACGTTGACTTTGGGCCACCGTGACTTTTTAGATAAGCTCAAACCTTTATAAGTTTAAGTTGGGGAAAAAGGGCGCATGCTATTGCAGGAAAGCCTTAAACAGAAAGTTACTGAAGCAGTCAAAAAATCACTCACCTTCGATATTTTGTATCAGAGAATACGGCCTGATATATCAGCTTTCGTGGCTGCAACGTCACAACTGCCATTGAAAAGTCTTGATGACTGGGAGCGATTAATACGCTGGCAGATTGACTCATCTTTTTATGCATCAGGTTATAAACGGACAGGTGCTGAGATTCAGCAGGTGGGTTCTCTCAGGTGGCTGGACTTATGTCATGCCGATGGTTTTCGGCGGGAGCGTGCATTACGGACGTTATCAGTTGGGGCACCCAACAGTTTTTTGTTTGCCTTAGCCGTCAGAAAACTGAATGACTGGGTTCCTCAGGTCAGAGAAGCTGCCCGTGAAGCACTGCTCTCAATCGCAGCAGCTTCAGACCCGGAAGTTATCGTGGATGTCTTGTTTGTAACGCTACCCTATTGGAACTCATGGGGAAGAGCGGATGAGAAGGAACACGAGGTACTGACAGACATTATTTCAATGGAGAATGTCACCGCCTCTCTGAAAAAAAGACTTATCTGCGCTTCTTCGGGGCCTGCTGCCACTGTTTTTACCCAGGCAGGACGCACGTCAGTATTAGATAATTTCCTGTCTGAGATTGCTGAATCCTCCATTCAGCCCTCACTGCGTGCGAAGGCGTACCGCTGCCTGTTCGAAGGCAAAATTATCTGGTCCGAGGGGCTGGAATGGAAGTGGATTGATAAAGCCTTTGGCATACGACGCCGTGTCCCTGTTTTAAAAGAAAGAATACTAGTCGTTTCCAGGCCATTTATTGAGACTTTAAAGCTGGCAATAGTCGACCGTTCACCCATGGTGCGGCGTATAGCCGGAGAAATGCTGATTAAAGAATTAGAAAATATGGATGAAGAAGCCTTAACCATGGCTACTCAGCTGGCATCCGATATATCGGAATCTGTAGCCGAACGAGGAAGGTTTGCATTGGCCTGCATAGCAAAGGGTAAGTGAGGCTTTTATTAAAAAAACTCAGCAAAATGATTATCGCAGGAGCTTTAGGGTGACCGCTTTGCGAACTGAATTATGGTAAATGTTATGTTGTTATGTGCTTTGCGGGTTGTTTATCAACAACGTTTCGGCGAGTCTCACTGTTAATAGCAATCAGGGAGCCAGATGATGAAGATAGCTGAGATTGATCATATCCATCTCTACGTTGAAAATATTGAACAGGCAGAAAAGTGGTACAAAGACATCCTGGGCTTTGAACGCGACCCTTCACTGTACTTCTGGTTTGAACAGGGTGGGCCGCTGGTCATAAGGAATAACAGAGCATCACTCTCTCTTTTCCTGCGAAAATCTCAGCCACCAGGCCATACGGTGGCTTTCGGGGTGGCTGCCTCGTCTTTTAACGAACTTATACCTGTACTCAGTAAGAATAAAATCCCTTTCAGCGTCAGTGACCACGATGTGTCGATGTCCGTCTATTTCAGCGATCTCAGTAATAATAAAATTGAAGTGACCTCTTACGACTACCTGCATGCAAAGCAGATACTGGAGAGCTTTGCGTAACGCTATCGCTGTTTGCGCTTAGAGGCGTGACTGCAGGCGCACGATGATCTCCGTTCCGAAAGTATAAGTACTTCACTCATCGGCACGCCGGATGAAGTGAAGCCTCCTGGCCCTGAACGGCGATTAGTAAAGTGAGTTCTTCAATCTCTCAGGCAGCGCTTTGTCGTAGGCATCGCCATCAATCTCTGCAATCTGTTTGAGGATGGAACCGGTGCTGGGTAGCGACTGCCGTGAGATCTGCGTTTCGGCATCCCATAATCCGGAGCGAATAATCGCCCGGCTGCACTGAAAGAAAACGCTCTCCACAATGATGCGCAATACGGTTTTTGGCAGTTGATTGTTGATGGCAAAGCGCTCTAGCAGCGCCGGGTCGGTACTGATCGCTGCCGTGCCGTTCACGCGCAACGTCTCGCCAATGCCAGGGATGAGAAAAAGCAGCGCTACCCGATTGTCATGCAGAATGTTGCGCAGGCTGTCGATGCGGTTATTTCCGCGTCTGTCGGGTAATAGCAGGGTCTTGTCATCTTCGATTTCGATAAATCCGGCCGGATCGCCGCGCGGTGAAACATCCAGTCCCTCGGGCCCCGACGTTGCCAGCGCCACAAAAGGCGAGGCGGCGATAAACGGACGATAAGCGGGATGAATATGATCGGTCACCTTAGCGACAGAGGGCCGGGCGACCGTGCCGTAAAGACCTTCAAGTTCGGTAAGTTCAGTGATAATGCTGCTCTGTTCAGCCATTTTTGCACTTTCCTTTTATTACTCCGATTCCCATGACGCTTATGATACGCCACAAACCCGACATACCAGCTAAAGCATAACGTTAACATCAGTAACACCAGAGCCAGCAAGCGACTCTTTACGATAATGAGTTTGCGCGTACCCGTCACTCCTCCGCCTGAAAAAAGTTTATTACCAGCCGTGGCTACAAATTCTTCACACAATGCCGATAGCAGAAAGACATGACCACCTTATTACATCCACTCATGAGACTCGCCTGTGAAAATTTCAACTCGTCTGTATGCCGGCTTTGGCCTGCTCATTCTGCTGTTTATTCTGTGTAGCGGGATTGCTTTACACGCTCTTAACAATGCCCGTGATGGCATGAACGATGTGGTCAATGTGAAGATGAAACGCTATCAGATGGTACTTGATATGCGGGGTGGCCTGCGTGACATGGGCATTGCAGTGCGCAATATGGCGCTACTGACCGATACTAAAGCGATGGAACCGGAATGGAAACGGCTGCAGACTCAGAAAACGCTTTACATCACCACCCGTGAGTCGCTGACCCGCATGATGGGTGATGCCACCCCTGCTGCACGCGAAGCGTTCAATAAGGGGCTGTCAGTAGAGAAAGCTACGCTCGACTCCCTTGAACAGGCTGGCCGGTTGGGGCTGGATAATCGTTCTCAGGAAGCCACTGCCTATCTGCTGACCGTGACGCGTCCGGCGCAGCGTAAGCTGCTGGATGCGCTTAACACCCTTTCAGCGATTCAGAGTGAAGAGAGCCAGAAAGCGGTGACGATGAGCAGTGATTCGTCGGCGCGTACTGGCTTTACGCTGATGATCCTCGCGGGCATCTCAATTCTGCTGGCAGCGGCAACCTGCCTGTTTACCGTGCGTATCCTGATGCGTCAGCTGGGAGGCGAACCGGCTCAGGCTCAGGCACTGGCTGCCGCTATCGCCTCAGGCGATCTCACCACGTCAGTGGCATTGCGACGCGGTGATACCAACAGCCTGCTGGCATCGTTGGGTGGTATGCAGGCTAATCTGCGTGAGCTGGTTTCCCGTATTAAAGAGGCTGCGGGTTCCGTGGCGCTGGCCGCTGATGAGATTTCTCGTGGTAATACCGAGTTATCTTCACGAACCGAGGAGCAGGCGTCTGCGTTGCAGGAAACGGCTGCCAGCATGGAGCAACTTACCGCGACGGTAAAAAGCAATACCCTTGGCGCACAGCAGACTGCCGGTTCGGCTCGTGAAACGGCCTCGCTGGCTCGCGGCGGTGAAAATGATGTCCAGCGTATGTCCGAAACCATGAATGGCATCTCACTGAGCGCCGCGAAAATCCGCGACATCACTGGCGTTATTGAAGGTATCGCTTTCCAGACCAATATCCTGGCGCTTAACGCGGCCGTTGAAGCGGCAAGAGCCGGAGAAGAGGGGCGTGGATTTGCCGTCGTTGCAGGTGAGGTTCGCTCGCTTGCACAGCGAAGTGCAACCGCGGCACGGGACATCAAATCGCTGATTGAACAGACTGTCGGACAGGTAGAGCAGGGTGTCTCGGTGGCGGCCGGAACCGGCCAGAGCATCCTGAAAATTGTCGGTATGGTCAGTGAGCTGGCCGAGGCGATGGATAATATCTCCCTGTCTTCCTCCGAGCAGATGCAGGGTATTTCGCAGGTCAGCATCGCCGTGAGTCAGATGGATGGCGTGACGCAAAACAACGCCGCACTGGTTGAAGAGTCTTCGTCGGCTTCTCAGTCGCTGTCTGAGCAGGCACATGCACTGCGTGGCATGGTTGATTCGTTTAGAGTGCACAGCGAAGCTTAATCGCCAGACGCAACAGAACAGACCGGACGCGAGCCCCAGCCGCGTCTGCTCTTTTTGACCGGATTCCAGCAGGATGCTGGCACGGCCTTGCATCGCAGGTTTTCTGTGTACTTACGTCAGAGGTGACATGCTGCCAGTGATTAGCTGCCAGCCGTTGAGTCGGGTTAACAGAGTTGGTGACAGGCGAAGTTGCTGATATAAAGAGTAAAGATTGCTTATTCAGCACCCAAAGGGAGCGCAGGATGGTTTGGGAATCAGAGCGACTGCTCTACAGGTATACTCTTCGCGAGGATCTTGACGACCTCTTCAGAATCTATGGCGACCCCGAAACGCATAAATTTAACCCGCGAGGTCCATGGCCCGACAGAACGCATGCTATTCAGGCCATGGAGCGCATATTACAGAGCTACCAGGAACAGGGTTTTGGCGACTGGACGATATTTGAGAAAGCCCATCCGGAAAAAATCATTGGTTTTGGGGGCGTTTTCAGAAGCCAGTTTGATGGTCGTCAGACGAATAATCTCGGTTACCGGTTTGAGCCTGCTGCCTGGGGAAAAGGGTATGCCACCGAGCTTTCCCGCAGAGCCATTCGTTACGGATTCGAAGAGGCCGGGCTGAGCATCATTACGGGTGTGACGCGCGAAAACCATCTGGCTTCGCGCCGGGTACTGGAAAAAGCGGGCCTGACCTTTTTGAAAAAGGTCGACGATCCTGAGGGGTTTCCTCCCAGCCTGATGTACACCCTCACACAACGTGACTGGCTTGCGGCTGGCAACATCGTTACCGCATAAGTATGATCTTTCCCGTTTGTGATTCAGGCGTGGCGAAAGCTGCGCCACCTTTTCGCTCCAGGTCCCTTTAAATCCTCTCTTATCCCGCGATTAATACTCCGCTGTGTGGATTACTTTAGCCACCTTAATCAGGGGGAGGCTTTATGGATATTCGTACAATTTTTATTTCAGCAGTCATGGCAGTCAGTCTTTTATGGATAGGCGCATCAGATAACCGTTCGTCACATCTCACCGCCGAGCCGGTTAAATCGGTCCTGAGTAAACTGCAGCCTTGATGCTCAACCGCCCGATAGCACACATTAGCGCCTGCTCAGCCTGAGATGCGGTACACTGCCGCTATCTGTTAATGCAACTTCGTTGCTTTAACCATGACGTTCAGGCTGATAAAAGCGGGAGAAAGAGATGGCGAGGGAGATGATTCGGCAGGGTGGGCGCAGCGCACGTATTCAGGCGGAAGTGCATAACACCGTTAACCGCTTGCTGGAAACGCTTGATCGTTCAGCTATTACAGTGCCGATGATCGCCGAACAGGCGGGTGTGACACCCTCCACGATCTATCGGCGCTGGGGCGATCTGTCCCAGTTGCTGGCGGATGTGGCCGTGGCACGGATGCGACCCATTGCAGAACCGGAAGATACCGGATCGACGGCCAGCGATCTTACTGCGTTCATCCAGCAGTATGCTGAAGAGATGTCGTCCAAAGTCGGTCGTGAGCTTCTGGCTGATGTGATAGGGAGTCAGGCTGAAGCGGCGAGCCAGAAATGCTGTGGGTTTACCTATCAGCATCTTGAAACACTGAAAAGTCGGACCGAGGCACGCGGCGAATCAGGTTTTGACGTTGATCGCATCATCGATGTGGTCGTGGCACCGGTGATGTTTCATATTCTGTTCGGTGACCGCGACATCTCAGCAGAATACTGTTCGTCTCTGGTTCAGCGGGCATTTCAGACAGCAGTCAGCGCTGAATAAAGGGCAGGGCGGCTTGCGTGATCAGATGCTGCAAGAGTGCTCGCGCCGGATCGTCACCCTGATCGGAGCGGGCGAGCGCGATACCCAGATAGCCGGGCAATGGCAGCCGGTGTGATTCAATCACCAGCGTCTCCGGCAACCCGGCGCGGGTGCGCAGGGTGATGCCCAGCCCGGCCTGTAATGCCGCCCAGATCCCGCTAAGACTGTGGCTGGTGAACACTACCCGCCACGGAATACCTGCCTTATCCAGCGCCTCGATGGCGCGCGATCGCATGACACACGGCGCATCGAATGCCACCAGCGGCAGCGGCTCGCCGCGCTGCAGATATCCCGCCAGATCAAACGCCGGATGCTGTATCCAGGCTAACGGACACTGACCAATTAACTGCGTGCCAGCCTGCTGCTCTGCCTGCCATAGCAGCGCAAGGTCCAGTTCATGACGGGCCAGCGCCGTAAGCAGCGGCAGATTTCTGTCGACGCGTGCGGTCAGCATCACCTCCGGATGCTGCCGGTTGAACGCGCCGAGAATGGCTGGCATCAACGCCTCGCCAAAATCCTCCTGCATCCCGATGCGTATTTCGCCCTGTAACGCTTCGCCTTTCACTGCCCGCAATGTCTCATCGTTCAGCGACAGCAGGCGTCTGGCGTAACTCATCAGCTGTTCACCGCTGCGGGTCAGCTGCACATGCCGCCCTTTTTTCATCACCAGCGCCGTGCCGCATTGCTGCTCAAGTTTCTTAAGCTGCGCACTGACGGCCGAGGCAGACCGACACAGATGCTGTGCCGCCAGGGCAAAGCTGCCGGCATCAATGCCCGCGACGAAACTGCGCAGCGCATCCATATCGAGGGACTGCGGTACCTTGTTCATTATTGTCCTGTAAACCTGGATGATAAATGCTGATTAATTTGATTTTCAGGATTGAAGGCCTGAGTGACACTCTGTCTCACCACTGAGGAGTGTGCAATGAAAAAATCGCTTGATCGGGAAACACTGGCGCAGCGCGCGCCAAAACTGGCCGAACTGACGCAGCAGGTGCTGTTTAGTGATATCTGGCAGCGCGAGCTGCTGTCACCGCGTGAACGCAGCCTGCTGACGCTGGCAACGTTAACCGCGCTGGGGAGAGTCCAGCAGCTGCCGTGGCACATCGATTTCGCCCGACAAAATGGGCTGACGCAGGATGAGCTGGTGGAGAGCTTCACCCATCTGGCGTTTTACGCAGGCTGGCCCGCTGCCGTCACCGCGCTGGGTTATCTGGAGGATAATCACTGATGCCCTTTACCCGAATTACCCTGCGTCAGGGCTACAGCGAGGCGGCTCTGCATCAGATTTCCACGCTGCTTCAGCAGGCGCTGGTCGCGGAATTTGACGTTCCTGAGCATGATTGCTTTCAGGTGATTGAGATGCTGCCCGCCGGACAGCGGGTATTTGATCGTCACTATCTCAGCGGCGGGCGTAGCGATAATTTCGTGCTGTTTCAGGTGACGGCAGGCCGACCGCGAACCCGCCAACAGAAGCAACGGTTTTATCATTCACTCTGTACGACGCTTCAGGCAGAGATGGCGATCGATCCTGACGACGTAATGATCATTATTCAGTTTAACAGCACCGAAGAGTGGAGCTTTAGCGGTGGCCGGATGCTGGCACAGGAGGCGTTATGATTATCATGCACTACCGTTTTACCCTGCCCGCTGACTGCGACATGGGCATCATCGAGCAGCGCATCAGTCTGAACGGAGCCCGGCTTGATGGCTTTCCAGGGCTGGTGGCCAAGGCGTATCTCTACGCCTGCCGTGATGATGACGGACAGAATGAAAACCGTTATGCGCCGCTCTATTTCTGGCGGGAGGCGAGTGGCATGCAGCGTTTCCTGCAAAGTCCTGGCTTTGCGACACTGGTCAGGGATTTTGGCTGGCCGATCATCGAAAGCTGGCTGGCGCTTGAGGGGCAGACCCACATCCCTGATCTGGCCGACGCCCGCTTTATAACGCTGAACCGCTGGACGATTCCACCGCATTCAGACCTCACGACATTGCCGGTAACAACAGGGATCAGCGCCTGGGATGTGAGCCGCTGGCAGGGAGTAGACGTTAACGCGTCACTCCAGCGCCCCGCTGGCGAGCAGGAAGTCTATCGCATCGGTTATCTGGCGCGGGGTGCAGCCGCAGCAGATCTGCAGCTCTAGCATCGGGAATGTCGCTGTTTTCTACTCAGAGGGCAAAAATGGCTTCAATCTCTATGCGCAGGTCAGTGGAGAAAAGTCCGCTGACCTGTACCAGCGAGCTGGCGGGCAGATGCTCGCCGTAGTTGCGATAAAGCACTTCCCGCAGCGCGGTGATCTCTGTGAAAGAGGTGATGAATATCGTGACCTTCAGCAGCGATGCGAGCGACGTATGCTCAGCCGCGGCAACCGCCCTGAGTTGATCAAAAATGGCTTCTGCCTGTTCAGCCATATCTCCCTGCTGAGCCGCCGTACCGAAAGCGGTCAGTCCTGAGACATACAGCGTCGCGCCATGTTTCACTGCGTGGACATAAGGTGCTTTTACTTCGCCCAGTTGCGGATAATTTTTGCGTTCTGGCATCATCATATTTTCTCTTTTTAAAGTGATTTCATACCATACAGGCTACCGGCATTAAAAAGGCCGAAAGTTGATAGCGGGTTGAAGGATGTTTTGAATAACGAGGAGGTTCGGGAAGCCAGCCGTTTACAGGTTCCGCTCTCTCCTGCACGCCGTGCAGCGATGCAGGCCATTGCTGTCGTCAAAACAGGCATGACGAAATGCGCATTGTGCAGACTATCCGTATGCACAAGCTTTTTTCGGATTCTCAGGGGCAGCAAGTGGGGAGACAGAAAGAAATTCGCTTTTTGCGGCCTTCAATGACTGACGCCGAATTCAGAGGTAACAGGCAGGCATGGCTGGCAGCACTTACAGGCTGATTGTTATAGCGGGTGAGGACTGCCCGCATCCACTGAACAGTTATGATGCTCACGATCTGTTTCCGGATGGCGGTGTCAGGACACGGAGCTTAGCGATGAGAAGTATTCCCGCCAGTTCCGTCGTGAGAAAGAGGAGTGAAAACGGACTGATCATACGGCAAAAGGCCAGGCTGAGAGTGATCTGGCTTTCCATACGCCGGCAACTGTCATCAGATGGATATCCCGCTGGTTAGATTCGCTGCTGCATCATATCGAACCGGAGATCATGTTTTATCGCTGGAGTGAGGGATTCTCTTCCATGAAGGCTTTTGAGCGCTGGAAATAGAAGGCCAGCCAGTGTGGAAACTGTAGGCAGAGGTCGGGCGGGAGCTGGATTGTCGGGTAGTGCTGAATAAGCTGCCATTTCTCAGGCTGAAACTATGCGGTTTTTTTAGGAGGCTCGGGGTTTGCCGGGCTGGTAAAAACGACTGATATGACTTCACGAGCTTTCGCCGTTCAGGCCCTGCAGCACGACGTCTCAGCATTGCTATGCTGTCCGTTTAGTCTGCAGGAGTGAGGTTGCCGGAGCAATCAACCTCCGGCAGACCGCGTTAACGGCATACGGATAGCTATTTAGCTCCACTCATCCCGGGAGAACCATCATGTCCTCCCTGACTCCCGCCGCTGCCAGCCTGACCGCCGACGCCGCCGGGACCCGCATCGCCTCCGTTTCCGCCATCACCGGATCCGTCACCATTACCTCCGTTTCCGCCATTTCCGCCGTTTTCACCCCCATTACCGCCGTCGCCGCCATCTCCATTGCTGCCAGAACCAGCATTCCCTCCGTCTCCCCCGTTTCCGTCACCGCCACCGTCGCCACCGTCGCCACCATCACCGTCTGCCCATGCCGCAGTGCTGAATATTCCGGCCGCCAGAGAGGACGTTACAGTGAATACGACAATGAAAGGTCTCAGTAAAGCTGAGGTCAGAATAATGAGGTATGCAACTTTCATGAGAAGGTTTTTCATATCATCCCCTGCGTTATGAATTATATGCCGCCGCCATCACCACCATCGCTGCCGCCATTACCGCCGTCACCACCATCACCACCGGGTGAATTATTCCCGCTTCCTCCGATGCCACCATTCCCTCCATCGGCTCCGTTTGTGCCTCCATCTCCGCCATTACCGCCATTTGAGTCGGAACCTGTGCCAGCATTACCGCCGTTACCTCCATTTCCGCCGTTTTCACCCGGACCGCCGTCTCCGCCGTTTCCGCCATCAGAAATCAGTGATAAAGAATCAGGAGAAAGGACGGGGTATGCCGGAGAGGCATAACCGTAATGTGTTAAAACCGCCAGTATCAGAGCTGAGCACCTTAATAAGGTCCGGCATCGTTTACAGATGTTGTGACTGGTCATTGTTACCTCCGTCGCCGCCAGCACCTCCGGGGGCATTGTCTGTTGACCCACCATCACCACCGTTTCCACCATTAGCGCTACCGTATGTATTTTTATGATGTTTATGGTGCTTGTGATGTGGTTCAGTCCCGGCGTTTGCACCGTTTCCACCATTTCCGCCGTTACCACCAGAAGCAGAACCGTTACCGCCGTTACCTCCGTTCAGGCAGCCGGTGCCGGGCACGCCGTCTTTACCGTTTTCCCCGTTGGGCGAAGTGGCATTCCCATCCTGTCCGTTCTGACTCTCACAGGCAGACAGCTGGATAGTGCCCTGCGGAAATGTCTGACTGAATACCGGCAGGGAAAAAAGCAGCCCTGCAGAAAGCGGGAAAAGAATCAGAGTGTTGTGCAGCTTTGACATAAAAGTTTCATCCTTTGATTAATGGCCGCCTTCAGGAGGCGACCATTTTTAGTTAGATTAAGCAGCCAGATTACGCACCGCCGCCGTCACCACCACCGTCACCACCATCACCACCGCCGTCACCGTCACCGGAACCATTGCCGTTAGCTGAGCCGTTGCCAGTACCGTTACCATTACCGCTGTCGTTCCCGTTACCGCTGCCGCTGTTATTGCCGCCATCGCCTCCGGGGCCACCAGGAGAATTGGCACCAGCACCTCCGTTCCCGCCGTTACCACCATTAGCATCGTCGATAAGTAAGAAGGTATGTGGGGAGTGATCAGTCAACGGTTCGTTATGTAAGGGTGCGGCGACAGAAAATCGCGCCGCAGAGAGAACAAAAATACCCAAAGCAAGAGCTAATTTTTTATGTCTCATAATCCATCCTTAAAGGTAAGAAATACATGAGATAATCGTTGGCCCATCCCGTAGCTAATGAGCCATTTAATTAAAATTAAATTAACTAAAAATTAAAAACTAAGGATTGTAATGAAAAGTTTACCGATGTTTTATTATGTTTTTATTTGGATTTAATCGAAGTTATCGGAGGTATTATGTTATTGTTAAGTGGTTAAATTTAAAAGATATTGATGCATAATAATTATCCTGCTAACAGTTTACTGTTTTCATGAAAATATACACATTATATTTTTATTAAAGCAGTGCGCTTATCAAAAGCCGGAAAATAAAAAAATTAAATTCAAAAAAAGCAGAAGCAAATATCATTTTTATATAATTAATCTGACTTTTAAGAGGCATGGTCATGGGGGGAACTGTTTAACCACTTTGAATTAATTCTACCGAACCTGTGAAATCCAGATATTTCAGGAAGCATTATCAGAACTGCGGCAGGCGGGACCTCAACAGCTAAAAAAACCGGCTCATTATCGTGCGTGCAGCAAACAAAATAGTGTGCTGTGAGAGCGTTCAGCTTGCAACCGGTCAGGAGTATGCGTGAATTTACGTCAAACTCTTCACTGCATGACCCTCCGGCTCCTGCCATGGCGGGCAGTCGTCGAGCTTCACTCCGCTAAGCTTGCAGGCGAGTTCGTGCCTGACGGCTGAGGACAACGGTTGCAACCGGCTATCAAAAGAGAGGTGCTCATGAGCGGTAAACGTTATCCCGAAGAGTCAAAAATCGAAGCGGTTAAACAGGTCGTTGATCGTAGCCATTCCCTTGCAGGTGTCGCCACCCGTCCTGGTATCATCACGCACAGCCTCTATGCCTGAGTAAAAAAGTAGGGCCCTGATTCATCAGCCACTAAAGCGCATTCTGATACCTGGTCTGAGAGTCGGCGACTTCAGAAAGAAGTGAACCGGGTCTGGCGACTTATGAAGCGTGCCGGAATAAAAGCTCAGATCGAGTACCGGAACCTACGAGCACGCAAAGGTGAAGCCAGCATAGTGTCACCCAACAGACTCCAGCGTCAGTTCAATCTGGAGGCACCTGATGAGCACTGGGTGACGAACATAACGTACATCCGGCCGCATGAAGGCTGGCTTTATGTGGTCGTGGTGGTTGATCTGTTCTCCTGGAAAGTTATCGGCATTGTCAATGCAACACGCCCGTCAGAAATCAGCGTTTCAGCAATTGCTGGCAGGCGAGGTTATCCTGCACGGCGCGCTGCTGCTCATCAGGCGTCAGTTGCTGCCAGCGGCCAATCACTCTGCGACCCAGCCCCGATTTATAGGTGATTTTTTGCAGCGCATAATCAGAATTGCCGCCTTCTATGACGTTCTGCATCTGCTGGTCGAGGGGCTGCTTACTATCATGATCAACCGCGCAGAACACCGCGACGTAATACGCTTTATCTTCCTCACTGTCGTGTGGGATAAACCACCAGGCGGCCAGGGCGAGGATCAGCAGCAGGGGCAGGATATATTTTACTTTAGCCATTTTATTCACCGGTTGATTGCCGTTAAGTCAGCCGGGTATGGCCAGACGCAGGGCGCGTATCCTGCCACAGTTTCCGCTCACCGTTAACCTTGTTCAGCCGCTGTTGAGGCAATGTTCAGTTTGCTGGCGCTTCAATCAGCGTCGTACTGATTTGCGCACCCGGCATCATCTGCTGTAATCCCGAAACCAGATCGTCGCTGGCCTGTTGCAGCGCGGAAAGCGGCATAGCGGGCAGACTTTCCAGAATGAACCACATCTGCTGCGCGCTGGCATCCAGTCGGGTTCTTACACCCTGACGCCAGTTCCAGCGGCGACAGGTCACGCCCTGATCGTCGCGCCAGATCACTTCGCCCGGTTCCGGCGACTCATAAACCACCTCGCCCTCTTTAACGGTATCGAAACGTTCACTGCCGTCAGCAATCACCAGACGTGGCTCGCCAGCATAGGCCGCGATATTTTCCCCCCCGACCGGCAGCGCATAACGAATGCTGATGGCGTTATAGAGATCGACAACCGGATCGATGGCAGGCAATGCGCCATCCCGCAGCACACGCTTACGCAATGCTTCTGCCGAACAGGGTGTACGTTTCGCTTTGGCACCAAAGGCTTTAAACACCTCAGCCCAGGCGGCGAGATGCGCGTCTGCCCACGCCGCATCATCATTTAATACCTGCTGGCATGCACTCTTCAGTGCTTCGCTGGCAACTTCTGGTCGGGTAATCGGTGTGGTTTCCACCACAATACTCATGGCACGAAAGCCGGGAGCGAGCGCGAAAACAGCGGGATCGATTGACGGATGAACAGATAACATCGGATACTCTCTCAGTGACTAATTTATTTCATAGTAATGACCGATGACCAAAAAAGTCAATATAACGACCGATGCGGGTGCCGATGTCGCCAGTGTCAATCAGGCTGTTTCGGACAGCATCAAAAGCTGGCGTAAAAGTCAGAAACTCTCGCTGGATGAGTTATCGCGCCGGGCTGGCGTCAGTAAAGGCATGCTGGTTGAGATCGAAAAGGGTGCCGCCAATCCCAGCATCGCCATTCTCTGTAAAGTGGCTGCCGCGCTGGGCGTCTCGGTGGCAGATATCGTTAACGTTGCGCATGCGCCTGACGCCTGGCTGATTGAGAACAGCGAAATGCCCCGGCTGTGGCAGGGTGAGCAGGGTGGTTATGCGCAGCTGCTGGCGGGAACCCGTGGGCCGGATATGATCGAGCTATGGCGCTGGCAGATGTTTGCGGGCGAAGCTTTCCGTTCTGCCGGTCACTCCTCAGGCACACTCGAACTGTTGCATGTCGAGCAAGGCTCGCTCGCCTTAACGGTGGGTGAGCAGACCCTGGTGGTGCAGCAGGGCTGTGCAGCCGTAGCGCGAACCGATATGCCGCATGCCTATGCCAGTGCCGATCAACTGCCGGTTATCTTCACCATGACAGTGGCCGAACTGCAGCGCTGACGGCGTTATTCTGCGGCTGTCGCTTCGCCTGGACACACCAGCAGCAGCGTTTTCAGCAACCTTTCCAGTTCGGCACGCTCTGAAGCGCCAAGCGGGGCCAGCAGCGCCTCCTGCGTAGCGGTATGGACGCGGAGTGCATGCTCAATCTGCTGCTGCCCGTGCGGCGTCAGCCCGACCAGCATGCTGCGCTTATCCTCTGGCGCGGCAATACGCTCAATCAGATGCTGCTGCTCCAGCCGGTTCAGACGATTTGTCATCGCACCGGAAGTCACCAGCAGCGCCTGGTAGAGCTGGGTGGGCGACAGGCGAAAAGGCGATCCCGCCCGTCGCAATGTCGCCAGCACATCAAATTCCCCCTCCTGAAAACCAAAAGGCTCCAGTGCCTGACTGCGCGCTTTTGTCAGATGTTTCATCAGACGCAGCACTCTGCCGAAAACCCGCATTGAAGAGGCGTCGAGATCGGGCATCGCGTCGTCCCACTGGCTGACAACGAAATCAATATGGTCATGCATAAATCACCTTTAAATATTGTGGTTATGTTGTCGGGTTGTGCGCAGCCTCTTAACAACGGGGGGAATTTATCTTAACGTTAAGATAAATGGTGGCAGCCCGGTGCTGTCATCGTCAATCCTCTGTTAAGGCGTCGATGATGAAAAATAAGGTGTTGTTCCCCGTTCTATTTGCCGTGATCGCTTTTCTTATCGGGCTGAATCTGCGCCCTATGCTGGCGATTATCGGCCCGCTGTTCCCGGTGTTGCAACTGCAGGCCGGGTTGTCGTCGACAACGTTCAGTCTGCTGACTACGCTGCCGGTGGCGATGATGGGCCTGGCCGCACTCTCTGGCCCGTGGCTGATCGCCCGCATCGGGCCGGTAAGGGGAATCGCCGCCGGTTTGCTCTGTCTGACGGTCGCCTGCCTGTGGCGCGGCGTTACGCTTACTCCCTCTCAGCTGCTGCTCACCGCGCTGGCGGGGGGCGCAGGGATTGGCGTGATACAGGCGCTGATGCCCGCTCTGATCCGGCAACGCTTTGCTGAGGCCGCGGCGACGCTGATGGCGCTGTTCAGCACGGGCATTATGGCGGGCGCGGCACTGACTGCTGCCGGTGCTGACCCGCTGTTTTCATGGCTGGGCCTGCAACCCGCGCTGGCGCTTTCCGGCGGGTTAACGCTGGTCACACTGCTGATCTGGCTGACTTTAGTCAGGCGATCGCCGCAGGTGAGCGTGGCCTCTGATGCAACGACGCTGCCTGTGCGGCGTACCCTGTTGCTGATGCTCTTTTTCGGCATTGGCACGGGTGCTTATACGTTAGTGCTGGCCTGGCTGCCGCCATTCTATATTCAACTGGGCTGGAGTGCTCGCCACAGTGGCTATCTGCTCGCCGCGCTGACGTTAACCGAAGTGGTAGCAGGATTGATCGTCTCGGCGACGTTATATCGCTTTCCCGATCGCCGTCCGCTTCTGCTCGGCGTGCTGGCCCTGTTGCTGCTGGGGCTGCTGAGTCTGGTCTTTTACCCGGGCACGATGCCGATACTCTTTTCACTGTTACTGGGTACGGGCATCGGTGCGCTCTTTCCGCTGTCGCTGATCGTCACGCTGGATCATGCGCGCAGTGCCAGAGAGGCGGGCATTCTGCTGTCACGCGTGCAGGGAGGCGGATATCTGATTGCGGCTCTGATGCCGCTGCTGGCAGGCTGGGTGCGTGATAGCGGCACATCAATGACCCAGGCCTGGCTGATCATGAGCGCTGGCGTAGTGCTGTTGATGGTGATTGTCCGACGCTTCAGACCTCAGAACAGTATCAACTGAACAAAGCCGTTGCCGATCAATGTCGATCTGGCATGCTGGAATGAAACCCCTGAACCCGGAGTGCATGGTGAAAGTCATTGGTCTGTTAGGCGGTATGTCGTGGGAGTCTACCGCGCTCTATTACCGTATTCTCAATCAGCAGGTTAAGCAGCGGCTGGGGGGCCTGCACTCGGCAGAGCTGGTGCTCTATAGCGTGGATTTTCAGCGCATTGAGCAGCTACAGGCCGCGGGCGAGTGGCAGCAGGCGGGAGAGATACTGGCTGAAGCGGCACGCAATCTGGAACGGGCTGGCGCGCAGTTCATCGTACTCTGTACCAACACTATGCATAAAGTGGCATCACAGATCAGCGCCGCAACGGGCATCCCGCTGCTGCACATCGCCGACGCCACCGGACGACGCATTCAGCAGGCCGGGGTGCGTAAGGTCGGATTACTGGCGACGCGATTCACCATGGAACAGGATTTCTATCGCGGGCGACTTCAGCAGCAGTTTGGTCTTGAGGTGATCACGCCGGAGAGAGAGGATCGGATTTTTGTGCATGAGGTGATTTACCACGAGCTTTGTCTGGGCGAGATCAATCCCGCGTCGCGTCGCCGTTATGGTGAGATCATGCAGCAGATGGTCGCGCAGGGGGCGGAGGCCATTATTCTGGGCTGCACCGAAATCACACTGCTGGTGGATGCCACGGATGCCAGCGTGCCACTGTTTGATACCACGCTTATCCACGCGGAAGAGGCTGTTACCCAGGCGCTGGCCTGACGTTTATCCTGCACTTAGCCTTGAGGGAATCGTATGAAAATTGAAAATCTGCCGTTTGGCCTGACCCAGTGGGATCAGATTGAAGAGACGATTCATCCCGGCGACCAGGGGCAGGCGACCTGGCGAACCGTGAAGTTTAACGATATCCGGGTGCGGATGGTCGACTATTCACCAGGCTATGTCGCCGATCACTGGTGCACAAAGGGCCATATTTTGCTGTGTATGGCGGGTGAATTGCACACTGAACTGGCAGATGGTCGCCGTTTCGTACTGACACCGGGCGTCAGCTATCAGGTGGCGGACGATGCTGAACCACATCGCTCCTTTACGTCCACAGGCGCACAACTCTTCATCGTTGACTGAGTTCACCGTCAGCCTCTCTGGTGATCACCTGCTGGTGAATCATCGCGTCGTTGACACTTTTAAAAGTAAACTGAATCAGCTTTATAAAAATCAGCAAAATTAATGGCTTATTTCATCAGAGTTATCTGGTTCTGACAGGAATAATTCCCATCAGGCTGTATGCTGGAAGCCTTATAAGAACGTTTTGCATTCACCTGAGGTGGGGAAGCCTGTGCTGATAAAAAAGAAGAAAGTTCGTTCGCATACCGAAGATCGACTGCTGGCGCTGGTGCTTGCCACCACCGCCGGCATCCTTAATGCCATGGCGCTGGGTGCGTTTGGATTTTTCCCATCGCATATGACCGGTAACACGTCGCAAATCTCCCAGGAAGTGACCACCAGCGACCTCCATACCATGCTGTTTTTGATGGCACTGATTATTGCCTTTGTGCTGGGCTGTACCGTTGCCCGGCTGGCGGTGGTGGTGGGGATCAGACATAAGTTACGCACCATATTCTGTCTGATCATTCTGGCGGAAGGGGCGGCACTGACAGCGGCATCGATCTTTGAGATCGTGTTCTACCGGCCAAGCTTTAACGGAGAAGTGCTGTTAATGCTGGGCTTTTTAATGGGGATTCATAATGCGACCTCAACGCAGCTCTCCAATGGCCGCGTCAGATCGACCCACATTACCGGCACGCTGACCGATGCGGGTATTGCGCTGGGGTCGTGGATCTTTGCCCACACGTCGCACGCTGTGCATCTTGAAACCGACGATCGTCGCTTTTTCCAGAAGGTTCTGCACACCCATCTGACTACCGTGTTTTCATTCCTGAGCGGCTGTATTGCTGGTCTGCTGCTGTTTAAAGTCTATGGCTTCAACGCCATGGTTGGACTGGGGATATTTCTGATGCTGGTGGCACTGACGGCCATCGCTATCACCGTGCAGCGTACCCGCAGAAGCCTCTACTGACAGTAAAACCTCCCGCCCGATGCACACATCGCATCGGGCGGGTTGCTTACTGCTGCGTTCGGGTTGGCCGCACCACGATTTCGTTCACATCCACCTCATCAGGCTGTTCAATGGCATAGCGCACGGCGCGTCCAATGGCGTCCGGCTGCAATGCGATAGCGCGATAGTGCTGCATCGCCTCGGCGGCTGCCGGATCGGTAATGGTTGATGCCAGCTCGCTCTCCACCACACCGGGATGAACACAGGTTACCCGCAGCTGGCTGTTCTCCTGGCGTAATCCGTCGGAAATCGCCCGCACCGCAAACTTGGTGGCGCAGTAGACGGCCGCGGTGGGCGACACGGCCAGCGCACCTATCGACGCGATGTTAATGATGTGACCGCGCTGGTGGGCCAGCATGGTCGGCAACACTGACGCAATGCCATACAGCACCCCTTTGATGTTTACATCGATCATCTGTTCCCACTCTTCCACCCGCAGCGACGCCATCGGTGACAAGGGCATAATACCGGCGTTATTGATCATTACATCCACCCGGCCCCATCTCTCCAGCGCATACTCAACAAACTGCGTCATCTCTTCGCGGCGCGTAACATCCAGCGCCTTGATCGCCACCTCTGCACCATTGAACTGCAGTTCTTCAGCCAGCGCGGCCAGGCGGCTTTCCCGCCGCGCACCCAGCAGCAGAATGGCATCTCTTTTCGCCAGTTCACGTGCAATGCCTGCCCCGATGCCGCTTGAGGCGCCGGTAATTAAAATTACTTTCTGAGTCATTTTGTTTCTCCAGTCAGGTTGTCACTGGCGATCATACGGTGACTGGATTATAAAGATAATCCACTGAACGCTTAACGTACTGGTAACTCAATCTGACCAATGAATGCCGATAAAAATGCTCTCGAAGTTTTTGTGATTGTGGCGCAGACGCGAAATTTCCGGCTGGCCGCAGAGCAATTGGGTGTTACGCGTCCGGCGATCAGCCAGAGTCTGCGACGTCTGGAAGACCGGCTTAACATCACGCTGATGCAGCGCACCACACGCTCGGTTCAGCTGACAGAAGCCGGGCAGCGGCTTTATGCCGAAGTGGCGCCTGCGATCAACCAGCTCAATCGCGCCGTGACCGATATTGCAGAACTGGCTGCAGAACCTCGGGGCCAGCTGCGGCTGGCGATCTCCTCGATTGCAGAGCGGATGCTGGGGGGAGAACTGCTGGCGAGCTTTATTACCGCTTACCCGCAGGTTGAGCTGGATATCACCGTCACCGATGAGGAGTTTGATATTGTCGGACAGGGCTATGACGCGGGCGTGCGGCTGGGGGAGGTGGTTGCTCAGGATATGATTGCGGTGCCGGTATCTACCGCGCAGCGTCAGGTGGCGGTGGCGTCACCCGCCTATCTGGCTCGCGCAGGCACGCCGCAACATCCTCGGGATCTGGTCAATCACCGCTGCATTGGCTGGCGAAAAGGGCCAGGTCTGGCCCCTTATCGCTGGGAGTTCGCAGAGCAGGGGCGCGAGTTTGATGTTGCCGTCAATCCGCAACTCACCACCAACGATATGGGGGTGATGATTCGCACCGCCTGCGCCGGGGGCGGCATCAGCTTTGGCATGGAAGAAACCTTCCAGCCTTACATCGCACGTGGCGAACTGGTGACCCTGCTCGACGCATGGTTGCCTGCCTTTGCCGGCTTCTATCTCTATTTTCCCAGCCGCAAAACCTGGCCCCCAAGCTGAGGGCGCTGATCGATCACGTCAGACTTTAGCGACAGAGTGCACGTCTGATTTAGCGCTGATATTGCTGATCGCTGACCTGCTCCAGCCAGTCAACCGGCGAGCCGTTCAGTGACTCAGCGATAGCAATATGCGTCATGGCGTTATCCGGCGTTGCACCGTGCCAGTGCTTCACGTTTTCCGGGATCCAGACGATATCACCGGTGTTCATCACCTGAATGGCTTCACCCTCACACTGAATCCAGCCCTGGCCATGCGTGACTATCAGGGTTTGCCCGAGTGGATGGGTATGCCATGCGGTACGGGCACCCGGTTCAAAAGTCACCGTTGCGCCACCCACGCGGGCGGGTTCGGTTGCCTGGAATGGCGCATCAATCCGAACCGTGCCGGTAAAATATTCAGCAGGTCCTTTACGCGAAGGCAGCGATCCGTTGGCGATAATTTTCATTACTCACTCCTGTTGTTAACATGTCATGCACAGTGTAACCGGCAAGCCGGAGTGTGATTAGCCCGCTCAGTCGGCAAATGGTTATGAGCCGGGCTCATTAATTGCCTGACAGTTTTTCATGCTGTCATGTTGTATCGCGTGATGATGTTGATTTTAGAGTAGGGCGCGGGCGGTTCTGAGGCAGGCAAAAATCCATGAAACGCCAGCAGCGTTCTGAAGGCGTGCAGCGCATCAAGCTGTAAATTATGCTCGATCAATGCATCAATTTTACCGGCCTGCAGCAGTGCACGATTTTCCCGATCGAGATCGTGACCAATAAAAGCGTTAACCGTCCGCTTTTGTTCGGCAAATGCGCGCAGTATGCCGGGATTACCGCCACCGACTGTGTAGACCGCATCTGCATCCGGATGGCTCTGCAAGAACTGTGTCACCGACTGCTGCATCCGGGCGTCAATGCCATAACCGCCTGCCACCACGCTCACCTGATGCCGGGGCGCAAACTCCTCCATTGCTCGCTGAAAACCCTGAATTCTCTCCTGTTCGCCAATGAAATCGTGACTGCCGGTGACTGCCACAATATGCGAACGACTCACCCGCAGCCATTTTGACATCAGAAAAGCCGCCACTTTACCGGCATCAAAATTATCCATGCCAATGTAGCGCAGGCGCGCGCTACCGGGCAGGTCGCTCATCATGGTGACCACCGGAACGCGTTGTTTCAGCAGTGATTCAAGGGTGGGATTAAGTTCACCGGAACAGGCTGCCTTAAGAATGACGCCGTGACTATGCAACGCTTTTTTATTCAGCAGCGCGTTAATCGCCTCCGCTGTAAGATTCGCGCCGAAGTGGAAACGTAACTGAAGTTTAAAGGCAGTAAAGCTGGCAATCTGACTGCTGAACGCCTCACGTATCAGTGGCTGAAAGCGGTCAGGTGTATGCATGATGACGTCAAAATAGATTGTTCTTCCCCTGGCGAGCCCCGCTTTTTGCATCAGTTCCAGGTCTGCTATCGCCTGCTGGATTCGGTGCTGGGTCGTGGCATGCACATTGCCGCGCTGATGCAGGGCCCGGTCGATGGTCGCCAGACTGAGTCCCGACTGGGCCGCAATCTGTTTCAGGGTAAATTTAGCCATATGCTGCTCGTGACACCAGAGGATGACGATAGTTTTATCATACTGCTGGCCATTGTCTGATGATCATTTGTGAAAGGCTGGTCAGAACATATCAGGCCGGGAAAGCTGCCGCGCAGGTTATCGCAATAAACTGTGAGTCGTAAAAGTGTTTATAACACATTCAGCCGGGAGTCTGTTTCCCCGATATATAAATACCCGACTATCATCATAAACGGGAAAAAATAGATTACAGCGCTTGCTACCTCCGTTTTAGCTATTTATAGCTTCAGGGCTGCGCCGGGTAAAAATAAATCCAGATAATATTCTGAGGCTGTATAGTTAATAACCTTTCTGCCGCTTCGCTTATATTTCCCGCCCAACGACTTTTTTGTTTTTTGGCTCCCGATAATGATAGACTGTATATGCATACACCATCGGGAGGTCGTGTGAAGTACGACAACGATAATGAAATCCGTGCGCTGGTTGGTGCGGTAGTCAGTGATTTGATCAAGGCGGGAGAGCCGGTTCATTTCCACCACATTACGGACGCGCTGTTTCGCCTGAGCGAAGAGACACGTGACAGCAGGCTGAAAGCATTGTGTCAGGAAGCGATAAGCTTTTTCACTCGTAAGATGCATTAAGGCTGACAGGGCTGATGCCGGGCGTTATCCCGGACTGTGTCATTATAGCGGCCCTGCTACCTTTGACATCGGCGAGCATAAGAGGCTTTGCATATTGCTCGCAGCCTTTAAAAGGGATTTTACTGTGAGTCGATCGTTTCTTTTTTATTCAGCGAGACGGTTGATAACAAAATTAAAAATGTCAGTCAGATCCTTCTGTTGATTATTCATAATGAGTAGCGAATTTCTGATAAAGAAGTGCATCTTTTCATTGGCAGGTCTTATTAAGTCTGAATGATCTTCTTCAGGCATGATTGCAGAAAAGCGTTATCGTCGGGATCAAATCCCTGCCACATCATTAACCTGCAAAAGAATTTTTATATCGGATAATTTCTGTGTGGCATATCGGGTATACAGCGAAAGTGAGGGATGGAAACAAAAGCGGGCGAAGGGGGAAGGGGATCCTGCGTTACCAGAGATAACGCAGAATGGCGTATCAGATGCCGGTATCGTCTGGCGTGCGGCCAACCACGATTTCCAGCGTTTTGCGTAATACATCCAGCCTGACAGCATCTGAAGTGCATTCCAGTTCAGCGATCAAATAGAGGATGATCGCTTTATTGGTTACACGTCCCTGATCAGCAACAATGTCACGAATCACTGCGCCCAGCAGTTCAGTTTCCGGAGCAAGCTGATCGCCTGCGCTCCGGAAGTAGTCAATGATTGAAGAATCTGATGATGAATGCTGCATGATTATTCTTTCTCTGAGGAAAATGAGTCAGATGCAATGGTTGAAGTCAAAAACGAGTGTAGGCGCAGTTTTCGTTTTGCCCAGCCCGCCTTGAAAATTCTGTTCAGGTCTGCCGCTTCGCTTAAAATTGGCCGCATGTATCAGGTACGCAGTACGCTCAATCAGTGCTTTTTCGAACCTTCAGGCGGGCCATCACTGTTCATACGATGAGCCGTGTTATCACGTTCGGCACCGTCGCCCTGTACGCGTTTGCGCGCGGCAACCATACCATTACGGACTTCAGTGATGGCTTTGCGAATCACTGACACTTTCACGGCGTCGTCAGCATCAGCAGCCATCAGTTCGAGCTGTGCGATTAAGGCGTTGCTGGATACCGGTTTGTCTGACTTGAGTAATGTAAGAACGGCTTCGCCGATCATAACATCTGTCAGTTTCTCATCTTCACTTCTGTACATACTGGCTTCTCTGATTGCGAATCAATGGCCATGCTGCGGGTCCGTATGCGTCAGCGGGTGCGACTTAGTGCACCCGATACGGGAAGCAGAACTGGGCTTTATTGCTAGGATAGATCTTCCTGGGTGATGGCTGAAACAGACGTCCTGATTAACATGCACGACCGTGAGAGGGCATTAATCTTCGCGACGAAACAGCATCGCAATGAGTTCATGCAGATGACTCTCTTCTTCTGGCGTGGCAGCCAGTTCAAGGCGACTCAGCAGTTTACTGCAAATCGTTTTCCGACTAAGGCTATGACCTGCGCGCAGAATTTCCACCACAACCGAACCCAGCGTCTCCTGTTGCGACGGTGAACTGGCCTGATTGAAGTAACGGGCAATATCGCTGATCGTTTCCGGGGCTTGTCCGTTCTGACGCATGTTGTTGTCCTCAGGTGGTTTAAATGTATGCACTCTTGATGCGCAAGTTATACATCTTTGCAAAACTTGTACAGAATTTTGGATTTTTGGGATTAATTTTTTTGTGCAAAAAGTGCTAAAGCTTTTAAAACAGGGTGTTACGAGGAGTTTGTGGCGAGGTAAAAATTGTACCAGATTCTTGTATCATTCACACCCCACCGACGCTCCGACCTGAATATTAAGGCCGGAGAGGAACGGCACACATGGGTTAGTGTTTAAAGAAGATGTCATCGGCAGAGACGGGAGCTGCGGGCTCTTTGCCAGTGGTTTTGGCAAGCCAGTTCGCCGGGGCGGTGCTGCGGGAACCGATGGTTTTGAACCCCATCAGCCATTGAAGCGCATGCTGCATCTGCTCAAGGCGAGTCTCATTAACTTCAGAGTCAGCCATGACCCTTAGTTCATTAATCAGCAGTTCAACATTCACTTCCTGACCGGCATTAAACAGGTTCATTGCGGCTTCGCCAATGATGACATTCGCTTTTTCGTCGCTGGAAAAATACAAATTATCCTCCTGGGTGATTGCGGTAAGTAACATTAACTGTAGCAAAAAAATTTACGAAGCTTAATCAATTCAGCCTATTAATAAGATTATTTTAATTGTCGGTCTGCTGTGCGTGTCATGTGGGTGCCGCCAGGTGTCAGAACGCTTTTCGGTAAATTGCGCCGTCAGGATGGCCTCTTTTTAATCCTGTTTTCGTTCCTGCGGTTTACTCAACCACAGATGAGAAAGGTGTAAAACCCGGTTATAGCTATACATCACACTTTCCATAAACTTCCCATCATTGAAATTAAATTTTTACATATCAACAAGTAAAGCGATTCGCTTACAAAACTTCACATTCGGGCCCGGATGCTGAAGAAACTTCACAACCCTTCGCTGTTACAAAGGTATAGCCTGTGCTATAAAAAATAGCCTATGCTAATTATGTTCTGTTTTTAATCACCTCTGGAGATCGCCCTATGGTCCCGAAAAGAAAAATAACCATGATGCTACTGAGTGCGCTACTGACAACCCTGATGGCGACCAGCAGCTATGCAGCAGAAAAATTTAAGGTAGTGACGACGTTTACGGTCATCGCTGACATGGTAAAAAACGTGGCGGGGGATGCGGCCGAAGTCACTTCCATTACCAAACCGGGTGCTGAAATACACGAATATCAGCCGACACCCGGCGATATCAAACGGGCGCAGGGTGCGCAGTTAATCATGGCGAACGGGCTTAATCTCGAACGCTGGTTTGAGCGTTTTTATCAGCATCTGGATGGGGTGCCGGAAGTGATTGTCTCTGCCGGGGTAAAACCAATTGGTATTGGCGAGGGGCCTTATAACGGTAAACCGAATCCGCACGCCTGGATGTCACCGGACAATGCGCTGATCTATGTCGATAATATCCGTGATGCGCTGGTGAAATATGACCCGGCGCATGCGGAAACCTATAGCCAGAACGCCGCAGCCTATAAGCAAAAAATTACCGCAGCACTGGATCCACTACGCCAGCAGATTGCCGACATCCCGGAGGATAAACGCTGGATGGTGACCAGCGAAGGCGCATTCTCCTATCTGGCTCGCGACCTGGGCATGAAAGAACTCTACCTGTGGCCTGTAAATGCTGATCAGCAAGGCACGCCGCAACAGGTGAGAAAAGTGATCGACCAGGTGAAGAAAAATGCTATTCCGGCGGTGTTCAGTGAAAGCACCGTGTCGGATAAGCCAGCCCGCCAGGTCGCGCGGGAAACGGGTGCGCATTACGGTGGGGTGCTTTACGTCGACTCTTTAAGCAACGCTCAGGGACCGGTGCCGACCTATCTGGATCTGCTCAGAGTCACCACGGAGACGCTGGCGCAGGGCATTAAAGCGGGAGAGAAAGCGCAATGACAGACACCATCGTTGTTTCCGATGTCACCGTGACCTATCGCAACGGTCACACCGCGTTGCATGATGCCAGCTTCAGCGTGCCGGGTGGATCGATTGCGGCGCTGGTGGGTGTGAATGGCTCCGGCAAGTCAACCCTGTTCAAAGCGCTGATGGGCTTTGTCCGGCTCGCCAGCGGCAGCATCTCAGTGCTCGGCATGCCAACCCGTCAGGCGCTGCGTCAGAGTCTGGTCGCGTATGTGCCGCAGTCGGAAGAGGTGGACTGGTCTTTCCCGGTGCTGGTGGAGGATGTGGTAATGATGGGTCGCTATGGTCATATGGGCCTGCTGCGTCGACCGAAACCGCACGACCAGCAGATCGTCAGTGATGCGCTGGCGCGGGTCGATATGCTGGATTACCGGCATCGTCAAATCGGTGAACTCTCCGGCGGACAGAAAAAAAGGGTATTTCTGGCGCGCGCCATTGCCCAGCAGGGCAGCGTTATCCTGCTGGATGAGCCGTTTACCGGCGTGGACGTTCAGACTGAGGCCAGAATCATCAGCCTGCTGGGTGAGCTGCGCGATGAAGGCAAGACGATGCTGGTCTCAACGCATAATCTGGGATCGGTCACGGAGTTCTGTGATTACACCGTGATGGTCAAAGGCACCATTCTGGCCAGCGGCCCGACCCGCACCACCTTTACCGCCGCCAACCTTGAGCGCGCGTTCAGTGGGGTGCTGCGTCATGTAATGGTGAAAGGGCTGGACGATCAGATTATCACCGACGATGAGCGGCCTTTTATTGCGCCACGTACGGCACCTGAAGACGGGAACTGACCATGGAACTGTTACTGGAGCCTTTTGGTTATCACTACATGCTCAACGCGATGTGGGTCTCCGCCATGGTCGGCGGCCTGTGTGCGTTTCTCTCCTGCTACCTGATGCTCAAAGGCTGGTCGCTGATTGGCGATGCGCTGTCGCACTCCATCGTGCCGGGCGTAGCGGGTGCTTACATGCTGGGACTGCCCTTTGCGCTGGGCGCGTTTCTCTCAGGCGGGCTGGCGGCGGGCAGCATGCTGTTACTCAATCAGCGCACCCGCTTAAAAGAAGATGCAATCATCGGCCTGATCTTCTCCTCCTTCTTTGGTCTGGGTCTGTTTATGGTGTCGCTCAATCCGACCGCGGTAAACATTCAGACCATTGTGCTCGGCAATATTCTGGCGATTGCGCCCGCGGATATACTCCAGCTGGCGCTGATTGGCGGGCTGTCGATCATCATTCTGCTGTTTAAGTGGAAGGATCTGATGGTCACCTTCTTTGATGAGAATCACGCGCGCGCTATCGGACTGCGCCCTGAACGACTGAAAGTACTCTTCTTTACCCTGCTGGCAGTCTCAACCGTGGCGGCGCTGCAAACCGTCGGTGCATTTCTGGTGATCTGTCTGGTGGTGACGCCAGGCGCGACAGCCTGGATGCTCACCGACCGCTTCCCGCGTCTGCTGATGATTGCCGTAGCGATTGGCAGTATCACCAGTTTTCTCGGTGCGTGGGCGAGTTACTACCTGGATGGCGCAACGGGCGGCATCATCGTGGTGGCGCAGACGTTGCTGTTCCTGCTGGCGTTTGTCTTTGCGCCCAAACATGGCTTGCTGGCTAACCGGCGTCGTGGCCGCCATCGTCCCGAAAAGGAGCCTGGCTGATGTGGATCTTTGAACCTTTTCAGTTCGCTTTTATGAACAGTGCGTTGCTGATTGCGCTGGTGGTGGCGATCCCCTGTGCGCTGCTGTCGGTCTTTCTGGTGCTGAAAGGCTGGGCGCTGATGGGCGATGCCATGAGCCATGCGGTATTCCCCGGCATCGTCCTCGCCTGGATGGCCGGGCTGCCGCTGGCGGTGGGTGCGTTTGTCGCAGGTCTGTTCTGTGCCGTTGCCAGCGGATTTCTGCAGGACAACAGTCGCATCAAGCAGGATACGGTGCTGGGAATCGTCTTCTCCGGCATGTTTGCGGTGGGATTGATCCTCTATATCGCCGTGAAACCGGAGGTGCATCTTGATCACATTCTGTTTGGTGACATGCTGGGCATTACGGGCGCTGACATAATTCAGACAACGCTTATCGCAGCGGTGATCGTTGGGGTCATTGCGGTGAAATGGCGTGATTTTATGCTGTTCAGTTTTGATCCGCAGCAGGCACAGGTCTCTGGCTTACCCGCACGCTGGCTGCATTACGGTCTACTCTGCATGGTATCGCTGACCATTGTGGCGACGCTGAAAGCAGTAGGGATTATCCTGTCGATTTCCCTGCTGATCGCGCCCGGTGCTATCGCAGTTCTGCTTACCCGACGCTTTTCACATGCGCTGTTGGTGGCGGTCGTGGTGTCGGTGCTGGTGTCGCTGAGCGGGGTCTATCTCTCGTTCTTTATCGACAGCGCGCCAGCACCCACGATCGTGGTGCTGTTTGCACTGGTGTTTATCGTGGCGATGGTGATCTCAGGCCGCAAAACGCGACAGCTGGAGCGTCTGAAACTTCGCGAGAGCGGCAGGTATGAGTAGAGTGATGACCAGCATGAATGCGGTAAGTTGGGGCTTTATGTGCAAGCGGATGTTCAGAGTATTCTAAAACTATGAACATTACTCAAAGGAAATCGTAATGACATTTGAGATCAGAAAAGGAAGTAATGTGATTGGTCTCACTGAACTTGAGTTCGGTGACCCTCCGATGGGGTTTGTTTATGGAGAATTTAAGCCTACCACTTTTTATCAAAGAAATGATTCAATGACTGAACTTGCACTTTTTAAGCGAGATGGGAGTCTGCATATTCATACGAAGTTTATAACTATTGTGGATAGCTCCGAGCAAATTGATGAAAATCTCACAGAAGTGACGATTTTAATTGAATCAGCTGAAGAATATGAAAGATATTTTCATCATCATTTGAAAAAATATAATAATAATTTTTGTTGAATTGACTGGCTTAGGGGGATTGCTTGGCTGCAATCTGGTAAATTAACCCGCATACAAAGTATGCGGGGTTTCAATTTATTGTTTCATTGCTAGGGTGATTGTCAGGTTGTTGCCTTGTTGCACAGCCTGGAAGGTAGAAACATAGGCCTTTCTTGTTGCCTTTTCATTCTCACCGCCTGCTTTTTTATTCACTTCAATATAAATGAGATATGTTTGCCCATTTTTAAATCTTATTTCTTCTGGCTGAATGCAAAAAAGGCCAGCTTTGGGTTGTTTGTCAGCAGGGAAAATAACCTGTTCTGAAGGGGTTTTTATATTGTAAGTTAACGCGGATACAACCTTTTCATCACTTTGTATTGGTATAGAAACACATACATCGCTGTTCCGGACATGGGCCGGAACAGGTGTTTCTTTAGTATATCGATTATCCAGGTTTTCGCCCAGCGTGCAACCACTCAAGAGAAAAACTACAAGGGTTAAGGTCTTAGTTAAAATATTCATTAGAACGTGAACCCCTCAAGAACTTTTTGATATTTTGAATGAATCTGATTGTCTACTGATCCAACATAAGAAACTTCGCCATCTTTACCACGTCTTGCCAGCCATATATTAAGCCCAAATTTAGAAAGCAAAAAGTAATCAGCAATAATTTGTGCTTGTTGTTCTAATCTATAATCAAACAGCTTTTTATTTTCTTCAAAAGAGTATTCGTAGCTAACAAAACCACTAACAAGGCCTCTCATACGTACCCATATGCCCCTTTGATACTGCCAGACATGCGACATTTCATGGATGAAAAGATGTTGAAACTGAAAAGATTGAATTGAAAAGTTCTCGCAATACCAGTCCCGGAAATATAATTCGCCATTAGGGCTCATTGCGGTATTTCTACCCTGAAGTTTGAAGGGAAAGTAACTTGCATGATGAATCCACACGCGAGGATAGACGATTGAATTTCCGAATGTCGATTTTGCTAACGCTATTTCGCCAAGTGTCAGGAGCCTTTGACTTCCTTCATTATCACTCATGAAATCCTCCTTAATCTCTTGATTTTAATTAATGAATAGAGTGTTCCGACTCAATGCACCCAGAGTTAACTTATCTGAATCCCACGACTGGTGATGGATTTTAGCAAAAAAGACGGGAGTTGTCTCAAATATGGTTTTGGCCGTTAATCGAGGAACTTTTAACTTGAGGTGTAATCCCGGCGGCAAACTATTGCCATTTTTTATCCTGAAGTCCCTGTCCTACACACTGTAAAGGATAGAGATCATCATCTGGTGAAAATAATCTCAAAATCTAAATTTTTAGTAAGCCGAAAAGGATGATGCACGTTCATTACTTTCTTCACATCCGCGAGTATACCTGTAAGTTCGTCACGTTAAAGAAACTATGAGCGATCAGCCGAAGGGGATCTCACAGCTGACCAAACTGTTCAGCAAAGGCGTATAAAACAAAAATTATTTAAGCTCCCCCTGAAAAGCGCCACAGAAAATGGCAGGGCTTCTGCTAAATGTGGCGCTTTCATGTATTCTTCCTTTTTACACCGTCTGGTATCAGCTCTGCCACTGCGACTGGCAGACAATGCTGCAGAAGTTAATCAGTTTGAACTGGGCATCCTTGTCTGCCAGTACATCTGCTTTTACGTAACTAAAAGTCATCTTTGGCTTATGCTATCGCAGTTCTGCTTACCCGCCGCTTTTCACATGCGCTGCTGGTGGCGGTCGTGGTGTCGGTGCTGGTGTCACTGAGCGGGGTCTATCTCTCGTTCTTTATCGACAGCGCGCCAGCACCCACGATCGTGGTGCTGTTTGCACTGGTGTTTATCGTGGCGATGGTGATTTCAGGCCGCAAAACGCGACAGCTGGAGCGCCAGCGGCTTAATGCCAGCTGACTGGTTATCGCGGCTGTCTCTCAACCGCGATAGCGCACCGCATCAATCAAACGTGTAAAGGCTCTGGTGTGCTGTCTGCGGCTGGGGTAGTAAAGATAATAACCTGGAAAAGGCTCACACCAGTCAGCCAGCACCTGAACCAGACGGCCACTTTTGAGGTGTTCCGCAACGCTATCCTGCGGCACATAGCAGATCCCCATCCCGCTCAGTGCCGCATCAATGCGCGACGCGAGATGATTAAAAATTAACTGACCCTGCGTTTTGACCCTGATCTCCTTGCCATCACGCATAAACTCCCAGTTATAGAGGCCACCCAGCGTCGGCAGCCGCAGGTTGATGCAGTTATGATGCTGTAAATCATAGGGAGTATCAGGCCTGCCATGCCGATCAAAATAGCTGCTGGCTGCCACCACGCACATATTCCAGTCCGGCCCGATGCGCACCGCCACCATATCCTTTTCGACCTGCTCACCCAGTCGCACGCCGGCATCGAAACGGCCGCTCACAATATCGGTCAGACTGTTATCCACCGACACTTCAACATGGACATCGGGGTATTGCTGAAGAAAGGGCCTGAGCAGCGGCCAGAGTGTAGAGGTGAGCGCATGTTCGCCTGCGGTGATACGAATGTTGCCGGAGATTTTCCCCTGACTGTCAGTGACACTGACCAGTTCAGACTCAATCTCGCTGAACAGCGGGGCGAGGGTAGTGATCAGCCGTTCACCCGCTTCTGTCGGGGCAACGCTGCGTGTAGTGCGCGTCAGCAATCGGACGTTAAGACGCTCTTCCAGAGCGCGAATCGCGTGGCTCAGTGCCGACTGCGACACACCCAGCTTCGCCGCTGCCCGGGTGAAGCTGCGCTCTTCTGCTACCACCACCAGATAGATCAGATCGTTAAAATTTTCTTTCAGCATAGGCCCTCTAACCTGTTTGATCGGTTATCCCGGTCGGGACAGGCCGATTTATCGACGTTACCTGCGGCTTCGCTACCCGACCTGCTATCAGACCCCAAATAGCCTGTCAGGGTTGCACATTTCGCGGCAGGATTAATGAGGCGCACCGATAAACCCTATGAATGACGGCTATAAAAGATTTTTTCAATAAAATTAATAAAATCATTAAGATGAATGTTGTACGAATACGTATTTATCCCGATTCAACCTCGCTCCGCCATTCAGATAACACTTACTTTTCCCGGCTTCCCCGCAAAATTGCCAAAAAGCTGCTAAACCTTAAAGCAGAGATACGCGCGTAAAGATTAGGGTTATCACGATTTTCCCCCGATTCGAACCCCGTCAGAAATAAACCTATAAAAAATTACATCTTTTGGCCCCCAACAATGGGAAGCAGACAATGTCGGAAAAAATATCGCTAACAATGCAGGTTAATGGTCAGTCGCAGCAGATGCAGATCGATCCCCGTGTCACCCTGCTTGATGCGCTGCGTGAGCATCTTAACCTGACCGGCACCAAAAAAGGGTGCGATCAGGGGCAGTGCGGTGCCTGCACGGTACTGATTAATGGCCAGCGGGTGCTGAGTTGCCTGACGCTGGCGGCTCAGGCGGATGGTGCCGAAGTGACGAGCATTGAAGGGCTGGCTTCCACCGAAGGTGAGCTGCACCCGGTGCAGCGCTGCTTTATGGAGAATGACGCCTTCCAGTGCGGCTACTGTACACCGGGTCAGATTATGTCTGCCGTCGCCTGCATCAAAGAGGGTCATGCGGATTCAGAAGATGAGATCCGTGAATATATGAGTGGCAACCTCTGCCGCTGTGGAGCATATCCGCACATTGTGGATGCGATTAAACAGGCCGCAGCAGAGATGGCGAAGGAGTCCGCATGAATGAATTCAGCTGGAAAGTCGCGCAGTCGCCTGAGGAAGCCGCAGCCCTGAAACAGCAGTCTGGCAGCCAGTTGCTGGCAGGTGGCACCACACAGCTCGATCTGATGAAGTGTGGGGTCTTTACGCCCCCACAGCTCATCGGCATCACTGGATTGAGCGGGCTTAAAAACCTGCAGTTTGACGACGATAAGATCATGGCCGGCGCGATGGTCACCATGAGCGCCCTGGCCGATCATCCCGCCTGCCAGCAGAACGCGCCAGCCATCTACGGCAGTCTGTGGCAGGCCGCGTCACCGCAGATTCGTAACATGGCCACGCTGGGCGGTAATTTACGCCAGCGTACCCGTTGCGCCTATTACCGCGAACCGGCGACCTTTACCGCCTGCAACAAACGCAATCCGGGTTCCGGCTGCGCCGCACTGGATGGCGTTAACAGCAATCATGCCATCCTGGGCGCCAGCGACAGCTGCATCGCGGTCTATCCCGGCGATCTGGCGGTGGCGCTGGTGGCGTTTGACGCCATCGTGGTGCTGCAGAATCAGCAGGGCGAAACCCGCCGCATCGCGATTGATGATTTCTTCCTGCTGCCGGGTGACACACCTGATCGTGAGCACGATCTGCGCGATGACGAAATTATTGTGGCCATTGAAGTACCGCAAACCGAGTCATTACGACACTCACACTATCTTAAAGTCCGTGACCGCAGCTCTTATGAGTTTGCTGCAGCCAGCGCGGCCGCAGGCTTCACCCTGGAGAACGGCGTGATGCGTCAGGTGCATATTGCGCTGGGCGGCGTCGCCACCAAACCCTGGCGGGTCAGATCGGTGGAGCGGGCGCTGGAGGGCCAGCCGTTTAATGAAGAGACGGTCTTACAGGCGGCAGAACGGATTACTCAGGAGACGCAGGCGCTGACCCACAACGCCTATAAAGTAAAACTGGCGCCGCGTGTGATTGCACGTGCGCTGATGGCAGCAGGAGAAACCGCATGAGTGACGTAAATGACAAATCACGTCGGGAGTTACTGAAGGCGACGGCGGCGATCTCAGCGGCGGGCAGCCTGGGTCTGAGTATGCAAAGCGCCAGTGCCAGTGATACTGCCACGGCGGAACCAGAAACCACCGATCCGATTGAGGGACTGGGCGCCGGGCGCTCGCGGGGTGACGGCAAAGTAAAAGTCACCGGTGAGGCGCGGTATGCGGTAGAACATCAGCCGGAAAATCCGCTTTATGGCGTGGTGATCCAGTCTACTGTTGCCAGCGGCCGTATCAGCCGGATGTCGACGGAAAAGGCGCAGCAGGCCTCGGGTGTGGTGGCGGTTTATACCCATCTGAACACCCTGAAGATCAACAAACCCACCGCGATTGCAGACGGCGGCGCGGCGCAGTCAACCTATACCCCGATTCAGGACGATGTGATTATTCACAACGGTCAGAACATCGGTCTGGTGGTGGCAGAGACGTTTGAGCAGGCGACGTATGCCGCCTCGCTGGTGGAGATCGAGTATGAAACCTCGCCTGCACTGATTTTTGCCACCGATGAGGGCGTCGAGCCGAAACCGGTATCGAAACAGGATATCGATATGGGCGATGCACAGGCGGCGATGCAGCAGGCCGAGGTGCGTCTGAGCCAGCGCTATACCACGCCGCGCGAATACAACATGCCGATGGAACCGCACGCCTGTGTCGCGAAGTGGCAGGATGGACGCATTACCGTCTGGGAGCCGAGTCAGTGGGTGGCAGGCGCGCAGGTGGAAATCGCCGAGTGGATGGGCATTGACGTTGAAGATGTGCGGATTATTTCGCCCTATGTCGGCGGGGGATTTGGGTCAAAGCCGGTGCCTTATACCCACGTCGCACTGGCCAGTGTGGCATCACGAGCGCTGAAGCGTCCGATCAAAGTATCGCTGACCCGACCGCAGACCTTTACCGGTCTGGGCGGACGTCCCGCCACCTCGCAGCAGCTGGAGCTGGGTGCCTCGCGTGACGGCAAGATCCAGGCGATTATCCAGCGCAGCTTCAGTGAAACCTCATTAATCGATGTGTTTGCTGAGAACTGCAGCAAAGTCACCGCGCGCATGTATGCGGTGGGCAACGTCTCCGCCCAGCATCAGGTCAGGCCGATCAATACCGTGACGCCAGGCTGGATGCGTGCGCCAGGTGAAAACCCCAGTGCCTTTGGTCTTGAAGTGGCGATGGATGAGATGGCCTATGCCCTGAATATCGATCCGCTGGAACTGCGTCTGCGCAACTGGGCGGACAAAGATTATCAGCTCGATCTGCCCTGGAGTTCGCGTCGCCTGAAAGAAGCCTATCAGAAAGGGGCTGAAGCCTTTGGCTGGGATAAGCGCATTATGACGCCGCGGTCGATGCGCGAAGGGCGTGAACTGATTGGCTGGGGCATGGCCTCTGGCACCTATCCGGTCAACAAACTGCCTGCTGAGGCAAAAATCATCCTGACGCCACAGGGTAAATTTGTGGTGCAGTGCGCCGGTGCGGATATCGGCACCGGGACCTACACCATCCTGGCGCAGACCGCTGCCGACATTCTTGGCGTCGCCTCCACCACCATCGAAGTTCAGCTGGGTGATACTGAGCTGCCGCGTGCCGGTGTCGCAGGTGGATCGCAGCTGGCGGGCAACGTGACCGCAGCGGTAAACGATACCGCCAGACGAATGCGCGACCAGCTGCTGAAACTCGCCAGCGAGCTGCCACAGTCGCCACTGAATGGCACTCCGGCATCTCAGCTCACGCTGAAAGGCGACGGGGTTCAGCATAATCTGCGCAGCGGTCTGGCGGTCTCATTTGCCCGGCTGGCAAGCCTGGCACCGGTGGAGAGTCTGACGGTGAAAGGCGGCACTTTCCCGGACGATCTGTCACAGAGCGAGCGCGACAAGATGGTGCGTAATCTCAATGATATGAGCCGCCCTGAAAAATTCTCGGCCCACAGCTGGAGCGCGCAGTTTGTCGAAGTGCGGGTCGATGAAGATTTCGGCACTATCCGGGTCAAACGGATGGTGGCGGCGCTCGACAGCGGTCGTCTCTACAACCCTAAACTGGCGCGCAGCCAGTGGATTGGCGGCATGATCATGGGCGTCGGTCAGGCGCTGATGGAAGAGGGCATCGTCGATCCACGCAATGGTCGGGTGATCAACAACAACCTGGCCGACTATCTGGTGCCGGTTAACGCTGACATCCCGAGCATTACCACCATCAACGTTGGCGAGCCCGATTTTGAGGCGACCACCATGGGCGGTAAAGCCGTGGGTGAGCTGGGTATCGTGGGCGTTGCGGCAGCGATCAGTAATGCGGTGTTCCATGCCACCGGCAAGCGGGTGCGCGACTTACCTATTACTCTCGATAAGATTATCTGAGCCTGTTTCTGACCTGCTGCCAGCAGGTCGATGTGAGGATATGCGGGCGCGGGCTGAAACCTGCGCCCGTTTTTCACGCTTAGCGGAGAGAAAGAGTGAAGATAGCCTTGATTGTGCTGGCTGCCGGGCTGAGTCGCCGTTTTCGCCAGCAGGCAGGTGGGCATAAGCTGCTGGCCGACCTGAATGGCAAACCGGTGCTGCAACGCACACTGGAGCAGGCTGCTGCCAGTGGTCTTGACCTGTTTGTGGTCACGCGCCCGGACGCCGCTGCGCTTAAGGCGCTCTGCTCGCAGGCTACCCTGGTGCTGTGTGACAGCGGCGGGCTGGGCGAATCGATCGCCGCAGGTGTCAAAGCCAGCCGTGACTATGACGGCTGGCTGATTGCGCTGGGCGATATGCCGTTTGTCACGCCTGAAAGTTACCGCGCCGTCAGCGCTGCGCTGGCTGACGCGCCGATCGTCAGGCCGTGGATTGACGGCAGGCCGGGCCATCCGGTGGGCTTTCAGCACCACTGCTACCCGATGCTGAGCACGCTACAGGGCGATGCCGGGCCGCAGGCGGCGGTGAAGTCACTCGCCGTCCGGTTGCCGCTTCAGGATCGCGGCTGTTTGTGTGATATCGATCTCCCCGCTGATCTGCAGTTGATAGAGGAATTTTCATGATAACGCTGGATCAACGTGTGATTAATGCGGCACTGAGCAGCTGCCAGGCGGGTCAGCAGGTCTGGCTCTGCACGGTGCTGCGCACCTATGGATCTTCGCCGCGCGCGCCTGGCACCCTGATGACGGTCAATGAAACGGGTGCTTACTGCGGATCGCTGTCGGGCGGCTGCATTGAAGAGGACTTTCTGGCGCAGCTGGCGGCAGGGGCCTATCGCGCCAGCAGTCAGCGGGTGCGGTACGGGGAGGGCGGGATGCGTCCTGACGTCAGCCTGCCGTGCGGCGGCAGCCTGGAGATCGTCATTGAGTTTCTGCCGCCCGATGATGCCACGCTGGCGCTGCTAAGGGCGATGCAGCGCGCGCTGAGCGGACAGCAGCCGATGGTGAAAATGATACGACCCGGCGAACGTGCGCAGTGGGAAGTGCTCGCTCCTGACAGGGTGTTGCCTGCGCTGGATGCCAGTGAACAGCAGATGTTACTGCCGGTTGGTGCGATACCTGAACTGCTGATCGCGGGCTACTCGACTGTGGCATATGAGTGCATCCGGCTCGGGCAGATGCTGGGATTTCACGTGCGGGTCTGTGAGCACCGACCGGAGATGCTGACGGATCTGGAGAGTCACTTCAGCGCTGCGGACAACGTGACGCTGGTGTCACAGCATCCGGCGCGCTGGCTGGAGCTGAACGGCGCGCATGCAGCGGTGGCGATTGTGGCACTGACCCACGATCCTCGCATTGACGACCTGACGATGATGGAGGCGATCGCGACACCCGCGTTCTATATCGGCATCATGGGCTCGGCGAAAAACAGCGAGAAACGACGGGCGCGACTGCAACAGATCGCCGGAATGGATCGTGCCGAACTGGACCGCATCCATGCGCCCATCGGTCTGCCCATCGGCAGCAAAACCCCGGCGGAGATTGCGCTGTCGGTAATGGCCGATATCGTCCGGGTGAAAAATCGCGGGTTGTCAGCCGCCTGATCCCGGCGTCGCCTCCGGTGCGAGCCGATAGAGGTAGCTGCCCGAATAGGGGATCGGCAGGAAATCATGGAACAGCTGACGCAATGTCTGTTCAGGATCGACATCGCGGAACAGTTGCGGGTAGAGCGTGGTGGCGAAGAATTCTGTCGCTACCACGTGCCACGGACTGAGGTAAAAGTTGTGCCAGATTGCCCCGGCGTGACCGTCCCGCAATGCCGTCAGCTGCTTCAGCGCATTCTGCTGACCGGTCAGCGCCAGCAGGCTCTGCCGGGTCTGCGCTGTTGTGACGGCAGGGCCGAGTTTTAAGGCTCCCGCTTCATCGGCGCTGCCGGTGCCGGTGGCGAAGTAAAAGTCTGGCTGTGCCGCAATCACACTCTCCTCACTCAGCCGCCCGAACACGCCTTTGATCTGCTGACTGGCGATGTTGTCGCCTCCGGCAAAGCGCAGCAGCTCACCCAGATTGCCATTTACCGACGTCACGCAGCATTCACTGCGCCGCCCGAGATGCAGCTGCAACAGAACTTTAGGTTTAGCACCGTGATAGTCCGCCAGTCGGCTCTCAATGCGCTGCATGTGGCTGCGGTAAAAGCGATTGAAGTCAGCAGCCCGTTGCGGCTGATTCAGCACCTCGCCCAGCAGCGTCATGCTGCGCTCGGTATTTTTCAGCAGCTCAACCCGCAGATCGATCTTCACCACCGGAATATGCGCCGCGCTGAGCATCTTCTCCAGCACTGCTCCGCTTTCACTGCCGCGCGCCAGCTGCGGCAGGATCACCAGGTCCGGTTTCAGTGCGATCACCTGTTCGGGATTCATGTCATTGACGCCATCCAGACCCAGAACGGGAATATCCTCCATCTGCGGAAACTTACTGGCAAAAATCTGCCAGGTCTGGGGATCATACTTTTTCAGATCCTGTGGCCAGCCAGCGATATGCTGCAGCGGATTGCCGGGCGTCAGCAGCGCGACGCTGTAGAGCATCCGGCTTTCACCCAGCACAATACGCTGCGGATGATCGGGTATCTCTACCTCACGGCCGGTGATGTCGGTCAGCGTCCGGGCGGTCGTGCCGGTGCTGACCAGTATCACGCTCAGCATTAATAATGCACAGCGCAGCGATTTAAAATTCAACACGGGCCTGTACCATCAGATTGCGGGTTTCGCCTTCACGGACGCGCAGGTTGCCGCCGCTTGAACTGTAGTAGTGCTGGTTAAACAGGTTATTGATGTTCAGACGTAGCTGTGTTTTTTCACCGAACAGGCGGTTGTTCCATGCCACGAAACTGTCTGCCACCACATAGTCGGGCAGGGTGAAACTGTTATCGGGATCGCCCGCACGGCTGCCGACATAGCGTGCGCCGCCGCCGAGCCGGAACGAGCCGGGCAGGCTGCTGATCTGCATCTCATGACTGAGATAGAGCGCACCGGCATGACGCGGCGCATTCTGCAGACGATTGCCATTGTTATTCGGATTTACCCGGTCATTAACGATCTCTGCCTGATCATAGCTGTAGTTCGCACTCACATCCCAGCCGGGTGCAATTTCGCCATTCAGTTCAAACTCAGCACCGGTCGAACGGGCTTTATCAATAGCCCGCGTGCTGCCATTAATATTCAGCGACATCGCTTTTTCATCTATCCGATAGAGCGCGACGGTGGCAAACAGTTTCGGCGAGAGTTGCCATTTACTGCCAACTTCCCAACTGGTGCCCTGTTCCGGTTTGCCGACATTGCCATCATCATCGACATCGGTTGACGGCGTGAACGACTTACTGACGCTGGTGTAGAAAGAGAGATCAGGTGTGAGTTTGTAGATCACCCCCGCCTGCGGCAGAAACTTATTACCCTCATCATTCAGGGTTTCCACCTGCGGATTAAATCCGCGCGAGGCGCGCTGTTCATAATGCTGATAACGACCGCCAACCACCACAATCCAGTCGGGTGACAGAGAAATGCTGTCTTTGGCGTAGAGCGACCGGCTATGAATGCGGTTCAGGTTATTGGCGGCTGCGCTATTTTCCGTGCTGGCGTCCGTGACCGGTGACAGCAGGTCATATTCAGGCGAGTAATAGTTGAACTGGCGGTTGACCTTGCCCTGATACTGATGGGCACGATAAGTCTGGTTCATCTCATAGTCGGTGCCCACCACCAGCGCGTGCTGCATACCCAGAATTTCGGGATTGCCCAGCAGATCCCAGCTCAGATATTTGGTTTTGTGGTTAAACCCGCGATTGGCATCGGCGCGACGTGTGACCACGCCGCTGCTGGCGTTCACCGCCGTCACGCGCACTTCATTGTTATCATAGCGCCGCTGGTTCCAGCCCAGGGTTAACCGGGTTCGCCACTCATCATTAAACTGCCAGTCATAGTGGGCATTCAGGGTTTTGTTATGGCCCCAGGCGTGATTGGCTTTGTCATCCAGCCGATCTTTATAACCGATGTCGATTGGCTTGCCGTCGATAAAGGCCGTGCCGCGATCGTAGGGAATGTCATAGCGGTAGTCGGCATAGCTGATCAGAAAACTTGCCTGCTCGCCATACCATTGCAGAGAGGGTGCCAGCAGTGTGTGCTCTTCACTGCCAAAGTTGCGCCAGTAATCCTGATTCTGCTTTTCGGCGATCAGGCGGAAGGCGAAACCGTTGCCCAGCGGACCGGTGACATCCAGCGTGCCTGCACCGCCACCTTCACTGGCGTAACGTCCGCTGACGCTGGAGTGCCAGCTGTATTGCGGCTTTTTGCTGACCACATTGATAATGCCGCCCGGATTCTGAATGCCGTAGAGCAGCGAGGAGGAGCCTTTCAACACCTCAACCCGCTCGGTCGTGGCATCGAAATTCAATCCCTGACTGCTGCGGATACCATCCCGGTAGATGGAGCCATCGGCGTTGCTGCCAAATCCGCGTCGGACAAAGCCATCTTCAGTGCCAGCCAGCGTGTTCGCTTCGGTCACACCGCTGACAAAGCGCATCGCATCCGCCAGTGAGCTTGCCTGGTAATCGTCCAGTTGCTGCTGCGTCACCACGCTGACAGACTGCGCCTCATCAAGCCGCGCGGTCGGCATTTTACTGGCGACGCTACTCTGAGTGGCGCTGTAACTTCCCTCTGAGCTGGCATCCGCGGTCACGGTCATATCCGGAGCGCTGTCGGTTGCTGCATTGACCTGTGGCAGCATAATGCTGCTGCAGATCGCCACGACCAGAGCGGGGTGCCGGGCCGGATATCGTGAGTCTTTGTTTTTCATTTTTCTTTTGGTGTCTGTTACTGGCAGTTTCTGAAGCAAATACGCCCTGCATGACGGTCTGTCACTCAGGGCTTCCCTGGAGGTGGTCTGCAATATGCAGCGCTTTAAGCAGAGGAGAATCGCATCAGGGGTCAGACATCATTTCGTCTCCCGGACGACAATACTTCTCATCTGTAATTGAGAATCATTCAAACATCCGCTATTGTAGTAGTAAACATAATTTGAATAGAATTGACTACATTTTTGCCGTGTCGTTTATCGCTGCAAAAATGTTGGCTGTCAGTTTTATTTTATTGAAAATAATAAATATATTTTTATAGAGAGGTAAGGGCTTTGGTTAAATCCACATTGTCAGCAGGTGAAATATAAAGCGGCAGGACGCTTTTACTACATCTCCCGGCCCTGAAACCTGACTCCTTAGCCAGACTACCGATGAGCCTTTCACACGTTTAACCCCAGTTGCAGGTGCAGCATGAAACAAAACAGGCCCGTTAAAAACAGAGTGGATGTGGTGGCAGAGCGTCTTCGCGCCCGTGAAAAGCAGCTTTCACCCCGCCTGCTGGCGGTGGCGCGTTATATCGATCAACAGCGGGAAACGGTGCTGGAGAGCACCGCGATGGAGATCGCTGTGGCGAATCACACCTCTGATGCCACTGTAATCCGCGCGATTCAGGCGCTGGGCTTCAGCGGGCTGCGCGACCTCAAACAGTCACTTAAGGCCTGGTTTGGCCCGTCACTGACCTCTGAAGATAAGATGATCACCACTGTCAGTGAGGTGACCAGCGATGTGACCAGCGCCATCGACTTTGTGCTGGAGGGCCACCGGCACGCCTGTGAGGTGCTGTCGCAGCCGCAGAATCGGGTGGCGGTAGCGGATAGCGTAGCGCTGCTGGGCGAAGCGCGGCAGGTCGCTATTTTCGGCATCAACGCCTCTGGTATTCTGGCGGACTACAGCGTGCGGCTGCTCAACCGTATCGGGCTGCCCGCCTTTTCCCTTAACCGTGCCGGTATTGCACTGGCAGAGCAGATGCTGGCGCTACAGCGTGGCGACGTGCTGATCATGATGGCGCAACAGTCGGCGCACCGGGAAGGGACAACCGTGGTGCGTGAAGCGAAGCGGCTGGATATACCGATAATTCTGCTGACCAACGCCACCGACTCTTTTTTCGCCCGCGAGGCGGATGTCGTAATCAATGTGCCGCGTGGCGGCGAGAAGGGACGCATTCCCCTGCACGGCACGATTATGGTCTGTCTGGAGATGCTGATCCTGTCCGTTGCCTCAACGCTGCCACAGCGCACCGTTAAGACGATGAAACGGTTACAGGATCTTAATCGCGGACTGAAACCCGCCAGCAAAAAGTAGCCAGTGTAACGACGCCGTGGCGGGTTCCCGGTATTTCACCTGAACCGGCACGGCTGATCTTTAAGTCAAATTTCTCTGCTTTGCGAGCGCGATCCCGTATTTTCTGCCCCCCCTTTCCTCAGCCGTCTACGCTTACAGCTTGCTGCGCCAGCCGGCGCGGTTCTTACTCATTCTGACTTTCATTTGATTTGTGCGGAGCTGCTGATGAAACCCCTTCACGCGCAATACCTTTTCTGCTGTGCCACGCTTAGCCTGCTGTCGCCGCTGCCTGCGATGGCCTGGAGCGACCTCACCGTCTTTGGCGATAGCCTGAGTGATGGCGGGAACGTCGGGCGCTTTACCTATGATGGCGCGGCTCATCCGCTCTATGACGAGATCGTAGCGCAGTCGCTGGGTGATAACCTGCGCCCTTCGTCGCAGGGCGGAAACAACTATGCCGAAGGTGGCGCAGTTGCGGTGCCTGCGATTAATCCCCTGTTTAACACTCAGGATCAGCTTGATAACTACCTTGCGGCGCGGGGCGGACGGGCTGATCCGGACGGTCTCTATATTCACTGGATTGGTGGCAATGATTTAGCGGCGGCGGCTCTTGCCCCTCTCGCTGCCCGGCAGATAGTGGATAACAGCGCCAGTGCAGCGGCCTCACAGGTCAGCCGGTTGCTGGATGCCGGAGCAGGAACGGTGATTGTTCCGACGGTACCCAATGTAGGAGCAACGCCCGCCCTGCTGCAGGCGATTCTGCAGGTTCTTGGTCCAGCGGCACAACCTGCTACGGCGGCGCTGTTTCAGTCGCTGAGCACCACCACTACGCCTGACCGTGCCGCAAGAGAGCAGGCGATTGAAACCGCGCTTGGCGAGGCGGCCGGACAAATCTCTTCAATCCCGCTGATCCGGGATGCCATTGCGCAGCAGCTGATTGCCGCCTGGGAGTTACTGAGTCAGGAGGCGGCGGCACTCACCGACCGTTACAACCAGGCTGAAGAGCAGGGGCTGGTGGCCGCGCGCAGGAACATCGCGCGGGTGGATATCAATGGCCTGTTTAATGAGGTGATCGCTAATCCGGGCCTGTATGGACTCACTAATACGGCCGGAATGGCCTGTCCGCCAGGTGTCTCGGCGATGGACTGCACCTCATCGACGACAGGATTTTCGCAGTCACAGCAGTATCTGTTTGCAGACAGACTGCATCCCAGCCCGGCGGTCCATGCGCTGATCGCCGATTACATTCAGTCGGTGCTGAATGCGCCGCTGCAGGTGGCTGCGCTGAGTCGGGCGCCGTCGATGCTGGTGGGCGATGCGCACAATACGCTGGATGGACATCTGCAGCAGCAGCGTCAGCAGCCCGCTAACGCCGGGGAGTTTACGGTCTTCGGCGGTTATGCCGGACAGCAGCGTGATTTCCGCGGTGACAGCCTGCAGGATGGTGATGCCACCAGTGCCAGCGGCACCGTGGGTGTGGGCTATCAGCTGACCGATCACTGGCAGGCCGGTGCCATGCTCTCTACGACCTCGCAACGTCAGGATCCCTCGTCGCGCTTTGATTACCGTTTACGCGGCAATCTGGTGGCGCTCTGGAGTCAGTTGAATTATCTCGATCGGGGATGGATTAATGCGGATGCCCATTATGCGGATCTCGACTTTGATGATATTGAGCGTCAGATCAGGTTGGGACCGGCGACCCGCACGGAAAAGGGCAACAGCAACGGTAAGGTGCTGGGGATGCGGCTGCAGACCGGCTGGGATTTGCCGCTGGGTAGTTATGTTTCTACCGGCCCGGTGGCCAGCTATGCGCTCGACTACACCCAGGTCGATGGCTATAAAGAGGAGGGCAACAGCAGCACCTCAATGCGCTTTGGTGACCAGACGCTGCACTCTCAAATCGGTGCAGTGGGCTGGCGTATCGACAGCAAAGATTTACTGATCAATCCCTGGGCGCAGGTCAGTTACAACCATCAGTTTGGCGACAGCGATTCGGCTGTCACCGCCGGACTGAAATCGACCCGCACTGCCTTTACCCGCAGCAGCGATGCCAGTGATGATAACTGGATCGATATGGCTGTGGGTGCGAGCGTGCCGCTTGGCACCTCGGTGAATGCCTTTGCGGGCGTCTCGGCGGTCACAGGCAACAGCGACATGCATCAGGTGACATGGAACGTCGGGCTTAACGCCCGCTTTTAACCGATCTGTTTTGCGTAGTGAAAAGCAAGGTGAACGTCGTCTGTCGCTATCTGAAAATGATAGCGGCGGGCGACGTTGCAGCAGATCTGAGCGTTCATCGCGCCCCGGATGCGGTCGGGTATAACTCTCTTCTGCGGCGTACCTTTTTCACGCTTCAATCAAAGCCTGCGCCTCCAGCTCGCGGACCCGCGGTATCACTTCGCGGCCAAAGAATTCGACCTCTTCATGAAAGTGCAGAAATGCCAGCAGCAGCAGATCCACACCGGCCTGCTTCAGTTCGATAATCCGTTCAGCAATCTGCTGCGGTGTGCCAATCAGATTGGTTTTAAAGCCGTCGTTGTACTGCACCAGATCCTCAAACGACGATTTCGCCCAGTTTCCCTCTCCTTCGGGTGAGGCACTGCCTGCATTTTTAACCTCATGCTGAAAGCCTTTTACCGCATCCGGGTTGGCTTTGCTGATGATCTCATGAAGCACCGCCTGCGCCTGCTGTTCGCTCTCGCGGGCAATCACAAAACCGTTCAGCCCGATTCTGACCTGATGTTGATTACGCCCGGCTTTTTCACGGATATCCGCGACCTGCAGACGGACACCGTCCGGGGTATTACCGTTGGTAAAATACCAGTCTGACACCCTGGCGGCCATGTCGCGCGCCGCGCGTGAACTGCCACCCTGGAAGATTTCCGGTAGCGGTGACAACGGCTTGGGTTTCATCACATAATCGCGGAAGCGATAGAAATCGCCGGCAAAGCTAAAGCTCTCTTCACGCCAGATGCCCCGCAGGCAGCGAATAAACTCTTCTGAACGCAGATAGCGCTCTTCATGATCGAGCCAGGGTTCACCAATTGCTTTGAACTCGCCCCGGAACCAGCCGCTGACAATATTAACGGCGATGCGTGGACCATAAATATGGCTGATGGTGGCAATCTGCTTTGCCGCCAATACCGGATTCCACGGGCCGGGAAGCAGAGCGGCAATCACTTTTAATTTCGAGGTGTGGCTGAGTAAGTCCTGCGAGAATGTGACCGATTCATGCTGATTATCTGCGCCATATCCGGCAGTAAACCGAATCTGCGTCAGCGCGTAATCAAAACCCGCCTGTTCAGCGATCTGCGCCAGTTTGCGGTTGTATTCGGCATCCCAGCGGGTACGCTGCTCTATCTGACTGATCACCAGTCCGCCCGAAACATTCGGCACCCAGTAGGCGAACTGTAAAGGTTGGTTCAGTGACATAGTTTTCTCCTGGCATATAGCTGGATTAATGGAATAGTTAATTTTTCCAAACTTTCAGATATAAAAGAAAAAACTAAGCAGTAACCGTGCCAGAGATTAAATAATTGAAATTAATAGATTAAAATCCAGTTTTGCATAAGCGAGCTGTTGCAAATGCAGCAACACGGAAACAGTCCGGTTGCTGATGCAGCAGCGCTTCATGACCGCGCGTAACTGCGGAGAGGCTACGGCCGTCAGAACCCGGCGGTATTCGCAGATAGCCGCAAAGCGATGTGATAACGTAGCGGCTCTGTTCAGAAACCGGAGGACACGATGATTGTCAGACAGGCATCGCCCGAAGAGGCGCACCATTTATGGAACATCAGAAATCTGGCCATCCGTCATGGCTGCCAGCACGCCTATCCATCCGATGTCCTTGCCGCCTGGACGCCGGACCGGATGCCCGCCAGTTTTCCCGCGATGATCCGCGTGAATCCCTTCTTCGTGATTGATGGCCCGGACGGCGTGCCGGTTGCTATGGGATCGCTGGATCTCGCCGCCGCGAGCGTTGAAGCCATTTTTACGCTGCCCGGCTTCGCCGGACAGGGAATGGCGGGGCTGATCATCGACACGATTAAAGCGGAGGCGCTGCAGCGTGGCTATCGCCGGTTGACGCTCGAGTCAACGCCGAACGCCGTGAGCTTTTATCAGCAGCATGGCTTCCGGCAGCTGGGAGAAAGTCTTTATCCGTCAAAGCTGGCGGGTTGCGCGTTGCGCTGTATGGCGATGGAGATTGACCTGTAATTACGGACAATCATCGGGCTGGCAACGAGCGGCAAAAGTTTCCGGTGCAAAGACTTCGCAAGCCCCCGCCGGTAAGGTATAGTCCGCGTTTTTTGGAGGAATCATGCTGACTGACTCATCAACTCGTCTTAATAAATACATCAGCGAGAGCGGCATCTGCTCCCGTCGTGACGCCGATCGTTACATCGAGCAGGGCAACGTTTTCATTAACGGCAAACGCGCCACTGTGGGCGCGCAGGTATTTGCAGGCGATGTGGTGAAGGTCAATGGTCAGCTTATCGAGCCGCGCGATGAAGACGATCTGGTGCTGATTGCCCTGAATAAGCCGGTGGGGATTATCACCACCATGGAAGAGGGCGAGCGCGATAACATCAGCGATTTCGTCAATCACAGCAAGCGCGTCTTCCCGATTGGCCGCCTCGATAAAGATTCTCAGGGCCTGATTTTCCTTACCAACCACGGTGATCTGGTCAACAAGATCCTGCGGGCCGGTAACAACCACGAAAAAGAGTATGTCGTTACGGTCGACAAGCCGATCACCGATGAGTTTATTGCCGGAATGAGCGCGGGCGTGCCGATGCTGGGCACCGTGACCAAAAAGTGCAAAGTGAAGAAAGAAGCGCCGTTTGTCTTCCGCATCACGCTGGTTCAGGGGCTGAATCGCCAGATCCGCCGCATGTGTAAGCATTTTGGCTTTGAAGTGACGAAGCTTGAGCGCACCCGCATCATGAACGTCAATCTCAAGGGATTACCGCTGGGTGAATGGCGCGATCTCACTGACGACGAACTCGTTGAGCTGTTTAAACTGCTGGAGAACTCCTCCTCAGAAGATAAACCTGCGAAGAAAGCTAAAGCCCCGGCGAAACCGGCCGCCGCCAAAAAGCCGCAGAAGAGTGCGGCGAAACCCGCTGAAAAAGCGGATGCTAACGGTGCCTCACGCAAGCGCTTTGTCCAGCCGGGACGTAAGAAGAAAGGGCGCTAATGCTGACCCGATGCAGAGAGCGACTTTACTGCTCTCTGCATCTGTAATCAGCGGATCATCACGGAATGATCCGGGCCGCCCGAAAGCGGGCAAACAGATCGCAGAACATCTTATCCGTTGCGCGATAACCGTGGAATCCCGCCCGCCGCAGCTTGCTGCCGTCGCCAAACATGTCGTAATCCCAGCCAAAAACAAAATCAGCGAAGGCACCATCACTGAGCGCCAGAATATCGGGCTGGATCAGCGCGTCGGCAGCGGCGATTTCCCGCCACAGCGCACGATAATCCTGAAATAGTTGCCGGAACGACAGCGAAACCGGCGGCGCGATCTCCAGTTCAAACCAAGCTGCAATGACCGGCCACAGCTCACTCCAGCGCCAGAGATCGCCATTGTTGATATTAAACGCCTGATTGCATGCGTCAGAAGTGCGTGCGGCCCAGATCGTCGCGTCGGCCAGCAGAGTGGCATCGGTAAAATCGACCATACTGTGCCAGGTTTCCGGCGAACCGGGAAAGCGTAAGGGCAGCCGCGCCGCGCGACAGATTGAGGCGTACAGCGCCAGGCTCAGCGCCAGGTTCATGCTGTTGCCCGGCCTGTCACTGCCGACCACACCGGGCCGCAGCGCACTCCAGTGCCAGGCTTTACCGTGCTGTTGTGCGCTCAGCCAGTTCAGCTGCGCGGCGTTAAATTCATCACCCGGTACGCCAGGATCGCTTTCCCGCGCCGGCGTTTTAAAGCGTCCGAGATGGGCGCCATACACTTTGTATCCCTGCATCAGGCTGACATGCTCAAGTGGGGCGACATCCTCCATGGTATGAACCAGATTTTGCAGCATGGCAAGATTCGGCCCGACCATGGTTCCCCAGTCAGAAGCGTTCAGCCAGGCGCTGTAAAAGATATGTGTGACGTCGGTGAGTGATGCCAGCCGTTGCTGGCACTGCTGGCTATCTCGCAGATCAACCGCAATAACCTCTGTTCCGCTGACTGCATAGTCTGACCGATGCGTCAGTGCTTTGACCTGCCAGTGGTCTGCTACCAGTGCCTGACTCAGTTGCTGACCGACAATCCCGCTGGCACCCGCCACCAGCGCAACCTTCTTATCCTGTGTCGTTTTCATGATCAATGCCCTGTTAAGAGAGAAGCCGCATTCTCACCTGCGTTTATTTCTGATTAAATCCCCTGAACCGGATGTCACTTATCAGGAAAATCAATAAATGCAGAACAAACTGAATGCCATTCAGACCTTCATCCGGGTGGCGGAAGCGGGATCTTTTTCGGCGGCGGCCCGGCAAAACGGCATGAAGCAGTCTGCGGTAAGCCAGCAGATCGCCGCGCTTGAAGAGGCGCTGGGGGTGGTGTTGCTGCACCGCACCACACGAAAAATGGCGCTGACGGAGCAGGGTCAGCATTATCTGCAGCAGGTCAGGCAACTGCTCAGCGCGATGGAAGAGCTGGAGCAGCAACTACGGCCTGAATCGCAGCCTCTGCACGGCAAACTCTATATGCAACTGCCGAGCGGCATCGGGCAGCGGCTTATTCCGCATCTGATTGCATTCCAGCAGGCGCATCCCGCGCTGCGTCTGAATATTGCACTGGAGGATCGTCTGTCGGATCTCATTGGTGAAGGCGTTGATGTGGCGATCCGCCTCAGCGAATCACCGCCCGCTACACTGGCTGCCCGTTCACTCACTACGGTTGAAACCGTGCTGGTGGCTTCCCCTGAGTGGATAGCGCGAAACGGCACGCCGCAAGCCCCCAGTGACCTGCAGCACCATCCCCACATACGTTTTAGCGGCGTGTCGCCCGATGCGCCGCTGCAGCTGGTGTCCGCGACCGCGAGGGTGTCTGTGCCGGTGGAAAGTGCATTTCGTTCTAACAACAGTGATGCATTGATGCAGGCCCTTGAAGCGGGGCTGGGGATCGGTGGGTTACAAACACTTATCGGCGCAGACGCGCTGGCATCCGGCCGACTGGTGCGGGTTTTACCGGACTGGCGGCTTCCCGACCGTTATCTTTATGCTGTGTTTCCCGATGCCCGCTTTATCCCGGATAAAGTGCGGAAGCTGGTCACGCACTTAAGTGAGGTGCTGGTGGGGTTGCAGGGAACAGGGCAGGGCCAGACCTAACGCCCAGGCTGTTTTACTGATCCGCATGGTGCAGCAGAACCCAGAAACGCTGAAGACGCTCGCGAAGCTCTGACAAGCCAGCCCGTAAGGCTGGCATCCTGTTTCATTATGGATGCCTCCGGTTTACCCTCTCTGAAGAATTTAAAACCCCTCTCCCCCGATCCCGCAGTCCGTTTCACGCCACCCGCCAGATTTTAATAGGGGTCACATTCAGACCAACGACACTTTTCACCCTGATCAGGGCGTGGCAGGATAAGCGCAATCTATCAAGGAGTGTGCCTGATGTTACTGAAAGGTATGAACGATCCGCTGCTGAAAGCGTATCAGCATCCCAAATCACGGATGATGATCAGTCGTTTCAGGGGGCTGGCGGGGGATCGAAGACTCAGTGACTGGCAGGCGTTCTGTATTCTGGTCACCGGCTTTACCAATTACTGGTATGTGCATGCAGGTCACTACACCATTAATGTCACACTGACTAAAACCCGCCAGTTCGACTTCCTGCAGGATTTCCTGCATTTCACGGTCACGCTGGATGGGTTAATTGGTGATGAACATTTTCGGAGTCCGGACTTTGTGCTGCCCCATTACGATGTGCCCTACGAATTCTGCCGCTGGCGTAACAAGCGCGGCTATGATGCGTTAACTACCTATGTCAGTAAGCAGGGTGTGAAATCCCATAAAGGGATATTTGTTGCCTCTGAAGGGGCTTCCCCGGAAGAGCAGGTGATGAAATGGGAAGGCGTGGTCAACGTCTATGACAAAACCTTTTTTAGCGTGACTAACTTCAGCACGACCCAGGAATTTCTGATCAAAGACATCAGTAAATCCATACAGGAAGGATTGCTGAAGCATCTGAGTTTTTACCGCGATCTGTTTCAATATATCTTCCCCACACCGGCGGAGGCGCGGTTGCAAGCGCGCGATGACAGGCGCTATCTGGCTAAAAGATAGCGCCCGGGCATCTTTAGATCAGGTCAATGGGTTCAGCCGGGTCTGCTTAAACGTTGCAAACCCGGTAGTCAGCTGACCTCTCAGCGAGGTTTACCACTTCATCTCGCCGGTATTGACTTTGGCGCTGAGTTCCAGTGAAGCGGGTTCTGCCAGTTTCGGCCAGGCGGCTTTCATGGCGGTAATCACCTGCGCTGAGGTTTTATGTTGCGCCAGCGCCGCTTCAAAACTCTTCAGATAATTCAGGGTGAAATCCACCGCCTGTGAACCGGCCGGACGGGCACCGAGATAGTGACCCGGAATCACGTTCTTCGCGTTCAGGGCCTGCATTTCGGTCAGGATATGACGCCACTCAGCGCGGCTCTGAACGGTCTGAGTGTCAGCCGTCCAGACATGAATGCCCGAGGAGAGGGCGGTACCGCCCAGAATGGTGCTCGCAGACGGGATCCAGATATAAGCCGCGTATTGCTCCGGATGACGCAGCTCCAGCACCTCGCCGTCGACGCTAAAGCGGGTCTGATGGGTCACTTCAGGCACAAACACCTTATCCGGCGCGCCCTGCTTCATCTGTGGACCCCAGTATTTCAGCTTGGCGTCATGCGTCTGCTGGATATGCTTCACCACCGCAGGCGCAGCAACCACCTTCACGTCCGGCCAGGCTTTAACAATCGGCTCCAGACCAAAGTAGAAATCGGGATCGCCAGAAGTGATCACAATTTCCTTTAGCGTTTTTCCACTCTTTTTAATCATCTCTGCCAGTTTTTCACCGTCCTGGGTGCTGAACTGGGCATCAAACAGAATCGCTTCGGTTGGCCCGGTAACCAGCGTTGAGGAGACGGCAAAGATACCCTTTTCCTGCGGATTATAGGTTTGCAGTTGCAGGGTGGCTGCGCTGGCGGAGGCCGAGGCCAGCACCAGCATCACAGGTAACAGCGTAGTTTTCATTGAGGATCCTCAGAGATAAATGCCTGATTCAGGCAGGCGTAACGGGCGATGTTCAGTATCAGTGGCGCTATTCTACGCATCTGGCTATCTGTTAGAATTCCCGCAATCAGAGATGCTGAGTTTCATGATCCGAACAGGTGGAGTGGATGGACAGAGTCACGGCGGCAGCCGTTTTCAACCGGATATGTGAACTGGGCAGCCTGAGTGCCGCCTCACGATCGCTCGGGATATCCCGACCGATGGTCAGCCGTTATCTGGAGGAGATGGAAAAGTGGGCGGGAACGCGTCTGCTGCATCGCTCTTCGCGCCAGCTGACCCTAACGCCTGCCGGTGAGGCGATCCTGCAAAAAACCCGTCAGCTGGCCCTGCTCTCAGAGGCGATCCAGCAGGAAACCACCCAGGGCGTCCCGGCCGGAACGCTTCGCATCGCCTGCGCCCACTTTACGGCTCTTCATCTTGTCGGCCCGGTGATCCCCGATTTTCTGACGCGTTATCCGGCACTGCGCATTGAGCTGGAAATTAACAATCAGCCAGTAAGCCTGATTGGTGAGCGTATCGATCTCGCTATTCGCATCACCGACTCGCCAGAGCCGGGGGCGATCGCACGCCGTCTTGGCGAATGTCACTCGGTACTCTGCGCCTCACCTGAGTATCTTAAGGCGCGGGGTAACCCGGAAACCCCGGACGATCTGGCTCAGCATAACTGCCTCTACTACAGTCGCTTTGCCGGGCAGAGCTGGCATTTCACGGCGGCTGGCGGGGAGAAAATCGCGGTTGCCGTGAGAGGAAATTTCAGTGCAGGTATCTCTTCACTGTTGTGTGACGCGGCGATAGCGCACTGCGGGATAGCGATGGTGCCTGAGCAGGAGGCTCGCCACGCACTGGAAGCAGGGAAGCTGGTAAAATTACTGCCCGATTATGAGCCACAACGCATAGGCATATGGGGGCTTTACCTGTCGCGTGAACACCAGTCTGCCGCACTGCGGTTGATGCTGGATGAACTGCAAAGCAGAATCCAGAGCCGGTGATCAGAGAGGAGTGTAATCGATAAAAATGAGATCTTACTATGAGTGATAATCAAACCCTTTACTGGAACCCTATGGTGCCAGAACTGACCGTCACTGACTTTACCGCTTCACTGCATTTTTACACCGTGGTGCTGGGGTTCAGTGTGAGAATTCAGCGCCAGCAGCCTGATTTTGCTTACCTCTGCTATGGAGAGGCGCAATTGATGATTGAGCAGTTCCATTCGCAGGGCTGGAACATAGCCGATCTGCGCTGGCCGCTGGGGCGGGGTATTAATTTCCAGATTGAGGTCGATGATGTTCAGGCTGTGCTGACCCGTTTGCAGCAGCATGCCGTTCCGCTCTTTCGGGCGTTACGGGATAACTATTACGACACCGGTGAGACCACCGCCTGTCAGCGGGAGTTTCTGGTGCAGGACCCCGATGGTTATCTGCTGCGTTTCAGCCAGTATCTGGAATAAGCTGAACGTGTATTGGCAATATTAATCAGCAGGAGAATGGCTTAAGTAAAATTAACATTCTCTTCATGATATTTTTATATTGACTGTTCAGTCATGATAAATGGAAGCCTTTAATAGCAACGTAGTGAAGTCATCTAAAGCGCGAAGAGTTACCTATTTTTTACCACCGTCACATTAATCATGACCCTTTTCCGCTAACGGAAGGCGCTATGCATAGCGTGTTAACTATTGCAAAGCGTCATTAAGTCACAGGCAGCCGTGATTTGCTGCTACAAAGCCATAATAAAAAATGAATGTAAGAAAGAAAATTTATCCAGCGATGGTCTACACTCTCGTTAGCTGGCTGGATTAGGATTATTCTCAACAAAGGTTTTTAAGGGATTTCATTGGGCTAAGCGCCAGTACATTTACATTTATTCTTTTACTTAGCACTTAATCTTTGAGGATGTGAGCCGATAACAGGTGATACATACTCAGGAGGACGCACAATGAAATCTTTTTTATCTGTCTGCACTAGCACGCTACTGATAGCTTTGGCCGGGCCTGTTGTTGCTGATTCAAACTCAGGCACTATTACTTTCAGCGGAGCCATTACCAATGGTTCATGTAATATGAATGTCGGAAAAAATCCTGTGGTGTTTGACTGTTATGATCCCGCCAGTGGTAAGGCTGTGGTTACTACTGCTGACCTGATGAATCCCGAACTGCTGACCAAATTACCCCTGGAAGTAAAAATGCATTGGTTAAATCCTGAAAAGAGCAAAGGGATAGTTTACGTTACCTATCTTTAACGCTTCTTCTGAAGTTTTATTCTGAACGACAGTGAAATGCCTTAGCAGCAACGGTGACATAGAAAGTAAAGATATAAACCCATAGCCAATACAGGGTTTATCATTAAGTCACTAAGAGCCAGTAAAGTATCTTTTGTGAAATTTTAAGTCAGCATCGGGGAATTCAGTTTACCGGATTGATCATCAGATAATGTGCGCATCTTATTAAACCCCTGCATAATTGAGGGTTAACACGCGTTGCATCTGTTGATATGCAGAAAAAACCCACCTCTGTTTTCAAAGGTGGGTTTCATTTATAAAAGCTTCCGTGAAGATCAGTAAGAGTCAGAAGAGCGCTGAGTAAAGTACTTTGTGCTCTGCCGCTTCTCCTTTTTACGACGCAGCACCAGGCTGGTGGTAATAATTAGCAGCGTTAAACCGCCGGTTGCCAGTAATTCAGCCTGATGTTTCGCATCAAACAACATGATCACCAGCACCGTGACGATGAACAGGATAGTGACCCACGTCAGGCCAGGAAATAACCACATCCGGTAACTCAGGACTTCACCCGCTTTCTCGCGCTTTTTACGCAGCACCAGGTGGGACGCGGCAATCACCAGATAGACCAGCAGTGCAATCGCTCCCGACGTGGCCAGTAAAAATTCAAACACCACGCTGGGCGCCAGATAATTGGCGATCACCGCCAGAAATGCAGCCGCGGTAGAGAGCAGTACCGCAATCCACGGCGTGCCGCTGCGATTGGTGCGTGAGGCAGCCGCCGGTGCATCTTTGCGGCGTGAAAGGGAGTAGAGCATGCGCGAAGAGGTATAAAGCGCCGAGTTAAGACAACTGCACACCGCCATCAGCACCACCAGATCGACAATCAGTCGGGCGTGCGGGATGTTCATCGCCTGTAACACCGTCTGCCATGAACCCTGTTCAACCAGTCCTGGCGCATTCCACGGCACCAGCGCCACCACAAAGAAAATCGACAGCAGATAGAACAGCGCAATACGCCAGATGACGGAGTTAGTTGCCTGAGTAATCTGCTTACCGGGATTCTTCGACTCTGCGGCGGCAATCGTGACAATTTCTGTGCCCATAAATGAGAACATGGTGGTCAGGATGGCAGCCACGACCGCGCCGATGCCATTCGGCATAAATCCGTGGGTGTCATAGAGATGCGACAGACCGCTGGTATTGCTGTCAGGCAGCAGACCAAACACTGCCGCACCTGCCACACCCAGGAACAGGATGATGGCAACGACCTTGATCAATGCAAACCAGAACTCAAACTCACCATAATTTTTCACGCTGAGCAGATTAGTAATGGTCAGCAACAGGGTGATAGCAAACGTGAACTGCCAGATGGCGACAGCGGGGAACCAGGCATGAAGAATGGTTCCCGCCGCATTGGCTTCCAGCGGGATCACCAGCACCCAGAACCACCAGTAGAGCCAGCCGATGGTAAATCCGGCCCAGCGTCCCAGCGCTTTATCGGCGTAGGTTGAGAAAGAGCCTGAATCGGGTGAGGCGACGGCCATCTCGGCCAGCATCCGCATAATCAGGACCACCAGCGCACCGGCGGCGGCATAAGAGATCAACACCGCGGGGCCCGCTTCAGAAATAGCATGGCCTGAGCCAACAAACAGCCCGGCGCCAATCACGCCCGCAATTGAGAGCATACGCACGTGGCGCGGTTTCAGGTTTTGAGCCAGCGAATCTGCATTCGCACTCTGAGTCATCGTCATGTAAACGTCTCCTGTCGACGTCCGGCCTGGATGGCCGGACGAACGGGGATGAACTTGCGTTAACGCGTCAGCGAAATCAGGCCGGGACGACGGGATGTCCGGCGGGTGCGACACAGTGATCGATCACCGTGGAGAGAATGGTCAGCGCCTGGCTGAACTGGGCATCCGGAATGGTGAGCGGGTAGAGGAAGCGGATGACGTTGCCTTTGGCTCCGCAGGTCAGCAACAGCAAGCCCTGTTCCATCGCCATCTTCTGAACCGCCTGCGCGGTGCTGGCCTGATAGAACTCCATCGCCACCATCGAACCCAGCGCACGCACTTCAGCAATATCCGGATGTTTGCGTTGCTGCTCCTGCAGTTCTGCTTCAAGCCGGGCACCGAGATCAACGGCGCGCTGGCAGAGCTGCTCCTCTTCTATCACATCCAGCACCGCATGGGCCGAGGCGATAGCCAGCGGGTTGCCGGCATAGGTTCCGCCCAGACCACCTGGTGCAGGTGCATCCATCACCTCTGCACGACCGGCGACCGCGGAGAGCGGCATCCCGCCTGCCAGGCTTTTCGCCATAGTGATGATATCGGCCTTCACCGGGTAGTGTTCCATGGCAAACAGTTTGCCGGTACGGGCAAATCCACTCTGGACTTCATCCGCAATCAGCAGAATGCCGTGCCGGTCAGCCAGCCCCCGCAACTGCACCATAAACTCTGCGGGTGCCGCATGGAATCCACCTTCGCCCTGCACCGGCTCCAGCACGATTGCGGCGACGTCATGAGGCGCAATGTCCTGCGTAAAAATTTCTTCAAGGCTGGTCAGTGCCGCCTCGATGCTAATCCCCTGAACCGCACTGGGATAGCGTGCATGGAAGACTGACGGCGGCATCGGGCCGAAATCCCGCTTATAGGGCGCCACTTTTCCGGTCATCGCCATGGTCATAAAGGTGCGGCCATGGAACGCGTTACCAAAGGTGATAATGCCGTGACGGCGGGTATAGGCACGCGCCACTTTAACGGCATTCTCTACCGCTTCCGCCCCGGTGGTGAAGAAGGCCGTTTTCGCCGCACCGGCGATGGGAACCCGCTGATTAATACGCTCGGCCAGTGCGATGTAGCTTTCGTAAGGTGTGATCTGAAAAGCCGTATGGGTAAACTTTGTTAATTGATCGGCAATCGCCTGTTCAATGCGTGGATGGCGGTGGCCGGTGTTCAGTACCGCGATGCCGCCAGCGAAATCAATCCAGCTGTTCCCATCCTGATCCCATAAGGTGGCGTTCTCTGCCCGGGCAACGTACCAGTCGCACAGCGTACCGATACCTTTGGGGAGAGCCTGTGCTTTGCGCTGCTGCAACAGGTTATTTTTTTCGCTCATTTATTCCACCTCGTTAATATGCGTGTTTACAATTCCCGACAAACACGTTTATTTATGCCTGAGGCGTGGTGAGTTGCCAGAGCCAATTGTCAGAGGAAAGGTGGAGCCAATTGCGACTCTTATACGCAGATCATCTATTAGCGCGGTTACAGTTTATAAGAACTGGCTCATTACATCAGCGGCTGCTGAACTGCATGCAGGCCGCGATCGCTGAAGAGGTGTTTCCGCGCGGAAGCCGTTTGCCGCCAACCCGCGATCTGGCGCGCGAACTGGGTGTGTCGCGAAACACGGTTATGCATGTTTATGAGAGCCTGATGGCTCAGGGCTATGTCACTGCGCGGACCGGCAGCGGCACATGGATTGCAGAGACGCTGCCGGAAAACTCTCTGCAGAGTGATGCAATAGCCGACCTTCAGGCAGTGAAGGCGCAACGACCGGCGACGCTGTCGAAGCGGGGCGCCAGTCTGCTGGGGCACGCTACAGCATCGCCTTACCAGTGGGGCGCGTTTGTCCCCGGTGCGCCCGATGTGACCGAATTCCCCCACAAGCTGTTCAGTCAGATTCAGGCGCGTCTGAACCGTGAGCCTGACGTTCACCGCCTGGTCTACAGCAGCGGCGGTGGCTGTCCCGATCTGCGCCATGCGCTGGTGGATTATCTTCGGGTGGCACGCTCAGTGCGGGCCGATGCTGACCAGATCCTGATCACCGAAGGGGTTCATCAGGCGGTTGATCTGGTGACGCGGGTGTTGTGCGATCCTGGCGATCGGGTCTGGATGGAGGAGCCAGGCTACTGGGGAACACGCAATCTGCTACGCATGAATGGCCTGAAGATTCGGGCGATGCCCGTGGATGAGCAGGGACTGGTGCCGGACAGCGGCCCGCCACCCAGGATGGTGTTTGTGACGCCCTCTCATCAATATCCGCTGGGTGTGCATCTGAGCCTGGCCCGTCGTCAGGCATTGCTCTCTCTGGCTCGACGCCATCAGAGCTGGATTGTGGAAGATGACTACGACAGCGAATTTCGTTTTTCCGGCCAGCCTCATCCCTCACTGCAGGGACTTGAAGCGGATGCGCCGGTTATTTACATGGGAACGTTCAGCAAAACGCTCTATCCCGCGCTGCGCATTGGCTACATGGTGGTGCCGAAACCGCTGGCACAGCCGTTGCGCATCGCTGCGGCAGAGCTCTATCGCGGCGGACATCTGCTGATTCAGCGTGCGCTGGCGGAGTTTATCCGGCTGGGCCATTACATGGAGCATATCCGCCGGATGCGCCTGCTTTACCGCCAGCGGCGGCAGTTTCTCTGCCGGCTGATCGAACGCTATCTGGGGCCAGCCTTTTTACCGGCATTCAATCATGAAGCGGGACTGCATCTGGTGATCCCGTTGCCAGCAGGCGCTGATGACGTGGCGATAGCCGCGGATGCGCTGAAGCGCGGCGTCAAAGTACGGCCACTTTCGCAATATTATATGCACCCTCAGGAGGCGCGCGGATTGCTGCTGGGTTACGCCTGCGTCAATGAGCGGCAGTGTCAGGATGCGTTTGGCACCCTCAAAGCCTGTCTTGCGTCCGCCGGAATGGTGTTCACTCCGCAGCGCTAGCGGGTTCAGGGGAGCTTGTTTTGAACGAGGGCAGTTTTACTGCCGCCTCAGTGCTAACGCATTGACATTTAATCAGAGTCACCGAGAATACTCCTCTTTGCGACCCGACCAGACAATACCGGAGTCTATCATCGCCTTTAATCCCTTTACTGCACCGGCCCGTGCGGCTATTAAGCGAGGCGCCGCGCTGGCTGCCGCGTTGTTGCTGGTCAGTTGCGCATCCGAGCCGCCGAAATCGCTGGTCACTCCTTTTCCGCCTGTGACGAAACAGCCGTTACCGACGCCCGGCAAGCCAGCACAACCTCAGGCGCAGGAACCGATGCGGGGCGTCTGGTTAGCCACGGTTTCGCGTCTTGACTGGCCGCCCGTTGCGTCGGTGAATGGCACCAGTCCGGCGCAGCGTATCCGCCAGCAGCAGCAATCGCTGATCGACAAGCTGGATAAGCTGAAAAGCCTGGGCATCAACACAGTATTTTTCCAGGTGAAGCCAGATGCCACGGCGCTCTGGCCCTCAAAAATCCTCCCATGGTCAGATATGCTGACAGGAAAAATTGGTGAAGATCCGGGCTATGATCCGCTGCAGTTTATGCTGGATGAGGCGCATAAGCGCGGTATCAAAGTCCATGCCTGGTTCAACCCTTACCGGGTGTCGGTAAACACAAAATCGTCTACCGTCAGCGAACTGAACCGCACGCTGTCACTGCATCCGGCCAGCGTTTTTGTGCTGCATCGCGACTGGATCCGCACTGCAGGCGATCGCTATGTGCTCGATCCGGGTATCCCTGAGGCGCGTGACTGGATCACCAGTATTGTGGCCGAGGTGGTGGCGCGCTATCCCATCGACGGTGTGCAGTTCGATGACTACTTCTATGCGGAATCTGCCGGTTCGCTGCTCAACGATAATCAGACCTTCAGCCGCTACGGTCAGGGATTTGCCAGAAAAGCGGACTGGCGGCGTCACAATACTCAGCAATTGATTGAGCAGGTGTCACATACCATCAAACAACTGAAGCCGGAGGTGGAGTTTGGTGTCAGTCCTGCGGGCGTCTGGCGTAATCTTTCGCATGATCCTGCCGGTTCCGATACTCGCGGAGCGGCAGCATATGATGAAGCTTTTGCCGATACCCGCCGCTGGGTGCAGCAGGGCTTGCTGGATTACATTGCGCCTCAGCTCTACTGGCCTTTTTCCCGTCAGGCGGCCCGTTACGACGTGCTGGCAAACTGGTGGGCAGAGGTTGTTAAACCGACCAAAACCCGGCTCTACATCGGCCTTGCTCTCTATAAAGTGGGCGAGCCGTCAAAAATTGAGCCTGACTGGGCACAGCAGGGCGGCGTACCGGAGCTGAAAAAGCAGCTCGATCTTAATGAATCGAATCCCAATATTGATGGCACGATTCTGTTCAGAGAGAACTATCTGAATCAGCCGCAGACTCAGCAGTCGGTAAGCTATCTTAAAAGCCGCTGGGGAGGCTGAGAAACGCCGCGACAGCATGACCAGTGCGGTTAAGTTTTTCCCTGTGACTTGCTGCTATTCTTGCACTTTATATGGGAGGAACCATGAGCGAACTGATTGATATTTTTACAAGTCACAAAAGTGAACGTAGTTTCACTGAGCAACCTGTCGATGAAGCTGTGCTGGATCGGATTATCAGTACCGCTTATCGCGCACCGACATCAGTAAACTCGCAGCAGGTTTCTGTGGTGATCACGCGTGATGCCGGACGTCGCGCACAGATCGCCGCCATTGCTGGCGGTCAGCCGTGGATTGCCAAAGCACCGGTGTTTATTACCTTTGTGCTGGATATGCATAAATCAGCCGTGGGAATGGCCGCGGTCGATCAACAGCAGATCGCTCATCAGAGCATTGAGAGTATCGTTTCGGGTTCTACCGATATCGGTATCGCGCTGGGGTCGGTAATGGCGGCTGCGCGTGCGGAAGGTCTGGGGATTGTGCCAATTGGCGGTATCCGTCGCGACCCGCAGGCGATGATTTCACTGCTGGAGCTGCCGCCGCTGACCTTCCCGGTGGCGGGGGTGGTAATCGGTCACGTAGACGAACCGGCTCATCAGAAACCACGTCTGCCTCTGGCGACGTTCCGCCATGATGAGACTTACCAGACGCAGGGTCTGGAGCAGCAGATTGCGGCCTACAACGATGAGATGGTTCAGCACTGGAAGACGATTGGTCGTAATGACGGTGAGAGCTGGAGCGAAAGTGTCAGCGGTTACTATAAAAACATCTACTTCCCGGAAGTGCTGCCAGCAATGCTGAAACAGGGTTTTGGTACAGATAAATAGTTCGCTCTCGTTATTGAGTGAATAGCATAAGGCCATCCGTACTGTTTACGGGTGGCCTTTTTCATTTTGTTACTATAACGAAAGGTGACTTTCCACGTCGTAACACATAATTTCCCTTTTAACCGAAGCGCAACCGCCTTTAACACTTATCTTCCAGGGAAATAACATGTCTCAGCGTTCACTCTACGCGCTCTGTTTAATGAGCTTTTTTCTGGCCGATGTCCGCGACGGCCTGGGGCCATTTCTGGGCATCTTTCTTACGGAGCGACACTGGCGACCCGACGAAATCGGTCTGGTAATGACCTGTGGCGGCATCGCCGGATTAATTGCCACGCTGCCGGCAGGGATCGCCGCCGATGCGACCCGCCATAAAAAAATCATTGTGCTGCTGGGCTGTCTGGTGATTACCGTTGCCACCCTGCTGCTGTGGTACAGCAATCAGACCTGGACGGCGATGGTCTCTCAGGTTGTAGCAGGCCTGGCTGCGGCGTTTATCGGCCCGACTGTGGCGGGGATCACCTTAGGACTCACGGGTCAGCGCGGCTTTAACCAGCAGATGGGACGCAATGAGGCGTTTAATCATGGCGGTAATACGATTGCTGCATTCCTGGCCGGTTTTTCAGCCTGGTACTGGGGTATGGGTGCCGTTTTCATTCTTATGACGGTAATGGCGATTTTCGCTGCTTTCGCTACGCTGGCAATTCGCGGAAATGAGATCGATAACGATGTGGCGCGCGGTTATGAACCGCATGAAGAGCGTCAGCCAGCGCTGCGCTTATCAATGTTGTTGCGAAACCCGGCGCTGATGATCGCCGGTGTGACGCTGCTGCTGTTTCATCTTGCCAATGCCGCACTGCTGCCGATGCTGAGCATGCGCGTTGCCTCGGCGGGCGGGCAGGCGGCAGTCAGTGCGGGCCTTTACGCGGCGGCAACGGTGGTGATTTCCCAGCTGGTGATGATCCCGGTCGCACTGTGGGTGTCTAAGCGGGTTGATACGCACGGCTATCGCCTGTTTATCATGGTCGCCCTGATGATATTACCGCTGCGCGCGGTTCTCGCCGCCGGCTTTGCCGGGCCGATTTTTGTCATTCCGGTTCAGGTTCTGGATGGTATTGCGGCCGGGATCCTCGGTGTGGCAGTGCCAGGCTATATTGTCTCCCTGCTGCGGGGTACGGGGCATGTTAACGCCGGGCAAAGCGTTATTATGCTGATGCAGGGCGCAGGTGCAGCGCTGAGTCCCGCCATGACGGGCATGATCGCCGCACGTTATTCCTACAGCACTGCGTTTGCGGTACTCGGCGCAATTGCGCTGGCAGCGCTGATTCTATGGTGGCGCACCAGTAGCGCCCCAGCCGCCCGTCTGGCCTGATCAAATACAAAAAAGGCTGCCCATTGGGCAGCCTGTTCTGGCAAATCCGTTTGCGACCATCCGTTATTTATACAGTTCTGCGGTCATGTGAACACGGTTGTTGGTGTTCGCTTCCGTAATTTTATACTGCGCGCCCTGTTCCTGAGCCTGAGCAGCGATTTTTGATTCTGCGCCATCCAGTGTGGATGAGGTGACAGAAACGCTCTCTGCAAAGCTGCCAAAAGAGATCAGCGAAAGAGTTGCGAGTGCGGCGATTGAAAGTGCTTTTACGTTTTTCATGGTCATATTCCTGAGTTATAAATTGGGAGGATGTTTGCCTCCGATGGGAAGAATAGTAACTCAGGTTATGATATCAATATTAACTATTAGTGCGACAATGGTGATCGTGCTAATTGTTTATCTGGGGATCAGACAGCGACTGTGCCGTCTCCGTAATCAACGTCCTGAACCAGCGATGGGCAGGATCGTCGCGATAGCGTGCATGCCAGCCCATTTCAACCGGAAAGGTGCCCAGGTCAACCGGCGCGGGAACGATTCTGAGCCGCTGATCGCGTGAAAGATGCTGACAGATCAAACGCGGCAGGGTAGCGCAGTAGTCCGTGACCGCAATCATTTCCGGCACGGCCAGAAAGTGTGTGACGGAGACTGCAACCTGACGACGCAGGCCCCGCTGTTCAAGCGCCTGATATAAACCGGCGCGCATACGGCCAGGCGGCAAAACGTTGACGTGCTTTAGCTGCTCATATTGCTCCGCGCTGAGCTTTTCGCCCACCAGCGGATGATCGGCGCGTATCACGCAGGCCAGACCTTCATTCATCAGGTGCTGAACAACGAGATTGTCGGGCGGCTCCACGATACGACCCAGCACCATATCGGTATTACCTGAAATCACACCGGTTTCAGTGACGTCATTGCCAAAAGGAGTGAGGCGGAGTCGGATGCCGGGCGCACAGCTCCTCAGGCGGGCCACGATGGCAGGCATCATGATGAATTCTACATAGCTGTTAGGCGCAAGCGTGAAGAGCCGGGTGGCATTAAGTGGATCAAAGTCCTGCTGGCCAAGAATAACCTTGTCGATCGATGACAGCGCAGCACCGACCACCTGGGCCAGCTGTTCCGCTTTCGGCGTCGGTCGCATCCCGTAACGTTCGCGGATAAATAGCGGATCGTTAAGCGTTTCACGCAGCCGGTTTAATGCATTAGAAAGTGCCGGCTGGGTTATGCCAAGCCGTTCCGCTGCGCGGGTAACGTTGCGCTCCTCCATCATGACCAGCAAAACTGGCAGTAAATTCAGATCGTATTTCATTAAGTTATAATGCTATGTGAATAACTGAAATTGAAGAAATAAATTTCATAAATATTCGTAACCCCGCCATGATTAACGGGTCAACGCAGAAGATGGCGGCTCAGACTCTGGTTCTGACTATCCTTACACCTGAAACCGACTAACTGTTATATGGAGCGGAAATGAAAATTTTAATGGTTTTGACCTCGCATGATGAGTTGGGCACCACTGGCAAGAAGACCGGTTTCTGGCTGGAAGAACTTGCTGCACCTTACTATGCATTTCTTGATGCGGGCGCAGAGATTACCCTGGCTTCACCGAAGGGCGGCCAGCCTCCACTCGATCCAAAAAGTAATGAACCCGATTCTCAGACTGATGAGACCCGCCGCTTCCATGCCGACTCTGCTGCTCAGGCAGTACTGGCCTCGACCGTCAAGCTTGATACTGTTGATCAGGAAGCATTTGACGCCGTTTTCTATCCAGGCGGCCATGGTCCTTTATGGGATCTGGCAAACGACAAACACTCCATTTCGCTGATTGAGAAAACCCTGCAGGCGGGAAAACCGGTTGCGCTGGTCTGTCATGCTCCAGGTGTCCTGCGTGATGTGAAAAATGCTGATGGCACTCCTCTGGTCAAAGGGAAAAAAGTCACTGGCTTCACGAACAGTGAAGAAGAGGGCGTTGGCCTGACTGAGGTGGTGCCGTTCCTGGTTGAAGATGTGCTGAAACAGAACGGGGGTCTCTACTCACGAGGCGATGACTGGCAGTCCTACACGGTTCAGGACGGTTTGCTGATTACCGGTCAGAACCCAGGTTCATCAGCCGAGACCGCGAAGGTTTTACTGGCAAGCCTGGCAAAATAAAGCTCTTTACAGCATGCTGAGTTCTGAGGGCGCCTGCGGGCGCCTTTTTTTATTCCTTCAGTTAAGTGCCGGGGCAGATAGTGACTTGCTTAATTATTCAGGTTGAATAGATTAGGGGTCAATTTTTCTTAACATTGATAATAAATTTACGGGCGCTTCAAAGCAAAATTATTGCCTGAAAAATTCACTGCAAATATAAACATGTTTTTAAAACCAGTGTTGACATCGTTTTTTATATCCGTAAAGTAGGACTCATCAGCGGCGTGCAGTTGCCCTGATAAACCGGAAACAAAAGCATTATGAGTAAAGTGAAAAGGTCCGACAAATTTGTGAGTTGAACTTGTCGGTGGTTCTGTTAAACATTGTTCTTTAAAACTGTTCGTTAGTTAAGATAACCCTGTTAAATGGAGTCGAAGTAAGTCTTTAAGAAGTATGTAGTATCGCGTCGCGATGATGTAAGGCCTCGTAGTTCTGAACGTTACGTTACGACAGGATACGATTGCGGTTTAAACGTCGTAATGAAAGTAAGGCAACGCATCAAAGAGTATATATCGCGATGGGGGTGTGCAGATTTATACGGGCCTGACCTGTCTTTGTCTCCTGAAAGACTATCAGGTGGTTGAAACCGCTAATAATAGTGACATTTAAGTATCGTGATCATTATTATCCGCAGGATCTGTTCATAAATAGCAGTACCGAAGTAGTACCTATCAATTAAGTTAGTTAATGGTAAACGTAAAATCTGTAGTACCTTAAAAGCCCTGGCTATTTCAGTCAGGGCTTTTATCTTTTTACGATGTCTGTCAGTTCTTTTCAGAACGTAAATGTGACTAATTACCATTACCAAAACAGCTTTTAAAAAAATAACCTGGGTGCTTCACGCGCGGTTTATTCTTCTGCTATTTTTTCCTCAGCTCAACACTCTCTTTCCTGATCTCCCCAGCATCAATTCTTACCCCGCTATCGACATAGTAAAGCGCGATTTTGCCTTTTCGACGTCGGACAGAATGCGACATAACGCCCCGTTATCCTGTCTGTTACTTAAACAAAATCGCAAAACAGTGAGCCGCAGTCCGGTATCCCTTTCAATACACCTCCGTTTTAGCCACGGACGCCAGTCGCTCACGCAGCCACTCATGCCCTTTGTGATGATGTGTTCGGTCATGCCAGGCCATGATTTTACTGAAGCCGGGGATGATCAGCGGTGGTGACAACATGACCAGACCCGTGGTGTCGACCACCAGTCGTTTCGGTACCACGCTTACCAAATCAGTGACGCGCAAAATTTCCGGGAGCACCAGAAAACTGCAAACTGAGAGCGTTACCCGACGGGCCCGGCCAATCTCAGCCAAAGCCTGATCGGTAACCCCATGAAAATTTCCACCGGGCCACGAAACCAGCGCATGATCCTGCGCACAGAACTCATCCAGCGACAGCGTCGCACTGCCCGCCAGAGGGTGATTTTCACTCAGCAGACAAACATATTCTTCATTGAACAGTTGCCGCTTATGAAATGTCGGTGGCGTGGTCTCTGGCGTCAGCAACGCCACATCAACTTGCCCATGTTCAAATTGTCCTGACAGGGTCTCGCTGTTCACGGGTACCACCGCAACACGTATACCTGGCGCTTCACGTCGTAAATGTGCGATAAACGGCACAATCACCGCACTAAGTGCATAATCCGTTGCAGCAACATGTAACGTCATCTGTGACAGGGCCGGATCAAACTGTTGCGGCTGAAGCAGTTCTCCCACCTCCGCCAGTATCGCTTTTACCGGCCCGGCCAGTTCCAGCGCCCGCAGAGTCGGCACGATGCCGCGTTGAGCCCGGATAAACAGCGGATCATCAAAACTTTCACGCAGTCGTGTCAGCATACCGCTTACCGCAGGTTGCGTCAGGGACAGACGTTCAGCCGCTCGGGTCACGCTGCGTTCATCCAGCAGCACGTCCAGCGTTTTTAATAAATTCAGGTCAACGTTAAGCAGATGATTGTTCATCTTTCCCCTGTGGCACGAGGTTGAATCGTGATATTAATCTAAATAATATCACAGATAAATTATAACGATTGGCCTTATATTTGGAGGGATCAGATACTGCGTTTTCCACGGCACTGATTACCGGTGCAACCGTTATAAGGCAGGAAAACGTAGAATGAAAATGAACGCGATTCACTGGCCAGATGGATTTATCCCGGGTCTGACTGATAATTTCTGTTCAAACGAGGTGATTGTCACTGACCTGACGCCAGAAGCCGTCTGGTCGTTGCTGGCCACCCCCGCTTGCTGGCCTGAATATTATGCTAACTCCGCTAACGCACAGTTTTATGATAATAAAGGGCCTGTACTGGAGCAGGACGTGCTTTTCTGCTTTGAGACTTTTGGCTTCCGGGTTGAGGCAAAGGTGACGGAATGTGTTCCGCCACTAAATGGCGAAGCGGCACGTCTGGCCTGGCACGGTTGGTCGGGTGAGGAAGGGGCTGCCGACCGGCTTGATGTTCTTCATGCCTGGTTGATTGAAACGCTGCCAGGAAACCGGCTGCGCATTCTGACGCAGGAGACGCAAAACGGAAATCCGGCGAAAGAGCTGGCGGTCGCTAAACCTAATCCGATGATCAATGGGCATCAGGAGTGGCTGGATGGACTTGTCGCTGCGGCAAGGCCGACTAAATGCTGACTGGCGAAGAGGATGACTATTTATAACCGGCGCGTCGGTTGCCTGTTCCGGCTGGGTTTAATATTAAAGTGAGCTTCAGACAGCGCTACCCTCTTATGTATTTAATGTCAGCAATAGGGTGCGCCGTTTTATGCCTGGCGGGATTGATAATAATAAAAGGGTTTACCTGACAGGTCTGAGACGACTTTTCTATATCGACGATTTGTACCTCTGAAGAGTCGAGCCTTTAGGGGTATCACGCTACTCACCATTCTGAAACCTGATGAATACCTGAGCATAAGTTGTGCACAAAAATGTCAAAAAAATCCCACTAAGTCAGCAAAAATAAATCTATCCTCATTTGAAGTTGGTGGAAGATTAAAGTTGAATTAATTAAGATTAACTTATTGATTTAAATCAATTAAGTTGAAATGCTAAGTTATTACTATCCACTCGTCTATCTGACAGAGAAAAGGTGGATGCTTAAACAAATAGAAAAAAGCTGAAATGCATAAGAAATAACCCTATAGGATATTGAATTTATTGAAAATACATGAGGTTCTGATAGTAAATTATCTTTTTTATTGAGTGATTCAAGTTTAATATTATTCCATTTAATAATACTGCATTCTCAAGTATTTCAAGGTGTTAATATAAAAAAGATCGCTTTTCTGGTATCTGTTAACATGAATAAATTTATAAGGGTTTTTTATAAATATTATCATTTGTCCATCGCGGAGAGTTTCCGTTTTCAGATGGCAAAAAAATCAATCTACGTCATAGTCAATATTGACCGAGTTATTGCGCTATAGCTTTCTTTTGAAATTCATCTGCGCCTGTAAAGTGCGCTATTAAAACAGAGGTTAAAATGTCTGCAGAATCTCCAGAGAATATCTCCAGCGATCTTTCTCAGTTCGTCGGTACGCATTTTGTCTATACCTATGATAATGGATGGAAATATGAGTGGTATGCTCGCAACGAAACCACCTGTGATTACCGCATTCATCAGGGACTGGTAGGTGGCCGCTGGGTGACCAACCAGAAAATGCACGCGATTCAGTTCGCCCCGGGCATTTACAAAGTAGACTGGCATGAACCCACCGGCACCTGCGTCAGCCTGCTGTTTGATCTGAATCGCACCCTGGTTCACGGCACAATTTTCTTCCCGCAGTGGATTGCCGGTGAAGGTCAGCATCCGGAAAAAACTATCTGTTATAAGAATGACTTCATTGAAGATATGCATCGCTTCCGCGATGAAGGCCCGGCCTATCCGTATGTGATCATTCCAGAGTTTGCAAAAGTGACTTATATGAAGAATGAAGGACCTGATAACGATGAAGTCATTAATCAGGCACCTGGACAGATGCCTGCTGACTATTTTGATGGTAAGTAACTGAGCCGGCTAGCCGCCCCTAAGGGCGGGTAGCTTCTGCCTGACGCGCCAGCGTGCGGGCCAGGATTGAGGAGTAGAGTGGTTTCCCCCCCAGAAACTGCGCCAGCAGCGTAGCGCCCAGACAGGTAATAATCATCGGCAATATCAGCTGATAGTTATCGGTCATCTCCAGCACCAGCACGATACCGGTCAGCGGTGCTCTTACCGACGCCGCAAACAGCGCTCCCATCCCCGCGATAGCAAAAGTGCCCGCTTCCAGATAATAAAACGGGAACAGGTCCGTCATTGCCACTCCAAAGGCTGTCCCGAGCAGCGTACCCAGCGCCAGCATCGGCGCAAAAATACCGCCCGGCGCACCTGAGCCAAAACAGAGCAGAGTGGTCACCAGCCTGACCAGAAAGATGATCAGCAGCAGGGTGAACGGAAAGACGCCATGGACCGCCTGTGGAATCAGTTCTGAACCGCCGCCTGCGCCAGGTGCAAACAGCAGAGCCAGAATACCGCATCCGCCGCCCAGCAATGCACCGGCCAGCACCACGCGTGCCGTTTTACCGGCATAAAAGCGGGCAAAAAGATCCTGCGTGATAAATATCAGGCGGTTAAACAGGACGCCGACCATACCGATTATCATACCGAGCACCAGATAGAGCCACAGCGTCTGCACGGGCGCATCAGCCAGCTTGCCGACGGAGATCACCGCCTGTTCGCCGTTGAAACAGCTAAACACGATGCTGGCCATAATCACACCGGTAAACACGGCTTTAATTGAAATCAGGTTATAGCGGAATTGCGGACGCATTTCCTCGATGATAAACAGGATGCCTGCCAGCGGCGCATTAAACGCCGCTGCCAGACCGGCCGCCGCGCCGGTTGCCAGCAGCGTATGACGTGCCTCATTGCTGCGCATCCCCAGAATATCAATGACCATGCGGCCAATGTTCCCGCCCAGCTGCACTGTCGGGCCTTCCCGGCCCAGCACCATACCGGCACCCAGCGTGCCCATGCCGCCAAAGAACTTCACCGGAATCACCCGCCACCAGCGCACAGGCCTGAGCTCTTCCAGCGCCCCTTCAATTTCAGGGATACCGGAGCCACCCGCTTCAGGAGCAAAGCGCCTGACGAGAAAATAGCCCACCATCGCCAGCAGAGCGGAGATGGCAAAGGCGGCGGCGTAGAGCATCCAGCCCTGAAACTGCGATGGTATAAGCGTGTCAGCACGCCACTGCTGTATTGCTTCAACGGCCCGGGCAAAGGCCACACCTGCCAGGCCAACCAGCATACCGACCAGCGCGGCACAGAACAGCATCGCCAGCGGCGTTTTATCACGATAGAGCAGGGCGCGAAACATCCGGCTGCGCGCTGCGATGGAGCGGGGAACATAAACCGGCTGCGGTGATTCTTCATTCATTGAGAGGCATTCTTGTTCAATCAGACCAGCGCCCCAGTTTACTGAGTGATAAGGTGAAAACAAACGTCAGGATCAATTTCATCGGGGTAAAGGGTTAATTCGTCTGTGGTGGACAAACCACTTGCGCCATGCGTTCGCGGTAGGCTGGATCATCCTGGTTTTTCAGCGCCTGAGCCGCCGCGGTCAGCGTGACCTGATTCTGCTTCTGGTTCTGCTTATCGTTAAGAAACGTCTGACGCAGTTTTTCATCGGAGAGGGCTGGCGATAACTGGCACTTCTGGCGCAGATCGTCAGTTATCTGCTGCTGACGCAGCGCAAACTTTAGCGTGTCGTAGGGTGCGGCTGCCACAATCAGCGGGCTTAACAGCGGCAGAATAAACAGCGTGTTGCGGATCGCGTTCATGATGGTCTCCTGACTGCCGAGGACAAAATCGGGTCTTCGGCAGTTTTCATTTGATATTAATCGCATTGAGTGATTAGCCTGAGCACAATATTCCCGACCGACTGCGGCAACATCGCCACGGTCGACGCAATAATCATAGCAATACTGGCGTGACAGGGAGCTGACATGCAGCCACATTCCACTGAAATTCTCACCGCTGACTGTTGTATCGTCGGCGGTGGCCCGGCCGGACTAATGCTGGGTTATCTGTTCGCCCGCGCAGGCCTGCGCGTGGTGGTGATCGAAAAGCACGCCGATTTTCTCCACGATTTTCGCGGTGACACCATCCATCCTTCGACGCTGGAAATTATGCATCAACTCGGTCTGCTGGAATCTTTCCTGACGCTGCCGCATCAGCGTGCCGAAAAGCTGGAGGCGGAAATCGGCGGACAGAGTATTACGATGGCCGATTTTTCACGCCTGCCGGTTCAGTGCCGTTTTATCGCCTTTATGCCGCAGTGGGATTTCCTGAACTATATGGCTGAACAGAGCGCCCGGTATTCGGGCTTCAGCCTGCTGCAGTCGACCTCTTTTGAGTCGCTGAATGTTGAAAATGGCAAGGTCAGTGGTGTGATAGCTTCCCGCGGGAATCAGCAACTGCACATCCGCTGTAAACTGGTGGTCGGTGCAGATGGCCGCCATTCACGCGTTCGCGAAGCGGCAGGACTGACCGGACAGGAATTCGGCGCAGCACGTGATGTCATCTGGTTCCGCTTAAGTAAACAGCCGCAGGATCCCGATTTGGGCATGGGCCATAAAGGGCCACGCCAGAACTTTATTGTTATCGATCGCGGCGACTACTGGCAGTGTGGACTGACCATTCCGAAAGGGGAGTTTGAAGCGAAACAGGCCGCAGGACTCGACGCGTTTAAAGCAGAAGTGGCGGCCCTGTCGCCCTTTGAAGCGACGCGCATGGCGGAAATCAAGAGCTGGGAAGCCTTTAAGCTGCTGTCGATACGGATTGACCGACTGGATAAGTGGGCGAAACCTGGTGTGCTCTGCATTGGTGATGCGGCACATGCTATGTCGCCGATTGGCGGGGTTGGCGTAAATCTGGCGATTCAGGATGCGGTGGCGACGGCGAATCTTTTGACCGATCCCCTGAAGCGGGGAGAACTGCAGCTGCGCGATCTGGAAAAAGTGCAGAAGCGCCGTCAGTTCCCTACCGTCGCCACGCAGTTTTTGCAGATCAAAATGAGCCGCAGCAAAGCAAAAAGAAAACCTACGGGAAGCAGCAAGGTTCCCGCGATTATCCAGCGCCTGCCGTTTCTGCGTTTTGTACTGGGACGTCTGATCGGTCTGGGCTTCAGGACGGAGTCGCCGCAGGTTGCGCACATAAAAGAAGAGCGTTAAATGATTTCGACAGCGATCAGATATCATGCGACACTGTTTCACAGTGAAAGTACTGTCAGATTGAGCCGCTATTTATCTGATAATTGGGCGCTAATTGAGCATTTCTGAGCTAAATTATTTTCGATTTTTGCGCCTGCATAGGAGAGGTTTCAGTGCATAACGAGCAAAATGGCAGCGACATAAAACGTCTGAGTACGATTAAGGCGCTTTTATCACCGGATGAAGCCCGGGATAAAGTGCTGGAAAGATTCGTTAATCTTGCCAGCCAGGTGCTGGGTATTTCTGGCAGCTTCATTTCGATTATTGACGATCATAATCAATATATTAAAGCGTCACGGAACTTCGATCTTAAGCAATCGACCCGAGATGAGTCTCTCTGCCGCCACGTCATCGATGGTGAGGGTCATCTGGTGGTGTATGACACCTTACTGGATGAGCGCTTTGTCACGCACCCGTTTGTTAAAGGCGATCCGCATATTCGTTTCTACGCCGGTGTCTCGCTGCAGAATCTCGACGGCGCGACGCTGGGCACGCTCTGCGTGACCGACACGCAGCCACATCCCTTTACGGATGAGAAACTCGCTACGCTGCGCTCACTGGCTACACTGGTTACCTCTTTTCTGGATGTCTGGAACAACGCAGGTTTTGCCGATGTCATTACGCACCTGCCAAATCGCCCTCGCCTGATTCGAGATATTCAGCAGCTGACCCTTGTTGCACCACAGAGCCGCTTTCGCCTGATTCTTATCGACTGCCTCGACATCATTCGTGCCTATGAGCTTTCCCGTGCGGTGGGTATTGCACCGATGGAGAAACTCTTAAGGCAGATGGCGCAGGATCTGGCACACCGGCTTAATCTCCCGGAGAATGAGACGCTCTATACTTTCGCCCCAGGCCGTTTTGCCATTGTCCAGCCCTACTCGGGTCGTTATACCGCACATAACATGATCGACCTGTTTAAGGGCATGAAGGCCGATCTGGCGGAAAATATCACGCTCGACCTGGATGTCTTTACCGGTGAAACAGAGTTTGTGCCGGGCCAGATGAATGCCAATGAAACGGTACGTCAGGCGGTGAGCGCGCTGCATGAGGCGATTGATGAGAATATCAGTGCGATGTGTTTTGAAGAGAGTTACGACTCGCGGCGCACCGATGACTTCATGATCATGAACGATCTGGCTCAGGCGCTGAATAAAGACGAAGAGCTTTACCTGGCCTGGCAGCCTAAAGTGTGTCTCAAAACCGGTAAAACGGTCGGACTGGAGGCGCTGATCCGCTGGAATCATCCTGAGCGGGGCGAGCTTTTCCCTTCAGAATTCATTCCGTTAGCGGGTAAAACCAACCTGATTTCCGATCTTACCAACTGGGTTATCGATCATACCATTGAGCAGCTTGCGCGCTGGGATCGCGAGTACGATCTGATTCCGGTTTCGATAAATGTCAGCGAGCGCGACTTTGCACAGCCCGATTTTGCCGATCGGCTGGTGGCGAAATTAGCGGCGGCTAAGTTACCCAATTCTATTCTGGGCATTGAGTGTCTTGAAAATGAACTGATCACCAAAACCAATGTGGCGATCAGCGGGCTGGAAGCGCTGAAATCACACGGCTTTGTGATCTCGCTGGATGATTTCGGCACCGGCTACAGCAACATCAGCTATCTGCAGGATATCCCGCTGGATGTGATCAAAATCGACCGATCCCTGATCTCGCGTATGGGTGAAGATGATGCATCAAAAATCATCGTCAGATGCATTATTCAGATGCTGAAAGAGCTGAACTACACCGTGCTGGCCGAGGGCGTTGAGACGGAAGCCACCCTGACGTTGCTGAAAACTTACGGTTGCGATCAAATCCAGGGCTACTTCTTTTCAAAACCGCTGCCAGCCAGCGATATTGAACACTGGCTTTATCAGAAGTCACACTAGACAAGTGGCCCGCAGCAATCGTTGCGGGCTCTCATATTACTCACTGCCGGTAGCGTAGCGCTCAACCGGCGTGATGCTTTTAATCAGCTTGTTATCAAACAGAAATTGCTCGTAAGCCTGATAGCGTGCGCGATCCAGTTTTGCCGGATCGGCGGCAAACAGCGGCAGGGTGGCACGCCATGCCTGATGATTCAGCGGCGTGTTCAGCTCCGGATGCGCGCGGGCAAAGGCCTGCCAGCTCTCCTCCGGGTGCGCCTGCAACTGCGCATTACCTTTCTTCAGTGCCCGCAAAAACTTTTTGATTTTCTCCGAGTGAGCCTCATCACGGTTGGCGACGATGATCAGTTCGTCATAGGCCGGAACACCATAATCCTCGACGTTGAAGACCACCGGGTTTTTACCCTGCTGTTTCATCTCCAGCGCTTCGATATTGCGATAGCCGCCGATAACGGCATCCACCTGCCCGGTCATCAGGGCGCTGGTGAGCTGGAAATTGACGTTAATCAGCTTAACCTGATCGGCCTTTACGCCATCATGGTTCAGCATGGTCGCCAGTGTCGCCTGTTCAATGCCGCTGACGGAATAGCCGATGCGTTTACCTTTTAAATCGGCTGGTTTTTTTACCGTTGTGTCTAACGTCATCAGCGTATTCAGCGGACTGTTAATCAACGTACCCACCCGCATCAAGGGCAATCCCTGATCGGCGAAGAAATGCAGCTGCGGCTGATAGGTAATCGCTAAGTCCGCCTGCTTTGCTGCCACCAGACGCGGCGGCAGCGCCGGATCGGAAGGCGGCACAATGTTAACCTCCAGCCCTTCTGCCGCAAACGCGCCGGTCTGCTGGGCCACCATAATTGGCGCATGATCGGGATTGATATACCAGTCGAGCACCAGAGTCAGTTTCTCCATCGCCTGAGCCTGTGTGGCTAAGGTGGCGCTGAACAGCAGGGTAAGCAGAGGCATTTTTGTCATGGGTTTTCTCATTGGTTTGGTTATTAATGTGTCTCGGGTGCCCAGGTAATCAGGCGGCGCAGCAGGATGTCGAGGGTCAGCCACAGGGCCAGCGTCATCAGCACCAGAATAAACAAGGCGGCGAAACAGAGGTCGCTCTGCATCCGGGCGTTGGCATTCAGCATCACGTAGCCCAGCCCCTCGGCCGAGCCGACCCATTCGCCGATGATTGCGCCTATCGGCGCGACGGCTGCCGCCATCCGTAATCCTGAGCCCAGGGCGGGCAGCGCGGCTAACAGCCGGACATGGCGCAGTTGCGCTACAGGTGATGCGCCCAGCGTGCGAGCCAGATCGAGATAGCCGGGCGTGACGCGACGCAGGCCATCAAAAAAGGCGGAGGTCACCGGGAAGAAGATCACCAGGACGGCCATCGCGACCTTTGCGCCCATGCCGAAACCAAACCAGAGCACCAGCAGCGGCGCCAGGGCAAAAACCGGAATCGCCTGGCTGGTGATCACCAGCGGCATCATCCAGCGCTGCAGCCACGGCGAAAAGGTCATGCCCAGCGCCAGCACACTCCCCAGCAGCACGCCGAGAGCCATGCCGCTGACGATCTCGGTCAGGGTAATCAAAGTGTGATGGCCGAGATAGCCTGCGTTTTGCCACAGTGCGATGCCGACTGCGGCGGGTGAGGGCAGCAGAAAGGCTGGAACCGAAGTCAGTGTGGCGAGCCACCACAGCGCAATCAGTCCGGCAAACAGCATCACTCCACGGTGAAGACCGGCAAAACCTTTATGTAATCTCATCCCGCTATCCTGCTCAGCTGCTTCAGCAATGCGGCCTGACTCTGCAATACCTGTATGTCGTCTGCAGCCCTTGGTGGCTGGCCCGGCAGAGGCGGGCAGGTTTCAATTCCCGCAGAACCGATCATCAGCACGTAGTGACTGAGCCGACAGGCTTCGGCGGCGTCATGGGTAATCAGCAGCACGGTGTGTCCGACCAGCACTTCTGCGGACAGCGTCTGGATCTGAGCGCGGGTGAGTGCATCCAGTGCGGAGAAGGGCTCATCCATCAGCACAACGGGCTGACGGGTGTAGAGGGTGCGGGCCAGCGCGGCGCGCTGACGCATCCCGCCGGAAAGAGTCGCGGGTCGCGCGTTTGCATAGTGGCTAAGACCTACCCGCATCAGCAGATGCTGCGCCCAGTCGCGATCGGCCCTTTCACCTTTCAGGCGACTGGCGAGGCAGACATTTTGTTCAACCGTCAGCCACGGATAGAGCAGATCCTGTTGCCCCATCCAGGCGATGCGTCCGGTCAGCGGCAGGCCGTCGCTGCCGCTGACCTGACCGGCGGTGGGTGGCGTCAGACCAGCAATGACCCGCATCAGGCTGCTTTTTCCGACGCCGCTGGCACCCAGTAAAGCGGTAAAAGCACCGCCCGCGATCTCCAGATCAAGCTGGCTGAAGAGTGGCTGCTGGCCATAATTCAGGCTGAGCTGGCGAATTGAAATGCCTGGCGTCACCGGACTGCACGGCAGGTTCATGAGCTGCTCCGCTGGGCGGCAGCATGGTTGAAACCCATCTGCCAGAAAGCGGCTTCCAGCCGGGTCGCGGTGGTGAAGATCTCCGCCAGCGGGTGAAACCGGTGTTCACCGGCGCGCTGCCGGGCCTGGGTTTCAAACAGTGAAAGTGAGGAGCGAACGCCAGCCAGATACGCTTCGTTGCCGTAATTTTCAATCCATGCTGCGTAAGGATTCCCCTCAAAGCGGGTCGCGGGGTCATGCAGTAGTGTCAGGCCAATTTCAGCATAACCGGCAACGCACGGCATCAGCGCGGTCAGCAGTTCCAGCGCATCCCCGGTGTGACCCACGTCCAGCACGTAGCGGGTGTAGTTGAGCGTTTCCACTGCCTCGGGTTCACTCGCCATTGCCGCCTCGCTGATGCCCCATTGCTGGCAGTACGCCTGGTGAAGCGGCAGTTCGCTGACGATGGCGTTAAGCGATGCCGTCGCGCTGCGTAATGCGTCTGGCTCAGAGAGTTTGCTGATCAGCAGGCCCCAGGCACGGGCGAAGTGCAGCAGAAAGAGATAATCCTGAGTGAGATAGTGGCGAAAAGCCGCGGGTGGCAGGGTGCCCTGACCGAGTTGCCGCACAAACTCGTGCCCGATATAGGCGTGCCATTGGCTGCCCGCCTGCAGGCGCAGACGACCATAAAAGCCGGTGTCGAAAAGCGGATGTGACATAGGATCTCCAGTAACAGGGAGATCCGGGCATACGGTCTGGAACAGGGAATATTGCAGGAGATGACGCAGAAAATCTGCCGACCCGTCCCTTCGCTGGCATGACCCAGATCAGGTTCAAAGGGTTCGGCTTGCGCCATCTCAGCCCATTACAGGACACCCCTCGGAGACATTGGTTATACGATAATTACTGCCAGAGTACAACGGTACAAATAAGCGTGCTGTTCCGGCGTTTTTGTCGCGCCAGTAACAGCATGACGATAGATTTTAAGTGACGTTGTCACTCAAGATCTGCGCCATTACTGGCAATGACTTTTTTGTACCACCAGAACGATTTCTTCCGCGTGCGCACCAGCGTACCGTTACCCAGGTCGTCGCGGTCAACATAGACAAATCCGTAACGCTTGCTCATTTCACCCGTTGAGGCGGCAACCAGATCGATACAGCCCCAGCTGGTATAACCCATCACTGGCACGCCATCCTCTATTGCGTCACCCATGGCGCGGATATGTTCGCGCAGATAGCTGATGCGGTAATCATCGTTGATCTCGCCATTGGATTCGATCTCATCGCGCGCGCCCAGGCCATTTTCCACCAGAAACAGCGGCTTCTGATAGCGGTCATACATCATATTCATGGTGATGCGTAAGCCGAGCGGATCGATGCCCCAGCCCCACTCACTGCGCGGTACATGGGGATTGGTCAGCGATTTCACCACATTGGCGGCGCTACTGTTCTGCTCGTTCATCTCTGCCGAGGCGCAACGTGAGGCGTAGTAACTGAACGAGACAAAATCAACGCTGTTTTTCAGGATGTCGGCATCACCGTCAGCAATCTCAAGCGTCACCCCTTTTTCACGGAATACGCGGGCGGCGTAGGCCGGATAGGCTCCGCGCGCCTGCACATCAATAAAGAACAGGTTTTCGCGATCCTTTTCCAGTGCTGCCCAGACATCTTCCGGCTTGCTCGACCAGGGATAGAAGTTGCCACCTGCCAGCATGCAACCGACCTGGTTCATCGGATTCACTTCATGCGCAATGCGCGTCACCAGCGCACTGGCGACCAGTTCATGATGGGCTGCCTGATACTTTACCTGATCCTTGTTCTCACCGGGTTCGAACACCAGACCGGCGCCGGAAAACGGGCTGTGCAGCAGGATATTAATCTCATTAAAGGTCAGCCAGTATTTCACCAGGCCATCAAACGCCTCAAAGCAGCTGCGGGCATAACGAGCAAAAAAGTCGACCATTTTGCGATTGCGCCACGAGCCATATTCAGTCACCAGATGCATCGGCACATCAAAGTGACAGAGCGTGACCAGCGGTTCGATATTATATTTGCGGCACTCCTCAAAGACCGCGCGGTAAAAGGCGATGCCTTGCGGATTGGGCGTCAGTTCATCGCCATTGGGATAGAGACGGCTCCAGGCAATCGACGTGCGGAACACGCTAAACCCCATCTCCGCCATCAGCGCAATGTCCTCCGGATAGCGGTGATAGAAATCGATGGCTTCATGGCTGGGATAGAATTCATCGTCACGCAGGGTAAAACGCTTTTCCAGACCGAGTTTGACCGGCATACGGTGCGGGCCATGTGGAATCATGTCAACGGTGGTTAAGCCCTTTCCGCCCTCACGAAAGCCGCCTTCACTCTGGTTGGCGGCCAGTGCGCCGCCCCATAAAAATCCTTGCGGAAACCTTGAATCAGACATGCAATCCTCTTTTCCGGGTCAGCATGACCCTTTCCTTTAGTGGCTATTAATCGCGTTAGCGCGTTCGGTAACGGGCGCAGGTTGCGTTGCGCTTTCGGGTGCGGTTTTGGTTTCAGGCTCGGTTTCAGGAATATCTTCAAAACCTAACAGCAGCGTCAGCACAAATGAGAGCACCACAGACAACACCATGACCGCACCGACCCAGACAATACTCATGGGATTGGTGGGATCGAAGAACTGTACGCTGGTAAACAGGCCGGGAGAGGCCATGGAGTGGCTGGCCAGCCCGCCAATGCCCGCGACCGCGCCGCAGATAAAACCACTGATCAGACAGGCGATCAGCGGTCGTTTTAAGCGGACCGCAACGCCATAGAGCGCCGGTTCTGAAATGCCGGCAATAATCGCTGATGCCGCCGCTGCCAGCGCGGTCTGGCGCAGTTCACGGTTTTTAGTCCGGAACGCCACCGCCAGCGACGATCCTCCCAGCGAGAGGTTGGCACCAATCTCTGACGGCATCACCATGCCCTCTTTGCCGGTTTCGGCAATGGTCTGGATGATGGTGGGGGTGAACACCCGATGCATCCCGGTCATCACCAGTAGCGGCCAGATTGCGCCCATAATCGCGACAGAAAGCCAGCCAAGATAGCCATGCACGGTATAGACCAGCGCGGAGATGCCGCTGCCGATCCAGATGCCAATCGGACCAATCAGCACAATCGCGATGGGTGCCGCAATCAGCACAATCAGCATCGGCTTCAGGAAGTTTTTAGTGACAGCAGGCGTAATACGATCCACGCCGCGCTCAATGTGCGACAGGATCCAGGTCATCACCAGCGCCGGGATTACCGTGTAGGTATATTTCACTGCGGTCACCGGGATGTAAGCAAATTCCACCGCCTGACCCTGTGCCGCTTTCGCCATCAGCTCAACAAAATTGGGATGAACCAGTACACCGGCAATGGCGATCGCCAGTGACATGTTCGTTTTGAATTTCAGCGCCGCAGAGGCGGCTACCATAATCGGCAGGAAGAAAAATGCGCCATCGCCAATTACGTTGAGGATGACCAGCGTTGATGAGCCTTTCTCAAACACGCCCGCCATATCCAGGATCATCGCCAGCAGCTTAACCATTGACCCGCCGATAATGGCCGGAATCAGCGGTGACATGGTGCCCACCAGCGCATCAAGAATGCCAGCACCGATGCCCCGCAACGTGATTTTACGTTTTACGGGTGCAGTCGATGTCGCTGCGGGCGAGCCCAGCTCCAGCACCGCCTGATAAGCCTGTGAAACGTTGTTACCAATGATCACCTGGCACTGAGTGTCGTTGTGCACCACGCCCATAACGCCATTGATCGCCTTGAGCCGGGGATAGTCGACCTGAGTTTCATCTTTCACCACAAACCGCAGGCGGGTCATGCAGTGGGTTACGGCTTCGATATTGGTGAGGCCGCCTAGCGCATCGACGATGGCGCGTGACACCTCGGCATAATTTCTGGGCATGATCGCTCTTCTCTGTAGGGTAAATCGGTCAAAGTTTTTATGTTTTAGCGCCTGCAGGCAGGCAAATAGGAAACCGGTTTCACAAAATCATGAAGTGCTTTCACGGCGCCGACAAGCGCCAAAATCAACCAGATCTCTTTTTTGTGAACTCCATCACTTGGTGCTGTCAGGTAACTTCGTTGAAAGGCGGGGTAAATATTTCCAACATTGAGAGGCTTAGGTAGACTGCAGGACGACGCAGCAAAGGAGTATCACCATGGCAACGATTCAGGAAGTGGCAAACAGGGCGGGCGTCTCAAAAGCGACAGTGTCACGTGTGCTCTCGGGCAATGGCTATGTCGGGCAGGAAAAGCGTGAAAAAGTACTGAAGGCGATTGCCGAAACCGGATACCGGCCCAATCTGCTGGCGCGCAACCTGGCGACAAAAACGTCTCAGACCATTGGACTGGTGATCACCAATACGCTCTACAGCGGCAGCTACTTCACTGAACTGATGGCACACTCCGCGCGCATACTGGAGCAGCAGGGCCGCCAGCTGATTCTGGCGGACGGCAAACACACCGCTGAGCAGGAAGAGGCGGCGATACAGTTTCTGCTCGATCTGCGCTGTGACGGCATCATTATCTATCCGCGCTTCCTGAGCATTGACGCGCTGGATGCGATTATCTCGCGGCATAAACAGCCGATACTGGTGATCAACCGGCGGCTGCGCGTCAACCACAGCTACTGTATTTACAGCGATCAGCACGCCAGCAGCGCCACAGCGGTGAGCCATCTGCTGAATCAGGGACATCGCGAGATCGCGTTTATCACCGGTTCGCTCGATTCGCCGACCGGCGTGGAGCGGCTTTCCGGCTATCACGCTGCGCTGGCCGCGCAGGGCATTGAAGCCGATTCCCGGCTAATCGTGACGGGTAAATGGACGGCGCAGAGCGGTATGGCGGCCGTGGACACGTTGCTGGAACGCAGGGTGACATTCAGCGCGCTGGTGGCGAGTAATGATGAGATGGCGATTGGTGCCATCAAGCGTCTGACTGAATGCAACATTGCGGTACCCGGGCAGGTTTCGGTGATTGGCTTCGATGATATTCCGCTGGCACCCTACATCACGCCGTCGTTATCCAGCATGAAACTGCCGGTCACCGAGATGATCGATGAGACGATTAACCGTCTGCTGACCATGCTGGATGGCGGAGACTGGCATACTCAGGCACCTTTCACGGCCAGCCTGATGCTGCGGGACTCCGTTACTAAAGGCCCCGGCCATTCTGCTTAACCTGCGGCGATCTGTATCACCTCTATCGCCTGTTCCCTGAGCTGCGCTATCGTCGCCGCATCCAGCGTCTCATCGGTAATCACATGCCCGACCTGATAACCGGATGAAAGCGGATAGGGGTGAATCTGACCAAACTTGGAGGCGTCGGTCAGGGCATAGCTCTCAGCGCCTTTCGCCAGCACGGCATCCACCACATCACAGCGCAGCATGTTGCGGCCGGTAAAACCGGTCTCCGGATGCCAGCCATCCACGCCAACAAATGCCCGATGAAAATGAATCTGCTGGATGGAATACCGCGTCAGCGGGCCGACTACCGACTCACTGCTTTTCTGCAGCAGGCCACCGAGCACAATCACCTCACAGGCGGCTTCCCGAAGAAGCTGGGCAATATAGTGACTGACGGTAATCAGCGTAAGATCGGCGCGGTCAGCCAGCGCACGCGCCAGCAGCGCATTGGTACTGCCGCCTTCGATGAACACCGATTCACCCGCCTGAACCAGGCTGGCCGCATGTCGTGCCAGCGCCTGCTTAGTGGGATAGCGGGTATTCATGCGGGTGCCCACGTTATCGCTGTCCAGTGCCAGCGCGGAGCCGTGAACCCGCCGCAGCAGTCGGTCGCGTTCCAGCAGCGTGAGATCCTGACGCACCGTCACTTCAGAAACCCCGGTAAGCTGCGCCAGCTCACTGACCGTTACGCTGCCCCGGCTATTAACCAGTTGAATAATCTGATGATGTCGCGGGTTCATAATTGCGTTTCGCAGAAAAAAAGGAGCTACAGTGTAGCAGGGATATCCCGCGCCGGTGTACAACGCGGGATTGGGGTCAGGACAAATCCAGCGACCGGCGTCCGTTGAGATTGAGATCCTGCAGCGTAAAGCGCTGGTCCCACTCTGTTTCATAATCTTCCGGCGGAAAATCTCCCGGCGAACGTCCCTGCTCCAGGGCCTGTGCAACCCGCCGGGCATAGGCGCGGTTTTTGTCACACATTGGCGCAGCGGGGATATACATCACATTGCCCCAGCCCTGCTGATCTTCAACCGGTGCAACGGCGTGGATCACATCACAGTGCCACCATACCGAATCGCCCGCCTCTAAGGCCGGTATCGAACAGAGTCCGGCAATCAGGTGCGGATGCCACTGTTCATTAACGGGCAACACCCGGCCCGGTGCGACGCCGCACAGTTCATCTTCAGGTACGTCTGAAAGCAGCGGGCGCAGCAGGACATAGGCCATCGCTTGCGGCACAGGCACAACGTGCAGCAGACCCTGACCGGGGATCATGTCAGAGAGTGCGGTCCAGCCCTGAAAGGTCCGGAATACGGAACATTTGGTGGTACCCGGCAGATCATACTCATCCACTTTGGTGCGGTGAGCCGCATCCCAGGGGTCGTAAGCGGCAAAATCACCGTGAAACAGCTTACTGAAAACCTGCTGATATGCGGGGAGTAACCAGCGTTCCAGCGCGCCGGAATCGGTATGGGCGCCTAATCCTTTCGACGTGGTGCCCGGCAAGCGGCGACGGATGCGATCGGGATAGATAACGCTGACATCCGGGTCAAACCACTGCCTGCCCTGCGATTCAGACTTCCATAACCGGTTCAGAAAAGATTGCGCGTCAGCCATTGCCGCGCTCTGCCGCGCCTGCATTTGCGCCTGTGACCAGTAAATCGGATAGATTTCAGGACGGGAGGCGGCCAGCGATCCAAAAAAGTCATCTCCGGGGCCGCGATAGTGTTCGTCAAACCGGTTGTGATCCAGATAGTCGAGCATCGACTTATCCCATGCCAGCGCCTGCTCACGTGCGAAGTGCTGCTTAATTACCACACAGCCGCGACGTTTAATCAGCGCCCGGGTTTCATCCGAAACCTTGCCCGCCGCAATGTCCTGCATGGGCACTACTGGCCAGGCGCTGCCCGTGCGCTTTTCATCTGCTTTTGCTTCAGCAATCGCAGCATTAATGTTGTCGCAAACCTGGCGGAATAGGGCATCGACATCACCAATCTGTTGACGTAACTGCTGTTTCATCTCGCGAATAGCGGCTTTGACGTCGTCAGGTAAAGGGGTTGATCGGGATTCTTCACGCATCTCATGCTCCTGAATGTCTGGGGTTGAGTTACGAATGTAATTGAAATAACCTTCATTCGTAATATGTGGCTGAGGTTAACATCCTTTTAACGAAAAAAAACGTGCGTGATAACACAACTCCGGAACCGGAACGCTCTGAAAGCCGTTAGCAAAGTCACTATTTGCATTCTCATTAATCCACACAGCGAGTAAGCTTTATGAATCAAATCAATCAGCCGAAAGGACAGAACGGCGAACGTAGAGGGGCAGGCGAGATGGCGGTTAAGATGATTGCGGTGGATATGGACGGCACCTTTCTGGACGACAATAAGCAGTACAATGTTCAGCGGTTTTCACGTCAGTATGCGCTGCTGAAGCAGAAGGGCATCCGTTTTGTGGTGGCCAGTGGTAATCAGTATTACCAGCTGCAGCGCTATTTTCCCGACATCAAAGACGAGATCGCTTTCGTGGCGGAAAATGGCGCATGGGTCTCTGACTGTAATGAAGAGATCTTCTGCGGAGATTTAGCTCAGGAGAAAGTGCATAAGATCCTTGATATCCTGGCGCATGAACCTGACATCGCGGTCGTGGTCTGTGGACGCAACGGCGCCTATATGCATTCATCTACCTCTGACGAGGTGATGGCAATGCTTGCAAACCACTATCACCGGCTGGAAAAACGCGATGACCTCTATGCCATCGACGACACCATATTCAAATTCTCGCTGAAGCTGGAGCACGAAGGGGTGGATGCACTGCTGCAAAGACTGCATTCCAGTCTGGGTGAGCTGGAAAACATCATGCATCCGGTATCCAGCGGTTTTGGCTTTATTGATCTCATTATTCCCGGCTGCCATAAGGCACATGGCATTGCGTTGCTGCAGGAAAAATGGGGCATCAGCGATTGCGAAGTGCTGGCGATTGGTGACAGCGCCAATGATATTGAGATGCTGCGTCAGGCCTGCTTCAGTTTCTCGATGGCCAATGCGGCTGATTCGGTCGCTGCCGTGGCGCGCTATCAGACTCAGAGCAACAATGATGAAGGCGCGCTGAATGTCATTTCCCGCGTGCTGGCGCGCGAATTCCCGTTCGATTAAGCCTGCACTGCGTGAGAACAGGCGGTGTTCTATCCGCCACTCTCCTGATGGCTGCGCGTGTGATGTTCCATTTCATCCAGCGCAGCCTGATTCTCCAGTCCCCACTGATACATCTGCTCAATTGGCTGGGCGAAGGTATGTCCCAACGGCGTAAGGCTGTATTCCACTTTTGGTGGCACCACCTGCCAGACCTGACGCGACACCAGTCCGCGCTGCTCCAGCTCACGCAACGTCTGAATCAGCATCTTCTTCGAAATACCCTGCAGGCTGCGCTCCAGTTCGCCTGTACGCGCCCGATTTTCCGGCCAGTGATAGAGCGCATGCAGCACCATCGTGCTCCATTTCACCGAAAAGAGCTCCAGCAGGCGGCGCGGCGGTGAATCCGCATAAAAGCAAAGTTTTCCTTCAACCCAGACCGGCATAGTGACTTCCCAATTAGTATGGTAACCAAAAGGTAACTACTACCAAATGGGTTTCCGTGTGTCTATAGTGGGCCGCTTTCTTTACGACCACCAGGTGAGAAGAGGCAACAGATGAAAATTAACGCGCTGATAGCGTCCCAGGCAGACCAGCCGCTGCGGGCAGGCCAGGTAGAGTTACGCGAACTGCAGGCTGACGATGTGAAAATCGAAATTCTTTACTGCGGTGTCTGTCACTCCGATCTGCATATGGCCCGTAATGAATGGGCCGTCAGCCGCTATCCGCTGGTTCCCGGTCACGAAATTGTCGGACGCGTTGTGGCTGTGGGGGGCAACGTCACTAAATTTGCCGCCGGGGAAACGGTTGGCGTTGGCGTGATGGTCGACTCGTGCGGTGAATGCCATTTCTGTCAGCAGCAGGAAGAGCAATATTGTGAGGCGGGTTTCACGCCGACCTACAACGGCACGGATAAATACACCGGCAATACGACATTTGGTGGCTATGCCCAGCATGTCATCGCCGACCAGCACTTTGTGGTCACGGTGCCCGACAATCTGGCGCTGAATGCGGTGGCACCGCTGCTGTGCGCTGGCGTGACCGTCTGGTCACCGTTGCAGCATTTTAACGTCAAAGCAGGCGATCGTGTGGGTGTGGTCGGGCTCGGGGGACTGGGTCATATGGCGGTTAAACTGGCCAGTGCACTGGGCGTAGAAGTTACCCTGTTTACTACTTCTCCGGCGAAAGGGGAAGATGCACGCCGGCTCGGCGCTAAGAACGTGGTGATCTCACGAGACGCCGCACAAATGGCTGACTGCCAGGCGTCACTGGATATCATTCTGGACTGTGTCGCTGCACCACACGACCTCGATCCTTATCTCGGTGCGCTGAAAACCAATGGTCAGCTGGTGCTGGTGGGCATTCCCGATCAACCTCATCCGTCACCGAATGTGACACCGATGGTGTTTCGTCGCCTGAGCATCAGCGGCACCTCGATTGGCAGTATTCAGGAGACGCAGCAGATGCTCGACTTCTGTGGTCAGCACAACATCACGGCTGACGTTGAAATGATCACCGGTGAAGAGGTCGAAACTGCCTTTGAACGTATGCTGACCAGCGATGTGAAATATCGTTTTGTCATTGATATGCAGAAAACCCACTGGTGATGAATACACGGTCCGCTGTGAAAGCGGACCGTCTGACCTTTACCCGGGCTGAACCCGAAGGATAAAGCCCGCCTATAGTTACAACATACTAATATGTTTTAGTGTCGGCCCACCTCATTAAATTCCGTGCAGCAGAGGTCTTGCAGCAAGATCGTTCTGATTAAACAAAAAAATACCCGGCTCATTGACCGGGTATCTGTTTTGACGTTTACGGGGTGCAGTTAATCCTGCTCTTTATCCGTGTCGCTCTTTTCCGCTTCTTCTTTCTCAACAGCATGGGTAAAAGGCTTGAGCAGCTGAATATCCAGAATCACATAAACCATGGTGCTGATAAACAGAGAGATGACACTGCCAAACACCCCGCTGGTGGTAAACGTCAGATAATTATAAATCACCAGCCAGGTCAGGCAGATAAACAGCGCGAGCGAAATGGAAAGATTGGGTACGGAGTAGTTGCTGGTACCACCGCCCTGGGTATGCGTCGCTTTAAACAGATTTCCGATGGAGTATTTCTCCAGCACCAGGATAGTCCTTTCCCAGTTACGCTGTTTACGCGCGCTGGCGCGGGTCAGGAACAGATAGAGAATAGAGATGAAGAAGCCGGAGAAGGCGATCAGCACCGGAATCGCTTCCAGCGCATATTCAATACTCTTATGAGGCGTGCCCGTGGTACTGAGATCAAGCGTCAGCGAGGCACCCAGCGCAGCATATAAAAAGAGAAACAGAATCAAAAAAGTCAGGCTACGTTTCCAGTCGCCATCAGCCTCTGCACCTTTTTGCTGGATGGCCAGCTGTAGCGATTGCTGAATCTGTTGTGCCTGTGGTGAGTCTGTTTCAACGGTGTGGCATGGCGCAGCAAAGAAGTTGTGCATAAACAGCTCATCTTCTTTGTGAATGGTGATTTTCATCAGAAACCTGTATTCGGGAAATTTTCTTTATTCTAATCAGCACAGCATGAATTAACAGTAACTTTGGTTTTATACCTTCAGCCCCGCACTGACTCAGCGGGATATCAGGTTTATCAGACTACTTAAAACTGAATCGTTTGCGAAATTCTGCTCAGCATTATCCTCTTCGTGACGCAGTTGCTGATAGCGCAGCAGGGCGGCATCGGCGTTATCTGCATGCACCACGTCCCACACCATCTTATAGCCATCAGCCATTAACGCGTCCTGCTGATCCTGCCGCTCAGTGTTCACGGCTCTGACTGTTTGCTCTTTCTGAAACAGACGATAGTCTGGCATGGCTATTTCTCCCCAGGCTGGTCCAGCGCTTTAAACTGCTTAATGGCTTCATTGATATTGTTGGTATCGACGGTCGCTATGCAGCGATCGCCGTTGAAAACCTCATAGCGGGCGTTATGCAGCTGAAACAGCAGATCCCTGCCACGGAAGTGTATACGTTTCTGTTTAACGCCAATCCCATGCCGCCGTAATAATGCCTGTGACAGGCGATCGGTCTCTTTTATCATTCCTTCAGCTCCTCGGCAGTACGTGGTCACTGCCAGTAAACCTGATGAACATTAGTTTTATATTAAGAGATAACCCTATTTATTACAGGGCTAAGCGCATGTTTCAGAGAAATTACCGGGTTGCGTGTGCTGACGGAATCAGAAGCCCACCGGATTAATGCCATTCCCTGCGTTAACGGACCGCAAATGCGGTACACTTGCCGGGATAACTCGCCACAGGACACGCCGCTATGAACGATAAAAAGATGATTTCCATTGATCAGTTCAACGCTGATGAACGACTGGCCGTCGAGCAAACCTATAAGGGCCTGGCCGAGAAGTACCGTCAACGAACCGGTAAAGAGCCTGATAGCAAAAAAGAGAAAGAATTCAATAGTGAAGCTCGTCAGATTATCATGACCAGCAAAATGGAGAAGCAGAGAGCGCAGGCTGAAAAGGAGAAGAAAAAACCACTGCGTAAGAAAAAACCTTCTTCAATGACCGCCAGCGAAGTCAGCGATTTCAACTGGTCTGCCTCAGTGGTTAAAGGCCGCCGATAAACAGCCTCCGCGCGTATTCATAGCGCGCGGTATCTTCTCACATTACTGCCATTGTTCCCTGACTGCCATCGTCCCCGACACACAAGTCACAGCCTGACGAGATGTCTTTCGCGGCCCGCAATAAGAATATTCTGTAAATAATTTACCCTGATTTATTAATTACCGATAAACTGCCATAACCCGTTGCTGCTTCAGTCTGCATATGAACTACTACACTCCTGACGATATTCAACTGAAGCGCCGTTCGACGCGATTTGTGCGCCGCATGTTCATGATGCGCCAGCTCGGCACCTTTCTCTGTTTTCTGCCCATTCTGTCAGTATTGATGGAGATGGGAAAAAGCCCGGAGCTCTGCGCACTGCTATTTACTAATGCGTTTGTCTGGCCCTATGCGGCCTTCAGACTGGCATTGCGATCGCGCGATCCCACAGGTTTTGAACGTAAGAATCTGACACTGGATGCCGCTTTCGGCGGCTTCTGGGTGGCAACCATGGCGCTGAGTCCGCTTCCCTCGATTATTATCATGGCGGTACTGATCTCTGATCGTTACTCGGCGGGCGGTTGGGTTCAGCTGAAGTCTGCTCTGCAGGCCTTTCTTTTGACCTTTTTAATGGTCTGGTTAGCGGAAAAGGCGCCTTTGCAGCTGACTTTCTCTACCCGCACCGTCTGGCTGACTCTGCCGCTCGCCAGCGGCTATCTGCTGGCGCTCAGCGTGGTTTCACACAATCTGACCCTGAGTCTGCGAAAGAAGAATCAGGAGCTGGAACGCATTGCGCTGATGGATCCCGGTCTGAAAATACCTAACCGCCGTCTGTTTGAGCGGCGACTTGAAAGCGAGTTTTTACGTACACAGCGAGGTGAGGGTAAAGCCTGGCTGATGCTGCTGGATGTCGATCACTTCAAACAGGTTAATGACACCTTCGGGCATGAAGCGGGCGACTTTCTGCTGGCAGAGATCTCGGCACTGCTGCGGGACAGCGTCGGCCTGAAAGATATACCTGCCCGCTTTGGCGGCGATGAGCTGTGTGTGATTGTGCGGGATGCGGATGAACCCAGCATCATGTTGCTGGCAGCGCAGATCAGACAGGGGATTGCCCTGCTGCGGCTGCCGGCTTCATCCACCTTTCAGTGCTCGGTGAGTATCGGGATTGCACCGGCATGCGATGCGGCGACAATTCATGAATGGCTGAGATGCGCCGACGAGGCGCTGTATCAGGTCAAGCGCGCCGGACGTAACGATGTGCAGGTCTGGCATTCCGGCACGCTGGAAACGCTGAGTGAAGTCAGGAGCAGTTAACAATGCAGCCTGAGAGCGTGGCTCAGGCTGAGAGATTAAATCGCCGGGTAGTCGCCGGTGCCTTCAGGCCAGGGCGTGAGCAGATCAAAACCCTCATCGGTGACAGCGACGGTGTGTTCCCATTGCGCCGAGAGTGAGCGATCTTTGGTGACCACTGTCCAGCCATCTGACAGCACGCTGGTTCCGGCTTTACCGGCATTAATCATCGGTTCGATAGTGAAAATCATGCCTGCTTTCAGTGGCATTCCTTCGCCCGGCGTGCCGTAGTGCAGCACCTGTGGATCGGTGTGGTAAATTTCACCGACGCCGTGACCGCAATATTCACGAACTACCGAGAAGCCAGCCGATTCGGCAACACGCTGGATAGCCGCGCCCACATCACCCAGCGTCGCGCCAAGACGGACGGTTTTGATACCGGCGACCATCGACTGATAGGTGATCTCCACCAGACGTTTGGCACGGACTGACGGTGTGCCGACAAAGTACATCCGGCTGGTATCGCCATACCAGCCATCTTTGATGATCGCTACATCGATATTAACGATATCGCCATCCTTGAGTTTTTTGCTGGCCGGGATGCCGTGGCAGACCACATGATTGACCGACGTGCAGGTGGTGCGGGTATAACCGTGATAACCGATGTTTGCAGGCGTCACTTTAAGCTCATTCACAATAAAATCGTGACAGATATCATCCAGTTCTTCCGTAGTGATGCCGGGCCGGACGTGAGGTGTAATCATCGCCAGCACCTGAGCCGCAGCCTCTCCGGCTGCACGTGCCATTTCGATTTCCGCTGCGGTATGAATTTTAACGCTGTTCATGACACGTCTCCTTGTGTGGTGAGGCTCTCTTTAGGGAGCATATTGCGTATATCAGCGCTGCCTTCCAGTTCAAGCCGGATTAGCTTCTGCGCCAGTTGATGTTGGGTCTGCTGCGGATAGAGTTCAGCCAGCATACCGAGTTTTAGCCAGTGTTCTGCCTGTGCATTAATCGAACGGCTCATCGCCTGACTGGCGATGCGCAGATTCTCATGCATCAGGTCGGAGATTTTTACGATGCCCATGCAAGCCTTATATGAAACGTATATGTTTCGTATAGCTTAACGCCAACGGCGTGATTTGAAAAGAGGGGGGGAGATTGTTGCGCGTCTGAAGCAGGGTACAGAATGATGACCAACGGCCACGCATTTCGATCGGAACAGAAAAATTTATAGGTAACAGGAAGGTGTGTATTGCCAGGTAACAGTAGGGCAGCCCCGCCGAAAAAGCGCCGAAACACTGTCTTTTTCCTGAAAACGTAGCTGATGACTGAGCAGATGAAATACTGGGTTTTTCTGGTGGCTATGGATATTAAGTCTGTAGCATTGATGCTATAAAATCCGGGTAAATATCAGGGATGTAATTATGAAAAGAATAATTGCTTTAACTGCCACATTGGCCGTTTCAGGATGCCATATGAGCACAAATCACATCCGGCAAAAGGGAATTAAGACTCCCGACGCGCCAGAGATTAAAAGTCAGTGTGAATCTCAGACACCACAGCAAACTCAAGAGCGTGAAACTCAGCTTTGGCTCTGCCAGGCTGTTACAGCAATACAATATCGGTTTTTCGATGCAGATAATTATCGCGGTAAAACATGTGATGTAAGGATCAGGCAGCCGGAAGGCGAGCCTCCGATAAGCATCAACGTTCAGGGCGGAGATCCAGCTCTGTGCGCTGCTGCAATTGAAGCAATTAAACAAGCTGCAAATGCCCACACTTTTCCAAAGAGACCCGCCTTTATGAAGGATGAAATTCCGATACATTTTGCTCCGCAATAAGATTACACAGCTAAGGAAAGTGTTAAGCGTTGCACTTAAAAGTCTAAACGCACAATCCCATAAGGCACCATGCTGCTCTGAAGCTATACCGTCAGATACCGGCTGTTAAAACGTAAGGTGCAGATGTGCACCGCGATGCAGTTATCCGTTGTCAGCAGCGGACAGCAAACTCTTACTCCGGTACAAGTTCCATTCAGCCCAGCAATTTTCAGGATTGATATCGAAGTAACCGCGGCATTCAGCCATGGCGAGAGCAACATCACGCGGCACTTCGATAGTTGTGGCATTATCACGGATGCTGCTGACTTCCTGCTCAGTAAGCGGGCTTCCTTTTTCATTCTCAATTTTCATCAGTAATGGGATGAGGGCAGGTATAAAAACTATGCTCATGAGTCATTTCTCATATTATTAAAGGTTTGTGTCGCTACGAAGTCACTAAAATATGACCTCTCCGGAGTGCGGTAAGTGGCATTCTGTAAAATTTGTCTTTCTGAAAATATCAATTCATCGTCGTTTCATTGCTGCATGGCTTGAAAATCAATTAACACCGCTCAGACATACAGGCAGGTTTGTATAGCCGGGCTGGCTTGTCATAGATAAGGGTGAACATGTCGGCGCCATATTCTGGCTAACCGGCTGAGACTGGGGCTGATTTTGATACTGGCTGTCATCGTTGTTCGTTGAGGATTTTCTTGCGGCCTGACGGCCCTTCTCACGCACGTAGGATGACGTGTAGTTATGGGCCTGGTATGCGCCGTAACCTGCTGCGCCCGCTGTAGCATATCTGGCCGTTCGCCTGGCGCTGGAATATCTCTTCTTGATTCTGGGTGTCGTTGTTTGTGATGAATAACCTGAACTAAAACTATGGCTGTAGCTTCTATGCCCACCCCCACCACGATGGCCGCGCGCATCAGCTGTAAACGAGGCCGCAATCAGTGATGCCATAGCCAGAGTTAAAATAGTTCCCTTCATTACGGCTCCAGTTTTTTTATATTCATTAATTATGTTCTCGTCAAAAATCACGATATCTTCAGCAAGATAAACAATTTTTTTTTAGATTTATTTAACTCGTTCAACGCTGCGCTATCCTTATGAGAGGAGGTGCCCATGTGTGGACGGTTTGCGCAGTACAGCAGCAGAGACGATTACTTTGAATCCCTGGAGCTGAAGCCCGATGAAATCACTTATGACCCAGAGCCCATAGACCGCTTTAACGTAGCTCCAGGCACCAAAGTACTCTTGCTCAATGAGCGGGATAATGAACTGCACTTTGATCCGGTTTACTGGGGTTACGGTCCGGAGTGGTGGGACAAACAACCGCTCATCAATGCACGTGGTGAAACCGCTGCGACGGGACGCATGTTCAAACCGCTGTGGGAGCATGGCCGCGCCATTGTTCCTGCCAATGGCTGGTATGAATGGAAGCGAGAGGGCGATAAAAAACAGCCTTACTTTATCTACCACAAAGAGAAAGAGCCGCTGTTCTTCGCCGCTATCGGCAAAGCTCCTTATGGTAAGGACCATGGGCATGAGGGTTTTGTTATCGTAACGGCAGCGAGCAATAAAGGCATGGTTGATATCCATGACCGACGCCCGCTGGTTTTAAGTGCGGATGCTGTACGCGAATGGCTCAGTGCCGAAACCACGTCGGAACGTGCTCAGGAAATTGCACATGAAGCCGCACTGCCTGAGAAGGACTTCACCTGGCATCCTGTTACAGCCAAAGTCGGGAACATCCACAATCAGGGTGAAGCGCTTATTAAAGAGATCAAGCCTGACTGAACAGGCCGATGAAGTGAGAGATTTACATAGTTTCCCGCACCGTTTCCCGATATAAAAACAGGATCACTCGTTTCTTAATCTGAGAGCGTTTATTTTGCAGCCAGACACTATGCGGTTGTTTCTTCGGCCAGTCACCCCATCAGATGCCGATGATCTTTACAGGATCTACGGCGACCCTGCGACGAATACGTTTAATCCCGCAGGCCCTCATCCGGATATCCAGCATTCACGGGAAGTGCTATCGCGCTCTATCAGTCACTGGGAATCAAATGGCTTCGGCAGTTGGGCTATCTCGCTTCGGGATAATCCAGAAAGAATCATCGGTTTTGGGGGATTGAACATCAGAAACTTTGCCGATATCACGATCAATAATCTGGGGTATCGTTTCTCCCCGGAAGCCTGGGGAAAAGGTCTGGCGACGGAATTTGCGAACTATGCGGTTTGTTATGGGTTCGAAGAAGTAAAACTCGCTGAGATTTCTGCAGTCGTAAGAGCAAATCATCTGGCTTCACAAAAGGTTCTGATTAACGCCGGCCTCCGGCATACCCGGGATATTAATGATGTGGAAAATGCGCCCGCAAGCATGCTGTTTACCCTGAGTCAGGATGAATGGAATCAAAAACGGGGGTGAGGAGGGTATCTCCTGTCCTGCTCAGTACCTATCGTTTCAGGTCAATCAGTGCGAGCTGTATATGATGCGCTATAAAGTCCGCTTTGAGCGCACTGTAGCGTTGAGCATCGTTGTTACAGAGTGATGCTGCTTCACGCTTTATCTCAGCATAGGTTGCTGCGATATCTCTGTTTTCTCTGAGGTAATCACGGAAAGCAAGGTGCCTTATTATCTGTTCGTCTCCAGCTGCAAACGCATGCACCTGATGGCTACGCCGTTCCCCACCCTTAATAAAATATCTGCGGCCTGAGATTCCATTCTCACCACAAGCAACGTATCCGGCGCTAATCATCGCAGCGTTACACCTGGCCAGTTCATTGATATCAGCAACCTCCAGCAGTATATCGATCACGGGTTTTGCTGAGAGGCCATAAACTGACGTACTGCCAATATGATGAATTGCCTTTGCTACTTCTCCCAGCAATGTCTGTAACAGTAGACTCTCAGCATTGAACGCCTCAGGCCATTTTTCATCGTAGGGCACTACGGCTATTGTTCGCATTAATATTGCCTCCTTTGAAACGTGTGTTTTGATATAACAGACTTCAATACGATTACCGGAAGTACACTGCGGCTTTTTTGTATGTCTCTCTCTTTGTTCAACCCCTTCAGTACTGAACGCTTCGGGATAATCTTTACCGCTCATGGAACCTCACTTGTCAGTCATCTCAAATGACGCTGAAGAGTCTGTTAAACCCCTGGTTCCACAAGCGAAGCTGGAATGAGTTTATCCCTATTCAGGCGGCAGGTCAGGAGAATAACACTCACTGTACTGATGGCATCCACCAGTGGCTTACCCTTTTACTCCACGCCAGAATTACCCCGTCTTACCCCTTTCATTACTGTAATTTTATTCCCCGCTGCCGATAACAGATCCAGTACCAGCGAGCCATAGAAGCGGAACGTCGGTGATAACCTATTAATTCAAACATCGGGGTCTCTATGTATCGCAACAAAAAAATAAAATTAAGCGTCATGCTCACTGCGGCATTCCTTACTGTCATCTTAACGGGCGTTTTTGTGACAGGATTTGCCGGATTTAAACTCAATACGGCCAGCGATCAGCAGGAATTGACGCGCGCGCGGCTGGGCGATCTTCAGGCACTCCAGACGCTGAAAGACAACTTAACCCAGCAAACGGCGCTTTTACTGTCCGTGGCATCAGGCACTCAGCCTCAGGCCGAGGAAAAATTAAAAACGCAGTTCTTTGCATTGCAGACCAACAGTGACAACACCACTGCGCATTTCCGGGAACTGATCAACGGTGCCAAAAGCATTCCGGGGATCAATCTTGCTGAAGTAGAAGAGGCTTCCACGCAATTAAATAAAATCGAAGTGGCAGCGGGTCCGCTTCATCAGGCAGAGCAAAACCTGTTTATGCAGAGCGCTACTCCGTTCCCGGAAAAACTCCGTGGTGAACTGATCCCTGCGCTTTCGCACTACCGCAATGCAGTAGATGGGATGGTTGATTATCAGGCAAGGGTAACGAGTAAAACGGCGGAAACGTCCACGCAGGCGCTCTCCGGTGTCTATATGACCCTGGCTGGCCTGACCACCCTGTTTGTTGTGATGGGATTTGTGATGAGTGGGCTGATTACCCGCTGGATCAAAATTCAGCTGGGTGGCGAACCTTCTCATGCGCAGGGCCTGGCCGCTGCGATTGCGGCGGGCGATTTGACGACAAAAGTCACCCTTCGTCAGGGGGATACCGTCAGCATGATGGCTTCTCTGGATAGCATGCAGAGCAATCTGCGCGACCTGGTCTCACAGATTAAAGACTCCTCCACTTCGGTCGCCATGGCAGCTGATGAAATTTCCCAGGGCAATACTGAACTCTCTTCCCGTACAGAGCAGCAGGCCGCCGCTTTGCAGGAAACCGCAGCCAGTATTGAACAGCTCACGGTTACAGTGAAAAGTAATGCAGCGGGCGCACAGCAGACCGCGGATTCAGCCCGTGAAACCGCTGCGCTGGCGCGTTCGGGTGAACACGATATGCAGCGCATGTCAGAGACGATGAATGATATTTCAAAAAGCGCGGTGAAAGTCCGGGATATTACCTCCGTTATCGAAGGGATTGCATTTCAGACCAACATTCTGGCGCTTAATGCGGCAGTCGAAGCCGCGCGAGCGGGCGAACAGGGCCGGGGTTTCGCCGTCGTCGCGGGTGAAGTCAGGACGCTGGCGCAGCGCAGTGCAACGGCAGCCAGAGATATTAAACATCTGATCGAAGAGGCTGTGGCGCAGGTTGAAAGTGGTGTTGTCGTGGCAACCGGGACCGGCAAGAGCATTCTTGATATCAATGCTATGGTCGGAAAACTCGCCGTCGCGATGGATAACATCTCACTCGCCTCAGCTGAACAGATGCAGGGCATTTCACAGGTCAGCATTGCGGTAAACGAGATGGATGGTGTGACGCAGAATAACGCCGCGCTGGTTGAGGAATCCTCTTCCGCATCACAGTCGCTTTCAGCCCAGGCACACGCTTTACGTGAAGCAGTGAATGCTTTTCGCATTTAAGCGCCTTGTTGATGGGATACTTTGAAAGATACGGGAGAAGCGCAGCTGATTTATCCGTTTGATATTGACGAAATGGATGACGGGGAGCGATTTCTTTCAGGTTAGTACAAGCCCTCCATTGGAGGGCTTTTCTTTTGGCGGACATTCCGGGACGCTCAGAGACTGAAATATTCAATGTAAACACATTGACCTCGCCCGTAAGTTTTAGCCTTTTGAAAAACAGGTTTTTTATGAGGGAAATCATGATAAATCACAAGATTAACCTCTACTTCCATGGGTCGGGCGCGGTTGAATTTAAATCAACACGTGGCATCACTGGCGTTTTACCATCGTAGAAAAATGCAGAGTTTGTGAAGGAGTAAACCTTACCCGTCATTTTAACAAGTATATGGTCATTAACCGCCGTTATGTCCGCATCGGCAGTATCAGCCTGAAGGAAAGGAGCCGTTTTAGTAATTACCTTCATGGGATTATCGAGTTGCTTATTCAGGTAGTAGCGATAAGTGTCGGAGTCTGTGGCACCTGCATCCTGATATTGAGTTATGTATAGCCAGACATCCCCGGAGAGTTGTTTCTGACGGATTAAACGGTCATCACGTGGCGCATTTTCGAAATACCACAGCATCCCAACGGTGATAACAATAATTATCAGGACAAGCGTTAATGTCCGATGCCCCCACTTAATAGCGGTGTCTATTTGCATAATCAATCCCCTGCTGAATCCAATACTGGTCGCGCGGGTCATCTCCATACGGGATATCCTGGTACCAATGCCCCCATCGAGGCTCAACTGTTCCCGCCCGGCTTTGTGCCCAGCCAGCACCCCGTAACAATATTTCTTCAGGTATTCCGGCAACAACGCCCGTGGCACCATAGTTAAAATTACCAAAATTTTGGTAGCTTGCCCCCTGCTGTTTATAGTCCCACGGTCCTTTATTGCGAACCTGCTGATAGAACCAGAAGTAAACAGGCGGTGAAGCCATATTGCGCGGCATGCCGCGGTAACGAGCTTCCTGAAGGTTTTTTGTTAATAATGAGAAGCCTCCAGGGGGCATGAGCGGAATTACAGCCATAATATTGTGTCTTCCTGACAAAATTGATAAGGCAAACTAACCTTATCAGATATCGTCAGGCATGGCATCTCTGCCTGACAGGCAATAATACCGGGCTGAACTCTGGATGACATTACCTGTAGAAATTTATGTAAGAGGGAGTTAAATGGCGGCAGGAATGTTTTTTCCTGCATCGGTCTGTCTGAGACTGGCTTTATCATTAGTCCGATAAGTGCAGGCATGCGCGACAAAAACAGGGCTGGTCTGTACCCTTCAGCCAGCACTCTCATGAAGCTGAGCCCCCCAGCTAAAAAAAATTAAAATTTTTTGCATCCGTTTTCGCTGCTCATTCGTATTAACAGATAAGGGCGCTCTCGCCCTGTCCGTTAACTCAATGAGGGAAGTGAAAATGAAACCATTCCTGCCAACTCTGATTTTTTCTGCATTAGTCTTCAGTGGCGCCACTTACGCGGCGAGCATGGACAGCGACACGGTGATGGTCGGCGGTGCCGCCATGTACCCATCGAAAAATATTGTTGAGAATGCTGTTAACTCGAAAGACCACACCACGCTGGTGGCCGCCGTTAAAGCCGCCGGGCTGGTCCCGACACTTGAAGGGAAGGGGCCGTTTACCGTTTTTGCGCCCACCAATGCCGCCTTTGAAAAACTGCCTAAGGGCACGGTCGACTCCCTGCTTAAGCCAGAAAATAAACAAAAACTCACCAGTGTCCTGACCTATCACGTGGTCGCAGGAAAACTGGACATGAAAGCGCTGGAGAAAAAAATCAAAGCGGGAGGAGGCAAAGCCGAGCTGAAAACGGTCAATGGCGAATCACTGTGGGTGATGGCAAATGGCCCGCACAACATTCAGCTTAAAGATGCTCAGGGCAATGTTGCCAGTATCACTACGTATGATGTGAATCAGAGTAACGGTGTGATTGACGTTATTGATACCGTGCTGATGCCGTAAAGCGTTACCTATACTGTGTGTAGCCACTGATCGGGTGGCTACACCTTTAACAGGGAAGCCGATGACAAAAAATGTGCCCCATATTCAGGCCGATTTAATGAATCAGATAGCCGTCGGCGATAAAGCTGCTCTTGAGCAGCTTTATCGCGTTCTGTCGCCCCGACTCTATGGGATCATCCTGCGGATGGTGAGACGCCGGGACTGGGCAGAAGAGATCCTGCACGATACGTTTATCCATATCTGGCAGTCGGCAAATTATTACGACGATAAGCGCAGTGAGCCGCATATCTGGCTCAGCCACATCGCCAGAAATCGGGCGATTGACTTCCTCCGTAAACATGAAAACAGAAGCTGTTCCGTGGATGATATCAGCGAAGCGGAAGCGGGTTTCCAGACACCACTTCCTGCCGATGCAAGTCATGCGGAGGCGCGTCGCCTTCAGCACTGTATGGCGCACTTACCCTCAGAACAGCGACAAAGCATTTCGCTCGCTTATTATCGTGGCCTCTCACAGAGTGAGATTGCGCTCTCCATGAGTCAGCCGGAAGGGACGGTGAAAAGCTGGATCCGTCGCGCGTTAATCCATCTTCGGGAGTGCATAGGCTTATGACCAGTCAGGAACAACATGATCTTACTGCCGCGGAATATGTGCTTGGTCTTACCGACGATGTGACCCGTCATCGGCTGGATAAACGCCTCAATGACGATTCAGTATTCGCCGCGGAGGTGCTGAACTGGCAGAAAGCGTTCAGCGGCATTGATCTGCTCACTCACGCCGTTATCCCGTCTTCTGCGGTCTGGCAGCAGATTGAGCAGGATCTTGGCCCGAATACTGGCGTCTCTGGCACGACATCAATCCGCAGGCATCCTGGCTTCTGGCTTGGCTGGGGCCTGGCGGCGGCAATGGCTGGCGTCCTCATTTTCACCCATTTAAGCAAGCCGGATACCCCACAGTCTCTGCAGCCGATTGCGGTACTCAGCGGCGCACAGCCCGATGCACAGTTTGTGGTGAATCTGGATAAGTCAGCTTCACTCCTTCAGGTTTCGGCACTGAATATCACGCTGCCGGAGAATAAAAACCTGCAGCTCTGGCTGATCAGGGGCAGTGCTCCGCCACAATCTCTGGGGTTGATCAATCACCGCGACAGTAATGTTTTCCGGTTACCCGCTGGCGAGTTAGATAATCAGACGGTACTGGCGGTGAGTCTGGAGCCGGTGGGAGGGTCTACGCTCAGCGGGCCGTCCGGTCCGGTGATTTTCCAGGGCAAAGTCACGTTGCTTTAATCTTCAGGGCGCGGGTTCACGGGCCGGGATTAAGCGGCAAAGGGGAGTGGATGGTTTTTCGAATGGCAAACCTCATCCTCTTGCCTTAACCAAATCAGGGGGAATGACAAAAGAATGGAAATCAGAGCGGCGTTGGAGTCTGATGCGGCAGGCATCAGTGAGCTGATACAGCTTGTGTCTATGCAATGTAATTTTTCAGAGACAGAGCCCTGTCCGCAATGGTTCATCGAGAGCACAAAACCCGATGTGCTTCAGCCGTTGATTGTTTCAGATGACTATCTCTGGCTGATTGCCGTGGAAAGAGGTGAGGTGACAGGCGTACTCACCCTTTTCGAAGGCAATTTAGTTAAATACCTTTTTGTACATCCGAAATTTCAGCGAAAAGGGGTAGCGAGGGCACTCTGGCAGCGGGCGATTCCCGAACTGCGTTCAGAAATCAGCGTACGGTCTTCACTCTTTGCCATCCCTTTTTATGAGAAAAGGGAATTTAAAAAAGTCGGGGAGGTGAAGTTTTTTAACGGTGTATCATTCCAGACAATGATCGCTCAGCTCTGAATTAAAAAAGAGATTTTAAGTTCTCTTTTTCTGCAATAAAACGGCCCGGCCACGCATTTATCAAACCCGCTTTGAGGGTGAGTGAAACCGGGCCAACCCGCCTTCTTTATTTATACCCGCGTATATTCCCAGTATTCAACTCACTGACTTTCAGCGCCATTGCTGCCCGCTAATGCTATATCGGACGCGTGATTTGCAGCGTTTTTACACTTCATCAGCCTCTTTTTACGCCTTTTTTACAGGCCGTTCGGTTTAATTAAAGACATCAGGCGTTTACGTGACAACGTTACACGATGGCAGTCACAACCCGATTTACGCAAAAAGCGTCTGCAGGTATTAAGTGGACGGGATGCACATTCATGAGTGGTTTTCTCCAGTTTATTATCCGACCTCCGATTAACAGCCGCTGGCTGCCAGGCACTGTTGCCTCTCCGCAGCGGGTTCTTAAGGAACACACCATGTCAGGCCTTATCCTTGTTTCTCATAATCAATGTCAACGATCGACGCTTAATGCAATTTATGACGGCATCCTTTCCCGTCAGGGAGGCGTCTGGATTAGCTGGGATGGTGAAAGCAGGGTGATGCCTCACGATGCGCCAAGACCCTACGCCGTGCAGCAGATGAGCCAGTATGAAACCGTGACCTTCCCGTATACGCCGGGCGAGCTTAATGAGGGGTACCACAATTATATTCATAAAGGGCTCTGGCCTGTTTTTCATCAGCGTCCGGACATAGCCCGTTTTTCCGCCAGCGGCTATCAGGAATATAAAAACATCAATAAAACCTATGCACGCGCCATCTGCGAAAATGCCACACCCGACGATGTTATCTGGATTCAGGATTATCACCTGCTTGGCTGTGCCACTTATCTTCGTGAAGAGGGGCTGACTAACTCAGTGGGTATTTTTCTGCATCAGCCTTTCCCGGCTGGCAGAATGTTTGAAACCATACCCGAATGGCGCTGGTTCACTGACTCTCTGTTATGTTGTGACCTGATTGGCTTTCAGACCGTGCAGGATATGAATAACTTCCTGGTCTGGCTGGAGAGCGAATTCCGTATAGAACGGCTGGAGGCGCAAAACTTTCGTGTTCATGGCCGGATTATCAGGGTGGGTGTGTTTCCGGTCGGAATTGACCTTGACGATGTCCAGTCTCTGCGTGAGAGCAACAGCTGTGCTTACATGGAAATGCAGTGCCGCGAAAGCCTGCCCGAAAATACCGTGCTCAGCGGCGGCCATCTTGATGAGAGTTCAGGTCTGCCTTACCGGATCAGCACTATGGAAGTGTTGCTGCGAAGACATGATTGCTATCAGAAAAATATCACGGTGTTGCAGTTGGCGCCTCCGGCAGCCGGACAGGCACATGATGCGTCAGAACTCGGTCACGCTCTGGAGGCATTGTGCGGGGAGCTTAATGGCGTGCATGGCACAATGAACTGGTATCCGGTGAACTATCTGACGCACGCCTACAGCCGGGAAGAGCAGGCCGGTATCTATCGTGCCTCGCGCGTCGCGCTGGTGACGCCGTTAATGGCGGGCATGAGTCTGATGGCCAAAATGTATATCGCCTTACAGGACCCGAAAAATCCCGGGGTGCTTATCCTCTCGCAGTTTGCCGGTGCAGCCGAGCAGATGGAGGGTGCCATTATCGTCAATCCTTATGATCCTGATGCAATGGCCAGTGCGGTACATCGCGCATTGCAGATGCCGTTACACGAACGGCGGTGTCTGCATGCCCGTCTGATGAAGGGACTGCATATGCACAACAGCCATCACTGGGCTGAGTCGTTTTTGCGCATGCTGAACGCTGAGCCAGCAGCCCCGGAAGCCTTGCCGTCGCCTGCATTTTTTCCGCACCTGAGCAGTAGCCGGGCGCGGTATTGAGGTTTATAGGTTAAAACGGCGATTTTAAAAGGGATGGTGTGGACGTCAAACAGCATCACGCTGATATAGAGCGGGGCAGGTAAAAATTTTACCTGCTTATTCATGTGCTCTTTGAATTTGCACTCGATAATATGAGGTTAAGGTTCTCATCGAACGAAGGCGTCACTACAGGTCTTAGCTTCCCGTGAGGGCAGCTATTCAGGTTCGTTCTGTCATCACGCTACGCAGTTCCTCTCTGAGCCAGCGCAGTGGCAAATCGTTATCAAACCGTTTATGCCAGAGCAGTGACAGGGCTATTTCCGGTGTTTCAACGGGTACCGGGCTACAGCATAAGCCGTAATGCGTTACCCACTCAACCGACAGCCCGGCGGGAACAGTGGCTAACGCGGGTGCGCACGCCAGCAGCGGAGGCAGAGAAGAAAAATGCGGCGTCACGTAGCGAATCGAACGTGCCTTTCCTGATGCCGCAAGCTGGTCATCGATGGCGCTCCAGTTCGCCCCTCGATAGGAAACCAGCAGATGATCATGCGCCACATAATCCTCCAGCGTCAGCGGTGCACGCAACGAAAGCTGTTCCGGGTGCCACAACGTACAAAAGTTGTGTGACACAATCTTCTCGCGCTGGAGCGTGGCGGGTGTGCTCTCGCCAACCGAAATGGCAAGATCGATCTCTCCACGCGCGACCAGTTCTGCATCCCGGAAGGGATCGCTGGCCGTGACCTGAAGCGTCACGCCGGGAGCGGTGCGTGTGATGCGCGCATACAGTCCCGGCATCAGCCAGCGTTCAACCCAGTCGCTCATCCCCAGCCGAAAAACATGTGTCGCCTCAGAAGGCGTGAAGGATACTGGCTGAAACAGTACGTTCTGCATCTGTGCCATTAAAGGTCCCAGCTCAGCGATCAGCGCTTCAGCACGCGGGGTTGGCTCCATGCCTTTCGCCGTGCGCACAAACAGTGGATCGCTGAACATGACCCGCAACCGGGCCAGTGCATTACTGACCGCTGGCTGACCCAGATGCAGCTTTTCTGCCGCACGTGACACGCTGCCTTCCCGCTTCAGAACTAACAGCACCGTCAGTAAATTCAGGTCGATTCGATGAAAATCATTTTCTCTGATAGTGAGCATCAGTTTAATCAATTTGAGTGATAAAGATTGCGTAAGGATACTGCCCACCACGTTGTGATGAAACTTTCTGGAGAGATATTTATGAAAATTTTACTGATGCTGGTGGCGTCTCTTATTGCGTTCAGTCCGGTCTATGCTGCCGAACAGACCTCTGCACGGGATCAGCAAGCTCCGGGTTATTACCGGATGACATTGGGGAAATTACGCATTACCGCAGTTTCGGACGGCACGGTGACCGTTCCCCTGAATAAATTACTGACTAACATTTCGCCTGAAAAACTAAACCAGGAAATGGCCAGAGATTCGATGACGCCGCAGGCCGAAACATCAATCAATGCCTTCGTTATTGATAATGGTAAACAGCGCATTTTAGTCGATACCGGAGCCGGTGAGCTTTTTGGACACAATGGCGGACATCTGCTGACTAATCTGGCCGCCGCTGGCTATCCGGCAGAATCGATCGATGCCGTACTTTTAACCCATATTCATGCCGATCATTCAGGCGGTGTTTCACGCGCGGGCAAGCCTGCTTTTCCAAAGGCCGAAGTGTTCGTAGATAAACGGGATGTCGATTTCTGGCTTAATCCGGCTAACGTCAGCAGGGTAGAGGCGAGTCAGGTTCATACCTTTGCAGAGTCTGAACGGACTCTTCGCCCGGTCATCAATGCTGGCCTGCTTAAAACGTTTATGGCACCAGCCACATTACCGGGGGGAATCCGTGCAGAGTCGACAGCCGGCCACACGCCGGGCAGCGTACTTTATCGGGTAGAGAGTGAAGGACAGTCCCTGGTGCTGTGGGGAGATATCATCCATGCCAAAGCGGTGCAAATGCCCGATCCTGAAGTAGCCATCCATTTTGATGTGAATCAGAAGCAGGCTATCACTACACGTGAAAGGGTACTGAAACAGGCTGCAGATCAGGGCTACTGGGTGGCTGCGGCGCATATCGCCTTCCCGGGCCTGGGCCATGTTCAGCATGAAGGTAACGCTTATCGCTGGGTACCTGCTAATTACACCACGCAGCTCGGGCAGTAAGGTTTTTTAATTTAGCGGCAAGCGGAACGGCATCATCACTCTCTGCTAATCGCCGGACGTCAGCTGTTCTGGTGTTATGCCGCTAATCATTCAGGTCGTCGCAGCAAATCAGGCACATTTTTTCTGAAAGCACGGTAGTCGATTTTCCAGGCATTCAGCTTGTTGTATAACGCCGTTCGTGAGATCCCCAGCAGTTGCGCCGACTGCCGCAGATTTCCCTGTTGTTCACTGACAATCTGTAAAATATGCATGCGCTCCAGGTTGTGCAGTGAGGATGGCATATCCCCGGCAACCTCATTAATTGAGACTTTCTGCAGCGATTCGGGCAAATCGGTTCGGGTAATCTCTAGCCCTTCACTCAGATTGACCACACGCTCGATCACATTTTCCAGTTCCCGAACGTTTCCCGGCCAGTTCCAGGATTGCAGACATGCCATTGCGTCTGGCGCGACCACCGGCGGAATACGCTTCAGACGCGTGCAGAGTGCCTGAATAAAAATGTTAACCAGCTCCGGAATATCTTCGCGACGATCGCGCAGCGGCGGGATCTCCAGTGAAATCACATTCAGGCGGTAATAGAGATCGCGCCGGAATGCGTTTTTCTCAACGGCTTCAGGCAGATTACAGTGGGTAGCCACAATAATACGCACATTCACTTTAACGGGCTGCGCTGCGCCGATACGCAGCACTTCGCTCTCCTGCAAAACACGCAACAGGCTGGTTTGCGCTTCGAGCGGCATCTCACCAATCTCATCAAGGAACAGGGTGCCGCCGTCAGCCAGTTCAAACTTGCCCGCTGAACCGCCACGACGCGAACCGGTGAAGGCGCCATCGGCATAGCCAAACAGTTCGCTTTGCACCAGGTCGCGCGGTATTGCGCCGCAGTTCAGGGCGATAAATGCTTCATGCTGACGGGGACTGGCATTATGAATGGCCTGAGCAAACAACTCTTTGCCGGTCCCGCTTTCGCCGCTGAGTAGCACCGTGCTGTCGGTGCGGCTGCTGACGCGTGCCTTATGGATCGCCTGCTGCAGGGGCGGCGAGTGGCCGCGGATCATTTCAAAGGTGTAACTGGCGTTTACGCCCATTACCCGCCGTGTAATGGCGCGGATACGCTGATTTTCACGCAGTGACAGCACGCGCCCGCCATCCGGTGCGGGCATTAAAGATATCAGGCAGGATAGGGGATCAAGGCCTTCCGGCCTGAACTGCAGCTCAAGGTCATTGCAAAAAGGCATCGTCAGTAGTGATCCGCCCTGCGGTTGCAGCAGTGCGTCAATGGGGGTGTCGTGTGGATCCAGCCCGCTGAAAATCTGGCGTGCATAGCGGTTAAGGGTTTTGATGCGGCCCTGTTTATCACAGACAATAACGCCCTCATTCAGCGTCTCCAGAATGGACTGCTGTTCAGCCAGCAGGCGTCGAAGCGTCAGCTGCTGCCCGACAGCTTCTGCTGCCGCCTGGACCGTTCCCAGAGTATGAGCATTAAAATTCTCCGGCGTGGCGGTCAGAGTCAGCACACCAACCAACTGGCCGCTGTCATCGCGGACCGGTGCCGCCGCGCACTGTCGGCGGCGTTTGCGCAGATCAAACTTCCAGTTCTCACCGCTCAGCACGTACACCAGCCGCTGTTCAATCAGGCAGCGCGCGGTACAGTTAGTGCCCAGTACCTCTTCACGCAGAATACTGCCGACGGGTGTCAGGTCGGCACCGCAAAAATGCAGCGTCACGCCCTGCGCGTCGGTAAGGTTAATGTGACCGTCCGGATTATAGGCGAGCAAATTTTCCATAATGCTACGCGCCACAAGAATCAGTTCAGCATTGTTCTCAAGAATCGCAGTCAGCTCACTGTCCGGCGGGGCGGTATAGATAAAGCGGTGTGGATCAATACCGTACTGCTGCGAACGCTGCCATGAATGCAAAATACTCTGTCGCAGCGCGGGTGGCTGTTCGCCCTGGGTAAAGCTCTGCCAGCTCTGCCACAACAGCGCGTCCCAGCTGTCAGCATCCTCTCTATCCGGCAGGCTGAAAATCGCATCGCTCTCATCTCTTAATAACCGTTGCTGATTCACCGGCCGTTCCCTCCAGGTTAAATGTCCATTTTATTGACATGTGAAGTTGACATGTAAACTTTGTTGCCGATTTGTGATCAGATACCGTGCCCATGCTCACAAAATTTCCCGGATTTTGGTTGGCATCTCCTTTGCAATGGTTGATGCCGTGATGTGAATCAAACAAGCCAAGGGAAATAAGTTGTTATGCGCAAACATAATTTACGCCTGATTCTGTTTATCTGTGCCATTGCCTCACTCAGTGGCGTGATTCTGGGTTATGACGCTTCAGTGATTTCCGGCGTTATCGATCCGCTGACAGAACATCTGAATTTAACTCCCTGGGAAAGTGGCTGGGCAGTATCAAATGTCATTCTCGGCTGCATCGCTGGCGCATGGGGCGTTGGCTTCATTTCAGATCGTATCGGCCGCAAATCGACACTAATCGTCACCGCCATACTCTTTGTGCTCTCTGCGGTGGGCGCGGCGCTGGCCAGTTCTTTGACAGATTTTGTTATCTGGCGACTGATCGGCGGGCTGGCGGTCGGGATGGCCTCTGCGATTACGCCGCTTTATATCGCGGAAGTTTCACCGAAAGACTGGCGGGGCCGCATGCTCGGCCTGCAACAAATGCTGATGGTCGGCGGACAGGTGGCGGTTTATATCGTGAATTACCTGATAGCACGCGGTATGCCACATCAGTGGATTGTCAGTGAAGGCTGGCGCTGGATGCTGGCCTCCGGCGTGGTGCCCTGTGCGCTATTCCTGCTGCTGGTACCATTTATGCCTGAGTCGCCGCGCTGGCTGGCGCTGAACGGTAAAAAAGATCGCGCCCTCGACGTGCTGACCCGTCTTTCGAATGCGCAGCACGCCGAGCGACTGTTACAGGAGATCCTGACATCGAGTCAGCATGATAACGCCCGGACCAGCCAGCGCGGCATCCTGCGTGACGCGCGGGCACGCTATATCCTGCTGGTTGGCTGTGCCATTGCCATTTTGCAGCAGATCTCCGGTATCAACATCCTGCTCTATTACGCGCCGTCACTCTTACAAAACATCACCGGCAGTACCCAGTCTTCCCTGTTTCACAGCATCTTCCTTGGCCTTGCGCTGCTGGCTGGCGTGGCCGTTTGTCTGAGTACCATCGATCGTCTGGGCCGGACGCTGCTGCTGCGCTGGGGGGCACTGGGATGTGCGCTCTCGATGGTCTTCACCGCCTGGGCATTTATCGCCGATGCTGGTGGATTGCTGCCGGTGATTGGGCTGTTAGCCTTCGTACTGATATTTGGCCTTTCCTGGAGCCTGGGTGCCTGGCTGCTGATCTCTGAAATCTTTCCTAATCGTATTCGTGCCGTGGCGATGGGCTTTGCGTTTGCCTCAATGTACGTCGCGAATTTTATCGTTACCCAAAGCTTCCCGATGATGAACCGCAGCCGGGTGCTGATGGAACACTTTCATGGTGCCTTCCCGCTGATGTTGTGTGCGGTGGGATCGCTTATCGCGTTCTGGTTTGTCCGCCGCTTTTTACCGGAAACCCGGGGCGTTTCACTTGAGCATATTGAGCCACTGATGCTCTCCAAATCCCGTCGTTTCGCCGCTGATGCGCAACGATCTGATCAACACCCGTCCTCGCCCGCCTGGGCTAAAGCGAAATAATAAGGAGTTTTTATGAACCATCAAACAGTGCGTGTGGGTTTAATTGGCGCAGGCCGCATGGGCAGTTTTCATGCCGAAAATCTGGCCTGGCGCGTGCCTGGCGCCACCCTGGCAGCCGTGGCCGATCCGTTCCCCGGCGCGGCGGAAAAGCTCGCCAGCCGGCTTCGGGTCAGCAAAGCGTACAGCAATCTGCATGCGCTGCTGCAGGATGATGAAATTGACGCCATTGCGATTGCGGCTCCTGCCCGGACACATGCAGAGTGGGTGATCGCTGCGGCCAATGCCGGCAAACATGTGTTCTGTGAAAAGCCGATGGCTGTGACGCTGGAGGAGGCCGATCGCGCTATCGCGGCGGCAAAACAGGCAGGCGTTGTGTTACAGGTAGGCTTTAATCGCCGCTTTGATTCCGGCTTTGCGGCGGCGATTGCGGCGGTGAAAAACGGCGAGAATGGGTCGACGCAGCTCAGCCGATCTGTAACCCGTGACCCGGGCCTGAACGATCCCGCCCCGATTCCGCAGTGGACAATTTTCCTTGAAACCCTCATTCACGATTTTGACACCCTGCTGCACTTCAATCACGGCGCGAAGCCGGTTGAAGTCTATGCGCTGGCCGATGCACTGGTGCGGCCAGATTTCAAAGATAAAGGTCTGCTGGATACCTCGGTTGTCACTATTCGCTTTGATAACGGCGCCATCGCGATTGCTGAGGCAAACTTTCAGGCGGTGTATGGCTACGACGTGCGTGGCGAGGTCTTTGGCAGTAAAGGCATGCTTCAGGCGGGCCACATCAATGCCAATCACTGCGTGCGTTACACCGCCAGCGGAATTGCGGTGGATACGTCACGACTGGATTCAGATCTGCTGCGCGAAGCGTACGTGGCAGAAATGAGTGAGTTTGCCCGCTGTATCCGCAGCGGTGAAACGCCCCGCGCCACCGGCGAAGACGCGCGAAACGCGCTGGAAATCGCGCTGGCCTGTATCGAATCTGTGCAGCGCAACCTGCCCGTTAAGCTGGGAGTTCGCTGATGGCTGGTTATCAACTTTCCGTATGCGCTGAAATGGTATTTCTGGAACTGCCGTTTGTTGAGCGCGTAAAACGCATTCATGAACTGGGTTTTGGCGTCGAAATCTGGGGATGGGCCAGCAAGGATATCGATGCGCTGGTCGCGACCGGTGCACGCTTTACCTCTATGACCGGTTATCTGAGCGGTAATCTGACGGATGAGACGGAAATCCAGCAACTGCTGCAAAGCGCTGAAGCGTCGCTGGCCGTAGCTGCACGTCTCGGCTGTCCGGTACTGAATCTGCATGGCACCGGGCTTGACGATCGCGGTCTGCCGGTAAAACCCGTGACAACGGTAACGGGCGCAATGTGGCTGAAGGCCGCCGATACGTTGCGGCAGGTTGCGCTTCTCGGCGAACGAGCCGGGCGGGTTTTCACTCTCGAAAACCTTAACCTGCCGGTCGATCATCCAGGCACACCCTTTGCCCTGGCGTCTGAGACGCTGGCGCTGGTCGAAGCGGTCAACAGCCCGGCACTGAAGATGAATCTGGATCTCTACCATGCACAAATTGGCGAAGGCAATCTGATTGAGCTGCTGCGGCGCTGCGGCTCCGCTATCGGAGAAATCCAGGTTGCCGATGTACCTGGCCGCCAGCAGCCGGGCACCGGGGAAATCAATTACCGTGCTATCGCCCGGACGCTACAGGAGATGGGTTACAGCGGCACAGTAGCCATGGAAGGCTGGGCCAGCGGCGATAGCACAGCGGCTATCCAGCAGTTCCGCGATCACTTTACGTTGTAAGCGCAGTGCGTCGGGTATCTGCCTGTTGCCCGACGCAAAATAAAGTTAATGAAAACAATAACAACCTCAACCCTACAGGAACACACTATGAACATCAGAAACCTCCTTCTTTGCCTATGCGTCCTGCTGTTTAGTGTCGGTGGCAATGCCAAAACTCTTACCGTTGGCGTCGCGCTGGCTAACTTCGATCTTAACTTTGTCTCTATTCTTCGAACCCGCATGCAACAGGAGCTGAAATCCAGCCAGCTCAACAGCCAGTTTGTCGATGCGAAAGGTGATGTCGCGCTGCAGGTGCAGCAGGTAGATGACTTTATCAACCAGGGCGTAGACGCCATTATTCTTAATCCGGTCGATACCCAGGGCGTTTTACCGATGATCAACGCTGCAAAAAAGGCCGGTATCCCGCTGGTTTTTGTGAACCGGAAACCGGAAGTGAAATTGCCCGAAAACATGGCGTACGTCGGCTCTGATTCGGCGCTGGGTGGTGAAATGCAGATGGAAGCACTGGCAAAAAAAATGAACTACAAAGGCAATGTGGCCATTCTGATGGGGGCGCTGTCGAATGAAGAGGCACGTGAGCGCACCCGCGCTGTGGAAGCCGTTATCAGCAAATATAAGAACATGAAAGTCATTGAGAAACAGACGGCGAAATGGCAGCGCAATGAAGCGGTAGATGTCGTGTCAGGCTGGCTGCTGAATCAGCGTCCGATTGATGCCATCGCCGCAAATAACGATGAGATGGCAATCGGTGCCATCATGGCGTTAAGCCAGGCGAAGAATGAAAAAATTCTTGTGGCCGGTATCGACGGAACACCGGACGGTCAGCAGTTCATTAAAAACGGCAAGATGGCGCTAACTATTTTTCAGGATGCCAGAGGCCAGGCCACGGGTGCAGTCCAGGTGACCAAAGCGCTGCTGGATAAGAAGAAAGTTGAGACGCTTAACTGGGTGCCTTATAAGCTGATTACGCCTGAGAATTACCAAAGCTTCTCTGCTGAGAATGCAGGATAATTTCTGGTTCAGAAATAACGTTAACCTCTCCTGTTGTTCACATGAAAGTAAATGACCGCATCTGACAAAAACGGACATGCGCGCGAGTTCAGGACCGCTTTAATTAAAAACGGAAAGCTGGCGTGCATATATTGTCAGTTTGCGGTTCTGATGTGTTCTCGCTTTATTCCTTTCAGATGTTGTCGCGATCAGCTCAAAGTAGTTTGCCGCTCAGATTTGGCCATCCAAGAAAATTTCCCACAACGCTTCTACCGCGCGGGACATCCTCGCTGCGGGTCTGAACAGCCGGATCTCTATGGGTATCCAGAGTGCGCTCTCGTTATTAGCTGCTACGGCAATCGAGCCAGCTTCAACATCCGGCGCTGCCAGTGTTTCCGGCAGCCAGGCAACGCCATCTCCGGCTTTAACCATGGCGAGTAATGTGGCAGCAAGATCGGCCGTGAAAGCGATATCCATTCCACGTCTGGCCCGGTTAACCTGTGAGGTATTAGACAGGATGCGGCCCAGGCCGGACTCTGCAGAATAGGAGAGGAAAGGAAACTTTTTACCGCCTGACGCATGGAATATAGGCTCACGCGTTGTCGGATCGCATCGTGAATACGGCTGTAAAACTTCCCGTCCAAGCCGGACGCTGAGATATTTCGACTGATCGAGATGGATGTGCATATGAGGATGGTAATAAGAAAGCAGAAATTGCGCGTTACCTTTCTCAATCATGCGCTCGCAGGCACTTAAAGTGTCAGACAGCAGGCGAAATGATCCGAAGCGGGCAATTTTTTCGTTGTTCCGCATCAGTGCCGGAAAAAAAGAAAATGACAGCGCGTGCGTGGCGGAAAAAATAACATCCGGCCTGGCTTCTCCTGCGGCCTCGATAGATTCACTCCTCAGTGTATAAAGCGCACGAATAAGTTCCGGCACCTGCTTGACGAAAACCTCTCCGGCGCGGGTCAGGCTGACACCCCGACGGTTTCTTTCAAAAATCGGCGTGCCAAGCCACTCTTCAAGCGAGACGATTCTGCGGCTGAATGCAGGCTGTGTCACATATCGTGAAGCTGCCGCTCGGGAAAAATTGAGTGATTGCGCCAGCGCAATACAGTCTTCAAGCCAGGTTAACTCCAGGTGATGCCGATTTTGCATTACAGGCTGCCTCTTTGGCATTAGAACGGAATCCTTGTACTGCTTAGGATAATAGCAGACAGGACAATCAGGTCCCTTACACTACGTCACTTCATTATGCTGATGAATGCCGATAAACAGATGGCATGACATAACTGATTGCGTAGGTATTTTAGTAAAACAGTCTTTGACTGAGAACTACCGGAGAGATCATGCGCATTCTTGATGTTGTAGAAATTACCAAACCCATTGCTTCCCCTATTCGTAACGCGTATATCGATTTCAGCAAGATGACGACAAGCCTGGTCGCCGTTGTGACAGATGTTGAAGTCGACGGGCGCCGCGTAGTGGGATACGGCTTTAACTCTAACGGCCGTTATGGCCAGGGTGGCCTGATCCGGGAACGCTTCCGCGATCGCATCCTGGAAGCCGATCCTGAAAGCCTGCTGAATGCCAAAGGTAACAACCTGGATCCGCATAAAGTCTGGGCTGTGATGATGAGTAACGAAAAGCCTGGCGGTCATGGCGAGCGTTCTGTTGCGGTGGGAACCCTGGACATGGCCATCTGGGATGCAACGGCAAAAATCGCAAACAAGCCACTGTTCCGCCTGCTGGCCGAAATGAAGGGCGTTGAGGCTAATCCGCGCGTCTTTGTCTATGCGGCTGGGGGTTATTACTATCCAGGTAAAGACCTTGGCGCACTGCGACAGGAAATGCGTGGCTACCTGAACCGCGGCTATAACGTTGTGAAAATGAAAATCGGTGGTGCCTCTCTGGACGAAGACCGCCGCCGTATTGAGGCCGTACTGGAGGAAATCGGCAGCGAAGCGCGCCTCGCCGTTGATGCTAATGGTCGCTTTGATCTGGAAACCGGTATTGCCTACGCAAAAATGCTGCGTGAATTCCCGCTCTTTTGGTACGAAGAGGTTGGCGATCCGCTCGATTATTCTCTGCAGGCAGCCCTGTCGGAGTTCTATCCAGGCGCAATGGCAACGGGCGAAAACCTCTTTTCTCATCAGGACGCGCGAAACCTGCTGCGATATGGCGGTATGCGTCCGGATCGCGACTATCTGCAATTTGACTGCGCGCTCTCCTATGGGCTGGTTGAGTATCTGCGCACACTGGATGTGCTGGAGCAGTTTGGCTGGTCACCGTCACGCTGCATACCTCATGGCGGCCATCAGATGTCCCTGAATATCGCCGCAGGCCTCGGTCTGGGTGGTAACGAAAGCTATCCTGATCTGTTCCAGCCTTACGGCGGTTTCCCGGACTCGGTAAAAGTTGAAGATGGCCATATTATTATGCCTGAACTGCCGGGTATCGGATTCGAAGGCAAATCAGACCTTATTAAAGAAATGCGGGCGCTGGCTGAATAAGTTTTCGCTTACATTACGGCATATTTAATGTCACTGCGCCCCTCGTTAAGCCGAGGGGCTGCAGGAAAATATCAACCTCTTAATTAATCTGACGCCTCAGGAAGAATAAATTTATCTGAATCTAAGAGGAGAGTACGTTATTTAACTTGCAAGCGGTAGCATTATTAATGATTTCTGGATGAAGGGCTGACTTTGATTCAGGCACAACATCTTCTTGTGGGTATATCAGCTAACCGTTGAATTATCGACATTCAGATATTCTTGTCGGATTAAATATAAACTGGGAATCCTTATAAATATCAAGCGCTTAGAGGCGTTCATGAATCCTGGTGCCCGGCCTGTTTATCCGCGCCTTTTGCTTTCAGACTGCTCATTTCTCCGTTACTTACTTCGGGTAATGAATAAAAAACATTTTGACTGATATTCAGATGGATTTGAAGTCAGCATTTCCTCCCCCTGCCACAGTGTTAAATGAGGAAGTTATTATGAGTGAGAAAACTCTCAAGGGTAATGCGCTTATCGGAAATAAACGCTGGACAATCATATTACCTGCCGTATTCATCATGTATACCATTTCATTTTTTGATCGGGTGAATATAGGCATGGCGCTGCCCCATATAACAGCTGAAATGGGCCTGAGTCCTGTTGAAGCCGGCTGGCTTGGCGGCGCATTTGCCTGGGGTTACGTCGCCACACAATTTACTGCAGGATGGCTGGCTCTCCGTTTTGGATCGCGGAAAATAATAGGTATCAGCCTGTTTCTGTTTGGGGCCTGCGCAATGCTTACCGGCCTGACGCGTAATTTCGGTGAACTGGTAGCGATCCGTTTCTTACTGGGCATCGCTGAAGGTCCAATCCAGGCCGCCACGGCCATGTTCCTGGCCCAGTGGTTTATGAAACCTGAGCGGGGGCGTGCATTCGGAATCTGGAATCTTAGCCTGGGTGCGGGCGCGTTTCTGGCCGGTCCGATATCTGGCTGGATCCTTGCACATCATAACTGGCGCATGATGATGGTGATTGAAGGTGCACCGGCCTGGCTGTTCTGCATCATCTGGTTTTATCTGGTTCCTAAAAGTATTCAGGCCGCTGGCTGGCTGAGTGCCGAAGATCGGGATTATATCCAGAAAGACCTGGCCGCTGAGCAGTCAAACTACAGGAATGAGAAATCCGATCGCTGGTGGACCATTCTCAAAATACCGGCCCTCTGGCTGATGCTGATCGGCTACTCCCTGCATAGCATGCTCGCTTACGGTTTTACGCTCTGGCTGCCGACAGCTCTCAAAGGGTATGGCACGCTCAGTGAATTTATGGTTGGTCTCATCAGCGGGATGCCTTTCCTGATGACGATGCTGGGCATCTGGTATATCACCCGGCGTTCAGATAAGTACAACCAGGAGCGACGACTGCATGCCGCTATTCCCACCGTCCTCTGTGGTGTGGCATTACTGGCTGCTGCCTTTGTGCCGCTGTCATATTACTGGGCTCAGATAGGTTTGTTCATGTTTGTCGGCCTGACAATGAAGATGCTGGTGCCGCTGGTTTACGTCAGGCTGACTGAAATTCTCCCGACAAAGAAAGCGGTTCCTGCGGTGGCTTTTGTCGGCGCATGCAGCAACTTCATTGGACAGTTTGGCGGCCCCCTTGTTGCCGGATACCTCAAGCATCTGGGTGGCGGTAGTGATATGACGCTGGCATGGGGTGTTCTGGGGCTGTTCTCAATTGTGGGTGGCGTGCTGTTTGCCCTTGCCGTGGGACGTGAGGAACGTATCCGGGACTTCAGCAAGGCATTCTCTGTGTCTTCAAACAGAGCAGTATCAACACGTCAATAATAAAGCGGAATCTTCACACGGGCATCGGACGCCCGATCAGGCAGGATGCGCGGATCAGCATTAAGTACTCTTGTGCACCTGTGGAATTATCATGCTCATCCCCGGCGTGTATCTCTCTCAACACCTGACAGTTACAGCCCGTACTTTACGGGCTTCAGAATGCCTACAATCCCACCAGCGTGATATGTTTCTTTGTTGTCAGCGCTTTATACAACGCTTTTGCCAGAGTGCCTGGTTCCACACCTGATTGAGTGCCCTCGGAATCGGTCCAGAACGATTTGATGCGCAGTATAGTGTTGATACTCGTTACGCGTTCCATTTCCAGCACGGCCAGCACAGGGTGGCGCATTTCGCCATGTTCCTCTGTCGCATCCGCCTGGATCACTGCGGCGCGGGATGCCTGACTGTCAAAGATAACGTGGCAGCGTACGCCATTCAGGTTGAGTATGCCGATGACTTCATAAAGGCACTCAACAGCCTCTGCACTGTAGGATGCGGGCACAACAAACATAACAGATCCTTCTGAAGTGAAATTTAATGAGCAGCCAGCATAGGCGAACTGTAATCAGAGGAGAAGTTACTGTTTTTGAATGAAAAATGTAGAGTTCTAAGGTTACGATAACGCGCGTTATTTTCACTCCAGTTTTCGCTGGTACTATCAATGGCTGCGATGTAACCCGATCATCACGGCGGGGCGCAGATTTGACTTAAGGAGAGGCCCGAAGGTGACAGGTTAATCGTTCCAGTCGGGAATGTATTTATCAATACACGCAACGCGTAAGCTCTGTGCTTCAGCCAGTTAAGAGGATTAACATCAGATTAAGTTTAAGATTTTTCGCGCTCTTCAATTACTCATCTCTTAATCCTGCTGTCACGTTTAGCCGGAGGCTATCATTATGAGATCATGTGCTGACTCACATACTGTTCTTATCCGTGTAGCATCGCTGCAGTCAGCTCAGTACTGACGGCACCCAACACCCAGGTGCATTACCTCTGACCTATACCCATCAACGGTAATTTTAAATTTTGAACATTCATTTCTGTTAAACATGCAGACACCATCGCCAGAGCGATCGCCTCTACGGCAACGCGAAGGATATTAAATTACTGACAGCCCAAAGTGACGGGGCGGAGATGAAGCGGATTATATCCGCGACAAATGAAAAACGTTTTTTATTCACCCTGACAGCCTGAATATATTATTCATCTTTATAACGAATTTACAGGCGAATGGGTACTTTGACGCCGCAGGGCTATGTTATAAAGCCTTCTGACAATCAATTCTCTCATGACGTATACCATACCGCGACACTACCAGCATTGAATTAGTCTCACAACAGAAACCGGACAAAAGCGCCATCAGCAAAGCATCTGAATTGCATGCTCTGAATTCAGGCGCGCCCGGTCATTCTGTGCGCATCAGGACCACTTAATTCTGTTTTTTATATTAATTCGTCCTGAACATTCCTCACACCATAAAAATGAGGTAATTCTCAAAAATCAAGAGGCTGACTTACATAGGAAATAAACTCAAATTCAGGAGAATAAGTAAAATATGGTTTAAAATCAGATAGATAATGCTGACTGCATTGTAATTTTAAATTATAGATTTTTGATGCTCATCAAAGTTAGCGAATAAAAGCCGCTGTTTGACTTAACTCAAACTGGTGAATTTTTAAGATCTTGCTAACGTTAAAACAAATGTTAGCAATTATTGCTACCTCGTAACAGTTGCTGCTGGCTTTTCATGCCGGACGCTGTAAGCACGTCTTTAATTCCGTTGTACCGGATGCAGTTTTCATTCGTCTGAAATCCCGAGGAAACATATGAAATTAACACCTCTGGCCCGCAGTCTGGCCCTGGCCGGTTTACTCTCTACCGCTTCGCTTAGTGTATATGCAGATGAGGCACAGAAATATAACCAGCAGGTTTACGCAGAGTCTGTAGAAAAGATTCAGTGTCCTGACATCAAATAAACCCGCCACAGCCATAACCTTCCGGAGACGCTATGCGGCGAATCACAGGACTGTTTGCACTGCTTTTAGTATCCGCTTCTTCACAGGCCAGCGGGCTGTACCTTTATGAAATTGGTACGGATGATATCGGTCTGGCTGGTGCCGGGCAGGCGGCACGTGCGCAGGATGCCTCAACCCTGTTCACCAACCCGGCGGGCATGACAATGCTGCCAGATAAAATGCTTACGATAGGTGCACAGGCCCTGTATGGCGATGCGCCTTATCATCTGGACGATGATGCCCAACTCAGCGGAAACAGCCCTGGCAATGTTATTGGCTGGTTTCCCGGTGGCAGCGCTTTTTACACACAACGGATCAGCCCAACCGTAAGTGCCGGAGTAGGATTTTACGGCAACTACGGGCTGGGTCTGCATTTCGGTGACTGGGCCGGAGAAAACCTGATCAGGGACAGTACGCTACTGGCGGTCACCCTGATGCCTGCGCTTGCCTGGCAACTCAACGACGCCGTTTCGCTGGGTGCGGGTGTCGGGATTAACTATGGTCTGCTAAAAATCAAGCGCGCCCGCGGCGATGAACTCTCCGACCATGACTGGGCGCTCAATGGAAAAGTCGGTGCGTTGTGGCAGTTTACCCCGCAGACGCGTGCCGGATTAACCTATACCAGCCGGACAAATTATCACTTCAACGTTAACAACACTATCCGGCTTGACCAGCTCAATAATTCCCCCTCCTGGACATTACCGATTGCCGCCACCGTCAATACGCCTCAGCAGATCATGCTAAGCCTTTTCCACCAGCTAAATGAACGCTGGGCTGTTATGGGTGATGCGGGATGGCAGGACTGGAGCGATTACAGCAACAGTGAAATAACCGTGGCAGGTAATCAGGTGGGCGATAACAGACGTCTGCGTGATACCTGGCACCTCGCGCTGGGTACCCAATTCAGACTCACTTCTGACTGGACGCTGAATACCGGCGTTGCCTTCGACAGCAGTTTCTATCGTAACCAGCAGGATACCTCCCTGACCATGCCTTCCGGCGATACATGGCGCTGGGGAGCGGGCGCGCGTTACCAGTTCGATCCTGCCAGCAGCATCGGCGCGGCCTTCGAATACGCGCACATTGACTCCTCACAGGTCGCATCGCCCTTGATTAAAGGGCGTTATGACAACCCTGCTCTCTACTTTTTTGGCATCAACTACAGCCGGACATTCTGACCGGGCAAACCAAGGAGGCGCATCACATAACCTGATATCGAACGATCTGACCTGATGGGCGAAATTTATGCCTTTCCTATGAGAGTCCACTTATCTGGAGCACAGAAATGTCAAAAGTGCCATTTTGCAAATCGCTGCTCGCCTCAGTGCTGTCTGTCGCCTGTTGCGCGACCAGCACCTATGCAGCCCCGGCAAGCACTACTCCGACGGCGCCGGAGCAGAATAATCAGAAGCCCAACATCGTCGTCATATTCGGCGATGACATCGGGTACTGGAACGTCAGTACCTACAATCAGGGAATGCTGGGCTATCAAACCCCCAATATTGACAGTATTGCGGCGGAAGGTGCCAAGTTCACTTCTTACTACGCGGAACAGAGTTCCACAGCTGGCCGTTCATCGTTTATTACCGGACAGATGCCTTTCCGTTCCGGGATGAGTAAGGTCGGCATGCCCGGTGCCCCACAAGGTTTGCAGAAAGAAGATCCAACCATTGCCACTGTCCTTAAACAGCTGGGGTATGCCACCGGTCAGTTCGGGAAAAACCACCTTGGCGATCGCAACGAGTTTCTGCCTACTGCGCATGGTTTCGATGAGTTTATGGGCAACCTTTACCATCTGAACGCGGAAGAAGAACCGGAGAATCCGGACTACCCGAAAGATCCTGAGTATAAGAAGCAATTCGGCCCTCGTGGCGTCATCAAGTCCAGCGCGGACGGAAAAGTCGAGGATACCGGCCCGCTGAATACTAAGCGTATGGAAACCGTCGATGAAGAGACGCTGGCGGCGAACAACGATTTCATGGAGCGGCAGGTCAAAGCCAATAAGCCGTTCTTCACCTGGTACAACACCACCCGTATGCATAACAAAACGCACATCAAACCGGCCGACAAAGGCGTAACCGGTTTGGGTGACTATGCCGACGGCATGGTGGAGCACGACAAAATCGTCGGTGAAGTGCTGAAGAAAATTAAAGATCTCGGCATAGAAGACAATACGATTGTGGTTTACACCACCGATAACGGCCCGATGACAGCCACCTGGCCCGATGCCGGTATCACCCCGTTCCGGGGTGAGAAAAATACCGGCTGGGAGGGCGGCTTCCGCGTACCTGCGATGGTGAAATGGCCGGGACATATTAAACCCGGAACGCTCATCAACGACATCATCGGCAGTAATGACTGGTTCCCGACGCTGGTGGCAGCGGCAGGCGTGCCGGACATCAAGCAGCAGTTACTGAAAGGCTACAAAACCAGTGCCATGACCTACAAAGTACATCTTGATGGTTATAACCAGCTTGATTTCATCACCGGTAAAACCCAGGAGGATCCGCGCAAAGAGTTCTTCTACTGGAGTGATGACGGCGATCTGCTGGCGATGCGCTACGGGCGCTGGAAAGCGCACTTTATGATTCAGGAGCGTTCGGGGTTGGACGTGTGGAAATACCCGTTCGTCAAACTGCGCGTACCGTTGATCTTTGACCTGAAAATCGACCCTCTGGAAAAAGGCACCGATGGCATGGATTACAACCATTGGTTCTACGATCGCCTGTTCCTGCTGGGTGGTGCGCAGAAATATGCCACTGAAATGCTGCAGAGCTTCAAAGAGTTTCCGCCACGTCAGAAACCGGGTTCATTCACCGTTTCTGATGTTTCGAAACTGATTGAGCAAGGCAGTCCGGCTACCAACTGATGCTCTGACCACACCACCGGGTGAAATCCTTCACCCGGTTATCAGGAGGCGTTCATGAAATACAGCACTACGTTGCCGGTTAAACCTCTTCCTACGGCGGAAAAATTCAGTGGCAAAGGACCGGCTTACACGCGCCGTTTTCATGTGATGGCGAAACCCACCGGATCGCGTTGCAATATCGACTGCAACTACTGTTTTTATCTGCACAAAGAACAGCTTCTGGAACAGGACCGACACAGTGGGATGAGCGATGAGGTGCTGGAAACCTTCATCCGGCAGTACATCGACAGCCAGGATGGCGAACAGGTGGTGTTCTCGTGGCAGGGCGGCGAACCCACGCTAATGGGGCTGGAGTACTTTGAAAAAATAGTGGTGCTGCAAAAGAAATATCAGAAGCCAGGCCAGCGCATAGAAAACGATCTGCAGACCAACGGCATTCTGATAAATGACCACTGGGCACGCTTTCTACGCCAGCACAATTTCCTGGTTGGCATTTCGATTGATGGGCCGGCTGAGCTGCACGATCGCTATCGCGTGACGCGCAGCGGTAAACCCACGTTTGAGAAAGTGATGGCAGGGGTTGCGGCGCTGAAGCGCCACCATGTTCCCTTCAACGCTCTGGTCACCGTCAACCGTACCAATGCGCGCTTCCCGCTGGAGGTCTATCGCTTTCTGACCCGCGAGCTGGGTGCCACCTATATCCAGTTCAATCCCTGCGTTGAGCCGGTGGATTTTAAGCAAACCGCTCCGCAGTTCTGGCGGGATGACACGATACCGGTTATCGGGACCCGCCGCGCCAGACCCGGCGATCTCGACTCGATTGTCACCGACTGGTCGGTGGATCCGGATGACTGGGGCCGCTTTCTGATTGCGGTGTTTGAAGAGTGGGTAAACAACGATTTAGGCCGCGTTCAGGTCAACCTGTTTGAAACTGCGGTGGCACAGACCATGGGCATGCCGGCGCAGATTTGTATCACTTCAGAGTTCTGCGGCAAAGGGCTGGCGATTGAAAAGAACGGCGACATCTTCTCCTGCGATCACTATGTCTATCCCGAATACAAATTAGGCAATGTGCAAAGTACCAGGCTGGCGCACATGGCCTTTTCCGAACGACAAAAAGCCTTTGGTTTAGGCAAGCGCGATACGCTGCCTGCTGCCTGCAAACGCTGCCCCTATCTGAAGCTCTGTTACGGCGAATGCCCGAAAAACCGCATCGTCAGGAGCGAGGAGGGTGAACTGGGGATGAATTATCTCTGTCCCGGTATTAAGGCCTTCTTTAGCTATGCGCAACCGATTCTGGTTGGCATCGGGACACTGCTTAAACGTCAGACGGTGGAACCTGCATAATGAATAATCGTGAAAAGCTACTGGCGCTGGAAGCCAGTATGAACCAGCAGGTGATTGGACAGCAGGAGCTGGTGCGGATGCTAATCGTCGCCTTGTTGTGTGACGGTCATGTGCTGCTGGAAGGCTTACCGGGGCTGGCGAAAACGCGCGCGGTGCGTGAGCTGGCTCGCCATATCGAAGGCGAATTTCGTCGTATTCAGTTCACGCCTGACCTGCTGCCGTCAGACATTACCGGCAGCGAAATCTATCAGCAAAATGCCACGCGCGAAGAAGATCAGTTCCGGTTCCGTCCCGGCCCGGTGTTCGGCAACATTATCCTTGCCGATGAGATCAATCGCGCCTCAGCCCGCGTGCAGTCAGCGCTGCTGGAGGCCATGGAAGAGCGTCACGTGACCGTCGCGGGCAAAACCTGGCCGCTGCCGGGCGTATTTATGGTGCTGGCGACACAGAACCCGGTGGATCAGGAAGGCACCTGGCCCTTACCTGAAGCCCAGCTTGATCGCTTTCTGATGAAGGTGATTGTCGATTATCCGTCGAAAGAGAATGAACAAAGGGTGATGCAACTGGTGCGCGTCGAGCAGCAAGCCAGATATCAGGCTGCACGGCAAGAAAGTCCTCAACCAGCCACTGACCCGTTGCTGATTGGACAACAGGATATCGCCGACTGCTGGCGTGAAATTGCCACGGTTTATGTCGCGCCAACCGTAGAGCAGTACATCGTTAATCTGGTGGAGATGACGCGTCATCCTGATCAGGTCAGCGAAGCTTTTGCGAGTTACATCAGCCTGGGCATCAGTCCGCGCGGTACGCTGGCACTGGACCGCTGTGGCCGCGCCTGCGCGTGGCTGGATGGACGCGATGCGGTGTTGCCTGAAGATATTCAACGCATCGCCCCGGCGGTGCTGCGCCATCGCCTGCTGCTGAGCTATCAGGCAAATGCCGATAACTGCACGCCCGATCAGGTGATTGCCATGCTTCTTAACGCAGTGGTGGCGTGATGCCGCAGCCGCTGACGCTTGAAATGGCTGACCTGATGTCGCTGGCAGGTGATGCACAGCGACTGGATAATCCGCCGGGGCAAATCCCACTCGGCGCGTTAACCGGTGAGCGCGTGTCCCGTCAGCAGGGACGTGGCCTGAACTTCGATAGCTTACGCCGCTATCAGCCCGGTGATGACGTCAGGCTGATCGACTGGAAAGCCACTGCGCGTCTGCGCACACCGTGGATCCGCCTCTACAATGAGGAGCGCGAACGCCCGGTGTTTATCCTTGTGGATCAGCGACTGGACATGTACTTCGGTACCCGCCAGCAGATGAAATCGGTGGCCGCTGGCAAGATTGCCGGATTGCTGGCATGGCGAAGCTGGCATGACGGTGATCGGCTGGGCTGCGCGATATTGGGCGATGATGAACTGGCCCTGCATCCCTGTCGTGCGCCAAAACGTAACCTGATGCCTGTTCTCACCGATATTCAGCGCGTGAACGCCTTACTTCCCGAGCACTATGCGCAAAATCGCCGGCAAACCGTCTCTTTATCAGAGGCGTTGCAGCGTATCGTCCGCCTGCTGCCATCGGGCAGCTGGCTGGGGATCATCAGTGACTTTCACGATCTGGATGTGCGCTGCGATGCAGTACTGGCCCACCTGCGTCGCCGCTGCGAGATTACCGCTTATGTCACGCTGGATGATCTTCATCGCCGCCTGCCGCCACGCGGCCAACTTGCGGCTTATTACCATGACCTGAGCACCGCACTCAATCTCACCTCACACCTCAGCGGTCGCATTGAGCAAAGCGTTACCGAACGTCTGTCGCAGCAGCAGCGCCGGTTACAGCGTATGGGGATCACGGTGAAAACTGTCGTGACCGGTGAGGAGATTCTGCCTCAGCTAAAGCAGGAGGATGCACATGCTGGCAAAAGGATTTAGCACGCCGGAACTGGCACATCCTGCTTTGCCAGACGCCGCCTCGTGGTTCCCGCTCCCGCCAGGCTGGACGGTGCTCGGCGTGATGCTGTTATTGGTGCTTTTCATTGTCCTGCTGATATTGCTCGCGCGCTTTCGTCGTAATCGCTGGCGGCGTGAAGCGCGAAAACAACTCGCCCAGCAGCAGGTGGATGGCTGGATTACATGGGTTAAGCGGGTACTACTGGTGCAACACCCTCGCGCCCAGGTCAGCAAGTGGCAAACGCCGGAACAGCTTCTGGCTCAGACGCCGCTGGACGAAGAACTGCGCGCGCTGATGTGTCGTCGCTACTGTCAGCCGGATAATCAACTGGAAGGCGTTATCAATCAGCGTATCGCACAGCAATTACGCCACTGGCTGGAGACGCTGCCTCATGTCTGAGTTTTTATCGCAGATCGATTTTGCCTGGCCATGGATGGGCGTGCTGCTGTTTTTGCCGCTGATTACGCACTATCTGCTCCCGGCAAAACAGCCAGTGAGTGAACAGGTGAGGGTGCCTTTTTTACCTGAACTGGCTGAAGCCCTGCAACTCTCTGCGCCAGCACCGCAGGCCAGCTGGCGTCATCGGCTACTGTTCTGGACGGTATGGATCTTAATGGTTACTGCGCTGGCCCGCCCTGAATATCTGATGCCACCGAAAACGGTGATAAAACCCATGCGCAACATCGTACTGATACTGGACGTTTCCGGCTCAATGGAGACAAGCGACGGGCAGAATGGTCAGACGCGCTTACAGGCGGTACAGCAAACGGTGCATACCTTTATCAATCAGCGCAAAAATGATCGCATCGGTCTGGTGATTTTTGCCAGCCAGGCGTGGCCTTTTGCGCCGATCAGCGAAGATAAACAGGCGCTGCAGGCGCGCATCAGCCAGCTCGCGCCGGGCATGATTGGCCAGCAGACTGCGGTGGGGGATGCGCTGGGCGTGGCCGTGAAGTTGCTGGATAACAGCCTTGAAGCCGATGCGTCCAAAATGGCGATTCTGCTGACCGATGGCAATGACACTGCCTCTCAGCTGCAACCCACGCTCGCCGCACAACTCGCTGCCGCGCATCACGTTATGGTGCACACCATCGCCTTTGGCGATGTTAACAGCAGCGGCGAGGACAAAGTGGATACCGCGCTGCTGGATAACATTGCCAGTATCACCGGCGGTAACGCCTGGCGCGCCGCTACTAACCGTGATGCGCTGGCCCAGGTGTGGCAGCAAATTGATGCCCAGACTCCGGAACAGGTGAAAACATTGGGTTTATCCTGGCATCGTCCGCTGTTCGTCTGGCCGCTAGCGGTTGCGCTACTGATTTTACTGCTGTTCGCCATCGGCAGCACAATGATGAGGCGACGCGCATGAGCGATTTCCACTTCCTCTATCCCTGGCGATTACTGGGTTTGCTGCTCTTTCCGGTGCTCTATTTTCTGGCTCAGCGTTCGGGCAGTGCTTGGCATCGTGTTATGGAAAAGCCTTTTGCGTCGGCATTGATTAAAGGTCAGCACGTACGGGCTCGACAGGTATTACCGTGGCTCTTTGGCCTGGGGGTATTGGCTTTAGCGGGTCCGAGCTGGCAACGCGACTTGCCCGCCGCCTTTACGCCTGAAAATAATGTGATGGTGATCATGCAGCAGGATCTCAGCATGCTGGCGCAGGATGTGCCGCCTGACCGTCATCAGCGCATGCAACAGAAAATCGCCGCGCTGATGGCGCAAATGCCCGGCAGTCACTTTGGTCTGGTGGTTTACAGCGCGAATGCCTGGCTTACCACGCCGCTGACCAGTGATGCCGATTTTTATAATCTGTTCCTGACGGCTCAGCAGCCGACGCTGGTGCCGCAGGAAGCGGGTTCCGGACTGCGTCAGGCCATCGCTCTGGCGCTTAAAAATTTGCCCTCAGCGCCTGAAGCACCACGCGCGTTAATTCTGGTCGCGGATAATGTGGCACAGCAGGACGTTGACTGGTTGCGGCAGCAAAATCTGCCTCTGCAGATCTGGGTAGCAGGCACGGCGAACGGCGGCAGATTGCCGGAAGCGCAGGCATCGCTGGGCATTGATACGCGACTCAATGTCGCACGCTTCGAGCAAATCCGTGATGGCGGGATTCCGGTCACGCTGGTCTCTGCAGAAGATGATGATCTGCGTGCGGTAAGCGGCCACATTCAGCAGAGCGTGACGGCGCAGCAGAACAGCCGACAGGATTTGCAGTGGAAGAACAGCGGCTATCTGCTGGTTATTCCTATGCTGCTGCTTTTACTGCTCTGGCGACAGCAACTGCTCTGCCTGGCTGTCGTGATGCTGCCCTTACTGCTTTGGTCTCCCGGCAGTTCAGCAGCACTGCTGGATGCCTGGGTAAGGCCCGATGTGCAAGGGCAGCTTGCCTTTAATCACGGTAATTATGAAGCTGCTGCGCAGCGCTTTCAGGATCCGTTGCGACGGGGGATTGCCTTCTACTACGCCGGGGATTTCGTTTCGGCGCTGGGTGCTTTTCGTCAGGTTCCCGCTACTCCGGAAAGTCTGTTGTGGATTGGCAACTGCTACGCACAGCAGAAATCCTGGCAGCAGGCGCTGAACAGCTACGATCAGGCGCTGAGTTTACGTCCCGAATGGGCGATGGCTCAGGAAAATCGGGCAAAAATTGCGCACATCATCATGCAGCTGCGACAAAAAGAACGCGACCGTCAGGCCGATCAGCATGAGCAGAAAGATGAAGATCCTGATGCCATTAAACACGATCTCAAACCCGAACAGGGCGTGAATCAGCTGGATATGAAACCCATCGCAGGCGCTGCGCCCTCGGCTGAACAGTGGTACAGCAATCTCACGCTTTCGCCTGGCGGTTTGCTGGAAAATCTCTACCGTTCAACGCCGGCGGAGGCACCATGAATCGACTTCTCCTTTGTCTGCTGTTGCTACTTAGCCTGCCGGTTCGGGCTGAAATGGCCATGACGCGTGAGCTGGTTGCACCCGAACAACTGGTGCCAGGCCAGCCCATAACGATTGCGGTGACCTTCTGGACGGATAGCTGGTTCAATCCACCGCCGCAGTGGCCGGATATGGTGATTGAAAACGGTAATTTACTTAATACGCCGCTGCCTAACCAGCTGGTAACGCGTAATAGCGACGGGATCAGCTGGAGCGGTATCCGCATGGAGCGTCAGGTGATGGCGTGGGATCAGGGCACGCTGCGTTTTCCCGCTGCGGATGTGGTGATGCGTTCTGCGAATCAGCCACCGAAAACGGTATCGCTGCCGCTTCTGGAGAAACCGGTCATCTGGCCCGCGGATGTGCGTCAGCCTGACCGCTTCTTGCCCGCCAGCAGTCTTGAACTTTCGCAACAATGGCAACTTTATCGCGCTACTGAGGATAAGCAGCTCCATGTCGGTGACGCCATTGAGCGCGTCGTGACATTGCGTGCGACCGATGTGATTGCCGTACAAATCCCGCAGCTGCTTTACGCCATTCCCGGTTCCGGCGCGCAACGTTTGCCGCCGGTAAACAGTAACCTGACGCAGGGACGCGATGAAATCATCGGCGCACAGCGAGAAGAGCGGTTGCGATATCTGCCCTCTCAGCCTGGTGAACTGGTGATACCACCTTTGCGTTTACGCTGGTGGGATACACGTCAGCATCAGTGGCAACTGGCCGAATTACCCGGTGCGCAATACGCTATTGCCGCTGCGCGTCCGGCGGGCAGTGAACAGGCGTTGAAAGCTCACGTCCCGGTCAACTGGACGTCGTTGTTGATGGGCCCGGCCATCCTGCTGACGTTGCTGCTGTTGAGCTTCTTTTTTCGACACGCCCTTAAAAAAAGCCTGCAAAGAGTAGTGCAGCGCACACGGGAATACTGGCGGATCGTTCCGCTACCTGACCTCATTCCGACAAAAAGGAAAAGATGATGAAATTAAATCCTCTGCTGGCACTGCTGCTAACGGCGTATCTCGGTTCGGCTGTTGCGGCAGACGATCCGCTCAGTGCCTGGAATGACGGTCACGCAAAACAGGCGATTAAGACATGGGTGAATGGCGCTACGACAGCCAATAGCAAAGCGTTCATTCCTGTGAGTCAGCGTTATGTGGTGTTCGATAATGACGGCACATTGTGGCCGGAAGCCCCGCTAACCTTTCAGCTGCAGTTCGTGATTGATGAAATCAAACGCCTCGCTCCGCAACACCCGGAATGGAATAGCGATGCGTTAGTGCAGGCATTAATTAACAACGATATGAACGCGGTGATGCAGTCGGGCAAAAAGGGATTGATGCAGCTGATGACTCTCACGCACAGCGGCATGACGACGGAAGAATTCAGTCAGCGCGTCAGCAACTGGGTTGATAGTCATCGACATGCGCGTTTCGGCTGCCGTTATGACCAGCTTGGCTATCAGCCGATGCGTCAGCTCCTCGATTATCTGCGGGATAACGCTTTCAAAACCTGGATTGTATCCGGCGGTGGCATCGATTTTATGCGCGTACTGGCAGAAAAAATGTATGGCATCCCACCCGAGCAGGTAGTCGGCTCCTTTTCGCTGAGTGAATTTTCACTGACAGATAATGGCACGCAATTACGTAAAACCATGAACGGTGCCTTCTACGATGACGAAGCGATGAAGCCGGTCGCCATTCATCTGTTTATGGGGCGGCGTCCGGTCGGTGCTTTCGGCAACAGCGACGGCGATGTGCCGATGCTTCAGTACACCTCCGCCAATCCGACCTATAAAACCTTTGGTTTACTGGTTCACCACACCGATGCGGTGCGTGAATATGCCTACGACACGCATCCGCCCGCCAGCGGAAAGCTTATTAGCGGTCTCAGACTGGCACCCCAAAAGGGTTGGGTGATTGTTGATATGAAAAAAGAGTGGAAAACGGTTTTTGACCCTGCGCAATGTGCCGCGGTTGCAGGCGATAAGTAAGGGATTTATCCGTGTGTGAAAAAGGCCAGAATGGGCCGGGAGATAAGAATGAAATACCTGATACCGATCGTATTAATGTTGCTGTCACAAACGCCAGCACTGGCTAACTCTGCCTACGAAAATCTGGCCTTCGCGCTGAGACAGCAGAAGATTACCGATGACCTGCGACAAAAGTGTCAGATACCGGCGTCTGTATCTGATGAACAGTTACGGACCCGCTTCCTTAATAGTACGCATGATAACTCTGCCGTGCTGTCAGCCGTAAAAGCGATGAGCGAAAATAATCAGCAGCGTTATCAAATCTCTCTGAACCAGGTTAACTGTCCTGAATGACGAAATAGCCTGGGGCCGCCACGCTTCCGGGAAACCAAATCAACGTGAGCCGGAGTGTGACTATGTCAGATCATTTTGGTAAAGCATGGGTTCTCGGAGTGCTGGCACTAAGCCAGGGAGCCGTTAGCGCAGAAATTAACGATCAACGTGACAAGCTGGATGATGACCCGACAAAGGTGACAACCAAGGCAGGCGTCTCATGGTCTGATACGTACGACCTGGACGACAGCAATCTCTCATTTTCTGGCTCGGTCGCACTGGATAAAGCGAAGAAACTGAATGCGCGCGTTAACAGCGACGCCAGTGAATGGCGCGTTGGCGGTTCATGGCTGTTTCCAGTGGGGATTATCAACTTTAACTTTGGCAAAAACGAGTACACCAACGGTGCAACCCAGACTAACTATTCCGTCGGTACCTTTATCCCTCTTAGCATTTATGGCTTCACGCCTGCGGGTTTCCAGATATTCCCTATGGCCGGCTATACCTACAACACCGGGGAGATAACGGGCTGCAGCACCGGTAATCCGGCTGACTGCAAAGCGCCTCAGTTCACCGATGCTATCCCCTCAGAGTATGGCTTCAGCACTATCACCACCTCCGGCAGCAGCGGCTATCTGGGCGCATTTACGCTGCGGCCACTGACTTCGAAACTGACCATGATTGGATTTGCAGCAGGCTCTTACGGTTCCAGAAATGAGGAAGGTAACCATTACCAGGGCTATTTTGGCGGATTGGGAGCTGGTTACCATTTTGATCAACACAGTTCAGTAAACCTGCTGACGTTCATTATGGATAACAATACCTATCTGGACGATCCCGACACACGCTTTCTGGTCTCTTATACCTGGCAGTTTGAATAGCGGATATGAAGAGTAACCGCCGGACTGAAACTCAGCCCGGTAATAACGTTGATCAGGAGGCGGAATGTTTAAAACACTTCTGTGTTTAGCCTGTTGCATGATGCTTTTCACCGTACAGTGTGCAACAGGTGCGGAGCCACGTCAGGCACCCTCTCCGCAGGAGCGCGCTCGTACCCTGTATCTGCTTAATCAGCCTGTTGTTATGCTACAGGCAACATTTGGCCTCACCACGCCCGAAGAGCGGGTACAGCGTATCGTGACGCTATTGCGATCGCTCAATGATCATGACCTGGCACAGCCGGTAGACACGCATAACGTGATGCGTTACCGACAGCCAGCTGTGCTTTTCTCTGTTAACGGCAAACCCTTTATGCTACTGGCGCAGGGCGATCTGGATGAGGGCGATGACCTGTCACTTGCCCAGGCGGCGGAACGCATCCGGCTGCGGCTGGATACCCTCCGTCTTTCACTGGGTGAACAGTATTCTTCCCGTTATCTTCTGCTTTCTTCGGTGAAAAGTGTGGCGGGTGTGATGCTGCTGGCTTTGTTCATTCTGTTTGCCTTCCGCTCCCATGACTGGCTGAAGCGGCGTTATGCTGCACGACGCCTGCAGCGAAAAAGCCTTATCCCTGATGCACTGCGCGCCTTCCTCGGTCCGGTTGAGGTACGGCTCTATGCGCTGGTGCTAACCGCCGCCGTACTCGTAGCATTTTACCTCTGGGTGAGTTGGGTATTACGGCTGTTTCCATGGACACGGATCTGGGGCATGGAGCTGGGTGGATATGCGACAGGCCTGCTGCAGCGTCTGGGGCTGGCGATATTTTCCGCGCTGCCAGGCCTGCTGATTGTCGTCGTTATCTTCCTCATTACAGCACTGGTGACGCGATTAATCAGACTGGTGCTAAGGCGGGTTGAGACTGGACAGTTACGCCTGCCGGGCCTGCATCCGGATACGGTGGGGGTGACGCGTAAACTGATCAGCGTCGCCATCTGGCTATTCGCGCTGTCAGCGGCATATCCCTTTCTGCCAGGCGCCAATTCACTCGCCTTCAAAGGGATCAGCGTGTTCTTCGGCCTGATGCTGACGCTGGGCTCAGCTGGCATCATGAACCATGCCATGAGCGGGCTGGTGCTGACCTACTCACGAGCACTGCGCAAAGGAGAAGTGATCAGGATTGCCGATCATGAGGGCGTGGTAAGTGAAGTGGGCATGCTGGCCACCAAAATTCTGACCCGAGAAAATTATGAAGTCACGGTTCCTAATGCGGTGGTCGTCAGTGGCAGGATCGTGAATTTAAGCGCCATGCTTAAAGGCGAAGGCATCAATATGACGACCAGCGTCACGATTGGTTATGACACGCCCTGGCGGCAGGTTGAGGCGATGCTGGAGCTGGCTGCCAGCCGCACATCGGGCATTAACCACGACATCGCGCCGCTGGTGCGCCAGCTTGCGCTTCAGGACTGGTACGTGGTTTATGAGCTACAGGTCCGGCTCCGACCGGGAGAGTCGCTGGCCGGAGTAAGGAGCGTTCTCCACGGCCATATACAGGATGTATTCAATCAATTCGGTGTACAAATCATGTCGCCAAACTTCATCAGCCAGCCCGAACAGCCTGTTATTGTGACCAGGCCGAACTGGTTTGCCCCTCCGGCTGAAGAAAAACAGGAGTGATATCCCAGTGATTAGCGCTGAGAGAGCGGATTTATTTCTCCCACCGGTTGCGTCCCTGCTGTTTTGCGCGGTAAAGCGCCTCATCCGCGCGGGCAATCACACCTTCTGCTTTATCATGCATACCTGAAAGCGCAATGCCCATGCTGACAGTGACCGACTCGCTAACTGCTGATGCTGCATGTGGCAGTGCCGTTTCACGCAGGGTTACCTGAATACGTTCAGCAACCTGCGCAGCTTCATCCAGAGAGGCCGAGGGCAGCACAACCACAAACTCTTCGCCACCGTAACGGGCCACCAGATCCGCGGGTGTCCGGACTGATGATTTCAAAATATCGGCCACTTTCGCCAGGCATGTATCTCCTTCCTGATGGCCGTAGTGATCGTTGTAGCGTTTGAAATAGTCCACATCAAGCATGATCAGCGCAAACGGCAGTGCCTGGCGAGAAGCGTCAGCAAGAAACTTCTCCATCAGACGCCGGTTAGCGGTCCCGGTCAGCGCATCCTGATGCGCCAGCACATCGAGCCGGGCGATAAGAATCCGGTTCTCCTGATAACGCAACCAGGCTTCATCAAACCAGCGCTGCAGGATAACGCGACCATAAATAAGAATAGCGGTGAGCGGAAGCCAGACCAGTAAAAACCGGATATTCACCCCCTGGTTAAGCTGCACGCTGGCCAGCAGGGCAGTGAGCCATAAGGGTGTGATAAAGAGAATTAAGGTGGGAGGATGATAATAAAGCGCAGCCAGCGCGGTGAGCATAAGGATGACACTGAGAGGCCAGGCAAAAGGCAGCTGCCACCAGACAATAAAGCAGTAGCTACAATAGCTCCACATCACGCCGAGAATCAGCAACAGCGCCGTGCTTAGCGGTATCAAACGCGCTGGCAGGCGGTAAGCAAGAAGGAGTAACAGTAGTGACAGAGCGATAATAGCGCCCGCGGTGAGATCGATTAACGGCAGTATTTCAGTGTGAGCGCCTAGCGACCGGTCAAAGTCACGAATAAGAACATGCCGGAACAGGATGATCAGAGCAAAACTGGCATTTACAAATGCAAACCATGGAAGACTTGCTGATAGCGCCTGTCTGACCATATCCTTTTGATCCTGCCACATTTTTTCTTTATTTAAAGTGCGGCGCCTGTCCGGTTTCTGCACCATCCTGGAAGCCTCATAAACGAAGTATTACCTTCCAGTGTAATAGAGAGATCTATTTCAGGAGGAAATGTCCGGACTGGTGGGGTAAGTATTATTGAGGAATGCAAAATTTTTCCCTAAGCACAAATCAGGCGGACTTTTAACTGGAACTGACGTCCGCTTCTGGCACCAGGCAGAAATGTGCGTATTACCCAGCCAATTATGAGCAAAAGCAGAAGTAAACGTTTTGTGTACTTTATCTGGAATGAAGGGTTGTTAGTCTTTTTATGGATATTCAACTGGCGTCCATATATTCGCTTTTTGCAACGCGCTGATTCTGATGCAGTAGTGTTTCACTTACACAGATACTGCATCAGTGAGGCGCAACACACTCTCTCTAACGTAAAGGCGTTGCCAGAAATTCCGGTCGCTGTTCGGCCAGCAATGTAAAGCCGTTTGCTTCCGGATACAGCGTACGGCTGACGGTATCCGGCAGCATCAATTCTGTAAAACTCCAGGCCACTGCGATGCTGATACCGGCCACGGACAGCATGTCAGGATGACTTTCCCGCAGCCCGTTCTCCAGCGTCTGCCAGGCACCATGCAGTTGTTGAGTTACGCGATCCACCCAGGGCTGATGCTGTTTTTCTTCCGGCCTGAGACGATGTTCGTACACAATCTGCACCGCTTTTTCGCAGGCTGCCAGGGCGAAGCCGGTAAGATGCAGATCCCGGCGTTCTTCCGCTCCGGACGCTGATGTGGCTGCAGGCGAATGACCGTAATATTTCTCTAGGTAATGAATAATTAATGTGGAATCAATCAGCACCTGATTATCATCTGTTATTAGCGTTGGCACTTTAACGGCCGGGTTAATTTTCGTTAAGGCATCAAAATCGCCGAATACCGAAAGCGGGCGATGCTCGAATTGAATACCCAATACTTTCATGTAAATAGCAACCCGTCTGACATAGGGTGAATCCAGCATTCCGATCAGGATCATGGTTCTACCTCATATTATGTTGATTAACAAAATCAATTACCTGTGCGGCGACTGGCAAGGGGGCATCTTCCATTAAAAAGTGTCCGGCCTGTTCAAAGATATGCAGCGTGGAAGAGACGATGTCGCGCTGCAAACGGCTTGCATACTCAACGGGTTGCCATTCATCTTCGGCGCCCCATAAAATCTGTACTGGCAGCCGGAGTTGCGGCAATTTTTCTGCAAAGTCACTGGTGTAACACTCATTATAGTGCGCAACCTGATGCTGATAAAATGAAGGTTGCCCTACCACACCACAAAGCGGTGCAAGATAATTTTCCAGCCGCTGCTCTGTCATACGATCCTTATTAAAAACCGCCATCTTTAACTGGCGAGACATTGCGCGGTAATGCTCGGTGGCGGGGATCAGCGCATAATCCGCATAATTATCCCGCATATCTCTCCATGTGGGCGAAGGCCAGGAGTCGTAGCTGGGAATATCGGCAATCGTAAGCGTCTTCAGAAGGGATGGGTTGTCGAACGCCAGTCTGAGTGAAATGGCCCCACCGATATCGTGACCAAAAAGATCTGTTTTTTCGATCTGCCAGTGTTCAAGCAGCCTTATCAGATAACCCACTTGTGCGGCAACCGAGGTATCAGCAGTCAAAGGGCGCTCTGACGCGCCAAACCCAGCCAGGTCATACAGATGAACATGAAAACCCGCATCGACAAATACCGGCACCAGTGACTGCCAGATTACTGAGTGTGCGGGCGTGCCATGAACCAGCACCAGAGGTCTTCCTGAACCATGGACTCCGGTCGCAATGCGACAACCATTTATCAGAACGTCGTCATTCAGTAATGGGTTATTAGCGGGCATCTGCTTTCTCCGTTGTGTTTGTTTCATTCAGGCTATCCGTTGACTGAATATGACACCAGTGACATTCTTTCCCGCTGTAATCCTACTTTTGTCATATAAAAATGAATAAACGACTCTCCGTTGACTCACTCAGAGTGTTCCGGACCGTGCTGCAAACGGGCAATATGAGTAAGGCCGCATTACTCCTCAACCTGAGCCAGTCCGCTGTAAGCTGGAAGCTCAGACGGCTTGAGGATCAACTTCAATGCCAGCTACTAACGCGCATCGCCGGAAAAGCCGTTCCGACAGAAAAGGGCAGCGTTCTGCTGCAACATGCGGAAAAAATACTTACTGAACACGATCATGCCGTGGCCTATTTTTCGCCTTCGGCGCTCCGTGGCAAGCTGCGAATTGGGGTCACTGAACACATCTCAATGACTGAAATATGCGGGGTGATTTCAACCTTCACTCACCACCATACAGAGGTGGATATACAACTGGTGGTGGAGCAAAGTCATCTCCTGCGTCAGCATTTTTCTGAAGGAAGTCTGGAGATCATTTTACATCAGGATTTCACGGGCACGGCATCGACGGAAGATAAGGTATTGTGGAGTGAAAATTTATACTGGTACGCAACGCCTGCCTGGCGACATGACTCGGATAAGAGCCTGAAACTTATTACCTGGGGACCGGATTGCTATTACCGTAACCTGGCTGAGGAGAAACTTCGCCAGGCAAACATTCCATTTGCTGTGATGCTGGAGTGTCCTTCAGTAGCGGGTATGCTTGCGGCGATAACCACGGGGCTGGGGGTGGGAATACTCAATCAATACAGCGTTGATAAAGCCATTTGTAATGTGCCTGAACTTGAGAAATTGATGTCTCTGCCGTCGGTCGATTGCCTGCTACGCCTGAATAAACACCGCATTAATCCAGCAAGCGAGGCCTTCTGCGAGATGCTGACCAGGCTGATGCATAAAGATTGAAAGTGAATTGGCTGCAATGAGTTGATGAAAAGAGGCGTTGTTAATAATGTCCGCTTCCGACCAGGCGAACATTTTTCCCATCTTCAACTAACAACCTGAAACCGAAGCCTGCCTCGGTAAAATTAAGCTGGCGGCCGGGAATTATCAGATGATGTTGTGAACTGACACTAAGGCTGAACAAGGCTGTTCTGACGGTCAATATTAAAGCCAAACACACAAAACCCCAGCAAATCTTTTGCCTCATCCTCCACCCGCGTAATCATAACCAAATCGGTACTACCGCCGGGCAGCTTTACCTCAAACGGAGGATAAGGAAGGCTTTTTGTCCTGAAATCCTGCAACCAAAGCAACTTCTCGGCTTGAGACGGTATCACTTCAAAAATATGGCGATGGATAATGTCCTGCATTGGCCAGCCAACCCGCGCTGCAAAGGTATCACTTGCGTCAACAATCATCAGTTCAGGGCTGAGAAAACAGATAGAGGTGTCAGGCGCAGCATACATCGATGAAATCTGATGCGCGCGCTGCTCAAGAGACATTCGTGCCACACGACTATGAAATTTACGGCCAGAGCCAGCGGTGAGAAAATTATGTGTTTCTTCAGCCGGAACTGGCCTGCTGAATAAGTAGCCTTGTGCATAAGCGCAACCGATACCCCGCAACATCTCAGCTTGTTCCTCTGTTTCAACACCCTCAGCAATGACGTCCATATCCAGGCTGCGGCCCAAACCGACTACGCTGGAGATAATTTTCCGGCTATCCTTTTTCTGAAGCATTGAACGAATAAAACTGCCATCAATCTTAATCGTGCTGGCGGGAAGCTGGATAAGCCAGGCAAGGCTTGAACAGCCGGTGCCAAAGTCATCCATAGCAATCATACAACCCATTTCAGACAATGCTTCGAGTTCTGCTTGAGCCGTCTCTATATCATCGATCAATGCTGTCTCGGTAATTTCTATCCTGAGCCGTGATAGGCTGAACTGATAACGTTCAGCCAGTTTCCTTAAAATTTCGGGAAGGTGCTTACCGTTCAGTTGTGAAGGAGAAACATTTATAGACAGAAACTGGTGTTCTGGCCAGGTGCTCGCTGTCATGAATCCCTGAGCGGCCAGACTTGTCATCAGCTCATTGAGTAACCCATGATGTTCCATAACCGGAATGAACGCAGCCGGAGATACGATAAGCCCTTCGGGCATAATGCGGCGTGCCAGCAATTCAAAACCCACTACGCGCTGATCCTCAAGTGAGACTATCGGCTGGAAAAAAGGTTTAAACTCGCCCGACTTAATTAGCTGCTGATAAGCTGCACGAGAATCAGCATCTTTCAATCTTTCATTCATTTAAATATCCTGAAACGTATTTCTGTAAGGCACTGATGACCTGAGCGGGAGTGGAATAGAAAACCTGTTTTTAAAACCCCGTTTTGCATGCGGTAGAAGAATTAATATTTTGCAGACGTCATTTTTCCGGAGGCCTTAAATTCTCTATGGTTATTAAGTGCGAGACACATAGTTAAGATGTCAGTGAGCGGGAAAAGTTCATGAACATAAAATGTCATACTTATTTAACTCACGGGTCTGCATGACGCTGATGGTATCTGGTATGGTAAACCAGAAAAAAATTGAAACCAATCCCATAAAAATATCGCTTAAGTTAAATATTAAACCCTGTTAATGCATTTAATATGATCAGCAACCAGTCTCTCTTATGCGTTGACGAAGTATACTGAGTGATATCAATAAGTCATGTGCGGGTTTTAGTCTGTGAGCCTGGGTAAGATCTCACAGCTAAGCCACTCATTTAATACCTGCGATAACCAGCTAATATAAATCCATAACCGCGTGTCAAAGCTAAGCATAACATTTCACAGTCCATTTTCAGGCGGAATCGGAGCGTTGAGATTATAAGGGCTGAAATTTTTCAGATATCATAGACCAAGGATAAATTTGCGCCACATGATTTCAAAAAAATAAATTTAGCACGCTGGCGGTGATGCTCATCCATCCCCTCAGTTCCGGTAGTTGTCGCTGACGAACTATCTATAGCATCTTGTTACAGTATTAATTCAAACCAGCGACCTTTAACTGAATATCCAGACAGTTCTGCCGATAACCCTTTGAGGCATATTTTTATGCCTTTATATGCTCACCAGGAGAAATAATGCTGAATTTATTCCGGAAACAGTCCGCCAAAGAGCCGACAACGATGGATATCGCTGAGAAATTTATCGATGAAACGCTGGATGTGGATCATAGTGATGCCACGCTGCTGAAATGTATTATGAACCTCAGCCAGAAAGGCTACTGGTATGTAGAGACGACCGATCTTAAAAGTGATGCGCCTGCATTTGTTTCACCTGAAGCACGCCAGCTTATGGGATTGCCTCTGCAGAAGGAGGTCGGGATCTCTTCGCTGATCCAGATGATCCATGCGGATTTCCGGGAAGCGTTCAAAGGTTTGATAAGTCATACACTCAAACATAGTGGTGATGAGAAGCTGTTACGCTGCCTGATAAAAACTGGCGCAAACACCTTTCAGTGGTTTTGCATTCGTGCATCATACAGTCGTAAATTTACGCCGCCGCGTCTGATCGCCGTTATAGAGAATACGGAAGAAGAAACGTCACAGTCCCGCCAGTTTGATATTGTCTCCACCCGTTTTGACCTGTCGCGCGAAATGCTTAATGACGGCCTCTGGGATCTGGATATTATTGGCGGAAATCCCCTGAATCCCGACAACGTATTCTGGTGGTCCCCGCAGTTCAGAAAGCTGCTGGGTTTTGAAACCATTGAAGAGTTTCCTGATGTGATGGACAGCTGGGCATCACGCCTGCACCCGGATGACAAACAGAATGCGCTCGATGCTTTCGTCAGCCACCTGATGGACTTCAGTGGTAAAACCGGTTTTGATATTGAATATCGTCTTAAACTGCGAAGTGGTGAGTACCGGTGGTTTCAGGCCCGCGGGCAGACTAAACGTGCACCTGATGGTACCCCTTTGCGTGCCGTCGGCGCGCTTATTGATATTCAGGGCCGTAAAGACCGTGGGCGACATGAGGAAAGCGAAGTCAGGCGAAACATTCAGACCGCCGAAACCGCAAAAGAAATTGCCGAACTCGTCTCTGAAAACGGGATTATTGCTGCGCAGATCAAACTCATTTCACTGAACGCCAGTATCGAAGCCGCGAGGGCAGGTGTACATGGCCGTGGGTTTTCTGTCATCGCCAGTGCTATCCGGGGATTAGCGGAAAGAACGGCAGATATCACCGGACACATTTCTCGTCTTCAGATGCGAATAAGTAATTCTGCTAGCGGCACAGAAAAATCACCTGAACAATAAACATCACACATTGATGAACGCTTATCTCAGGTGAACACAGGGATGTTCTGGTGAAGAGATACCACAGCCTGTCTCTGATTTACTGTAACCAGAACATCAGTGCAGTTCGCAGTCTCTGCCTTATGAAAATCCTCCCGGAGTGGGTTCACATTTCAGTATGCGAACCTGCTCTGGGGGTTACACAGCACCTCAGAGCAGATATCTGAAAAGTGAGTAGCCCGCAAGCTTTCTCATCTGTGGTTCACATCCGGAAGTGCATAACGATAGCAACAGAGTGATGAATAACAATCATTTTTCTGTGAATGTCAGCTCCTGGCACTGAGCAGGCAGCGTTACGCACAAATCAACGTTCACTCTACGTTCAACACCTCACCAGCCGGCGCCGTAACGGTGAGGAAATCAACCTGTTAGCAGTCCGTTTTTACCGCAAATATCATTTTCCTGTCATTTATATTCTTTACGCTGTCAGCTTTCCCTCATGGATTTTAATATTATGAAAATAAAAACGATTTCTTTGGTTATAAGTTGTGCGCTCTCATTTTCTGGTCTTGCGGCGCAACCTCAGGCTGAGCACTATATCGTCAGTTTTCCGGAAGGTACGCGCGTGAGCTACAGCGGCGCATTCGCCAGTGCGTTTCCGGATGGTTTGCCGGTGGGAATCGGCTCCGGTTTGCTGTTTACCGGTAAGCAGGGGGATGCGCTCACCTTCGCGACCGTCACCGATCGCGGGCCGAATGCCGACTCACCCGATGTGGGCAAACATGAGTCAAAAATTTTCGTCACGCCAGACTTCGCTCCGCTGCTGATGAATATTCGGGTGCAGAACGGCAAAGCAGAAGCCACGGATGCCCGACCGCTGCATGACGACAAGGGCAATATTAACGGATTGCCGCTACAGGATGGTGTCATCGGCTCAACCAATGAAATTGCGCTAAGTGACACACTGAAAGTGCTGAAGGGCGATAATCGTGGTCTGGATACGGAAGGCATTACGCCGGACGGGAAGGGCGGGTACTGGTTGTGCGACGAATATGGCCCGTTTCTGATAAACGTTGATCAGCATGGCAAGATTCTGGTGATTCACGGGCCGCAGGCCATGGCAGGAGAAAAATCCATTGCGGGCGGACTGCCTAATATTCTTAAGTGGCGTCAGCCTAATCGTGGTTTTGAAGGGCTTACCCGTATGCCGGACGGGCGTATCATCGCCGCGGTGCAGAGTACGCTGGATATCAACGGTAAAAGTAAAAAGCAGGCGCGCTTTACCCGGCTGGTGAGCTTCGATCCGGCGACCGGGAAAACCGCGATGTATGGATACCCTATCGACAGCCAGGCTTATAGTAAAAACAGCGACGCCAAAATTGGCGATATCGTGGCGCTCGATAATCAGCATATTCTCTTGATTGAACAGGGCAGCGATAAAAACGACGCGATGCGCAACCTTATCTATAAGGTGGACCTCAGTGCGGCTACCGATCTTGCCGCATTCGACAAGCCTGGTGAGTATCCGGAGTCGGACGACGAGAAAGCGCTGGCGCAGCGAGGCATTAAGCTCGCAGCTAAAACGCTGGTGGTCGATTTACGTCAACTCGGCTGGCAGCAGGAGAAGGCCGAAGGACTGGCGCTGATCGACAGTAAAACGCTGGCGGTCGCCAATGACAATGACTTCGGCGTGAAAACGGTCATGCAAAATCCGGTGGAAGGTAAGAAACGCAAGGATTATCGGCTGAACGAAAAGGCGGAACTTACTGTAGAGGGTAAGCCGGTTGCAACGACGATCGGCGTGAAGCCGCTGAAGAAACCGGAGTCGGACAGCGAGTTATGGATCGTAACGCTGCCGGAATCGTTGAAATAAACAGTCCCCTTACCCTTGGCTGTCTCCTTTAGTGCCTGACTTTCTGTAAAAGAGCAGGATACAGCCCGGATTTACCCGCGAAAGATCGGTCTGCGCCGTTTTGTTATAGCGGCCGGCAGCAGACCGATATTCGTTTAAGCGGTTAAACAGCTTTCCACCGCGTTGCGGCATTAAGCGTCACTGGCGAACTTTAAACGCCAGCCTGACTATTATTTATTATTTTCAATGTGATAACCGATGCCTTCTTCAGCCGAGCGCTTTCGATATCGGGCAACCCGGTCAACAACGGCTTACCACCTCATGTTACAAGGCGTTATTATAACATTGTGTAATAATGTGTTATTTGCCTCTTCAACAGACCCTTCCCACCGTGTAAGTTCTGGAGTCTCATACGTTTGTCGTCCCCGTAATCCGCTGAGGAGAAAGAGAGTGAAAGCAACCGCAATGGCCGCTACAAGTCTGTTAATGCTGATGAGCAGTGTTCACGCTGAAGGTCTGACGACGTCGGCAGAGGGTAAAAACCTCGCCGTCAGCTTCGGCCAGCCCACTATCAAACAGGTGCTGCACTACCGAAAAATGTATGACAAAAAGCCGTTTCCGGATGCTGAGATTTATTATTACGACAACGGCACCTATAAAATCATTTCTCAGGGTGAAAACCACTACGGCGTTTACGTTATGCAGGGCAAGTTTGATGATGAAACTTTCACCGTGCGTTTTATCTCTCTGCCTTCTGCTGACTGGGGTAATAAAACCGCTTTTCATCAGTTAACCTTTATCAGGGGTGACGGGCAGAACGTCTTTATTCAGAATGCAATTGTGGATACGGGTGAAGCCATTGCGCAGCAGAACGGCACCTATACTCAGGAAAAAAACACCGTAACCAACCCGGTTTCTACCAGCTGGGAAAACAAATAATTGTCGGGTGGCAGCGGGTCTGCCACTCTGATCCAAACCCGGTGCCAGCCACGTTCCTCGCGAAGGATCGTATTAAGTTTTGACTGGCGCACACCTTTACGCATTTATTTTTTTACTCAGAAAATGCATAGCCGCAATTAAATGCTTTATATTTCATAGCCTGATGTACATTTGCCCTGCCGCGCCCACGCCAGCAGTGTGAGCGCCCTGCAACAGGCAGTACCGGTAATCTGCCTGTGAAGGGTTACTCCTGCTTTTTTTGTTAATGCCAACACTCATTATGTCAGGTCCTGAGGCGTAAATATGGACAGAGTTTCACCCCTGCTGGATGTGCAGGACGTCGCTTTTTCAATAGGGGATCGTCAGCTACTGAAACCGGTCTCCCTGCAGTTATGTCAGGGTGATTACGTCTTGCTGACCGGTCCATCCGGAAGCGGAAAAAGTACCTTCCTCAAAATCCTTGCTTCGCTGATTACCCCCACCTCCGGGCAAATTTTTTTCAGGAACAGTGAGGTCACCACGCTAAAAGCAGAGGCCTATCGCCAGCAGGTCTCGTACTGTTTTCAGACGCCGCAACTGTTTGGTCAGACGGTATATGACAACCTGGCGCTGCCATGGCAGATTCGCCGTCAGAAACCTCAGCGGGATAAACTTGTTGCTGCGCTGGAAAGCGTAAATCTCTCTCCGGATATGCTGAATAAACCTGTTGAACAACTTTCAGGCGGAGAAAAGCAGCGTGTCGGACTACTACGCAATTTGCAGTTTATGCCTGAGGTGCTGTTGCTGGATGAAGTCACCAGCGCCCTTGATGAAGAGAACAGGCTGTCAGTACTTTCATTGATTAACCGGATCTCAGCTGAAGAAAAGGTAGCCGTGGTGCGGATCAGCCATGATGTTAACGATATTCAGCAGGCTGAGCAGGTGCTTCGCCTTGAGCCGCCAGAAAAGGAGAATAAGCGTGAATCAGCATAATATCAGTGACACCTCGCTGTTGCTGTCACTGACGCTGGTCGTTATAGCGCTGCTTATCAGCCAGAAAGAAAAGCTCGGCATGAGCAAAGATATTCTCTGGAGTGTATCCCGGGCGATAATTCAGCTGGTGATTGTCGGCTTTGTATTGAAGTCGATTTTCGATGTTAATAATAGCTGGCTGACGGTACTGATGGTGCTGTTTATCTGCGTTAATGCCGCGATCAACGCCCGTAAACGCGGCCGAAATATTGATAACGCCTTTACGATATCGTTTGTCGCTATTTTTAGTGGCACCGTCATCACGCTGACGATTCTGGTGCTGAGCGGAGCGATAGCGTTTGTTCCGATGCAGGTTATTCCCATCACGGGCATGATCGCCGGTAATGCCATGGTTGCAGTAGGGCTCTGTTACAGCAACCTGAACCAGCGCTTCAGCGACAACCAGCAGAAAATTATGGAGATGCTGAGCCTTGGCGCATCGGTGAAGCTGGCATCGGGCCGCATCATTGCTGACAGCATTCGTACAGCCATGATGCCGACGGTGGACGCTGCCAAAACTGTCGGACTGGTCAGCCTGCCAGGGATGATGTCCGGACTGATTTTCGCCGGAATAGATCCACTCAAGGCGATTAAGTATCAGATTATGGTCACGTTTATGCTAATAGGGACCGCCAGTCTGTCAACGATCATTGCGGTCTATTTATCCTATCGTCGTTTTTATAATGCCAGGGCGCAGCTAAAAATATCGGATAGATCGCTGGATTAGTGAAACTGATTGGCGGATCTGAAGGTTATTGCTTATGAGGAAAGTAAGTCTGTTATCAGACGCGCTCGGTTGCTTGCGAGCGCTTAACTGACAGCAGAGTGCTCAGAGGATGCTGCAAAAACACTCCCCGCTGATCTGAAATATCCCGGCAGGGTTCGAGCTTTGATTGTTCATCTGGATGCCTGATACACAACTGGCTTTGGTTTTTAATTCTGCCTGTTCTGATAAAGGTCCCAGCGGTTGCCGTACAGATCTTCAAATACCACCACGGTTCCGTACTCCTCTTCACGAGGCTCCTGGGAGAATGTAACGCCTTTCGATTTCATGGCTTTGTAGTCTCGCCAGAAGTCATCCGTCTGCAGAAAAAGGAATACTCTTCCGCCGCACTGATTGCCGATAAAACCTTCCTGTCTTTCATTTGAAGCGCGAGCCAGAAGAAGATTGCAGTCGCTTTCAGGGTCAGGTGTAACTACAACCCAGCGTTTACCTGGCTGCGGTGTATCCTCAACAAGGGTAAAACCCAGCTTTTCGGTGTAATACTCAATTGCCCGATCATAGTCATCAACCACGATGGCCACATATCCCATACATCGCTTCTGCGTTCTCATTTCTGCTCCGTCATGTTTCAGGCCTGGTTGCCTTGAAACATTGTTTTAACACAAACGAGAATCCCGGAGTTGGGTGAATTGATTCAGTCATCACAGTATTCAGCCGTTGCATTAAAGATACATCAGCTGTCATCAGCCTATAATTTTTATAAATTCATGGCGCGGGTATCAAAAAATGTTTGAGGGATTTACTCATACACAAATCAGACTTTCTGAAGCAGTGCTAAATGTTCGCTATGGAGGTAATGGCCCTCCGGTTTTGCTGTTGCATGGTCACCCCCGTACCCACGTAACCTGGTCAAAGGTGGCCCCGCAACTTGCCAAATCTTTTACCGTGGTTTGTCCCGATTTAAGGGGATTTGGCCGCTTATCTAAACCTGCTGATGAGCCGAATCATGCTGGTTCTTCTTCGCTCAGCCTGAAAAACCCGAGCTGGCAATTTTAGCCGATCCAGATAAGTGGTATGGAGGCCAGCCCGAAACAATGGGGAATGATGAATACATTGAATTCAGGCGAGCTATACACGATCCGGAGACTGTACATGGAATGATCGAGGATTATCGTGCCGGTCTTACTATAGACAAAGAGCATGAGCTTTATGATCGTCAGAATGGGCGATTGATTGAATGCCCGACGCTCTGTTTATGGTCAAAATATGATGATCTGGAAGATATTTACGGCGACGTATTGGGCATCTGGAAATCCTGGGCACCGCATGTTCGGGGTAAAGCGATAGCCAGCGGTCACCATATGGCTGAAGAAGCACCAGAAGAAGTTACCACTGAGCTCCGGCATTTTTTGTTGCATGAGAATCCTTAACTGGCCGGTGCGTAGTTAAACAACATCCCATTCTCCATCCCCTGATAACGAATCCGTGTTCCTGCATTGTCATGTTAAGGTTAAAACTCTTCAACAACATGAGGATAGCAACATGATTGTCAGAACATGGCACGGATGCGTACCGGCCAGGCATGCCGAAGGCTTTGCAACTCACTTGCAGAAGACCGGTGTTGAACATTCAGCAGCGACGCCAGGAAATCTGGGAGCCTATGTACGCAGAGAAACCCAGGGCGAGTGGGAGCATTTCTTCCTTGCGACGTACTGGGAAGATTCAGAAGCCATCAAAGCCTTTGCAGGCGACCAGTATCAGATTGCCGTTACCTATCCGGATGATGAACAATATGAGTTGTTATCAGATCCCTACGTTTTTCAGCATCATGTCCAGACTGTAATCCCATTATAAGTATTTGCCTGCCGCCGCCAGAAGGCGGCTAATCACTCACCTGTGTTTGTCCGCTGACTCAGCATTAAATTTTATCAGACGAAAAGCATGACTTTTAACACAAGTTTTAGATAAAGCCTTTTAATTGTAGATTGATCGATCTACAATCAATCGTCAGCACAGGAGAACCTTATGAAAGCATCAGCAGGCAGACCCAGAGAATTCGATCCAGAGACCTTCCTCAACACCGCACTTGAATGCTTCTGGCAGAAGGGATATCAGGCAACATCTATGGCTGACCTTATGAAAGCATCGGGTCTGGCAAGTGCCAGCATCTATAAACTTTATCCCGATAAGCGCGCTATCTACCTGGCTGCTTTGCAGCGATACATGGATGCAGGCATTTCAAGGACAGTGAAACGACATGCAGAAATGTCGCCGGAAGCTGCCTTGCGAGAAACGCTCGAATTTGTGGCTCAGTTATCATCTGCTCCTGCCGGAGAGAAAGGGTGCTTTACTATTGCGGCAGCCAGCGAGCTTTTACCCGGAGACGAAGAGGTTAAAGGCAAAGTTTCCTGTAAATTTAACCATTTAATTAACGAGTTAGAGAATATCTTAAAAAAAGGCCAGGATCAGCGGGTATTTCGCCAGGATGAAGATGCGCGAGTCATGGCTCAAAGCATTTTCATGATGCTGGAAGGTATGCGGATATATGGAAAACTCCAGCCAGAGATTGGAGATCTGAGAAAAAGTAATGACTTCATTGTCAGAACGATACTTTCAGACAACCATGACGTAACCGGCAATAGTGCGGTTAAGGCTTCAGTATGATTGAAGTGGGCACCATTGTTCGGCGAAGAAAAAGAAGAAGAATAATGGTGGTAATTGAATATGCAGATGGCATGGCATTATGCGGCTGGTTCGATAAAGGACTTTTTTTTAAAAGACGTTTTCCACTATCTGAATTAAAAATAGGCATACCTTATTCAGATTACTGGTCACTTACATAGAATTGGCATGATAGTGATCATTAAAGATTATTTGAATTTAGTAGCTGGTGTAAGTAATAGAAATTCAAAGCATTTGAGACTGGAAGTCCCGCTCAAAAGGCCTTGCTCTTGATGAGAAGGAGGAGATGAATCTATCGGCTACTCTGACGACTTTTTCAGCCCTGAAACACCTTAAATAGAGAAGTCCACGCCCAGCCTGATGAGGAGTGAACCATCAAAAAGACTAATATGCCTGCTATCCGTTCTGGCAGTTTTCAGGAAAGCTTCCGTTTGGGCTGTTATAAAATCACTCTCTGGCTCACTATAACAGGGGCAGGCTTGTAGTGAGGGAGCATCTGCCAGAATAGGCGATGCAATGCTTCTTATTCCAGGCATTGCATTACATTGCAGTGCATTAAGCTATCCTCCTCACTTCTGGAGGGAATCATGAATAACAGCAAAATCGTCGTTTCTCTGACTTTGGCCATGTCTCTTTTTTGGGTTGGTGCATCTGAAGCTAAAACATCGAAGCAGTCCGATGACCAAATCCGTCAGCTCATTATCGAAGATTCAATCGCCGCCTATCCTGGTGTCTGCGCATGCCCTTTTAACGCAGCGCGCAATGGCAGTAGTTGTGGCAGGCGAAGCGCATGGAGCAAGCAGGGCGGATATGCACCTGTCTGTTATAAAAAAGAAGTCTCAAAGGAAATGGTTGATGACTGGCGTAATAGTCATAACGCTTAAAAAATTTAGCGTCTGAATCTTATAGTCGGGAAGAGCGAAAGGGTAAGCTAAGTAAATTTCCTGAATAACCCGTCATCGCTTAAGTCTGTTGCTATTAATATCGCGGATTAATCATGCTAAAACGCAGTCTACCTGCTATTACATTTCCTTATACAGGCATTAGTTTTAGATAAATCATTATTACCGTAACCGGCTGCCCTTAATTCGCCGTACTTTTGTGAGTCAAAAGACTCAGGATGATTATCACTCAGCGATCACCGGACATCACATTGCCCGGTAATCAGCTGATTTACATCGGTGCTACAGCCTCAGCTTATTTTTGAGATTGCTGATTTTGCTCAGCCTCTTTCTGTTTTTTCTTCGCCATATGATGACCGACTGCGCAGCCCGCTGCGGCACCGGCCACACCATGATGAGCAACATGACCTGCGACGCCGCCTACTGCGGCTCCCTTCAGACATCCCTGGGCATTAGCCTGTAAATTCACCGACAGAAACAGTCCGGTAGCAATAACAATAACTGATAATTTTTTCATCACTTAATATCCTGGTAGTTATAGTTGCAGGTTGAACTCAGCAGAGCATAGCCGCACTCTGGGGTGTTTCGCTTACCGGGATACAGGAATCACGACATTAGTTACCTGTCGTTACGCTTTTCACGCAATAAGGAGGCCGGTTGTCCTGCTTTTAATCAGCTGACTGGCTCGCCATTGTTATGAATTCATAAATTATCATGAGAATGTTGTCCTTCGGCACAACAGATACTGTTGTCAGGCCAGAGTGAGTATCAGGTACTTTCCTGACTGCTCTTCGCAACTGAACTTCCCGCCCGGTACCAGCTTAATAGTTTTAACATTTACACACCTCAACTTTGTTTCTCTACAAAGATACGAACGAGAGTGACAGGTAAAACCAAATCGCCACATCTTGTCTGAGCTGAAGTCGGATCTCCACCCGTACACTCATCGTTTGCATATCCAAAGAAGCTATCGGCATCGGGTTGATACAAAATCATACCTGTTGCCGGAGCAAAGCAGAGTGGTGCACTCTTCAATAAGGTAAACATCACCTGCCTGTACCCTGGCACATTAACCTGTAATGGAATGTCACAGAACGCAGAAAGGTTTGGGAGAGAACTATTTCCTGGCGGGCAGGGCTTAATTAGTAATAATTAAACGCAGGCTAAACAAAGGTGTGGATTAATTATTTTAATAGTCTTTGTTTAAGTTGCAGCCACTATCTGCATCCTGATTCGTCCTTAATAAATTCTTAATTAAATTCATTTATAAAAATCCTACTAAGTTCACGGAAAAAAATTATAAATAAAGCTTGCTCCCAAATGGGTAAAATTGTTCAAATCAGACGCTGAACCCAGCGGGGTAAATATATTTGATGCTTCCCCTGTTTTTCCTGAATATAAACAAAATATAAATGAATGGTTTTTACTGAAATAATTACAGTATTGTTGAGCCTGGCGATAATTATCAGCCTGGTAAGGGTCTGGTTTACTGCCTGATAAGTTAGAGACGTGTTAGTGTCGGGTTCAGCAATCACCTGAGTTTTCCAGGGTGCTGATCAAAACTTATTTATCCCAGACTATTAAATTATCGTTTTGATTTTTCCTATTCGTGAAACATTTGTTAATGCTTTCCTTTTATCAACCAGGTCGAATGGCACTCTCATGAAAAATATACTCATTACCGGTTCAACAGGTTTTTTAGGCGGGGCAGTCGTAGCCAGTTTATTGCAGAACAGAGTTAAAGATCGCCTGCTGCTGCTGCTGCTGGTCAGGGACGAAAGCGTTGAAGGGGGATTAAGACGGCTTAAAGCAAACCTGAAAAACTTTGGTTTAAATGAGTCACTAATCAACATGATAGCCCAGGAAAATATTCTCCTGGGCGACCTGGCGTTGACGGAAAACTTTATTACTGACCCGCGGATTAATGACGTTACGCACGTGATTAACTGTGCAGCCGTCGCTTCTTTTGGCAATAATCCCTCTATCTGGAAAGTGAATGTTGACGGAACATTTCAATTTGCCGAACGAATGAGTCGTGTCGCGGGCCTAAAAAAATTTATTCACGTTGGCACCGCAATGTCATGTGCGCCTGAACCCGGCTCGCTGGTCACTGAACGTGAGCCAGGATCCCATCGGGAGCAGCATATTGTTGAGTATACCTGGAGTAAGGCCTCAATTGAAAAGCTGATGACAGAGAAGCTGCCTGGATTGCCACTGGTTATTGCCCGGCCGTCGATTGTGATAGGTCATTCCGATCAGGGGTGTCTGCCTTCAGCCAGTATTTTCTGGGTGTTCCGGATGGTGTTGGCATTGGGGAAGTTTACCTGCGACCTCGACGATCGTATTGACGTGATTCCGGTTGATTACTGCGCGGAAGCGTTGGTTCTGCTTCTTGATGCAGAAGAGGTCATCAATGAGGTGATTCATATTTCTGCCGGAACACAGAGCAGTGTGACGTTTGCAGAAATTGATGAGGCGATGGCCAAAGCATCAGGGAGCAGGGCACTAGGCGTTAATTACCAGAAGGTGTCTTTTAAACAGCTTTCTGACAGCAGAAGAACGTTTAAGGATCTATTTGGTCCCTGCAACGAACGGATTATGTTGCGCGCAATGAACCTCTATGGTCATTTCTCAAACCTCAATGTGGTATTTGATAATTCCAAATTGCTGCAACTTGGCATGAACAAGCCCTCCAGATTCACTGATTATCTGGATCGCTGCGTACTGACGACACGTGATTCAACGATTGCCGAGCTGATGCAGGTTGATTTTAAGTAGTTAAAAAAAGAAGTCCGGGAAAAAATGAAGGTTAGTATTTAACCGCCAAAAAAGCGCCTCCAGCCGGAAGCGCTTTAGTCGTTTAAAATGTCATTGTCAGACCCGCGTAATATGCGCGTCCCGGCTCGTTATAGGTTGATGCACCATCAGCTTCGCGATATAGTTGTTTATCCAGCAGGTTATTAATACCCGCATTGGCACGCAGATTTTTGGTGATGTCATAATTAAAATTGACCCCAAATACTGAATAAGCGCCGACTTCGCGATTCGACATAGAATTGTTTTCTGTGCGGGATTCCGCATACTGGCGTGGTTTCTGACGACCATACATTGTCCAGTTCAGATTAGTGGAGAAATCCTGCGTCACCTGCCAGTCCAGCATCGTATTGATCGTGTATTCAGGAATGATCGATAGCGGATTACCGGTCTTTTTATCCTTCGACTCGATCATATAAGTTGCGTTAGTCCGCCACTCCAGCTCGTCACTGACCAGCGGGATAGTGACATTGCCTTCCAGACCTTCCACTACCGCTTTGCCACCGTTACTCCATTGCAGGATATTGTTGCCATTAGAGGCGTAACCCAATACTTCCGTCCCGGAGACGATTTTGTTTTTATAGTCATTGCGGAACCAGGTGATACCCGCAATATAGCCATCCTGACTGAACTCGATACCCAGCTCTTTATTGATGCTGACTTCAGGATCGAGATTTTCATTACCCAGCAGATAGCAACTGCCACGGGTAACGTTGATCGGACAGCCATTTCCCCGCGTCGCCAGCAAATAGCCTTCGCTGGACTGATAAAGGTTAGGGGCTTTGAACGCACGGGCGATACCCGCTTTCAGGGTAAAACTTTCTCCCAGAGCCTGAGAAATATTGAGCGACGGACTCCAGTTCGCGCCAAAGGTGTCGTGATAATCAAAGCGCAGACCGGGGATGACTTCAGTGCTATCGGTCGCAGCAATATTATCTTCAAAATAGAGTGAGCTCAGCGTTGCGCTATTTTTACTGTTGCGGCTGCCCGCATCACCACTGACACCATCGATGGATACGCCAGGCGCACTGGTGCCGTTCATTGAATTTGGATCGTTCAGCTCATCACGGTTCCACTCGGCTCCCAGCGTAACGGTCTGTTCACGCAGCAGTTCCAGCGGGAAGCTGACTTCGCCTCCAGCCCGGTAACTTTCAAAGCGACTGGTTGAGAACGTATTGCTGTTGATCCGGCCTTCACCCGCACCCGCCGTGCCTTCATTCAGGCGGGTGTTATTGGTTTTTTCATAGTTAAAGGTGAGCTTAGATTGTCCCCAGTCCCAGATGCCATTATGCGCAAGGCCCCAGGTCTGACGATACAGACGGTTGGTTTCTGAACCATCCAGAGATTCGATCAAGGCATTACCGGCACCGTTGCTGTACTGGGTATCACCGGCGTAGATGTTGCCCTGACGGCTGTATCCGTAGCTGAAATCCAGCACCTGTAATGGCGTAATCTTCCACGACAGCACGCTGTTGATGTCTTTATTGCGAACACCTTCGCGACCGGCGGCGGCAGAACCATTGTGCGACTGGTTAATGTCGAAAGCATCGCTGTCGGTTTTGTTGATGTTGCCATAGAGCCGCATGGTCAGGGCATCGCCCGCCAGCGGACCACTCAGGTTAAAATTAGCGCGACGGGTTGCGCCTTCTTTATCATCTTCCGGCTGGTTGGTATAAAGCGACAGCGATCCGCTCCAGTCATTGGTCGGGCGTTTGGTAATGATATTAACCACGCCACCGGCAGCGCCGGAACCGTAACGCGCTGCCGCCGGTCCACGAATCACTTCAATCCGTTCAACCATTTCTGGTGGTACCCAGTTTGAGTCACCGCGGGAATCGCGCTCGCCGCGCCAGCTATAACGCACCGAATTACGCGAGGTGGTCGGCACACCATCGATCAGAATCAGCGTATTTTCCGGCCCCATGCCGCGAATATCGATCTGACGATTGTTGCCGCGTACGCCGTTGGCGCTGTTGCCGGTAAGGTTTACGCCTGGCATTTTACGGATAATGTCGGAAAGGTCGTTGACCGGTGGGTTTTTCTCAATGTCCTGCGAGGTGATCACCGAAACACCAGGCTGCTGTTTCAGCTCCTGTTCAGCGGTGACCAGCATCGTCTCATCATCAGCCAGCTTTTCTGTCTCTTCCTGATTAGCGCCGTTAGCAGAGGTACTCAATAAACCGGCCAGCAGTAGCGCAACAGGGCGCTTATGGACACGCATGGTTACATTCACTTAGAAAATCTCCCTGAAGTATTAAGGCATGTAAGCAAATGCGTATGATAATGATAATAGTTATCATTGTATATCGCGGTAAGCCACCTTTACATTCCCTAACAATGGGCTATTTATTCGCCATAACGGTGAGCCAGGAGAGGGAAGTAACGGTAGTGTTACTTGTTGGTCATCCACCCGAAAACTTGCTCAGATTTCGTGAAAACGCGTCTTTATGACTCCAGACTTATTAGGTCTGGAGTCACAGATAAACAATGGATAGAATGGCCCGCTCTTCAGTGACTAACAGGTATAAATGTGACCCCAGATCTGACACAGATCCCTGCGCGTTCCGCCCACGTAGGCCGCCATGTATTGATCTGGCTGGAGCAGGTTAAAATGGCTTCGCTCAGCGAGCTGGATAATTTTGGCGATGAAGGCACGGTGGAGCAGGTCATGAAGGTCTGGGTAAAACTCTCGCTGTTGATCAGCCGGCGCCGTCCTGAGATCGCTATCTCCTCATTGCTGAAACATGTCCTGCCGAACATCGGTTCGCAGCCACTCAAAACGCTGAACCGTTTACGCCTTAACCGGCTCTATAACATTCTGATCGCCGACGGTAAAAAAGAGGAGGCGCGGCGGGTGTTCGCGCTGACTAAACAATTTCTCGCCTGGGCCGAGATGCAGGGCTATCTCGATCATTCACCGATCGCTTCAATGAAAAAGCGTGATGTCGCGGGTCGTGCTACGCCACCGCGCAGTCGGCAACTCACCGATGCCGAGATCTGGGTGTTCTGGCACGGTCTGGATAACTGGGCACTCTCAGAACAGGCGCGCTGGGCGCTGCGTTTATGTCTGGTCAGCGCCCGGCGGCCGGATGAAATTGTGCAGGCGCAGAAAGCGGAGTTCGATCTGCAATTAGGATTGTGGATGCAGGGTACGCGCAATAAATCGCAGCGGGAGCATGTGCTGCCCATTTCACCGCTAATGCGTCTGTGCATCGAAGCACTGCTGCGCGCCGCCGATCCGGACTCACCCTGGCTGGTGCCCGCGCCACGCGATCCGCAACAGCCGCTGTCAAAAGGCGCGCTGAATCAGGCACTTCGCCGGATGATCCGCGCTCCCCGTGGGCTGGGACTGGAGGCGTTTACCCCGCGCGATCTGCGCAGGACTGCGCGTTCAAAGCTCTCAGCGCTCGACACGCCTAATGACGTCGCCCGAAAAATCATGAACCATGCGCTGGAAGGAATCGATCGGGTCTATGACACCCATGACTATCTGAGCCAGATGCGCAGCGCCATGACTATCTTTTCGAACGCGGTTGAGCAGATTATTAGATGCGAAAGTTACCATCTGCTGCGTCATCGCTATGATGGCGAAACCCTCACGCTGGACGATCTCTCGGTCATGGCGATGTCACGCTAACGCTTATATCGGCAACTGTCAGAAATGGTAGCGCAGCCAGGCAAAATAGACGTTGCCGTTGTTATGGGTGCCGGGAATATAGGTCATCTGGAAATCGAGAGCGCCATAGCCGACAGAGGCCAGCGGCAATAGTGCAGGCACCGGAATATAATCCCAGTTGTGCCGTGCGGTAAAGCCCGCCGTGTAACCCGCACCCCAGTGAAAATTCTGGTCGGCCAGCGGACGCCATGTTGCCACCCAGCCATAGCCACCAAATGGCTCCCATTTATTAAAGGAGTCCTTAAACGCCATTAAGTAGATGCCGTTCCAGTTTCCTTTTTCATCGTAGCGGGAGATACCTCCGCCCGCGCCCCAGGGTCTTTCATTATATTTATTGATGTGTTCTCGATCGTAAGTGGCCCTGTTGTGCCAGGTAATCGCGGGCAGATAAAAGTCGTAACCTTCAGGCTGCTGCCAGGTTGTGGCGACTTTATCACTGAAATTATCCCAGCCCGCATTCACGGTCTCCACAAGTGTGGCGGAGTAGACTGAAAAAACACTGAAAACGGTGGTCGTTATCAGCGCTATAAGCGTTGAAATTTTGCGCACGTACGAATTCCTGCAATATCTGGTGTTAAATAAGGTGATAAAAGATTTAAGGCAGATATTGTGGCATCAGGAGTGACAACTACAGTTCAATGAACGGCCATAACAGGATTTTATCTTTATCAAATAATGATGCAGCAGCCCTGTTTCTCTGACAAGTCAGCAGGCGTGCTGACCCTATAAATGCCTCCCTGTCTTTATCAAATTCAGGCAGCCTTTCACGCGCAGACAATTCCCTGAAAAAATTCGTATTGTTTGCTAACAAAATCTTGCAATGATAATCGCAATGCGTATATTTCTCATTTGTTTTAGAAGTTCATCACACCCGCGCGCAGGCGCTCAGGGAAAGGTTTCTGGTTCCTCAAACCATAAGCAGGGCAGCGATGTCCGCAGGAAGCATGGTCGTGACAGTGGCAGCATAAAAACATAAAGATAATTGAGGAATTAATGAACGCTTTCGATCTTCAACACCCCGGGGCGACGGGCACCTCTGCTCTGCAACGGCCATTCCGCTTCTCCTTGCTGGCTGTCATCGTCGCCTCGTCACTGGCGCATAACGCTGCTCATGCCGCAGAGACCGGCACACCCGCTGCCAGCGATAACCAGACTATGACGGTCAGCGCGTCAGCCGATGATGCCGTAGCCGCTTCGCCCGCCACTGATTACAGCGTACCGGTTACCCGTGCGGGCACTAAAATGCTGGGCACCGTACGTGATGTCCCACAGTCAGTCAGCATCGTCAGTAAGCAGCGTATGGCCGATCAGCAACTCCAGTCACTGAATGATGTGCTCGCAAATACCACCGGTATTCGCGGTATCAGTGGTGATATGGATCGCACCAACTACTATGCGCGCGGCTTTATGATCGACAACTACATGGTCGATGGTATCCCCACTGCCTTTGCCGCTCGCTGGAACCTGGGCGATGCGCAGACCGATATGGCGCTCTATGAACGCGTTGAAGTGGTGCGCGGAGCGACCGGTCTGTTAACCGGACCGGGCAATCCATCAGCCGCCATCAATATGGTGCGCAAACACGCCGACAGTAAAGAGTTCGGCGGCACCGTCTCCGCCAGTTACGGCAGCTGGAATAAGCAGCGTTACGTGGCCGATCTCTCGGCTCCGCTCAGTGACTCCGGCAATGTTCGTGGCCGGCTGATCGCCGGCTGGCAGGATAACAACAGCTTCATAGAGCGCTACGGTGCCAAAAAACAGTTCATCTATGGCGTGGTTGACGCTGACCTGACTGACTCTGCCACGCTTTCGGTCGGCTATGAATTCAGCCAGGTCAATACGGATTCCACCATGTGGGGTGGCGCACCGCGCTGGTACACCGATGGCACGCAGATTCATACCCGACGCGGCTACAACACCGCACCTGACTGGGCCTACAACGATAAAGAGAACCGTAAAGTCTTTGTGAATCTGAAACAGGACTTCGATAACGGCTGGAACATCACGCTGAACGGCGCGCACAACGAGATGCGCCTGGACAGTAAGCAGATCTATCTTGATGGCTATTTCGATCGTAACACCGGGGCGGGCGTCTCTTCCTATGCCAACTATCCGGTGGTAGGCGGGACCGGTTACAACACCGGTAAACGCAAAGTGGATGCCGTTGATGCCTTCGCCAGCGGTCCTTATGAACTGCTGGGTCGTCAGCATGAGCTGATGGTGGGGGTCAATTACACTCGTCAGGATAACAAGTACTTCAGTACCTTTGAGAATATCTCATCGGAGTCGCTGGGCAACTACAACGAGTTTAACGGTCAGTATCCGGAATCGGCCTGGACGCCGCGTCTGCCTGCCAGCGACACCCAGCTGGTTCGCCAGAAATCGACTTATATGGCGACCCGTCTGTCGCTCGCCGATCCGCTGCACCTGATTATCGGTGCCCGTTACACCAACTGGAACCGTGAAACGCCGGGTGGTGAAATGGAAGAAAATAACACCACCCCTTACGGCGGATTGATTTACGACTTCGCTGAAAACTGGTCGGCTTACGCCAGCTATACCTCGGTGTTCCAGCCACAGGACTATCGCGATGCCAGCGGCGCTTTCCTGTCGCCCGTTATCGGCAAAAACTACGAGGCAGGCCTGAAATCTGACTGGATGGACAGTCGCTTCACCACCTCGATTTCGGTGTTCCGCACCGAGCTGAATAATGTCGGTGAAGCAACCACTCAGACGATTCAGGGTTCAGGTGATGTTGCCTACATTGGCCGTAAAGGCGTGGTGAGTCGTGGCGTGGAGTTTGAAGTCAACGGCGCATTAACCGACAACTGGCAGATGACCCTGGGCGGCACGCGCTACATTGCGGAAAACCGCGATGGCAGCACCTTTAACCCGCAACTGCCGCAGACCAGTTTTAACCTGTTCAGCAGCTATCGCCTGCCGACGTTGCAGCAGCTGACACTGGGTGGCGGCGTGAACTGGCAGACACATATCTGGAATGATGTCGGTGGCCCGGAAGGCAATGGCACCTGGCGTGCCCGTCAGGGCAGCTATGCGCTGGTTGATCTCTTCGCCCGTTATCAGGTGAACAAAAATCTGTCGCTGCAGGGCAACCTCAATAACCTGTTCGACAAAGAGTATGATACCAACGTGGCCAGCTCTGTGGTCTACGGCGAACCGCGTAATTTCTCAGTGACCGCCAGCTACACCTTCTGATTTGTGTCGTTGTAAAGCCTGTGAAAAACGCCTCAGTTGAGGGTTTTGAATCTTTATACAACAATATGGAATAAAGGATTTTATTTCAATTAACGTCCACATATCGACCACGCTAACAAAAAGCCCTGCATTGCGGGGCTTAGACCTTTGAGCAGGAGTGAATCACATCTGATTATCGCCGTAATGATTTTTAGGGAATGTTTTTGCCGGGATCGGAATGCTGAAGTCGGGTTTTGATTCGGTGATGATGGCATCGACTTCAGTCAGCGTGCGGAAGGTGATCCCGCAGTAAAGATTGTTGCACTGATGATAGGCGAGACCTTTTTATCAAGATATTCACTGTTGCGCGTTCGGGCTGACGCGCCGCATTTTGGACAACGATACATGGCATAATCTCCCTTCCGGTTCCCGGGGATTATAGCGTTATGCTTCGGCATTGCTCAATTATTCCTCTGTCGCCGTGACCGTCCAGTCCGTCAGCCTGACTTCAAATTCCAGTACCGTGTAAAATCCCTGCCGTGTCACGGTGTGCGTGGCCTTTGTGATGGTCTAGTCACCCTCATCAGTGTCTGTCTTGAAGCCGTACATGATCGCGTGCAGCTCCGGGTAAAGTTCTGCACGGCCGCGCGCCAGCTGCATGCTGAATTCTGCCGCACCCGTTTCAGTGACTGCCATTTAGCGACGGCTACTCGCTTTGCGGCAAGCTCTGTTTTAAAGGTCTGGCGCATCACATATACATTGCCTTCGGCACCGTTCAGATAATGGCCTTCACGGCTGCTGGATTTTGGGGCAGTGTTCTTCCTCTGCCCGCGCACCCGGGTTTTTCGCTTCTTCCCGAAATTGAGATTCAGCCAGTACGCTTCAACGCCGGTATAGACGTCACGGTCTGCAACCCGGAAGCTGTGGCTGTCGCCGCTGGCGCGGGTAATCATGACGGAGGGAAGAACGCGCCCGCTTACCGTTCTGCCAGTACCGGGCGTGAAAAACAGCAGCATGCCGTTTTTTATCGTGGTGGAGGCCCCGAGCATTTCAGCCATGCGGGTTAAAAAACTGATGTCTGATTCCTGGGTCTGATCGGCGTGGTCGATTTCCAGATTTGCCAGCTCGGTGCTGATGGCCGGTGTCAGGTTATACCGGCCAGCAATGGCGGACACGACATAGCTTACCGTGCAGTTATGCCAGTTGTATTCGCGCTTAACGTTGATGTCATCGCGAAAATCCGCGCTTTTGGCCGTAATGCTGAGGCGGTCAGGCGGGCCATTGTGGGCGACCTCATCCACAACAAACTTACCTTTTTCGACCAGCCCGCCATTCTGCCAGCCAATGACGACCCGGATCTCCGTTCCCCGGCGCGGCAGCTGGGCTGACCTTTATACTGGAACATGGGCGGCGCTGTCATTCTGGGACGCGCTGGAACACATCGACGATCCCGAGGCTGCTATTATTCCGTGCTGAAAAATGGTTGTTTGTTTCTATTCCCATTTTTCACAATGCCGCTCATCTGTTGCGGTCGCGCCATTTCAGAAAGGATGAGCACATCTGGTATTTTACTCACGCGGGCCTGCTTCGCTGGTTTGATACGCAGGGCTTTGACTGCCGGGATTGGAACGAGGCTGAGACCTTACTGGGACGTGATGGTATTCATTCCTATGCATTCGAGCGTCGCCATAACCCTGCATAACACCTGACGCAATCATGCACCTGCTGACCGGTCCATTGCGGCCGGTTTTTTATGCCCGTTACCCTCTGAATCTTTACCAAATCCCATCTCGCCATAATCCCAATACTTGCCAGAGATAACAACGCACTATAACGCGTTCTAAGGGCACTTGGTTTTGACAGGGTGCTGCGAATTCCTGCGGAGAAATAGGCCGTACATGGCACAGCCAGCGCGGCAGGCAGGCAGGCTGGCCGGGGCGGGGTGGGGTGGTCTCACCATGCCGCGTAGCGGGCGCGTGTCCCCCACCACACCTGCACGCAGTTTATGCGCGAAATTGTGCAACTTTCATACGTGTCAAAGCCGTGCCAGCGCTGGCGGAACGTGATAACTATAGGGAAAAATTTACTTTCAGAATTGCGTAAAATTGTGAAGCAATTTTAACGTATCTGGCGTTGCTGGTTTTTTATGCTTATAGTGACAATTTTCTACTGTAAGGGACTGCAAATGAGTATCCATTTTTCAGAATTATGGAATGCTCACCCGGAGGTAAAGGGTGATGAAAATCCGTGTCGTCGCAAGGACGGACATAAAGCTTTTGACGATCAATGTGCAATACGCATAGGCACGGCGCTGGCTCGATGTGGTTATGACGTTACTAAGTTACGAGTGCAGTTTTGCTGGCTACATCCTAAAAGCGAAGGCCACATACTACGCGCTGAAGAGCTAGCAAACGCCTTAAAAAACGCTCGCATACCAGGCGTTTTTCCAATGGTGAAGGTCAGCGCTGATAACTTTGAGGAGGTGCTTAAAAATCAGCGTGGGATTATCTTCTTTAAGGACTACTGGCGACGGGGAAATGAAAGTTTTCTTAACCGCAGTGGTGACCATATTGATTTATGGAATGGGGACCGGCTGACAACAAAACTCAGTTATCTCCGTATCCAGTGGGGACTGAACGTCGATGGATTATGGTCGAGTTTTGCTAATGCTAAGGAAATCTGGTTTTGGAAGGTGATATGAGGCTTCTAAAGATCACGCTGTTTACTTTGTTTGGGGCTGTCTGTGGCGCTGGGTTAATGTACTTGCTAATGCCGCTAATCAGTCGTGTTTTTGTTGGCACCATATATGGCGAGGATCAGATGTCTCAAAACTTCGCGATCTTCCTTATCGGAGCATTAGTTCTGGCTGTTCTGGGGGCGTTTTCAGGCTGGTACTTTGCCAATAAACTGATTAAGCCTCGTCAATCATAGTGCAGAATGCCTTCATGCGCGTTTTTTAAAAAAAAGAGCCACTTTGAGTGGCCCTTTTAATTAGGTGATGCCTCTAATTGGTTGAATGTAATGTATAATTCTCGCTTTTGAGGCTTATTCATGGCCAGCGTTGCCGTTCATTGTCCCCGTTGTCAGTCTGCTCAGGTTTATCGTCATGGGCAGAACCCGAAAGGACATGCCCGGTTTCGTTGCTGTGAGTGCCACCGCGTCTTTCAGCTCACTTATGCTTATGAAGCCCGCAAGCCCGGGGTTAAAGAGCAGATCACCGTAATGGCTTTCAACGGAGCCGGGGTTCGCGATACCGCCAGGACACTGAAGGTCGGCATCAACACCGTTATCCGGACTTTAAAAAACTCTCGCCACGACGAATAACATCATCTCCGGTAGCCCATGCTGATGTGGCGCTTATCTGTGAACTCGATGAGCAATGGAGCTTTGTCGGCCAAAGCCCGCCAGCACTGGCTCTGTTACGCGTACAACACAAAAACGGGTGGCGTGCTGTCCTACACTTTTGGTCCACGTACCGATGAAACCTGTCGTGAATTGCCGGCACTGCTCACGCCCTTTAACATCGGAATGCTGACCACAGATGACTGGGGGAGCTATGCCAGAGAGCTTCCGAAAGAGAAGCACCTGACCGGCAAGATTGTTACACAGCGCATTGAGCGCAATAACCTGACGCTGAGAACACGGATCAAACGGTTGGCCCGCAAAACGATCTGCTTTTCACGCTCTGTTGAGCTTCATGAAAAAGTCATCGGGGCATTCATCGAAAAATACATGTTCTTCTAATTGGAGGCATCACCACCGAATGAATACTGAAGCTATCAGGCTGTCAAATGAGCTCGCTGAAGCGGTGCCGCTGCTGGCTGGCAGCAGCCAGCGCGAGGATTATGAAGAAGCACTGGAACTGGTCGAATATCTGATTGAACATGAGCCGGATAATCCGCTGGTTGACCTCCTTTGCGCGCGCATTGCTCACTATGAAGATAAAGATCCGGAGCTGGCCGAATTTAATGCACGTCAAAGTGAAATCAGCACAGGCCCCGGCATTCTGCGCGTGCTTATTGAGCAACACAATCTTAGCCTGAGCGACTTCGAAAATGAGATCGGTAAAAAATCGCTGGTTAGCCGAATCCTCAGCGGCGAACGTCAGTTGACTGTGTCGCATATACGGGCATTATGCGCCCGGTTTGGCCTGTCGCCATCTCTGTTTTTCTGATTTAAGCGTGCTGCGATGGACTATCAAGATTCGATAAGTCTTTATATTTTATTGGTCCGTGCTCTGAAGAAACGCCTCAGTTGAGGCGTTTTTCATCACCTCCTGAATCTGCACTCAGGTAAAACGCAGTGCCAGGTTAAAACCTTCTGCCGACTCCACCACAATCGCCTCGGGCTGCTCCTGAAAGGCAATGCCACCCGTCGCCAGCGCGCGTTTCACCAGGGCGAGATCCTCCGTCTCAAAACCCAGCGCGACCATCCGGGCGCTGCCATCATAGTCTTCCGGCAGTGGGCCAAACCGCTGCTGCGCATAGTCTGCCGAAGCAAAACGAACCGTGGCAGCACCCGCGCGCAGAACAAAGGCGCCTTCGGGACAGGCGAGCACCTTAGCGGCCCCAAACAGGCGGCTATAGACCAGGGCTGAAAGCGCCGGATCCTGCGCGACAATCACAAACTCACTGATATTACGCACCCCATTGGGGTGACGCTGCCATGCCGGCTGCCATACCGCTTCGGGCGTCAGATGCTGGCAAAAAAAGCTGCGGCCATTGGGTACCAGTGAAGGGCGAATCCGCACGGTCCGAAAGTGCGCTTCACTCACCGAACCGTCGGGCAGGGTGACCGGTCGATGAAAAGCCGCTGGCGGATCGCCATCCAGATCCTGCCGTTGCAGATGCTGAAATTCACTCTCTGCATCGCTGCTTTTCCACACCAGACCGCTCAATCCCAGCGGCGACTGCCAGAGATCGGCACGCTGGCTCCCTTTGCCCGTCTCATAGCCCAGCAGTTCCAGGTAATTCTCACCAAAAATAGCCAGGTGATTACTCGATCCCAGCGAGTGATGACCCCGTTCAGTGAGCTGAAAGCCGAGCCTTCGGAAGCGCGCGCTTGCGCTGTCGAGCTGGTCGGCCACGTTAATCACCGCATGATCAAGAATCGGTTGTGGAACCTGAACTGACATAGCAGCACTCCTTTTTTTTGTCATTGCGCCGCCACAATCTGCAACGCGCGCGGCACCAGCTGCGTGAAGTAGTCAACCGCCGGGCCAATTAACGCTTCATCAGGATCGAAGGCGGCGTGATGCAGACCAAACTCGCTGGCACTGCCGATGCTGACAAACGCCCCCGGCACCTGCTGCAGATAGAAGGCAAAATCTTCTCCGCCCATCTGCGGCGACTCAGCGTGCTCCGCGAGATAGCCACTCTGTTGGGCAACGTCCAGCGCAACATCCACCCAGCCTGGCGTGTTAATCAGGGCCGGCGGTCCTTCAGTCCACTCCAGTTCGGCGGTCGCACCAAACCCGGCGGCAATACCCTGAATCAGGGATCGCATGCGGTGCGGGATCTGCGCCCGGATTTCGCCGTTGTGGGTGCGTACGGTGCCCTCCAGCTCAACGCTTTGCGGCAGCACGTTCCATGTATTACCGGCGGTAAAGCGCGTCACGCTCAGCACCACCGTTTCCAGCGAGCTGAACACCCGGCTCGGCAGGGTCTGCAGAGCCGTTACGATATGGCTGGCAATGACAATCGAATCGATGCCCTCCTGCGGTCGCGCGGCATGGGCGCCTTTGCCCTCAATGCGGATCACAAAGCGGTCTACGTTGGCATAAAATGCGCCCGCCCGGCTGCGCAGCGTGCCCAGCGGCAGGTCGGGCGCATTATGCAGGCCGAATATCGCCTGAACGCCTTCCAGCGCACCGGCATCAATCAGCTGACGTGCGCCATTAAAGGTCTCTTCAGCGGGCTGAAACAGAATCCGTACCCGGCCTGGCAGCTTGTCTTCCTGCTGTTTCAGCTGCAAAGCCACGCCGAGCATCACGGCGCTGTGAACGTCGTGACCACAGGCGTGCATCACGCCCGGCTGCTGTGAACGCCACGGGCGTTCGGTGGTTTCTTCAATCGGTAACGCATCAATATCCGCGCGCAGGGCGATCAGGGGTTCGCCATGACCGATTTCTGCCACGACGCCAGTTTTCAGCCCCAGCGGCAACAGCCGGATTCCAGCCTGCTCCAGCCAGCGGGTAATACGTTCCGTGGTGGCAAATTCATGATTCGAAAGTTCCGGATGCTGATGCAGTTCGCGACGCCACTGCACCAGTTGATCTGTTAAAGGCAAAGTCATGATTATCCCTGTTTTTCCGGCAGAAAAGGTTCGCCCAGCGTCAGCATCAGGCGATTAGCCCAGGCAAAAAAGGCGGTTGATTGAATCAGATCGAGCAGGGCGAGCGTATCCAGACCCTGTTCACGCAGTGCAGAGAGCTGCGACTGTGTCGGCTGGCCAGGGGTCAGCGACAGCGCTGCTGAGAATGCGATGATCGCCTGCCAGCGCGCGGCGTGTCCGTGAGATAACACCGCGCCGGGTGCGACGTTCAGCAGCTTCTGTACCGCTTCATCCTGCTTTGATAGCTGGCTGGCTTTACGCGCGTGGACTGAGGCGCAGTAAATGCAGCCGTTGACCTTACTCACCACGGTGGCAGCCAGTTCGCGCTCGGCGCGTGGCAGCCCTCCTGCGGTATAAAAAATGCCTTTATCGGTCAGGGTACGCTGCTCCAGCAACGGCAGATTGCGCGCCAGCAGGCGAAAATAGTCGGAGTCGGTGTGACCGAATTTTGCCAGTGTCGCCTGCTCTTCCTCGCTGAATTCCGTCAGCGGTTTTGCCGGCAGCCAGGGCTCCCAGCCGAGTTCCTGTTGCGTAAACGCGGTCAGGGCAGTTTTGCCGCTGGCGGTATGTAAGGCCTCGTGCCAGTGACCGGCGACTACCGGGGCAATCTCATCCGGTGCCTCATCGCCCTGTAAGCTGCGCAGACCCGCCAGCAACCGGCTCTGAAAACTGACAAACGCCACCAGCTGTGCCAGTGTGACAATGCCGCGCAGGCTCCAGCCCGCCTGTTTCAAAGCCTCCAGATGCGCGGGAGCAGCAGTAACCGGCTCAAAGGTCAGGCGATGGGCAAAAGCCTGTGCCGCATTGATCCGATCACTCCCGGCCAGACTCTCCTGTGGCTGGTAGTGCGCCTGCAGGCCGGGTTGTGCATGCCAGCCGGCAACCTGTGCGGCCAGCAGACGTCGCTCCGCCAGCGGAAAATCCTCATCACCCTGGCTAAACAACAGAGTGTAGCTATTCTGAGCATGTTGTGTGGCGGCGTGACGTGTCTGGCGCGCATGGGCCAGTTCGGAATCGGGATCGATATCTGCCAGTGTGGCGATCAAATCGTCAGGTTGATTCATGAAATTCTCCTGTGAGGTTCGCCAGCGGCACGAAGCGCGGGCGCAAGATGTTGGGCAATCAGTTCAATCGAGCGCAGCGTGTCGGCATGCGAAGGCTCAACCGAATGCACCTGAAATGAGATGTCGGTGACGCGCGCCAGTGCGCTGTCCTGCGCCAGCGAGTGCTGCACCTGATCGATGCCGCCAACATGGGCATCAAACTGCGCCAGCAGGTCATCAAAGCGTTCACCGCGTAATTCACCACGATACTGCGCGGCCTGCTGACGAATTCCCGTTTCAGCTACCTGACGGGCATAGCGGTCAGAATCGGCCACGAATGCGGTACGGGAGGCGAGGATGCGCGGAGGGGTTCCCGCAGGAAGTGCCGCAAGATAGGCATCGATCAGCGGATTCTGCAATGCATCCAGCGGTAGCTCAGGCTGGCCCGCCGGGCGCGGCTGGGTGCGGGACAGCATCAGGCCATGGCCGCCCTGAGCGGCACGGATTGCGCCCTCAACCGAGAAGGTGGCGATCCACACCCGTCCGGCAAGCTGCGGCGCGGCGGGATAGAGATGATTATCAGGATGCCCCAGTGAATCCCCGCGCCAGGCGCTGAGCAGCGTATGCAGATGGTCGGCAAAAGCGGCACCGCGCTCGGCAAAGGTCAGACCAAACGGCAAAAACGAATCCGGCGTGCCACCGGAGCCCAGCCCGATCTCCAGCCGCCCATCTGCCAGCAGATCCAGTACTGCGGCATCTTCAGCCACCCGCAGCGCATTTTCCATTGGCAGGGTGATGATGGCGGTGCCGAGCCGGATGGTGCGGGTCTGCGCGGCGACATGCGCCAGGAAGAGCAGCGGCGACGGCAGACCCCCCTCATCCTGATGAAAATGGTGCTGAGCAATCCACGCATTATCAAATCCGCAGCGTTCGGCATGCTGAATCTGTTCGGTGGCCAGCTGATAGCGCTGTTTCGCTGGCACCTTATCCAGCAGCCGGGTAAAAAATCCGATACGTCGGCTCATGCTGACTCCTTGTGGGTTAAGGGAATAAGCGGAGGAATGGCAGCCATTAATTCCCGGGTATAAGGATGTTGTGGCGAACTGAAAATCGTGACAACGTCACCTTGCTCTGCGACTTCGCTCGCTTTTAACACCGTGACGCTGTCGGCAATCTGCCGCACCGTTGCCAGGTCGTGCGTGATAAACAGATAGGTCAGACCCAGTTCGGCCTGGAGCTGCTGCAACAGGTCGAGGATTTGCGCCTGCACCGTGACATCCAGCGCCGAGGTCGCCTCATCCAGTACCAGAATTTCCGGCTTGCAGATTAGCGCCCGCGCAAGAGCCACACGCTGCCGCTGACCGCCGGAGAGTTCGTGAGGATGACGTGACAGCAGTGAGAGCGGCAGCGCCACCCGCGTGGTTATCGCTTCCACGCGCTCACGGCGCTGACTGCGGCTCAGCCGCTCAAAATTACGCAGTGGCTCTTCGATAATTGCATACAGCGTCTGACGCGGATCGAGTGAGGCAAATGGGCTCTGATAGACAAACTGGATCTTCCGCCGTAGCTGACGCAGCGCCTCGCCGCGTAATCCGTTGACCACGATGCCATCCAGCGTCACCTCGCCGCTGTCGGCGGTTTCAAAACCCATAACGATGCGCGCCAGCGTGGTTTTGCCGGAGCCGGATTCGCCTACCAGGGCATGCGTGGTGCCGCGCGCCACCTGAAAGCTGACCTGGTTCAGTGCCTGCAGACGCTGCTGTTTACCCAGCGAAAAGCTTTTCATCACGCCGGTTGCCCGGATGGCGGGGGCAGAAAAACGGGCGGTTGCAGATTTAACTCTGGCGGGTCGCTGCGGTGCCGCATCATTCAGTAACTGACGGGTATAAGGATGAGCAGGCGCGCTGATAACCTGTTCAGTGCGGCCCGATTCCTGAATCTCGCCGTGACGAAACACGATAATACGATCTGCGCGTTGCGCCGCCAGCGCCAGGTCGTGGGTGACAAACAGCACGGCGGTGCGGGATTCCTGCCGCAGGTTGTCCAGCAGATCGAGAATGCGCTTTTGCACCGTGACATCCAGCGCGCTGGTCGGCTCATCCGCAATGATGATCTCCGGCTGCAGGGCGAGGGCAATGGCGATCAATACCCGCTGCTTCATGCCGCCCGACAGCTGATGCGGATACTGCTTAACCCGCTGTTCCGGATGGCTGAGGCCGACGCGCGTCAGCAGGTCAATCACCCGCTGCTGGCGCTGTGCTGACGGTAATTTCAGGTGCAGTCGCAGGATCTCTTCCACCTGTTCGCCGACCGTTTTCACCGGGTTCAGGGAATTACCGGGATCCTGCGGTACCAGACTGATGCGCGCACCGCGCAGCGTATCGAAGCGCTTTTGCGACCACTGACTGATATCCACGCCGTTGAGCAGAATCTCGCCCCCTTCGCGGCGGCCATTTTCCGCCATCAGACCCATTATCGCCTGTGCGGTGGTGGTTTTACCGGAGCCGGACTCCCCGACCAGCGCCACCATCTCCCCGGCGTTCAGCTCGAAGCTGACGTTATGTACCACCGGCTGCCAACGGTTGCCGCTGCGATAGCTTAGCGTCAGATTGTTGACCACGAGTAACGGCTGAGCGCTCATCGGCGTCCTCCTGAAAGTTGCTGGCTGATGCGGTTGGCTGCGAGCACCACAGCGACCACCACCACACCAGGAAAAGTGGTCAGCCACCAGGCGGTAGCCAGATAATTACGCCCTTCAGCGATTAACAGACCCCATTCCGGCACTGGCGGCGGGGTGCCGTAGCCGAGGAAACTCAGAGTCGACAGCGCCAGAATCGCCTGACCAAATTGCAGGGCGGCATAGGCGATCACCGGCGTCAGCGCATTGGGAAGAATGTGACGCCACAACACGCTGAAAAAGCGGCCGCCGCTGCCGTAAGCCGCTTCGACATACTCACTGTGACGGATGCGCACCACTTCGGCGCGTGCCAGTCGGGCGAAGCTGGCGATGGAGGCAATGCCCACTGCTAATGAGGCATTCAGGGTGCCGAAACCGAGTAAAATCAGCACGCTCAGAGAGAGCAGCAGCGCCGGAATCGCCAGCAGCACATCCACAGCGCGCATCACAATTGATTCAGTTTTGCCACCGATAGCCCCTGCCACCAGACCCAGCGCGGTACCTGCCAGCAGTCCGATCGCCACCGCCATGACGGCGGCGGAGAGCGAATGGGACGCGCCGTAAACGATGCGGGCAAAGAGATCGCGGCCGAGCTGATCGGTGCCGAGCCAGTGTCCGGCCTGTGGAGCGAGTCGCTGTGCACCCGCGATTCCTTCAATCGGGCTGACCTTGGTAAAAAGGGTCGGGAAAAGTGCTGCCAGTACAACCAGCAGCATGACTGAAACGGCGAGCCACAGGGCCGGCGAGAACCGTAAAGTGCGCCTCTTTGCCGCCACGGGTTGCCGCGCGGCAGCGTAATCAACCAGACTCATGTTGCACCTCGTAACAGCTGTAAGCGCGGGTCAAACAGCGGCATCAGCAGATCCACCAGCAGGTTGATCACCACAAAACCCAGTGCGGAGATCATCACCACCGCCTGCAACACCGCCACATCCTGATTGTTCACCGCCTGCTGCGTCAGCTGTCCCAGACCGCCCAGGCCAAACACCGTTTCGGTAATCAGCGCACCGGCAATCAGTTCTCCCAGCAGCAGGCCCGCCACAGTGAGTACCGGCAGCATGGCGTTGCGCAGGATGTGCCGCCACAGCACAGAGTGCTCGCTGGCCCCTTTGGCGCGCGCCACCGCCACAAATGGCCGGGTTGCAACCTCATCGATGCTGCGCAACAGAATCTGTGCCAGTGGCGCTGAGTTCGGAACGGCGACCGTAATGATGGGCAGAATCAGTCCCTGCCACGGTGAGGGATTGATTACCGGGATCCAGCGCAGCTGGAATGAGAAGAGCTGAATCAGGGCTATGCCGAGCCAGAAGGTCGGCACTGAGATAAACAGCGCGGGCAGTGACTGCAGCAGATTACGCAGGCCGCGCAGGGCAGGCAGCCGCGACAGTGTCGCCAGCACGAATGCCAGCAGTGTCGCCAGCAAAAAGCCGCACAGGGCCAGTCGCAGTGTGCCGGGCAGATTGCTGGTCAGCAGTTCACTGACCGGCACGCCCGCCTGCACCGAATAGCCGAAGTCGCCGTGCAGCATCGCCGCCAGCGTGTGCAGATATTGCTGCCACAGCGGGCTGTCCGCGCCATAGGCCTGACGCATCTCAGCAATCTGCTGCGGACTCAGGCCGAGATCAGGATTCTGAAACTTGATCAGGACCGCATCGCCTGGCAGCACCTGTAGCAGCACAAACGACAGGCTAAACGCGGCCCACAGGACCAATACACCCATGCCAGCGCGTTGCAGCAGATAATGACGCATCCTCACCTCCGGTTACTGTTTTTCCAGCCAGGCGCCATAGAGCGCCGGACGGCCCACTGCTTCAAAACTGACCCCTTTCAGCCAGGGCGCACCGGCATAGACCTGCGGCTCTTCGAAGATCGGAATCACATAGGCCTGGTCCAGCAGGTAGCGCTGAACGTCACCGGTCAGCTGTAACCGTTTTGCCGGGTCAACTTCAGCGGAAATCGCAACCAGCAGCTGGTTCAGTTTGTCATCGCGGAAGTTTTTCACTTTGTCGCTGGAGCCGCCTTTCTGCAGCAGGTTGTCGCGGTTAGCCGGGTAGAAACTGCTTTTGATCACGTCGGGATCGGCACGGCCGACTTCGGTGACGTTCAGCGGGGTCTTAAGGGGATCGAGGTTATCCAGCGTTTTGCTGCCGGCATCGCCCGCTTTAACGCTGAGGGCGACGCCCGCCTGGCGCCACTGTTGTGCCACCAGTTGCAGTACCTCTTTGTTTTGCGGTTGCGGCAGCGATTCATAGACGGTTAGCGCCAGTCGCTGGCCTGCTTTTTCACGGATGCCATCGGCACCGGGTTGCCAGCCCGCCTGGTCCAGCAATGCCTTCGCTTTCGTCAGATCAAAAGTGAGTTTGTCCGCCAGATTGACGTAGCCGGCGGCGGTGGTCGCCACGACCGAGGTTGCCTGCGGATAGTTCGGCGAGAAGAGCGTCTCAACCACCTGTTTCGCATTGGTGGCGTGCAGCAGCGCCTGACGCACCCGGATATCGCTGACCAGCGGATTATCCGGACGGAAGCTGAGGCTGTCGTTTACGCCACGGGTCGGTGCGGCATAAACCGGGAAGTTCTGATCTTTAGCCTGCTTCTCATCGTAGGCCTGCACCTGACGGATCAGGCCTGCCTGACCCGCCAGCAGTGCACCGATGCGCACGCTGTCTTCCGGCGTCACGATCACTTTTATCGCATCCAGATTGGCCGGACCTTGCTGCTGAATGTTTTTCGGTCCCCACTGATAATCTTTACGTGCCACCAGATCCACTTCCCGACCGAGCTTCTCATCACTGACCACAAACGGGCCTGAGCCGATAATGTGACGGGCATCGCCCAGCTGATCGAAACTGCGCGCTAGGGTACTCAGCGAGACCAGGCCAGAGCCAATGGTGGCGGTGCCCTGTAAAAATCCGGGCGAGGTTTTTTTGAAATAGAATTTCACCGTCAGCGGGTCGATCACTTCGCTGCGTTCATAGTTATTAATCACTTCCGATACCGGCAGGCGCAGCGCTTTATTTCCCAGCCCGTAGGTATCAAAGTTTTTCGCCACCGCGTTCGCATCTAATGGTGTGCCATCGGAAAAAGTCACGCCAGGCCGTAATTTAAAGGTGTATTCGGTTTTGTCGGCATTGGTGGTCCAGCTTTCCGCAATCCAGGGTTCAACCTGCAGCGTTTCGGGATTCTGCCAGGTTAATTTATCGGTGATCTGATTGAGAATGCCGCCATTAGGGTAAAAGCCGCCGGCAGGCGGATAGAGGTTGGTATGTGCCTGCTGTTCAAGATAAATCAGCGTACCGCCTTTGACCGGTGCAGCCACCGCGTTAAAGGTCAGAGTCCCGGCAAGTAAAGTAAAAACCAGCGTTTGTGCGCGTGGTTTAAGGGGAAATAACGTCGTCATGGTGAATTCCTTTGTTATCAATTGCCTCAGCAGGCGGAATCATCATCGAATGACGCAACACACAGATAAAGTAACGATTTGGTCAAAGCTTATCTGAAAAAAATAAATGCGGGATTGGGTGGGATGTAATCTCTTTATTTCAGTTGCAGGATGGCAAATAAATTTCTGCCATCCTGCCGGGTTATATTTTATCAACGTCACACAGCGGATTCATAAGGGTCCGCTATTCCGCGCACAATTTCCGCTGGCCTGCACGCAGAAAAGCGCTGACCAGAACCAGCCACAGCAGACCGCAGATCAGGTTCACCACACTGAAGCCGCCGGTGCCGTAACTAAAATACGCGGTTTTGGCTGCTTCAATGCCCAGGGCAATAATCAGAATACTCACCATGCCGAGCATCGCTGCCACGCTGCCTTTTCCGGCGCTGCTGGAAAAAAGCGTCATGCGATAGAGTCCGGCACTGACCAGCCCGGCACCGAAGCCGTAGAGGCTAATTCCGGCAGTCAGCCACAGATAGCTTTGCGGATTTAGCACGGTAGCGATTACTGCGATTGCCAGCCCGCAGACCACCGGCCAGGCACCGAGCCGTAACGGCTGTTCAATGGGCAGACGGCTGGATAAGCGTCCCAGCGTCAGGTTGCCCGCAATCATGGCGGCGAAGACCGGCAGCTGTAATAACGCATAGTCGATGCGGCTGAGTCCCGCATCATGAATTAAAATCACCGGCGACAATGCGACCCATGCGATGCAGGGCACGGTGACCAGCCCGATGGCCAGCGAGCCGCGCATCACCTGACGATCCTTCAGCAACGCCGCGTAACCGCTGATGATTGATCGCAGCGACAGCGGTTTCTGTCGGTCACCTGCGGTTTCGGGCATCGCATACCACAGACCCGCCAGCGCCAGCGCCGCGACAGCGCCAATCAGCCAGAACAGGGTGCGCCATTCCCCTATGGTAAGAAAAGCCGCGCCCGCCAGCGGACCGGCCAGCGGCGCCAGCAGGGCGACGTTGGCCATCAGCGCCATCATTTTGATGCTGAGCGATTCCGTAAAGGCCTCCTGCACCGCCGCGTAGCCTACCGCGCCAATAAAACAGAGGCTGACGCCCTGCAAAAAACGCAGCAGGACGAACTGCTCAATGCTTTGCACCCAGTGCGTCGCCACACACGAGAGCATAAAAAAGGCCACGCCGCTGAGCAGCACCGGACGCCGCCCGATGCGGTCAGAGAGGGGGCCAAGCAGCCATTGCAGTATAATGCCACCGGCCAGATAGGCGGTGAGCGAAGTAGAGACCCACTCCGGCCCGACCTTAAATTCCTGAGTCACCAGCAGCATACCGGGCTGGATCATGTCGTGAGCGATATAGGTGGCGAACTCAAACAACACCAGCGACAGCGAAAAGATCAGATGTCGTCGGGTCAGTTGCGCGACCGGTTCGAAAAAAGCCATTACGGATACCTGCGATAAAGCCATTAAAAAAGCGGCCACCAGGGTGACCGCATAATTTCAGCGTGACAGTGTAACGCTTAATGCCAGCGGGCGATCGGGTTAATCAGCGTTCCGGCGAACTTGAGGTTCTCAGCGGGATCGGCGAGGTTTATCATCTGCTGATTATTCGCCAGCTGCAGGCGGTTCAGGCAAGAGCGGGTAAACTCCGGCGCGAACATGTCATAGCGCGCGAACTTAGTGGCATGCTCCGGGTGCGCCTGCTGGTAATCTTTCACGCACTGCGCCACCGCCTGCCAGAACTCTTCCTCCGGCAACGTTCCTGACTGATGCAGGATCGCGCTGATAAAGCGGAAGATGCAGTCAAACACATCGGTGAAGATTGAGAGCAGCTTCAGGTTCTCCGGCACATCCACCGCCAGACGCTGCACGCCTTCCGGCAGCACCGCATCCGGATTCATCACGGCGATCTCTTCGCCGATATCCTTCATGTATGCACTGACCGGCACGTTGTTCTCCAGCAGCATGATGAGGTTTTCACCGTGCGGCATAAACACCAGGTCATGCTGATAGAAGCAGTGCAGCAGCGGGCTGAGATAGCAGGTCAGGTAGCGTTCTATCCACTGCTTCGCGGGCAAACCAGAATCCGCTATCAGCGCAGGCAGCAGTGCCTGCTGCTGGTGATCGACATGCAGGAAAGAGGCCATGGTCATCAGGCGCTGGCCGGGTTGCAGGCTAGCCGCAGGATTATCCCGCCACAGCGCAGCGAACATCTTTTTATAGGCGGAGTCGCCTTTGATCGCCTGCTCATAGTAGCGGTTGTGATAGCCGACCGCCGCGACTTCGCGCAGGATGCGGAAATCACAGCGATTCAGCCACGCATCGCCAGCAACCAGTTGTTCCAGCCAGCCGTTTATCGCGGGCGTTGTCGCCATATAGTAGGGGGACAGTCCGCGCATAAAGCCCATGTTCAGCACCGACAGGGCGGTTTTCACGTAGCGTTTCGCGGGCTGGCTGCGGTTAAAGAAGGTGCGGATCGACTGCTGTGCCTGGTAAGCATCGTCTCCGGTGCCCAGATAAACAATATCGTGACTGGCTATGTCCGCCGCAAACACGGTCAGCAGCTTGTTCTGCCACTGCCACGGATGCACCGGCATCAGGATATACTCCTCAACCGCCAGTCCTTTATTCACCAGCTGCGCAGTAAACTGCTCCAGGGTGGTATCGCCCAGTTCATCACGCATCAACTGCTCATAGCTCAGCTCGCTGAGGCTGGAGAAATGGGCGTTGCGGCGATGAACCGCGACCCAGATGAGGTGAACGGGCGCGGCGGCCTCGGGCGCATACGCCAGATAATCATGGGCATCAAAGCCAATACGCCCGTTGTTGGCAACAAAGCAGGGATGGCCTTCGGTCATCGCCGCTTCCACCGTCTGGAAATCGGCTGAGACCAGCGCCTGGCTGTCAGGATTATTCTTCTGCAGCTTATAAACGCTGCTGCATAGCGTGCTGCTGATCTCTTCCATGTAGGTCGCCAGCAGCGCCTGTGTAATACCGATCTCGCCGTTAAACTCCACGATAAACTTCAGCGCATCCAGCGGCAGATCACGACCGTTCTCCTGCTTGCGCAGTGAGCCGGCATCGATTTCCCAGTGATCCAGCGCCAGCCGCGACGCCCGGAAATGGTAGCTCGCTTCACCGCCTGGCACCGCAAGCTGATAGCTGCCGTTGCCCGACTCCTGTGGCGTAATGATTTTTTCATGCGCGAACTCGGCAATCGCTTTACGGATCAGCATGCGGTTTGCCTGCGCCCAGTGGTCGCCCGTCAGATGTGTACCGTTCATCAGCGAAGAGGGGGTGTTCATAGTCTGCGACTCCTGCAGTAACGCGTGTTGATAATCTTCCCGCTGGCAAAAGGCCAGCCAGGCGGTTTTATGACCCATGTCAATGGTGTGCTGATAGCGGAACCCGGCACGCTTATTCAGCACATGAATCTTCTCATTGCGCACATCCGGCTCTACCACCACGCGGCGCACCTCGGGGCGGCTGAACATGTAGTCCATCACCAGCGTGAAGACCTGCCAGCTGAAGGCTTTGATCGGCTGGCTGGCGGGGGCAATCAGAATATGCATGCCGTAATCATCGGGTGCGGCAGGATAAAATTTGCCGACCTCGTCGTCGCAGGCGCGATAGCACTCAATCAGGCAGACCGGCTGATTGTTGCAGCAGCCAATCAGCGCAGCATGGGGATCGGCTGCGGTCAGTGTCTGATAGAACTCAGCGACCTGATTCAGGCTCTGCTGCTGCATGCCCCAGAAGCGGGCGTAATCGCGGGTGACCCAGCTGTGAATCAGCGGCGCATCGCTGGCGAGCATGGGCCTCAGGGTGAACTGGCCTGCGGGGCGGGCGGCGCTGAACAGTGTTTGTGAACTCATCTCAGTGCTCCGATTTAGCCGGGAAGGTCTGGAAGGCAATCTGACGCTCGATCGGGTAGACCTCGCGTCCGGTCAGTTCGCGCAGCAGCACCGAGTTGCGGTAGCAGGCCATGCCGAGATCCGGCGTAACAAAACCGTGGGTGTGCAGTTCGGCGTTCTGCACAAAGATCTGATTGTGATAATCGATGCTGTAGTTGCGCTGTACGTCGTAGCGGCCTTTGTCATCCCAGCGCAGGCGGGCGTTGATGCCCTCTAAAAACATCGGTGGCTGGTAGTGATAGCCGGTCGCCATCACCAGTCCTTCGGTGCGACGGGTGAAGGTGCAATCCTGCTCCTCCTGATGCAGCGTCAGCTCAAACTCTCCCTGCGGCAGCCAGCGCATAGCGGTCAGCGCCGAGTGAGTAAACAGGTTAACGTTCAGATCGCCGTCGAGCTGTTTGACATACATCAGGTCATAAATATCGTTAATCAGGCTGCTGTTGATGCCTTTGTAGAGATTCTTGTGGCGCGCATTCAGTTCGTCACGGGTGCTGGCGGGCAGGGCGTGGAAATAGTCGACCCATTCCGGCGAGGTCATCTCCAGCGTGAGCTTGGTGTACTCCAGCGGATAGAAGCGCGGCGCGCGGGTGATCCAGTTGAGCTGATAGCCAAAGCGGTCGATATCGGTCAGCAGGTCGTAGTAGATTTCTGCCGCGCTCTGGCCGCTGCCCAGCACGGTGATGGAACGCTTCTGCTGCAGTTCGGCCTTGTTGACCAGATAGTGGCTTGAGTGCGTCAGGCGCTGGCGGTGCGGTTGACTGCACTCCGGCATCCAGGCTTTAGGCCCGGTGCCGAGGATCAGATGTCGTGCCAGATAGTTCTGTTTCTGGCCATTTCGGGTGTCGGTCACCTGGAGTTGATAGACGCCAGCCGTCTCATCGTAGCTGACATACTCAACGTGGCTGTTCCAGCGCAGATTAGAGAGCCGTGAACTGGCCCACTGGCAGTACTGATTATACTCTTTGCGCATCAGGAAGAAGTCTTCGCGGATATAAAAAGAGTATAATTTCCCCTTTTCCTTCATGTAGTTAAGCAGGCTGTAAGGGCTGGTCGGATCGGCGAGCGTCACCAGATCGGCCATAAACGGCGTCTGCAGATGGGCATTTTCCAGCATCATGCCGGTGTGCCAGTCAAAGCCCGGGTTCTCATCCAGGAAAAGACCGTTCAGCCCCTCAACCGGCTCACTCAGACAGGCCAGGCTCAGGTTAAAAGGACCGATACCGATACCAATAAAATCGTAAACGGAATTATTCATTTCAGAGCTCTCACTGTTTCGCCGCGTTCAGCGCAGACGCACGTACCTGCTCGCGGCCATAGTGCGCGATCAGGCTCAGCACATCTTCGATGTCGGCGATGGTCGTGGTGGGATTTAACAGGGTGAATTTCAGGTACTGACGCCCATCGACTTTGGTGCCGGCAATCACTGCGTTGCCGGAGCGGAAGAGCGCTTTACGGATAGCGGCGTTGATTTCGTCGATCTGTGCGTCGCTGGCGTTTTTGCCGGGCACGTAGCGGAAAATCTGGGTGGTCAGCTCAGGCGCGTGCAGCACTTCGATAGCAGGATGCGCAGTTAAACGCTCATGAGCCGCCTGTGTCAGCTCTATCAGCGTATCGAAAGCGTCACCCAGCGCCGCCGGACCCATCACGCGCAGGGTCAGCCACATTTTTAGCGCATCAAATCGGCGGGTGGTCTGAATGCTTTTGTTGACCAGATTCGGTGTGCCTTCCTGCTGGGCGCTGAGCGGATTCAGGTAATCTGCATGGTGCGTGACATGCTTCAGGTTGTGGCTGTCCCGCACAAAGAATGCACCGCAGCTGACGGTCTGGAAGAAAGATTTGTGATAATCGACGGTGACGGAATCAGCCCGTTCAATGCCATTCAGGCGTGAGCGATGATTCTCTGAGACCAGCAGCCCACAGCCGTAGGCGGCGTCAACATGCATCCACAAACCATAATCGTCACAGAGACGGGCGATCTCCGGCAGCGGATCGATGCTGCCAAAGTCCGTGGTGCCGCTGGTGGCAACCACAGCAATCGGGATCAGCCCTTCACTGCGACATTTCTCGATCTCCTTAGCCAGGCACGCTGCGTCCATACGGTAGTGGGCGTCGTGATCAACGGCGATAACTGCGTCATAGCCCAGCCCTAAAATCGCCATCGATTTCTGGATGCTGAAGTGGCTGAGTTTCGAGGTAAACACCCGCCATTTCGACGCGGTCTCAGGCAGGCCGCGATGTTTAATCAGATGCCCCGGATGATGTGCCGCGCACCAGCTATCACGCGCCAGCAGCATTGCCATCAGGTTGGATTGGGTGCCGCCGCTGGTGAAGATCCCATCAGATCCGGCAGGAAGACCGATGCGGCCAAGGGTCCAGTCGATCACCTTCTGCTCAATCAGCGTACCGCCTGCGCTCTGATCCCAGGTGTCGACCGAGCTATTCACCGCCGCCATAATCTGCTCAGCCATCAGAGAGGGCAGCACGACCGGGCAGTTCAGGTGCGCCAGATATTTAGGGTGGTGAAACCAGACGGCGTCACGCAGATAGAGCTGACTCAGCTCTGTCAGGGCGTCATCGTTGTTACCCAGTGGACGATCGAGATCGACCTCACTGAATTCCGCCGCCAGTTCATGGGGCAGGATACCGCTGAAAGGCTTCTCAACGCCGGTAACGGTACGGGTCATTAGCGCCAGCACCTCCTGAGTCTGCTGCGACCAGGCCGCCAGTTGCTGATCGTTAAAAATAGCCGTTTCGGCACCGCTGGCGTTGGATGCTGGCGCGAGATCCTGTGCCGCCTGAGTGGATGAGCGTAAAAGCATGTTCAGTTCCTGTGTGTTAATACCAGTGACCCTGCCGACGTAAGGTCAGCAGCGTTGGATGTCCGCTCAACAACTCCAGTAAACATAAAACTAACTAACCAGATAAAAACCCTGACCATTAAGTGGTTTAGTGTTTTCACCTTAAAAAGGGTAAATACCGCATATTATTTGTGGATAAGGCAGCGTTAAACGCTTTGTTATATGCGGATGAGAGTGTAAATGTTAATCATTATCATTCAATTGTTTTGTTGTTAAATTTTATTTATTAGTATGTCTAATGTTGAAAATGTGATGTTGATCACTTTTTTCGATCGGAATAGTCCTTTTTTTATGAGGGTTAGTGCCAGCAATTCATTAAGGACTCATCTGTGTGTGTTCCATGTTGGAAACATTAGCTTCGTGGGTTAGAATGTTTCCAACATGGAAAGTTTGAGAGAAAAATGCATATCATCTCAAGAGGGCCGTTCAGGGAAGCGGCAATAATTTATCTAAATCATGCTTCCGCACTGGATGCGGCTTATCTGGTCCTCAGGGACGAAAACTTTGCCACGCCAGATGCGCTGAAAATTCGCTTTCAGAGCCTTGACCGCATGAAGTACCGGGAAAAGTGGTGGGTAATCGATGTGGGCGGAAACAGCCTGAGGATCATGTTCTATGCTGACTTTGATCGAGGCAAAATTTTTATCAAGCACATCGTGATGCATGCGGAATATGACAAGCTGGTGAAGAAGTACCGGGAGAGTAAAGAATGATTACCGAAGCAATCCAGACGACCAATGACCTGGTCAGAATTGTTCCCTTTCTGGGAGGCAGTACCGATAAAAGGGACTACGAGCAGGCGCTGGAACTGGTTGAATATCTGGTTGAGCACCAGCCGGACAGCCCGTTAGTAGAGATATTGTCTGATAAGGTCGCCCGATACGAAAACAGCGCCCCTGAGTTTGCTGCGTTTAACGCGCGTACTGATGCTATGCCGCGCGGAGTGGCACTTTTGCGGGTCATCATGGATCAGCACGGCCTGACTCAATCCTCTTTTGCGGATGAAATAGGGCAGCGCTCTTATGTCAGTCGTATCCTGCGTGGTGATCGCCCCCTGACGGATAAACATAAAGCCCGACTGGCAGCGCGTTTTAACCTGCCGTTTGAAGCGTTCGCTGAATAACTGAGCCTGAACTTATATCAGTGCGGTTTTCTTTCTGGAAACTGAATGATGAAGGTATTCCGCAAACAACCAGAAAGCGCTCATTGCCCTTTCTGGTTGCCATTAAGCGTTACTATTACCCTGCATTCGTTTCTACAGGCGCCTTCTTTTTAGCCGTAAAGTTATAAATCACTAACAAGCCAAAAATGCCGGTGATAATCATGGTGATGGTTCCCTTATCCATAAAGTGAGCCATATTACCCAGCAGGATGCCGGTGACGCCGAAGTCGGTATCCGAGAAGGTGGTGTTGGTCAGCCCTATCTGTCCGAGTACCGGCAGCAGGGCGACAGGCAGGAAGGTAATTAAAAGGCCATGAGCAAAGGCACCGCAAATCGCCCCGCGCTTGCCGCCGGTCGCATTACCAAACACGCCAGCCGTAGCGCCACAGAAGAAGTGAGGAACCACACCCGGCAGAATTAATACCCAATGCAGCTGACCGAGAACAAACAGCCCCACCAGGCCACCGAAAAAGCTGGAGATAAAGCCAACCAGCACCGCATTCGGGGCGTAGGGGAAGACAATCGGGCAATCCAGCGCCGGTCTGGCTTCCGGAACCAGTTTTTCTGAAAAGCCGGTAAAGGCAGGGACAATTTCAGCCAGGATTAAGCGCACACCCTGCAGAATGATAAAGACGCCCGCCGCAAAGGTAATGGCCTGGATAAAGGAGTAAACCAGGTAGTTCTGACCATTGCTGAAATTAGCCTCTACATATTCTTTACCGGCAGACACCGACAGGATTAAGTAGATAATCATCATCGTCAGAGAGATCGAGATGGTACTGTCGCGCAAAAAACTGAGGTTTTTTGGCATGTTCATCTCTTCGGTAGATTTAGATCCTTTGCCTGCCAAAGAGCCGATCCAGCCTGATAAGACATAGCCAATTGTCCCGGTATGCGCCAGCGCGACATGGTCGCCACCAATGATCTTACGCATATAGGGCTGAGCGATTGCCGGGAAGGTGGCCATCAGAATGCCCAACAGCAGTGACCCGGTGTAAATAAGCTGAATACCTTCAAAACCAGCAACCGATAAAATAATCGCGATCATACAGGCCATATAGAACGTCACATGCCCTGACAGATAGATATATTTCAGTCGGGTGAAGCGGGCGACAACGATGTTGGCGACCATGCCGAAGGCCATGATCATCGTGGTAGGCGCACCATATTTTGCCAGAGCGATAGAGACCATCGCTTCGTTATTAGGAATGATGCCCTGAACATCAAACGCATGTTTGAAAATGTCGCCCAGTGGCGTCAGTGAACCGACCAGAACAGTCGCGCCACCTGCCAGTACCAGGAAGCCCAGAATAGTTTTTACCGTGCCCTTGATAACATCAGGAAACGGCTTCTTCTGCGCAATCAGTCCGAAAAATGCCACCAGTCCGACTAATATAGAGGGTACTTTCAGCACGTCGACAACGAACTGCAAAAGATTTTGAGTAAACATATTAACCTCGAGGGTAAGGTGTTTATCTAATTATCAGCGTCAGTTTTTCTCAAAATACTCGCGTATTTTCTGCTCCACTTCTTTCAGGTCAATGATGTTATTGATGATGATGACCTTCTGTTCAGGAAGGTTTGCGCTATAGGCAATGTCTTTGGCCATAACAAAAACATCCGCCACATCGGGGGTGACAGAGCCGAGATCCGAATGTTCCACTTCAGCTTCAACACCGATTGTTTTAAGCACTTTCTTGATGTTCATTTCCATCATGAAGCTGCTGCCTAAACCTGAACCACATACCGCCATAATTTTCATATCAAACCTCATTAATTAATGATTAAAATTCGGGTTTCAACGGGCAGACTAAACGCCTGATAAAATCGTCATGAGCGCTTCTTTGCTGCTCGCATTGAATATCTGCGCCATGATCTCTTCATCGGACAGCACTTCCGCCAGCTGGGAGATCATTTCGATATGGCTATTACTGTCCGGTGCAGCAAACATGAAAATGGCCTTCACCGGGTCGTTCTCTTCGGAGTCAAACTTCACTGCTGTACCCAGCAGCACAATCGACAACCCCAGTTTGTGTGCGCCCTGTTCCGGGCGAGCGTGGGGCATGGCAATCTGCGGCGCGATGACAAAAAAGGGACCGATCTCCTCTTTTTGCTGAATAATCGCATCAATATAATCTTGCGATATTGCGCCCTCACTGAGCAGAGGACGTCCCGCAATAACTAACGCTTCCTGCCAGTCAGTCACGCTTTCAACATACTGGATTTTTTCGTTATCTAACCACTTAGCCAGGTGTGACATCGTCTTACTCCTCCTGTTTAAATGCGCAATAAAATTTAACTAAACGCATAAACCGTGTGGCGTTCGTTCGCTCCCGGTTGCGCATAACCCATCTCATATAAAATTTTCTCAACCGGAACAGGGTCTGTTATGCATTCCGATTTTTCATAAATTCCTGATTATGTACAGTCAGTTTCCCTGAAAACCCCCGTTATCACTTTTTTAGATAAACGTTCTGTCAGCAGATCGAAACAAAAAGCGAATGTAGTAAAACGACGTAATATCCTTAAAATTCATTATTTTCATGTGGTTATTAAAAAAATATTTTCTCATTGTTCAGATGGGGTTATATTTCACAACGTTCATCACATCTATACATTTTAAAGGTGTCTAGTCATCCTGATGATGTCCTTCGAGGTGTACGGACACAACATGTAAAGTTAAAATATTGCTTATCAGGCTTAACATCAGTGCCAATTTGATAAGTTGATCACATATTCAGCTAGCGGAAGTGGTACTCATCCGGCAATGTCAGGCAGAACTGTACTGACACGGATTAGAGGGAGTCTGTCCTTCACTCAAACGGGAAGAAAGCCAATGGTTGATGGCATTACTGAAAAACAAAAAGAGGTTGTTGATTACATCCTCAATAAAATTAAGGATGATGGCCTTCGACCCGGAGAGAAACTGGATACCGAAATATCAATTGCCAAAAGCATCGGCATTACTCGCGCAACGGTGCGTGAAGCCACACGCATTCTGGTGGAGCAGCAGAGAATTTACCGGGTTAAAGGGTCGGGTATTTTTGTCGGTTCCACGGAGATGAGTAGCCAGGCGAACCGATATCATGTGCTTTCACCTTTTGATTACCAGGCTCAAAGAAATAGCCATAAAGGTGTAAGAAAAATCATATCGGTCAGCATCATTAAGGTTCCTTCTGCTGATATAGCTCAGGCGCTGCGTATAAAGAACAGCGATCAGATCTATAAAATTTTACGCCTGATGTGTTTCGATGACATCCCGGTGGCTCTGGAACATATTCACCTGCCGGTTAATATGTTTAGCAGCATGGAGTTCAGCAAGCTGGAACTGTCAAAATATGCCTACATTGAAGAAGTTACCGGTAAGAAAGTGCAGCTAAGGGACCAGCATTTAACGGCCGTCAATCTTACGGATACACAGTCGCTTACTCTGCTTAATTTAGCAGAAGGGGATGCTGCCATTCAGCTTAATGAAACCGTTTATCTCGACGACGGCGTTCCCTGTGAAGTGAATGTGGCGCTTATCAACACCCGATTTTTCCCGTTGAAACAAAATTCGCAACGGCCTTAGAAAAATAATCTTGTTTCTGGCCGCAATACTATTGCGGTGCCCGGATATGACCCTATCAGACCGATTCATGCCCGGTTTACACCTCTCATTACAGCAGAGGGTCTTAATTCCGGATAATGTATAAGGTCCTGTAAAACATCTGGCAGTTGCAATGAGTTATCTCTGACTCAATTACATTCTTCATATGCTTATTTATCTATCTGGCGACCCGTGCTTCACCATCCTGTGAAGAATGTATTTCAATGCCCTGAATTCAGGCTGTCTGAAATTCCTGCAGTCGCGGCTAACAACAACTGTCATCTCTCCATACGTAAGACGATTTTCTGCAAACCTTTGCCAGTTCGCCGATTTTACTCACCTGAATATCAGGCAACGAATAGCGTTATACGCAAAATATCTGCCTGATTCCCTGTTTCATAGCCCGTTTGCCGCCTTTCACTTCTCACTGTTCTCCATTATGAGGAAATCAATAATGCATAAAACAATATGATGTTTTACCAATGATCGACTGCGCAGCACACTGGTCTGCAACCGGAATAAACAAGGACCAGGTGAATGGCATATCGATTAAGTCTGTTAGATAAAGCGCCCGTGCTGCAGGGTGAATCACCCACCGCGGCGCTGCAGCGCACGCTGCAGATGGCGCAGCGGGCAGAGGAGTGGGGTTATCACCGCTTCTGGCTGGCGGAACATCACAACACCGCGCAGCTGGCCAGTCCTTCACCTGAGGTATTAATTGCCTGGATTATTGCCCAGACCCGACATATTCGCGTCGGATCGGGCGGGGTGATGTTGCAGCACTACAGCCCTTATAAAGTGGCAGAGAATTTTAATCTGCTCGCTTCGCTGGCACCGGGCCGCATTGACCTCGGCGTGGGAAAAGCGCCGGGCGGACTTCCACTCTCCACCCATGCGCTGCAACAGGGTGTTGATGCCGCTAAAAAAGGGAGCTTTGCCGAACAGCTTCAACTGTTGGATAGCTGGCTCAAGCCCGATCAGGCTGATCCTGACGACGAGGGTTTAGCCGCCACGCCACTGCCGTCACGTCCGGCGAACCGTTTTCTGCTGGGTGCCAGTGAAGAGAGCGCTCGGCTGGCCGCTAGTCTGGGCTGGCAGTTTGTCTTTGCCGCTCACCTCAATGGTGACCGCAAGTTGCTGGAGCATGCGCTGAGTACCTACTCCCGCCTGAGCCAGGGTCAGCGCGCACTGGTGGCAGTACAGGTGGTGGTAGCCGACTCACCCGCCGGGGCTGACCTGCTTGTAGCCAACCTTCGTCACTACCATGTAGCGGTGAAAGATGGCCCGAGCGTCAACGTCGCCAGCCTGGAGCAGGCGGAGCGCTATGTGCGTCAGGGCGGATACCGCGATTATCAGATTGAGCCGCGCACGCCGTCACTTCTGAAAGGCACGGCGGCGCAGGTTCATGCCCAGCTGGACGCGCTGCATCATAATTTTGACATTGATGAATTTGTTATCGACACGCCGATTACCGAGCCGGTTGCGCGTCTGCAGTCACTTGAACTGCTGGCCACGCATCATCTGGTCGCAGCCTGAATCCCCGTCAGTGGAGAGTCATCATGAACCCTGAGTCACAACTGATTGAATGGCGACGCGAACTGCACACCTGGCCGGAGCTGTCGGGTCAGGAGTTTGCCACCACCGCGCGACTGCGGGGCTGGTTGCAGGCGGCGGGTATCCGGCTGCTGGACTATCCACTGGAAACCGGCCTGGTGGCAGAAATTGGCAGCGGAGAGATAGTGATCGCGCTGCGCGCCGACATTGATGCCCTGCCGTTCCATGAGGCGAGCGGGGTGCGTTTTCACTCCCGCCACCCTGGCGTGATGCACGCCTGCGGCCACGACCTGCACAGTGCGGTCATGCTGGGCGCGGCGTTAACGCTCAACGCACAGCCCGATCTATTACCTGGCCGGGTGCGCATCCTGTTCCAGCCCGCTGAAGAGATAGCGCGCGGTGCGCGTCAGTTTATTGAGGCGGGGGTACTGGATGAGGTTCAGGCTATCTTCGGGATGCACAACGAGCCTTCACTGCCCGTCGGCACCTTTGCCACCCGCAGCGGGGCGTTCTACGCCAACGCTGACAAATTTATTATCCGCGTCACCGGCAAAGGCGCACATGCCGCCTATCCGGAGCAGGGTGTCGACAGCATTGTGACGGCCAGCCAGATTATCCAGGCGTTACAGGGGCTCACCAGCCGCAGTTTCAGTGCCCTGGACAGTCTGGTACTGAGCATTACCCGCATCGACGGTGGCAAAAGCTGGAACGTATTACCCGGCGGCGTTGAGTTTGGCGGCACGGCCCGAACCCACGATTTACAGGTGCGCGCCGAACTGGAACAGCGGGTGCGCACGCTGGTTGAGCACTTCGCCGCAGCCAATGGCGCACAGGCAACCCTGAGCTGGCATCCTGGTCCGCCAGTGCTGATCAACGATGCGCACTGGGCGACCTTCAGCAGCGAAGTGGCGCAGCAGGCGGGCTATCGGGTGCAGACCGCCGATCTCCATCTGCTGGGTGAGGATTTTGCCTTCTATCTGCAACAGGTGCCGGGGGCGTTTGTCAGCATCGGCAGCGCCAGTGACTTTGGTCTGCACCATGCCAGCTTTACCCCGGATGAGGCGCTTATTGCGCCCGCCGCCGACTACTTCGCCCGACTGGCTCGCCAGGCGCTGCAACATCTTAATGCGCGATGTCGGGAAGCCATTCTGAACTGAATTCATCTGCAACCCGCTAAATCACGACGGTTCTGACCACCGTTGCCTGGCATCGCTACGACTAAAAAAGAGAGAGCATCATGACCACAAGACAACTTCGGCTGGGCACTATTCTGCATGGCGCATCGGGAAACATGTCCGCCTGGCGCCATCCGGCGGCGCAGGCCGATGCCAGTATTAATCTGGATTACGCCAAAAAAATCGCCCGTAAGGCGGAACAGGGCAAACTCGATTTTCTGTTTGTCGCCGACGGGTTGTTTATTAACGAAAAGTCGATCCCGCACTTTCTGAATCGCTTTGAGCCACTGACGCTGCTCTCGGCGCTGGCGGGCGTCACTGAACATCTGGGGCTGGTTGGCACGGTATCGACCTCTTACAGCGAGCCGTTCACCGTGGCGCGTCAGTTTGCCAGCCTTGATCATCTCAGCGGCGGGCGTGCAGGCTGGAACGTGGTGACGTCACCGCTGGAAGGCTCGGCCAAAAACTTCTCACGCCAGCAGCACCCGGAGCACGCATTGCGTTACCGCATTGCCGATGAGTATCTGCAGGTGGTGAAAGGATTGTGGGATTCGTGGGAGCAGGATGCTTTTGTCCGTGATAAGGCGAGCGGACAATTTTTCGATCCGGCGAAGCTGCACACGCTCGATCATCACGGTGATTTCTTCCAAGTGCAGGGGCCGCTGAACATCGCCCGCACGCCGCAGGGTCGTCCGATTATCTTCCAGGCGGGCGCGTCCGACGACGGTAAAAAACTGGCGGCGCGTCATGCTGACGCCATCTTCACCCATCAGCCGACGCGTGAAGAGGCGCAGGCATTTTACCAGGATGTGAAACAGCAACTGGTGGCGAATGGCCGTCAGCCAGACGATTTGCACATCTTCCAGGGTGTCAGCGTGATTGTTGGCGATGATGCAGAGGACGTGGAGCGCCAGTATCAGACCACGGCGGCGCTGGTGTCGATTACCGATGCGCTTAACTACCTGGGGCGTTTCTTCGACCATCACGACTTCTCTCAGTATCCGCTGGATCAGCCGTTCCCGGATATCGGTGACATCGGTCAGAACAGCTTCCGCAGCACCACCGACGAGATCAAACGCAAAGCACAGCAGCATGGGCATACCCTGCGCCAGGCCGCGCTGGAAGCGGCAACGCCACGTCCGCTGTTTCACGGCACGCCGGAAGAGGTGGCGGATGGCCTGCAGCTCTGGTTTGAAACCCACGCCACTGACGGCTTCATCATTAACGGCGGCACGCCCGATACCTTTGAACGTTTTGTCGACCGCGTAGTGCCGATTCTGCAGGCTCGCGGCCTGACGCGCCGCGACTATCCCGGCAGCACGCTACGTGACAGCTTCGCCCTGAAACAACCCGTTAATCAGTTCACCTCACAATAAGAGCACAAGCCATGAACAAAACATCGCGTCTTATCGCCCTGCTTATTCTGGCGGCCAGTAGCCATGCGCTGGCTGAAGATACCAGCGTCTCCTATAACGGCCAGCGCGTCAGCCTTGAAGCTAACAAAGCGCCGATCAATACCGTGAAGAATCCGGAGGCGATCGCGCAACTGCCTGCGGGTCACCATTTTGTGGTGCCGGGTTCCTTTACCGTGGCGGTCGCCGCGCTGAACTCCCCGCCGTTAACGGTGTTTTCCGATGACAACAAAACGCTGCTTGGCAGTGAAGTGGATATTGCCCGGCTGGTGGCTGACAGCCTGGGATTAAAACTCAACGTGGTGCCAGCGTCCTGGGAAGACTGGCCGCTGGGCGTGGCCTCGGGCAAGTATGACGCGGCGATCTCCAATATTACCGTGACCAAAGATCGTAAAGAGAAGTTTGACTTCGCTACCTATCGCAAAGATTCACTGGGCTTTTATGTCAAAACCAGCAGCCCGATAAAGTCACTGACAAAAGCAGAAGACATTGCCGGGCTGAGGATCATTGTGGGATCCGGCACCAATCAGGAGGCGATTCTGCTGGCGTGGGATAAAGAGAATCAGGCTAAAGGCCTGAAAGCCTTCACGCCGGTTTATACCAAAGATGATGCCGCACAGACGCTGGCGCTGCAGGCAGGCAGGGCTGATGCCTACTTTGGTCCCAATGTGATTGGTGCTTGGAAAGCGGCACTGACCGGTAAAACCCGTCTGGTCGGCAGCGTCGATGGCGGCTGGCCCAAAGCGGCGCACATTGCCGTTACCGTGAAGAAAGACAGCGGTCTGGCGGAACCGATCAGCACCGCGCTGAACGGCGTGATCGGCAACGGTGACTATCAGAAGGTGCTGAACCGCTGGGGTGAAGGCGTTGAGAAGATCGATCGTTCTGAAATCAATCCCGCCGGGCTGGGCGACTAAGGAGCTGACCATGAGTGAATCGACTTTTCGCGAAGTTTCACCCGACGCGCCGGAGTTGCAACCGATCCTGGGCGGCCTGTTTGGCGAATATTCCGCACGCTATGGCGACTATTTTTCCCGTCGTAATGAGCAGGAGCAGGAGCTGACCGAATGGTATCTGCCGCCGCAGGGGCTGTTTATCGTGCTGGAGCGTGACGGCGAGATCATCGCGATGGGCGCTTATAAACCCTATGACCCGCAGACCGCCGAGCTGAAGCGCATCTGGACCCGCAGCGATCTGCGTCGTCAGGGACTGGCGCTGGTGGTGTTACAGGAGCTGGAGCGTCGCGCCTTACAGGCGGGTTATCAGCGGCTGTTCCTTACAACCGGCTTCCGTCAGCCCGAGGCGGTGCGGCTCTATACCGGTCACGGCTATCAGCCACAGTTTGATCTCAGCGGGGATCTGGAGCGTTACGGCCAGCCGCCGCACGACGGGCGACTGCGTTTTATCAAAGTGATCGGCGTCTATAACGTTGCTGCGGCGAGTTAAGGAGTGAACATGAGCAAACATCAACATCTGCAGGTGGTGCCGGCACGCTACCCGGCACGCACCGCAGGCGCTATCGTTGCGCTGTTTATTCTGGCAGGCGTGGTGCAGTCAGTGGCCTTTAATCCGCGCTGGGAATGGAGCGTGTTTGCCCGCTGGTTCTTTGATCCGGTGATCCTGCACGGTCTGGGCCAGACGCTGCTGCTGACGCTGCTGGGTACGATATTCAGTCTGTTTCTGGGCGGTCTGCTGGCGCTGGCACGTCTCTCCTCATCGTGGCTGCTGAGCACGCTGGCATGGGGTTATATCTGGCTGTTCAGGTCACTGCCGCTGATTGTGGTGCTGATCATTCTTTATAACTTCTCCTATCTCTACGACACCCTGTCTGTCGGCATTCCGTTTACCGGCCTCTCCTGGGGGGCGTATCAGACGATTAACGTGCTGGGGCAGTTTCAGGCAGCCGTTATCGGTCTGACGCTGGTGCAGGCGGCCTACAGCGCGGAAATTATTCGTGGCGGGATCCTCGGCGTCGATCACGGTCAGGTGGAAGCCGCGTCCGCGCTGGGTCTCTCCGCCACACGCCGCACCTTCCGCATCATTCTGCCGCAGGCGCTTCGAGCCATTATTCCCACCGCGTTCAACGAGATCATCAGTCTGGCGAAAGGCACATCCGTGGTTTATGTGCTGGCGATGCCGGAGCTGTTCTACACCATCCAGATGATCTACAACCGCAATCAGGAAGTAATCCCACTGCTGATGGTTGGTGCCGCCTGGTATCTGATTATCACCACCGTGTTGTCCGTGATTCAGTACAACGCCGAACGCTGGATGGCCCGCAGCGTCACCCGTGAACCGCAACCGTCGCGCTGGCGACAATGGCGCAACCGCGCCACGCCACTTCATCCGACCGAGGAGATCAGCCATGTCCGAAGCCATTGATTACCGCACCTCACACACTACCGGTGCCATCAGCATCACCGGCGTCAGTAAACGATTTGGTAAACATAAAGCGCTGGATGATGTATCGCTGTCACTGGCACCGGGGTCCGTCACGGTGATCCTCGGGCCGTCCGGCTCCGGTAAATCCACGCTGCTGCGTACCATCAATCATCTGGAACGGGTCGACGAAGGATTTATTCAGATTGATGGCGACTACATCGGCTATCAGCAGCGCGGCAATAAGCTGTATGAACTGAAAGAGAAGGCGATTCTGCGCCAGCGCATCAACGTCGGCTACGTGTTCCAGAACTTCAATCTGTTCCCACACCTCAGCGTGCTGGATAACCTGATTGAAGCGCCGATTGCCCATCGTCAGTTAACGAAACCGGAAGCGATACAGCGTGCGGGCGAACTGCTGGATATTGTAGGGCTGCGGCATAAAGCCGATGCGTGGCCGCGTCACCTGTCGGGCGGGCAGCAGCAGCGCATCGCGATTGCGCGTGCGCTGATGCTCAATCCACGGGTCATGCTGTTTGATGAGCCGACCTCGGCGCTGGACCCGGAACTGGTGGGCGAAGTGCTGGATGTGATTAAAAAGCTGGCGCGTTCCGGCACCACGCTGGTGATTGTGACACACGAGATCGGCTTTGCCCGTGAAGTGGCGGACAGCGTGGTCTTTATGGTGGATGGCCGGATTGTAGAGCAGGGCAGCACCACCCAGGTGCTCAATAATCCGCGTCATGAGCGCACACGACGGTTTCTGGCGCGCGTGTTATGAGGGCATTAACGTTAACGGTTCTGACGCTGCTTCCGGCGCTGGCCTGTTCTGCGGCTGAGAAGCTCGATGTCCTGCACAACGAGACGCCGATTCATGCACCGGCCAATCCGCAGGCTATCGGTAAAATTCCGGCCAATTACCGCTTTATCGAACCGGGCACCCTGACGGTCGCCACCTCGGCGACCAACTCGCCGCCGCTGTCGCTGCTGGCGTCTGACAACGTCACGCGGATCGGCAGCGATCCCGATATCGCCAGACTCCTTGCTGATAGCCTGGGCCTGAAACTCAGGCTGGTTCCGGCTTCCTGGGAGGACTGGCCACTGGGCATCAGCGCCGGGCGCTATGATGTTGCGATGTTCAATATTGCCGTGACCGAAGAGCGTAAGAAGAAGTTCGATTTTGCGACGTATCGCGCCGACAACCATGCTTTTGCGGTGAAAAGCGACAGTAATATCAGCAAAATTAATAGTCCGGCGGATATTGCCGGTAAGCGGATTATCGTCGCCTCGGGCACCAATCAGGAGCGTATTTTACTGAGCTGGGATGAGCAGAACCGGGCTAAAGGTCTGCCTGCGGTAACGCCGGTTTACCTTACCGATGATGCCTCCGCGACGCTGACGCTGCTGTCGGGACGGGCAGATGCGATGTTTGGCCCTCACTCGATGGCGGCCTGGAAAGTGGCGTCACGCGGACAGACAAAGCTGGTTGGCAGCGGACCGTTTCGCGCCTGGGTCGCCGTGACCACCAAAAAGGGCAATGGCCTGGCACCCGCGCTGCAGGCTGCGCTGGATGGCACCATCGCAGGCGGACAGTACCAGCAGGTGCTGGCACGCTGGGGCGAACAGGATGAAGCCATCACTCAGTCCACGGTGAATCCACCCGGTATTGTTTACTGAGTCTGCAGAACCGGCCGCAGCAGGCGGGCCGGTTCTGCGCACTTCAACCTGATGAGCACAGAATTGAACTACACTCTCCAGCGTTAGTGATTTATCCTGCCCGCCTGTTTCCGTAAAATCCTCACTGCGTGGCGGAGTAATTGACCTGGAAGCCCCATGAAAATCAGATTCCTTTCTGCCAATGAGCAAAAGCTGGCGGAGGTGCGCAAAATACTCGAACCTGTCGGGGTCGAAGTTCTGCCCATCGCCCGTCGCATCGAAGAAATTCAGACTGAAAACGAACTCGACCTGGTACGCGACAAACTGACCAAAGCCTTTTCGCTGATTGGGCGACCGCTGTTTGTAGAGCATACCGGCCTCTATCTGGACGGCCTCAATGGTCTGCCCGCCGGCCTGACCCGCATCTTCTGGAACCGCCTGGACGCTGAGCGCTTTACCGCGCTGGTGCAGGGGCTCGACAGCCAGGCCGTGACGGCCAAAACGGTGCTTGGCTACTGCGATGGTCGAAAAATGTACCAGTTTTCGGGTGAACTGCGCGGCACCATCGCCGCGAAACCTGCCGGAACGCGCGGCTTTCAGTGGGACTGCGTCTTTATTCCCGAAGGCTATGAGCAGACGTTTGCTGAAATGGGCGAACTCAAGAATGAGATCTCGATGCGGCGCATCGCGCTGGATCGCTTCGCCACCTTTTTAAAAACCTCGCGGGGCATGGCATGAAACCTGAACTCAAACGCGCCTATGATTCTGGCAAACTGATTCTGTTTGCCGGTGCCGGTATTTCGCGCAATTTTGGCCTGCCCGAGTGGCATGAACTGATTGCGCATCTTGCTAATGAGCTGGGTTACGATCCAAAAATCTTCAATACCTATGGCACGCACCTGTCGCTGGCGGAGTATTACAAACAGAAAAAAGGCTCGCTTGGCCCGCTGCGCAGCTGGATGGATCGCGAATGGCATCGCCCCGATATTGATGTCCGCTCTTCTGAAATTCATACCATGATTACGCAGGGTAACTTCTCGCGTATCTACACCACCAATTACGATCGCTGGCTGGAAGCGGCGCATGAAGCGCACGGCGTACCCTATTACAAAGTGGCCAACGCCGCGGACCTGGTCTCTCTCACCGAAGATAAGCGTCACATCATCAAGCTGCACGGTGATTTTGATGATGACACCTCAATCGTGCTCGATGAGAGCAGCTATTTTGAACGCCTCTATTTTGATTCGCCGCTCGACATCAAACTGACTCACGATGTGATGGGCAACTCAGTGCTGTTTGTCGGCTACAGCATTAGTGATTTCAATATTCGCCTGCTGTTTTATCGTCTGACCAAGATGTGGGGCCGCACCGGGCTGGCAACCGCCCGGCCAAAATCGTACCTGTTCACTAACCGGAACAACCCGGTGGCTAAAGAGGTGCTGGGGCAGTGGGGGATCGAGGTGATCGTCTCGGAAGAGGACGATCCCCGTAAGGCGCTGGCGATGTTTCTTGAAGAGCTGCTGGTGTAGTCGCCCGACCTCGCGACGGAGAATGCGTCAGGAAAAATGAAAAAAGCCTGTGCCAGGATAAGATTAGCCCGCGCACAACCGATAAACTCTATTCTCTGCTGGCAAAGCATGACCGGCATGATATACTGTATGTATACACAGTACCTGAGGGCGAAAAGATGGCTGTTGAAACAAAATTTGTAGTAGTCAGAAAGGGTGAAGAGAAGATGACGTTTGCCAATAAGAAAGAGGCCGATGCCTACGACAAAATGCTCGATATGGCCGAAGCCTTCACCGACTGGCTGTTACAGCATCAACCTGCAATGGAAGAATCTCAGGCGGAAACGCTGGGCCTGCTGATTGCAGAGCAGAAAGATGCGGTTCAGCATATTCTGCGTACCAGCAAACTGCCGGAAGCGGCAGCAGCCGTCTCTCAGCCAGACGCTGTGTCAGACGATGGCATAGCTGAGCAGTCAGAAGAGCCTGCTGTAAAGAAAGTACGCGCCGTTAAAGCCGCGTAACTGCCCCAACGCCGGAAGCGAACCTTCCGGCGTTGCTGTTTCTGAATAGCGGTTTGAGCTGTTCTCCTGCTAACCTGGCTATAGATCGTTTTTCTTCCCGGCATTTTATCCTGCACAACTGCCTGCGATTTTTCCAGTATGTCATTATGACCCTGAAGTTTTATTCCTCCTGTTCTGTATCAACTTTAACGTCTCTGGCAATCATCTCGCTGGTCGTCATAGAATAAACCGGAAAAAAATAAGCCAATTATACTGCCTGCACTTATCTCTCTGACCTGAAGTTAAAGGCAATAATATTCATCTCATGCCAGTTAGCTCTGAAGCGTCACTGCCTCAGATATTATCATTTCCTTTTTTGACACTATCTAATGCTTTTCATTAAATTCGTTAGTGAGAAAGGTTATCTGACTTGCAGTTATTAATGCTAATGCGCGTGGCGAAATAATGATTGCTGTGAGGGGGAAGGGAATGATCGTCACCATTAAGCGTTAATTAGCTCACACTTTATGAAAATATAAATTTCAGCACTACTCAATATCAAAAGGCAGTGATAGAGTGGCCCTGTTTTCAGCGAAGGGTTGTTACTGGACAACAGGCAAAACCTAAGCGTTCCACGATGTTTACCGTTGTGGAGCGCTTAGGTTTTTTTTTGCCTTAGATTTACTCTTTTTGGGCGCAGTATATTGATAATAAATAGAAATTTAATCGACTGGTTCAGGGTGGGTAAATTATGCATTTGATGACAGGAGACTTAACACTCTCTTGCGAGCTGTTACGCAATTAAAATTAAAGAACAGGTTGCTAAAATGAAAATTAAAAGCATGCTGTGCGCGAGTGCATTATTAATCTTTTCACCTTTATCGATAGCGCAGGAATGGAACGGAAAAGCATTAGGGTTCGAATCCCCTCCAGATCCTATTCTGGGTGAAATGTCTGGCCTGCGTAAAATGCTTAATGATAATGGGTTTGCCTATAACCTGGGCTACCTGAATGAAATTGGCTGGAATGGCGGCGGTGGATACAATCACGACTCACACGTTGCCTATATCGATCAGTTCGCATTAACGTTTAATCAGGATTTGTCGCGCTGGACGCATATTCCCGATGCGCGTATCGAAGCGAATATCGTAAACCGTAATCACAACGACGATCTGACCACCCGACGCGTGCAGGATCCTCGGGTGAATTTTAACGATCTCACACAGGAGAGCTGGGGTGGGCAATCTATTACCCGGCTGGGCTGGCTTACCTTTGCTCGCAGTTTCGATGAGCGGCGTATGACATGGCGTATCGGAATGATGAACAAGGTTCAGACATTCGATCAGATCATACCCTGTGACTTCCAGATGCTTTCGCAGTGTGGCGGAAAATCCGCTAACTCACTGACCTGGAACAACTGGAACGTGCACACGTGGGGAACCACGCTCGAATACCGGTTAACGCCGACTGTAACGTTAAAAGGCGGTGTAATGGAGCAGAATCCCGATGCTTCCAGTCGTCATCACGCCTGGAGTGGCTCCACCAGGGGCAGCAAAGGCGTATTGCTGCCGATGGAAATCGAAGCCCGCCCGGTCATTAACGGTCTGCCCGGTGCTTATAATCTGGGCGTGATATTCACCAACGCCCCGCAAACCGACCTCTATCGCGGTAAGTCTGGCGGCGCAGGGGCAAGTGACCCCAGCGGTTATGATCACCATAACCGAACATGGTTTCTTTACGCCGGTCTTAACCAGCAGTTGACGCAGCATCAGCATGACGCGAGTCGCGGATTAAGTACCTCCTTTAGCATGAGCCTGGCCGATCAGCGCACTAACTATATGCATTCGGTCTATGCGGCTTCGCTTCGCTATCGGGGTCTGTTTGACGCCCGTCCTGAGGACTGGATAGGCGTTGGCCTGACCTGGACGGATATGAGCAGTCAGTATGCGCGTAACCAGCGCTATATAAATATGAACAGGGGCGTTTCTGATTATAACGATGCTGCTTATCATCCTGTTCCTGGTCATTCGCTTAATGGTGAATTCTATTACCGATTCCGTCCCTTTTCCTGGCTGGAACTGCAACCCGGGCTTCAGTACTGGCATCGTCCAGCGGGTATCACCCATACGCAGGATGCCTGGGTGACTGAACTCAAAACGGTGGTTACTTTTTAAGTTAATAAGAGGATTTCGATCGCTGTCACGCTTTTTGCCCTGACAGATTGAGGTCACGACGAAAACTGATAGAGTGCCCGAACTGGATTGTTACTGCTTAGGCAGGCAAAACCTGACTTCTGGCCTCTGTCGGATGTCAGGTTTTTTTGTTTCTGGGGTTCCGATGAAAATCGCCAAAATTCTTAATAACAACGTGGTGATGGTTCAGGATGAGCAGGGACGCGAGCAGGTCGTGATGGGGCGTGGACTGGCCTTCCAGAAGCGTATCGGTGACAGTCTCAACGCGGCGCACATTGAAAAGGTATTCGCGCTGCAAAGTGATTTGCTGGTACGTCGGCTTGAGGAGTTGTTACACCAGATCCCTCCTGAAGTGATGACCACCTGCGACCGCATTATTGATCTTGCAACACAACGTCTGGGGAAATTGCAGGAGAGCCTGTATATCACGTTGACTGACCACTGCTACTTTGCCATTGAACGGCAGAATAAAGGCCTGGCGATTAAAAATGTGTTGCTGTGGGATATCAAACGCCTCTATCCCAAAGAGTTCGAACTGGGTCAGGAGGCCAGGGCTATCATTTTACGTCGTCTGAATGTCGAACTGGCTGAGGATGAAGCCGGTTTTATCGCGCTGCATCTGGTGACGGCGCAGCTCAATAATGAAATGCCGGAAGTGATGCATGTCACCCGGGTTATGCAGGAGATTCTGCAACTGGTGAAGTATCAATTGCAGCTGGAGTACAACGAATCGTCGCTGAGTTACCAGCGCTTTGTCACCCATCTGAAGTTTTTTGCTCAGCGGATGCTGACGCGTACCGTGGTAGACGATGATGATGTGTCGCTGCATGCAGCTGTAAAAGATAACTATCCCAAAGCCTGGAAATGTGCGGTGAAAATCGCGCAGCATCTGCAACAAAGCTATCAGCGTGAGCTGACCGCGGAAGAGATCATGTTTCTCGCCATTCATATCGAACGGGTAAGAAAAGAGGGGCAATAAGCTCCATAAACTGGATTGTTACTGCTCAACGCAGGCAAAACCTGAGCGCGGCCTCTGAAAGGAGGACGTTCTCAGGTTTTTTCATTTTTGGCTCAGTTAACTGATGTCCTCAGGCATCGGTTGTAAGGAAATCGAGATGGAATATCACACGCTGGCGCAGGATATCCTCAGCCATATCGGTGGCCGGGAGAACATCGTAAGTCTGGTTCATTGTGCCACCCGGTTGCGCTTCAAACTGAAAGACAACCATAAAGCCGATGCTGAAGGACTGAAGAAAAATCCGGGTGTCATTATGGTCGTTGAAAGCGGTGGGCAGTTTCAGGTAGTGATTGGCAACCACGTTCACGATGTCTGGGTGGCAGTACGTACTGAAGCGGGCCTGACTGACGAACCCTCTTCAGTGAAAGAAGAGGATGCGGTCGCGGGTAATCTTTTGAGCCGCCTGATCGACATTGTGTCCGGCATTTTTACCCCGTTTATTGGCGTTCTTGCCGCCTCCGGTATTCTTAAAGGTTTACTGGCGCTGGCCGTGGTCTGTGGCTGGCTTTCTGTTCAAAGTGGAACGTATAAAATCTGGTTTGCGGCAAGTGATGCCCTGTTTTTCTTCTTTCCACTGGTGCTGGGCTACACCGCGGGCAAAAAATTTGGCGGTAATCCCTTTATTACCATGGTCATTGGCGGGGCGCTGACCCATCCGACGATGATTGCAGCTTTTAATGCCAGCCAGCAATCCGTTGCCATGACGGACGCGTTTCTCGGCATTCCTGTGACCTGGTTTAATTACAGTGCGTCCGTTATCCCGATTATTCTCGCCGCGTGGGTAAGTTGCTGGCTGGAAAAGCAGAGCAGCCGGCGACTTCCGGCATCCATGAAAAACTTTTTTGCGCCACTGATCTGCCTGAGCGTCACTGTACCGCTGACCTTTCTGGTGATTGGCCCACTGGCCACGGGCTTAAGTCAGATGCTGGCGAACGGCTACCAGTGGATTTATGCGCTGGCACCCTGGCTGGCTGGCGCCGCACTGGGCGCGTTGTGGCAGGTCTGTGTGATTTTTGGTTTGCACTGGGGACTGGTGCCACTGATGATCAACAATCTTGCCGTACTGGGGCATGACTCAATGCTGCCCATGCTGTTGCCTGCTGTCATGGGCCAGGTTGGCGCGGCGCTGGGGGTGTTTCTGCGTAGTCGGGATGCGCGGCAGAAGATGCTGGCGGGTTCATCCGTGACAGCAGGGATCTTTGGTATCACTGAACCGGCCGTCTATGGCGTTAATCTGCCGCTGCGCCGTCCCTTTATCTTTGGCTGTGTGGCGGGCGCTATCGGCGGTGCTATTGTTGGCTTCAGTAGCACCCACGTTTATTCATTTGGCTTTGCCAACATTTTTACCATCGCCCAGATGATCCCCTCTGGCGGTGTTGATTCCACGTTATGGGGCGGTATTGCCGGGACGCTAGTGGCGTTGATACTGAGTTGCGGCATGACGCTGGTAGCGGGTATGCCCCGAAACACGACGCCAGACGCAGCGAGCCCGGTCACTCCTGGCGAAGATGACATTCTGTCACCGATGACAGGCACCGTACTGGCGCTTGATCAGATTCCCGATCCAACCTTCGCCAGCGGCCTGCTGGGACAGGGCGCAGCCATCATTCCTTCCGACAACAAAGTCATTGCGCCCTTCGCGGGTGAAGTTGCCTCCCTGTTTCAGACCCGACACGCCATAGGACTGCTGAGTCACAGCGGGGTTGAGCTGTTGATCCATGTGGGTATCGATACCGTCCGTCTCGGCGGCAAACCTTTCACGGCACATGTAAAAGTGGGCGACACGTTCAGTGCCGGCGATCTGCTGCTGGAGTTTGATCGTCAGGCCATTCTTGATGCCGGATATGACCTGGCAACACCGATCATTATCACTAACAGCGATGAGTATCCTGAGGTGATGACTGTAGCAGGGACCGCGGTCACTGCAGGTACGCCTTTACTCAGCGTCACTCGTCAATAAAAGGAGAACAGGATGAAAACTTTCCCGGATTCATTTTTATGGGGCGGTGCTGTTGCCGCTAATCAGGTTGAAGGCGCATGGCGTGAAGAGGGCAAAGGCCTCTCAACCTCCGACGTTCAGCCACAGGGAATCTTTGGCCCGGTATCGGAGCGCGTTGAGGGCAGCAAAAGCCTCAAAGATATCGCGATCGACTTTTACCACCGCTACCCGGACGATATCAGGCTGTTTGCAGAGATGGGGTTCAGCTGTCTGCGGGTTTCAATCGCCTGGACGCGCATATTCCCGAACGGTGACGAGCAACAGCCCAACGAGGCTGGTCTGGCCTTTTATGACCGGTTATTCGATGAGCTTGCCACACATCACATCACTCCACTTGTTACGTTGTCACATTATGAGATGCCCTGGAACCTGGTGAAGCAATATGGTGGCTGGGGTAACCGTCAGGTGATTGGCTTCTTTGAGCATTATGCCCGCACGGTGTTTGCCCGCTACAGGAAGAAAGTCAGACTCTGGCTGACCTTTAACGAAATTAACATGTCTCTGCATGCGCCGATGACCGGCGTGGGTCTGCCGGAAACCAGCAGCAAAGGTGAGGTGTATCAGGCGATTCATCATCAACTGGTCGCCAGTGCGCTGGCGGTGAAAGCCTGCCGCGAGATTAACCCGGACGCCAGCATTGGCAATATGCTGCTGGGAGGGCTGGTCTATCCACTCAGTTGTAAGCCTGATGATGTGCTGGAAGCGCTGCAGGAGAACCGGAAATGGCAATTTTTTGGCGATGTTCAGTGCCGTGGTGTTTATCCGGGCTATATGTTGCGGTTCTTTCGTGAGAATAATATTCAGCTGGATATCACGGATGCCGATCGTCAGATACTTCAGTCGACCGTCGATTTTATCTCGTTCAGCTATTACATGTCCGGCTGCGTGACCGCCGATGAGGCGCTGAATCAGCAGATGCGGGGTAACATTCTGAGCATGGTGCCCAATCCTCATCTGCAGAGTTCTGAATGGGGCTGGCAGATTGACCCGGTGGGCCTGCGGACCTTGCTGAATCTGCTGTGGGATCGTTATCAGAAGCCGCTGTTTATTGTTGAGAATGGACTGGGCGCCAAAGACATACCGGATGCAGCTGGCGTCGTGCAGGATGACTATCGCATCAGCTACCTCAACGATCACCTGGTTCAGGTGCGTGAGGCCATTGACGATGGCGTGGAGGTCATGGGTTATACCAGCTGGGGGCCTATCGATCTTGTCAGCGCATCAAAAGCCGAATTGTCTAAACGTTACGGTTTTATTTATGTTGACCGTGATGACAGTGGGGAAGGTTCGCTGGCCCGCAGCCGTAAGAAAAGCTTTTACTGGTATAAAGAGGTCATTGCGACCAACGGTGCTTCACTTAAAAAGTAATTTCCGCGCTCGGGAGTACATCGCGGCGACAGTGATGTACTCCCGGTCAGCAGTCAAAACAGCCCGGCTCAGGGCGTCTCGCGGTTGTTAACCTGATAGCGGGTACTCCTGCCTCCGCCTTCGAGCCGGTAAAGGCAGCCTTTTTCAACCAGATCGGCCAGATGACGGGTCGCGGTTGCTTTACTCACTTTGGCGACCTTCTGATACTGGCTGGCGCTGATCCCCAGTTCGAAACCCTGCTCGCCACCATCCAGCAGCCGGTTCAGCACTTTCACCTGTTCCGGACTCAACCCCATCCCCTGATGCCGCAGCCAGAAACGCGCTTTCATCTGAGTGCGATCGATGACGTTCATCGCCTGTTGCAGACTCTCATCCAGGATATCAAGAAACCACACCAGCCAGTGGGTGATATCCAGGCCGCCTTTCTGCGTCTGCTCAAGGATGCGGTAATAACCGGCACGCTGCGTCAGAATGGCGGGTGACATGGCATACAGCCGGATGCTCTGACTGTCGGCCTGCGCCAGCGCCAGATCGGTTAACGCACGCGTGATACGACCATTGCCATCATCAAAAGGGTGCAGGGTGACAAACCAGAGATGGCAGATGGCGGCGCGCAGTAACGGGTCCAGCATCACATCATGCTGACTGCTGTTGAACCACTCAATAAACTGGTTCAGTTGCGGCTCCAGCCCCTGTCGCGGCGGCGCTTCAAAATGCACCGTGGGACGATCGATGCGACCTGAGATGACCTGCATCGGCTCACTGCCGCGCAGCGTGCCGACGCTCAGGCGCTGCACCGTCCACTCATCGGCGGGGAAAAGCCAGCGGTGCCACTGACAGAGACGCTCAGGCGTCAGCGGCTGGCTGCGGTTATTGATGGCATCGAGCATCATGGCGGCCAGGCCTTCTGAACGATCAGAGACCGGATAGGGTTGCTCTTCCGTCACGCCTAACCGACGCGCCAGCGATGAGCGGACCGATTGCACGTTGACCCGCTCCTCTTCAATCGCGGAAGAGGAGAGGATATTACTCAGCAGGGTATCCAGCGTCTGGGTTTCACTGTCTGAATGCAGGCTGGCACGTCCCAGCAGCAATCCGCGCTGCTGCTGCAGATGGCGCAGGCGCGGTAACAGCACGGCGTCCTGCCACTGAAAATGGGGCCAGTCCGGCTGTTGCCAGATCCAGGTAACACTCATAATCGGCTCACGCTAAGGATGGATGAGCCGAATAAAAGAGGCTATTCGGCTCACGGAATGAGTCGATAATAGCGAATATTTGGCTCACAGGCCAACCCGGCGGAAGTGAGGGCAAAAAAAAGGACCCGAAGGTCCTGTTTGCTTAGCGGGAGAACTGCATAAAGGTGTCTGAATAGTAGTGAACGATCCAGGCGACATATGCCAGCCAGACAACCATCCCAACAGCTAATCCTGATTTACCGATCATTGTTCTATCTCCACTGCGATAAGGGGGCTACAGCAACTGTTGACATAAACTGACAGTAATAGCGTCCGGCAATATTGTTGCAGATCAAAAAAAGGCCGTTCATTCGCAGCGCCATTTTCCCTTTGCGATCAACTTCCCGTAATCACGCACTCTGAGACCCCTGTCACGGCGAGATCACGCCCATTAAAGTTCAAAAAAACGCCGCCGATAGATGATCTCAGGAGCACCATAATCACAAGGAGGTATTGAGGCGGGTAAATTTCAGGGGAATCACTATGGCAAGTCAGGTAACACATAAGAAAAAAATGAGTACCCGTGCGCAGATGTTAATCATGGGGGGTTTAACGATAGTGCTGGGATTTACCGTGACTATCGGGGTTCTCAGCTGGCAGTCAGGTAAAGAACAGAAAGAACTGGCCGAACAATATCTGCAGCAGATTGCGCAGAGCCGTGCTTTACAGGTGCAGCAGGAACTGAGTCATGCCCGCGACGTTGCCAGTCTTCTCGGTCAAAGTCTGATCGCGTTACCTCGCGCCGGTATTACCGATCGCAAAGCGGCTGATAAGGTGATGGAATATGCGCTGCGCGCTAATCCAGACTATCTTTCGATGTCAGTCATATTTGAACAAAATGCATTTGATGGCCGGGATGCGGATTTTGCTTCACAGCCAGGTCAGGCCCCACAAGGGCGTTATGCCTTTTTTGTGGATCGTGACGCGGCAGGAAAATACGCGATGCATCCGCTGCTCTCCTATCTTACGCCGGGCCAGGGCGATTACTATCTGGTCCCGCAGAAATCACAAAAAGACACGCTCACCGAACCGTACAGTTATGCTTATAACGGCGTGCCGACCCTGCTCACCTCCGTCGCCGCCGCGATTATCGATCAGGGCACCTTAAAAGCGATTGTTACCTCTGACATTTCACTGGCATCACTGCAACAGAAAGTGAATCAGATCAAACCCTGGCAGGGCAACGGCTATGCGCTGTTGCTTTCGGGTGCCGGGAATGTCGTCTCCTCGCCGATTAAAGATGAAGCCGGAAAACCCTGGAAAGGCGAAAAAGATGGTTTTACGTCGAAAGTCGTACAGCATTTTGATGCTGTGCTGGGTGAAGACGCTTTGGTCACCTGGCAGCCGGTGGTGATTGGTAACAGCGACAAACCCTGGTATCTCGGCGTCGTGGCGCCGGTCAGTCAGGTGATGGCCGCCTCCACCCGACAGCTGATGTGGGCGGTGATCCTGATGGTTGTGAGCATTCTGCTGGTCGGCGCGGTGCTGGGCATGCTGTTCAGCCGTAAAGTGCTGCGTCCGATTGGCGGCGAGCCGGTTGAAGCGGCGCATATTGCGCTGGCCGTTGCCGATGGCAAACTGGATAACCGGATCGCGGTGAAAAGCGGTGATAGCAGCAGCCTGTTCTTTGCGCTTCACACCATGCAAAGTCAGCTCCGGCAGATTGTCGGGCAGATTAAAGATTCCAGTGAATCGGTACGCCAGGGAGCGGGCGAAATTGCCAGTGGCAACCTCAATCTGGCGTCCCGCACCGAACAACAGGCCGCCGCGCTGGAGCAGACCGCAGCCAGCATGGAGCAGATCAGCGCCACGATTCGGCTGAATGCCGATAACGCGCAGCAGGCGACCAGCCTGACTGAAAACGCTACCCACATCGCCAGTCGTGGTGCCTCGCTGGTGGGTGAGGTGGTGCAGACCATGGCGCAGATCGATGACAGTTCGAAAAAGATCGGCGACATTACCACCATGATCAACAGCATTGCCTTCCAGACCAATATTCTGGCGCTGAACGCGGCGGTGGAGGCTGCACGTGCCGGTGAGCAGGGACGCGGTTTTGCCGTGGTGGCTTCTGAAGTGCGTAATCTGGCCCAGCGCAGCGCGAACGCGGTGAAAGAGATCGGCGCACTGATTGAAGAGTCGAGCGTGCGGGTCGAGAGCGGCGTCCGGCTGGTGAACGATGCCGGTAAAACCATGCAGGAGATGATGCAGGCGGTAAATTCGGTGCAGGGCATTATCGGTGAGATTGTCACAGCATCAAGCGAACAGGCGCGTGGCATCAGCCAGGTAACGATTGCCGTCAATGAAATGGATGGTGTCACCCAGCAGAACGCCGCGCTGGTGCAGCAGATGTCGGCTGCCGCCAGTTCGCTGGAGGATCAGGCGCAGCAGCTGTCACAGACGGTGGAGCAGTTTCATCTGGCGTAAGGAGGCGGCTCAGGGAGCATACGCCTTACGCAAAGACGCAAAAGCGCCATCCGTGGCGGCTCAACGCGGGCCATCCCTGGCCCGCGATGCTTTGCTACAGGCGTTTGCTCCCATCGCTTAAAGCGGTTTTGCCGCCTGCATTCAGTGCTGACTTCAGATTAATCACTGCTCCGTCAGCCGCACACCGCTGCTGGCATCAAACAAGTGCATTTTATCCGGGTTAACGGTCACCGGCAGCGTGCCGCCAGGCACGGCATCGCTACGGCCGGTCAGTTGCATATGCAGCGGGAAACCCTGCCAGTTCAGATGTAGCAGGGTCGATTCGCCGGTGATCTCAACAATGTTGACCGCCGCCGGTTGCCCGCTGGCATCAAAAATCAGATCGTGGGGTCGTACGCCAAGCGTGACCGGCTGATCGGCCTGCTGCTGTGCCGCACTGTGCCAGCGACGCGGCAACGTCAGCCACTGCTCACCACAGCAGACGCCAGGCAGACCATCGCGTGTCTGGAAACGGGCATCCAGCAGATTCATTGGCGGTGAACCGATAAACCGCGCCACGAAGGTGTTTACCGGGCGGTCATAAATCGCCAGCGGCGCACCCTGTTGCACAATGACCCCTTCTTTCATCACCACAATCTGATCCGCCAGCGTCATCGCCTCAACCTGATCGTGGGTAACATAGACCATGGTGGTTTTGAAACGCTGATGCAGCGACTTAATCTCGGCCCGCAGCTCCATGCGTAACTGCGCATCAAGATTTGAGAGCGGCTCATCAAACAGAAACACCTGCGGATTGCGCACCATGGCGCGGCCCATCGCCACGCGCTGCCGCTGTCCCCCTGACAACGCCCGGGGATAACGCTGCAGCAGCTGATCGATGCCGAGAATGCCGGCAATGCGGGCGATTTTGCTTTTTTGCTCCTCGCGCTTCACCTTTTTCACCTGCATGTGAAACGCCAGATTCTCCGCAACGGTGAGATGCGGATAGAGCGCATAGCTCTGAAACACCATGGCGATATCCCGGTCAGCAGGATCGAGATCGTTAATCTGTTTTTTATCCAGCATGATCGCCCCGTCAGAGACGGTATCCAGACCGGCAAGCAGCCGCAGCAGGGTTGATTTGCCGCAGCCGGAGGGGCCGACCAGCACAGTGAAACTGCCATCAGGGATGGTTAAATCCAGCGGGTGCAGCACGCTCTGTTTACCGTAGCGCTTCGCCACCTGTACAAGTTCAACACTGGCCATGTTCAGCGCACCTCATTTGATAGTTGGAGTTGTTGCCAGCTGGGATAGCGGCGCGGAGAGCTGCTTATCGCCTGTGATGCCACCTCAATGCCCCAGCGCAGCGCCGTGTGCGATGGCTGGTGATAGAGCAGTGCAGTAAGAAAACCGGCATTAAAACTGTCACCGGCCCCAATGGTATCTACCACCGTCACCGGCTGGGCAGCAGCATACTGCACAGAGGCGGCAGACCAGAGACGTGCGCCCTCTGCGCCACACTTAATCACACAGCCGCCACGACCACTGAGCCGGGCCGCCAGCTGTTTACCGCTTTGATCCAGCAGTTCTGCGCCCGATAAGCCCAGCGCTTCCACCTCGTTCAGCAGCAGCCAGTCACAGTCCGCTAACCAGTTGCCAATCTGTAAGCGAAGCCCATCGCTCCAGCCCGCAGGCGGCCAGCCGGTATCCACGGCGACACAGAAGCCACGCTGTTGCAGCGCGGCCAGCAGCGCCGGGTAGTGATCATAGAGTTCCAGACAGAGAAAGGTGCCGCACAGCAGGACGATGTCGCCCGGCGTCGCCTGCGACGGCAACTGGGCCAGCACATCGTCCGCGGTCAGCACGGTAATATGGCCGTGATTGCTGAGAAAGGAGCGTTCGTTATCGTGATGGGTCACGCCTACCGTCAGCGAGGTTTCACAGGCATAGCGCGGCCAGTATGCAGCGCTATGAGGAAAGTGACTGGCGAGCCAGTGACTGAAGCCATCGTCGCCCTGATTGGCAATGGCCCGATGCGGCACCTGCATCGCCTCCAGCGCCAGCGCACAGTTACCCGCTGACCCGCCGGGACGTAACTCGCTGTGCTGTAGCATCACTTCCGTGCCGCGCTGCGGCCAGTCGCTGAGCGTACTCATGATTAAATCAACATTTATATTGCCCACCACATAGAGGGTGGGCGTGAGGGTAGTGACCATAGTTATCCCTTACTTCCGCCGCTGGTGAGACCGCTGACCAGCGTCTTCTGCAACCAGATGGCAATAAACAGTGGCGGCACCGAAGCCAGAATGCCGATTGCCGCAATCAGCCCGTCATCGGTCGCGCGTCCGGCGGTAAAACCGGCAATGGCGACCGGCAGGGTCTGTGCCGAAATATTGCTGGTGAACAGCAGCGCGTAGAAAAACTCATCCCAGGCGAGCAGCCAGCCGAACAGCGCGGCAGCGCCCAGTACCGGTTTCGCCAGCGGCAGCGTGATGCGCAGCAGAACCTGCCAGAAGCGCAGGCCATCCAGCCGTGCCGCCTGTTCGATATCACGCGGCAGCGAGTCGAACTGGTTCTTCAGCATCCAGGTCAGAAACGGCAGGATCAGTGAACAGTAGACCATCACCAGGCCGGGACGGGTGTTGAGCAGCCCCAGTTGTTGCAGCAGAAAGTAGAGCGGCAGCACAAACGCCACGGGCGGCACCATATAGATCGCCAGAGCGCCGGACAGCCAGGCATCGCGACCGCTGTAGCGTGAAAAGCTGAACGCCGCAGGTATCGCCAGCAGCAGCGAGATCGCTGTGGCCACCGTCGCCACCAGCAAACTATTGCCCAGCGCGTGCAGAAAAACGTTGCCGGGCTGATTCGGTGCCAGCGAAACCAGCCCCTGATAGCGACTGAAATCCCACTGACGCGGCAGCCACTCCAGCGGCACGCGGGAGAGATCGCTGGCAGAACTGACACTCATCAGAAACAGCCAGCCCATCGGAGCCAGGATGCTGACGGCGACCAGCAGCGCAGCCCCGTAACGCAGCACCCGTCTCAGTTTAGTTTTCATAAGCGGTACTCCGGCGGCGCTGATGCCATAACATCAGCAGATAGAGCGTGATTAGCAGGGCGCACATCAGGGTCATCAGTATCGCGTAGGCGGCACCGCTGCCGGCACGCAGATAGCTGAACGACTCCTGATAAACGAAAAAGCTCAGGGTTTTGGTGCTGTCCACCGGCCCGCCGCGCGTCATCACATAGATGATGTCGAAGATTTTAAAGGCATCAATGGTGCGTAACACCAGCGCGACGCCGAGCGGAGCAACAATCGCCGGGAAGGTAATCGCCCGGAAACGCCGCCAGGCGGAGGCACCGTCCAGTCGTGCCGCTTCAAACAGATCCTCGGGGATCGACTGCAGCGCCGCCAGCACCAGCAGGGTGACCAGTGGATAGTTTTTCCAGATATCCGCGAACATCACCGCATTGAGCGCCGCCTCCGGCGATCCCAGCCAGCTACGATAGCCGTCAATGATGCCGAGCTGGCTGAGCAGGGCATTGATGCTGCCGTAGTCAGGGTTGAAGTTGAGCCGCCACATCATGGCATTGACGATGGTCGGCAGCGCCCACGGCAGAATTACCAGTACACGCAAAACGTTGCGCCCGATGAATTTCTGATTCAGCAGCAGCGCCACCAGCACGCCGATAATCCCTTCAACGGTGACAGACACAAGGGTGAAATAGAGTGTGCGCCAGATCGACGCCCGAAAGTCGGGATCGCTAAGCGCATAGAGATAGTTTTCCAGCCCAATCCAGGCAGGCGTTTCACCACTGCCAATCAGCGCAGCATCGGTAAAGCTGAGCCAGATGGTACGCAGCAGAGGCCAGGCGGTTAACAACAGCATTACCAGCAACATGGGTGCCAGCAGCACCCATGCCTGACGCTGTTCGCGTTGACGCAAACTCAGCATCATGACTCCTTAACGCAGCCGGGCGGCGCTTTTATCAACCGTCGCCATCGCGTCCTGCGCCGGGGCTTTACTCAGCAATACCTGCTGTAACTGCTGTTGCAGCTGGTTCGACAGACGGGAATAGTCTGCGGTCTCCGGACGTGACAGCATCACGTTTAGTGATTTGTCCGCCGCGGCAATCAGGCTCTCCTGATCCTTTTTCACTGCTTCATCCTGATAAGAGGATTTCCAGATTGGCAGGCTGAGCTTCGCATACTGATTCTGTACCGGCTGTGAGGTCATGTACTGAATGTACTGCCACGCCTCGTTGGCATGGGTGCTGCCTTTGGTGATCCCCAGGCCCATTGAGCCGTTCACCGCCCCGACTTTACCAGGTGCATCGCCAGGCGCAGGCATGATCCCAACATCGCCCGCCACTTTGCTCTGCTTCGGATCGTTGGCCATGTTGTACATGTAGGTCCAGTTCAGCGCGAAAGCCGCATCGCCATTAGAAAACGATTTACGTACATCCTCTTCCAGATATTCACGCGACGCCGGGTTACTCAGACCCTCATCAAGCGAGCTTTTCATCAGGTTAAGCGCCTTGAGTGAAGCCGGGCCGGAGAAGTTAAGCTTGCCGTTCTGGTAGAACTGACCACCAAAGCCTGAAACAAGCGTGGTGTAGTCACACACCAGTGCCTCAGCCTGGGACCAGCTCCAGACCAGTGGCCAGGTGACAATCTTTTTATCCTTGATGATCTTCGCGTCATCCAGCACCTGCTGCCAGGTCTGAGGCGGCGTGGTGATGCCCGCTTTAGCCAGCATCGCTTTGTTGTAGTAAAGGTATTTGGTGTCGAGGATCCACGGCATACCCAGCGTTTTGCCTTTGTAAACCACGGTGTTCATCGCGCCCGGGAAGACCTTCTCTTTATCCTGTGGCGTAATGCGTGCGCTGACATCCTGCAGCAGATCGAAACGGGCGAATTCCGCTGGCCAGATGGCATCGAACAGCACCACATCATAGCCATTGCCGCCTGCGCCACGCGCCGCCACAATCTTGTCGTGCAGGGCCTCATAAGGAACAAACTCCAGATTGACGCTGACATCCGGGTGCTGCTTCTGAAAATTTTGCGTCATCGCGCGGATATCATTTTCGCTGTAAGCCGCCTGGGTCATAAACAGGGCATTAATCTGGCTGGCCGCCGCCGCGCTGCCTGCGCTTAACATCAGTAAGGCGGCAAAACCGGCTTTTAGTTGGGGTAGGTAACGTTGTGACATGGTCTTCTCCACTGTGCAGCAACAGGCTGTCGGTTAATTAAATCAATTTGATTGATTTAATCGGGGGCGTAATTTTGGTCAGTGGGTGAACTGACCTGTCTGAATCTAAGCAAACGGCGTGCCAGAACGCCGGAGGGCATAGCAACATAGCCGTAACAACGCTGAAACTCAGACTGCGCTTTTATGGCAAAATTGCCTATCCTGATGCGCGAGAATTGCGTGCAGCATCAAAGATATTGTTTGCCCGAATGCTTTCGGAGACCAATACTGTCGGGTCCCGCTGAAATGGAAAACAACATGAAAACCTCGGGTACCAACCTTGAACATGCGCGGGCGCACAACCGACGTGTGGTGATTGAAGCCATTCGCCTGCACGGTGAACTGACCCGTGCCGAACTGGCCCGCATGACGGCGCTGACGCCGCAGACCGTCTCGAATATCGTGGCGGAACTGGAACAGGCCGAACTGCTGACCAGCCGCCAGCCACGCCGCAGCGGGCGTGGTCAGCCCTCAATTCCGGTTACGCTCAATCCCACCAGTGCCTGGTCGATCGGCATTCATCTTGATCACCAGACGCTGCTGCTGGTTCTGGTCGATCTCAGTGGTGAAGTGCATTTCCGCCGCCTCGTTCTGGTGCAAAAGCCTCAGCCTGCTGCCACCCTGGCGTGCATTGCCAGCGTGCTGGAGGAGATGCGCGCCTTCCTGGGTACTCAGTGGCAAAAAGTGCTGGGGATTGGCGTGGTGATGCCAGGGCCTTTTGGTGTGGAGGGCATTTCATCAGTGGGGCCGACCACGCTGAACGGCTGGGAGCAGGTCGATATCGAGGCTGAACTCGCCACCATTAGTGGTCTGCCGGTGACGTTGGAAAATGATGCTACGGTCGCCGCCATCGGCGAACGCTTTCACGGCACAGCGCGCCACCTGAACTCCTTTATCTATCTCTATATCGGCACCGGCCTGGGCGCGGGGATCTTCACCGATGGCCATATCTATACCGGCCACGCCCATAATGCGGGCGAAATCGGACACATTGTGGTGGAGCCGGGCGGTCGCGACTGCTACTGCGGAAATCAGGGCTGTCTGGAGCGTTACGTCTCGCTGCAGGCCGCCTATGAATTCTGCGGTCTCGATCCGATGCGGGCGCTGCCCGAAGATCTGTTGCAGATTGAACCCGCGCGTTTTACCGCATGGATTGAAAATGTGACGACGCCGTTGCGTCAGGCGATCAATATTCTGGAGTCGGTGTTTGATGCCGAGGCGGTGATTATTGGCGGGATGATGCCTGCGCCGCTGCTGGAGCAGATGGTACAGCGATTGCCACCGCTTTATCAGTCGGTGCGCGGACGATATCTTAATGATATGCGACTAAAAATTGGCATGACCGGCAGCGATACAGCCGCTCTCGGCGCCGCCGCTTTACCGATTTTCGATGAATTTAATCCAAAGTTTCAGGTGCTGATGAAGTAGGCAGGGAAAAGGGCGCTGCTGCAGGCAACAGCGCCACAGGCATTAACCCGGGTAGATACCGCGATCTTTACGCGCCATCAGAATACGCTCACAGGCCACGATATAGGCCGCGGTGCGCAGCGAGCACGCTTTCTCCTTCGACTTTTCCCAGACGTGTACCATCGCTTCCGTCATGATCTTGTCTGAGCGACGATTGATCTCATCTTCGCTCCAGAAGAAGCTGGCCATGTCCTGAACCCACTCGAAGTAGCTGACGGTCACGCCACCGGCATTACAGACCACGTCCGGCACCACGATAATGCCGCGGGTGGCCAGCATGTCATCGGCATCCGGATAGGTCGGGCCGTTTGCGCCTTCCAGCACGATTTTGCAGCTCAGGACTTCAGCACGCTCACGGGTAATCTGACCTTCCAGCGCCGCCGGGATCAGAATATCCATCCCTGTGGTCCAGAACGCCTCTTTATCAATGCTCTGCGCGCCAGGGAAACCGGCAATCTGCTTATTGGCGATCTGCCATTCGCTCAGGGCAGCCATGTTGATGCCATCGGCATTAAACAGCGTCGCGGTGTGATCCTGAATCACTACCACACGAGCGCCCGCCTCATCAAACAGACGTGCCGCTTCGCTGCCAACGTTACCGAAGCCCTGAACCGCAACGCGTGCGCCTTCAATCTCAATACCTGCACGGCGTGCCACTTCGCGTCCGGTAATAAACACGCCGCGACCGGTGGCTTTTTCACGCCCCAGTGAACCGCCCAGATGAATCGGTTTGCCGGTGACGACGCCGGTAATCGTTGTGCCGTGGTTCATGGAGTAGGTGTCCATCATCCACGCCATCACTTTGCTGTTGGTCCCGACGTCTGGCGCAGGAATATCTTTTTGCGGCCCGATGATGATGCCGATCTCGCTGGTGTAACGGCGGGTCAGTCGCTCAAGTTCACCATCGGACAGTTTGAATGGATCAACGCGGATGCCGCCCTTAGCACCGCCATAAGGCAGGTTAACCGCCGCACATTTGATGGTCATCCATGCGGAGAGCGCCATCACTTCATTAAGGTCGACATCCGGATGGTAGCGAATACCGCCTTTACCTGGGCCGCGCGAAAGGTTGTGCTGAACGCGATAGCCTTCGAAATGGCGAATCGAGCCATCATCCATCTGGAGAGGAATATCAACAATCAACGCACGTTTTGGATGACGCAAAGTATCTATCCAACGTGAAAGGTCGCCCAGATAGGGCGCAACCCGGTCGATTTGCTGTAAATAGGTGGACCAGGCAGATGTGCTGCTTTCAGACGCATAAGATAACTTATCCATAAAAAACCTTTCTTAATGAAGTTATTTATTGTGTGGAGCCGTGGATGGAGAGCGCATTGCATTGCGCCGACATAATCTAACACTCCTGAAACAAATAAGATGTGGCATCAGCCATGCGACAACGCAGTAATGCCCTGTTTTAGGGCAGGGTGAGTGAATAGATTAGTATTGCTGACCCGTCACAGGCGAATAAAGATGCGCGTGAAGTGCGTATTTTCTGCATAGGACGGGAAATATCGCTATCTTTCAGATCTTTGAGGGCGTTCAAAAAGTTAAATAATTGATCGTCACCCTGTTGACTTTGCTGCACCAATTAAGTGCATGAGAATAAGTAATCAAAGGATTACATAAAGTAATGGATTGGATGTTAATAGCGCAGGCTAATCAGGTATTTAGAAAGGAGAATGGGTCAGGGCTGAGGAAGGGAGAATAACGGCCAGCGCAGTGGCTGGCCAGAATGAGTTTTACTGATGCAGAGCCTGTTCGGCTTCTTTCAGTTCCTGGCGTGCGTCAGCCAGTTTATCTTCGCGCTTCTGGATCTTGCTGGCGCTGCGTCCTTCTGCTTTCGTTTTCGCCAGTTCCTCTTCGCGTTCCTGTACCTTCAACTTTTTCTCTGCCACTTTTTCCTGACGCTGCTTTAGCAGACTGCTTTCGGTACAGTTCTGATTCACTTCGCTCAGCGCTTTTTCAAGGCCGGCAACCTGGTGGGTATTATTGTGCTGGCGGGCAAAAGAGAGCTGAGTCTCAATCTCCTGCTTTTTGGCTGCACAACCTGTCAGGTCAGAGGCCGCGTGCGCAGCAGTATAAGTCAGGGGTAACAGGAGAAGGCTGAAGGTCAGTAAGGTCTTTTTCATCTTAGTCTCGTCAATGAGTCAGGGTTGTGGCACCAGTATACGGAACCACCTTAAGAGATTCTTAACGAAAAAAAATATTTACTGGCGCGGAAAAACGGGGGTAAAGACGGAGCTGCCTGCTTTCAGGCAGCGCTGGAGGCCCTGGATTGGGAAAATTGCAGATTACAATCAGGCCCACTAAGCATTACCGGATGACCATCCTGACTCTGCTGTTCAAAATAGTCCTGCATCTGCTGGCTGATGCCGGCACCACACCACATCACATGATGCTGATGGAGATCAGTTTTAACGGCTGGCTGACCAGAAGCACGCGAGTCAACCTCGACATTAAAGCCCATCGCAGTAAGACGAATGGCTTCAAGCCAGATTTCGGTTTTATCCAGTACGCTCACCGCTTCCAGAAACAGGGGAATGGAGGATTCGTTGCGCGATGAGGCGCGCATGACTTTATCCGCCTGCTGTTGAACAGTTTGCTCAAAACGGTTGAGACGCCGTGACGCTCCCCGACGGAGATCGGTGTAAAGCCAGGCGCTTAGCGGCCGCAGCAGATTAATGACGAAATCATCACCGCTATAATGGCTGGACATTGTGTGCATCTGACGTGAAAGCGACAGCGGTGTGCCAAATTCAAGTTGCCAGAGCAGGTCGCCTTTGCGCGCCGCCCAGCCAAAGGTGGTAACCGTAGAAGCAGACTGCTGACCTTGCCAGATTTCGTCGAGCGTCGCGCCAGTGGCTGTTAAGCCAACCAGGGTCTGGATTTCACTGAGGTGATGTTCACTCCAGCGTTCCTGATACTGCTGCGGCGTCAGTAATCCCTGCTTCATCCAGCTCTTCAGGTTCGCAGGATGGGTGCCGGTTATGGCGCAAACAGTATCGGTGGTATAAGAATGCATATCGTGCCCTCTGTTGAGGGAAAGGCCGCCGGGATCAACCGGGGATGAACCACCACTATGAACCTTATAACAGACGATTAACAGAGGCAGAGTTAAGGCAAACTGGCGCTATGTGCCTGTGACGCTACGCTTATTCGTTGTTATTCTCAGATTAAATTTATGCTGATCAGCAGGTTAAAAGCACTACGATCAGGCAATAAAAACACTGTGTATTTATTCAGTAAATATTCTTTACGCAAATATACCTGGAAATCAGCACATTTAAGCCGTTTTTAAGAGCATGCCGACTCTTCTCCCCCTTACATCCTCCTGCTAAATCGCTAAAATAGCGGGTTCTGATGATCAGGAGAAAGAGTGCCCAATGCGTTATCGTTATACTCTCGCCGTTGTGACGGTTGCTGCTGTGCTGGCCGGCTGCGCGAAGAAAAATGCCGCCAGCGATGCGCCAGATGAATTTGCTGCTGGCCCGACGCAGATTGATGTCTCACACATCAAGACACGCACAGATGATGGCTCCAGTGTATTCCTGACTGTAGATGGTAAAGACGCCGGAAGATTGCCCAACGGCGAAAGCATGCTGCTGCATGTTCCGGCCGGAAAACACCAGGTGGGCGGCTATGTCCCCACCCTGTTTGGTATGGGTCGGGTGACCATTGCGCCGGTAGAAGTGACCACGTCACCGGACGATGTCAAAAAGGTGGCTTATACGGTCACACGTAATAAAGCGACCTTTGTTGAGAACAAGGACGAGCAGGGCTAAGTGGATGACGGCGGAGAGCCTGGCTCTCCGCTGGAAGGGCTGACGCTATAAGCCCAGTTCGCTCAGTGAAGGATGGTCGTCAGGACGTCGGCCCTGCGGCCAGTGAAACAGCCGCTGTTCTTCACTGATTTTCAGATCGTTAATGCTGGCATAACGCTGCTGCATTAAACCCTGCTCATCAAAAGCCCAGTTCTCGTTGCCATATGAGCGATACCACTGCAGTTGCTCATCATGCCATTCATAGGCGAACCGCACCGCAATCCGGTTCTGGTCAAAACTCCATAACTCTTTAATCAGCCGATACTGCTGCTCCCGCTGCCATTTTTGCTGCAGGAAGGCGATGATTTCTGCCCGGCCGGTCAGAAAGGTATCACGGTTACGCCACTTGCTGTCCGCTGAATAGGCCAGAGCGACTCGCTCCGCATCCCGGCTGTTCCAGCCATCCTCAGCCAGCCGGACTTTTTCTATCGCCTGTGCAGCCACAGTAAATGGCGGTAAAGGCGGACGTGAGTTTTCCAACTTTCTCTCCTTAACAGCGCAGGCAAACGCATTGTCAGCATTCGTTACAGTCGTATCAGAGTTCCAGGGCGTGAATCTGGCAGACGGCACGCGCCGCTTCCTGACCTTTTTTCACGAAATGCTGAGTATAGAAGTCGATAAACTCTGCCGATGGCTGGAAATTATGTGGCGTAAGTGACACAGAGAAGACGGGCACATTGGTTGTCAGCTGCGCCTGCATCAGACCACTTACTACAGCCTGCGCGACGAAATCATGGCGATAGATGCCGCCATCCACCACCAGTGCTGCACAGACAATCGCATCGTATTTGCCGGTCTGCGCCAGGCGTTGCGCCAGCAGCGGCATTTCAAAAGCGCCCGGAACATCCCATGTCTTAATCTCATATGAGGTACCGCGGCTTTCCAGTTCCTGTTCGAATCCGGTCAGAACCTGAGAAACGATTTCGCTGTGCCAGTTAGCTTTAATAAAGGCGACTTTCAACGGCTGCATGACTTACTCCAGTAAAAGGTGACATCCAGTGGTAACGGGCCAGATTGCGCCTCTGCACCCCGGATCAAAAATAGTGAGCCCGGCAGGCCAGTAACCTGCTGACAGCCTTCACTATACTGTAATGTAAAGAGTCTGTGTCCATCATTGTGATTATATGTAAATAACTGAGCGATGGATTACCCGCTTATGCTGCAGCAAAAGCCCGCAACGCCTCCTGCAAGGCATTCCACACGCACTCTTCAGTCCGCAAAACCGCCTCACACCCCGCTGTTTGCGTAACAGCTTCCAGTTACGTTATTGCTTAAATAAAATACTGGATATTTGAACAGGTGTTTGTATAATTAATCGACTGCCCGCCGGGTATTGGTAGCGTTAGCGAGGGGTGAACCCATGATGATTTCAACTGAAAGCCTCAAATCTCTGGAACAATCGGTCACAATGAGCAGCCGTGAACTGGCTCAGATGACCGGTATTACACACGGAGAAGTGAAGCGGTTAATCAAAAGTCTGGAGACGGCTCAGCGTCTCTCCCAGCCGCTCAGCGTGAATGAGTATGAGCGGGAAGGGGAAGTGCGTCAGGAGTACCGTCTGTGCAAGCGTGATTCGCTGCTGGCCGTGGCTCGCCTGTCGCCTGGTTTCACTGCAGAAGTGCTGGATCGCTGGCAGGATCGCGAGAAGACGACCCATCTGCCTGACTTTACCAATCCGGCTGAAGCCGCTCGCGCCTGGGCTGAGCAGTTTGAACAGCGTCAGGCGGCGGAGCAGCAGCTGGCTCTCTCGGCACCCAAGGCGGCGTTCTTTGATAACTTCGTTGAGGTTGATGACTCGCTGGGTTTTCGGCAGCTCTGCAAAATGCTGAAAGTGAAAGAACCGGAGTTCCGCCAGTTTCTGCTGGAGCGCAACATCATGTATCGCGCAAAAGGCACCCTGACGCCGCAGCATTACCATCTGCAGGCCGGCTACTTTACGCTGCATACCGGCACGGGCGAAAATCAGCACGCTTTTTCTCAGGCACGTTTTACGTCTAAAGGGGTGAAATGGGTCGCCAGTCTGTGGGCAGGGCATCTCTCTGCTCAGCCAAAAGGCGCAGCCGCGTAACCCTTCCTGTGACCTTGCGGGCAGGCGCGGATGTATAAGTGCTGGCAGATCTGCCGGTAAAAGTGCAGATATAAAAAAGGCCGCAACAGAGTGCGGCCTTTTTTGATCGTTAATGATCGATTATCGGGCGACTTACCAGCCTTTAATCGCATCACCCTTGTAAACTTCTTCGGCTTTGGCCGCGACTTCTGGTGACTGCAGCGCAGACTTCAGCTTCTGAATTTTATCGCTGTCTTTATTATCTTCACGTGATACCAGCGCATTGACGTAAGGCGATGAGGCGCTTTCCATAAATAAGCCATCGCGATGTGCTGATAATCCAGCCTGGGCTGAGAAGTTAGTATTGATAATCGACAGAGTGACGTTTGGATCGTCTAAGGTGCGGGTCAGCTGTGGTGTATCCACTTCAACCAGCTTCAGGTTTTTTGGATTTTCGATGATATCCAGTGAGGTCGGTAAATAACCCACATCCGGTTTGAGTTTAATCAGACCCTGCGCCTGCAGCAGCAGCAGGCTGCGTCCCAGCGTAGTGGCTTCGTTAGAGATGGTGATAGTGGCACCATTCTGCAGCTCACTGATGTTCTTGATTTTGTGCGAATAGGCAGCAATCGGGAAGACGAACGTTTTACCCACCACCGCAAATTTGTAGCCGCGCTCTTTAGACTGGGATTCCAGATAAGGCAGGCTCTGGAAGGCGTTAGCATCAACTTCTTTGTTATTCAGCGCTTCATTTGGCAGTACATAGTCATTGAAGTTAAGTACTTCGACATCCAGCTTGTATTTATCCTTCGCCACCTGCTTTACCACCTGCCAGATTGCTTCATCAGGCCCGGTATTAATTGCTACTTTAACTTTGTTATCGTCATCTTTTGAGCAGGCGGATAATAGTAGAACAGAACTGGCGAGTAATGCCGTAAACAGACCTTTCATTATCAGAAATCCCTCAGGTGGTTGATGGCTTCAAAGATAATACAGATCTCACAGGTTGCGTACTGACTGAGGAATATATCTTATAACCACAACGCAAATATTGAACATTAATTAATCAGCGATTCAGCCAGTCCGGTAATGTCCGGTTTTCATCCCTGTGTTCGCTGGCGGAAAATTCCTGTTAACAGGCTTATTAAAACGCAGGCGGGCATCAACACAGTTTTCTTCTAAGCTTACCTATCGGTCACTACTGGCATTCTATTGATTATTAACAGGGATTAACCATGTCGAAGCAAGATAACGAAATTAACGCGGTTGAAGTGATGCGCAGCAGCCAGGCCTGGAACGATGAAGTGATTGAGGCCTATCCCACCGGCGAACCTGAGCTGACCGTTATGCGGCTGTCACTGCCTGCCCATACGTCATTACCCTGGCACACCCATCCAATGCCTAATGCGGCGTTTATTCTTTCCGGCACCCTGACTGTTGAGGACAAAGAGAGCGGCGAACAGCGCACTTTCCATGCGGGTGAAGCCCTCAATGAGACGGTCAACAGCGCGCATCGCGGTTACACCCTGGATGAGCCAGCCGAACTGGTGATTACCTATGCCGGTGTTAAAGGGCAGGAACTGACCGAGCCATTGCCGGGCGAGCCTGAAGAGTTTTAAACATCCTTACTTCATAATGCACCACAGTAGCGCCACCGGGCAGGCTGAACATATCAGTCACAAGCTTAAGGTGGATTTCGCTAAGCTTTGATGATCTGTGTTTCGCGCCCTTAAAGCGATATGCTGACAGGGCGCAAAGTCATCCGCGACAGAAAAGGCATTTACTCCCCGCCAAACCCCGCTTCCCGCAGCACCGCTTTTGCCTGCTCCGATTCTAAAAAATCCGCCAGCCGACGCGCCTCTGGCGTAATGATCGCACAGGCGTAACGCGCAACAGGATTGAAAGCTGCAGGGATTTCAACGACTGTCAGCCCGGCAATCTGGCTCAGGGCCGCCCGATAGCTGGCATAACCGATAAACAGATCCGCCTGATCCTCCAGGATAATCCATTCTGCCGCCAGCCTGCCTGCGGGAATAGGTCCAGAGTCACGCCCACCCACCAGTGCCTTTGCGCGCTGGCGCACCGCTTCACCAGCGTTGCCCATCCGGGTGAAAAGGGTCTGCGCGTAGTCGCCAGAGGGATCGGCTGTGGGTGTAGAGGTTGCGATCCGCAGTGTGTCGCGGGTCAGTAGCTGATACCAGTCGTCTCCCGCCTGTAGCCGATCGCTGCGAACCGTGATGCAGAGTTTATTGGTCGTGAACGGTATGACTGCCAGCGCTCGCCCAGCGTTCAGCAATTTTTGCGGATGCTCCTCACTGGCTGAAGCAAAGAGATCGCAGGGCTCACCGGCTTCAATCCGTTCGCGGAGCAGACCGGCGGGGCCAAACCGGGTTTCAACTGGCTCAGGAAAGTACGCCATCAGCGCGGGCCAGACCGCTTTCAGGCTGCCCGCCGCCAGTACGCGCATCACTCTGTTCCCTGATAAGCGGTGCGATAGAAGCGCTGATACCACTTATTGGCCAGCTTATTCATGTCCACATCCTGAAATTTCTGTGGATAGAGTTTTTTCGCCATCCACAATTCGCCAATCCCCATCGCTTCCGGCATTGGATAACCCCATGCTTTGGCGTAGTCCGGCATCAGCCAGACGCGATGATTTTTTACCGCGTCGATAGCCTGCCACTGCGGTGAGTTGTTGATTTCATTCACGACGGAGGGATAGCGAGCCTGCACAAAAATCACCTGCGGATCCCAGGCGATTATCTGCTCCATCGACACGGTTTTGAATCCCTTTACGGTCGCTGCGGCGACGTTGACCGCGCCCGCATGCAGCATCATCAGGCCGGTATATTTCCCTGATCCGTAGGTGGTCAGTTCCGGGTTCGCCATATAGGCGCGAATGCGTTTCTCCGCCGGAACATCCTTCAGGCGATCGCTGACGATTTTGCGGCCCTGATCGGTGGCCGTAATCAGGGCTTTTGCTTCTGCCGGTTTATTAACGATCTCGCCGATAAGCGTAATCCCTTCACGCAGTCCTTTGTCATAGGCCATTTCCTCGTCGCGGATAGACGGGTTCATTTTTGCCTTTTCACCCGGCTCGTCATGACGCAGTGAGATAGCCACCACCGGAATGCCCAGCGCGGTAATGCTGTCGATCATCTCATGCGGCGCATAGTTGGTCACAAATACCACCTGCGGATGCAGCGCCACCAATTTTTCGGGATCAACATGCGTCAGATCCCCCAGTGTCGCTTTCTGATTCAGCTCGGGAGCCAGGCGGGCATAGCTGTCACCAAGTTGCTGCTTCCAGTTCGCCATTACACCGACGATTTTATCGGTCGCGTTCATCTGCACCAGCAGGTTAAGCGTCTGATGCTGAAGCACCACAATACGATCAACACGATCAGGAATCGTGACCTGGCGACCTGTCTGATCGGTTATCTGGCGCGATGCCTGGGAAGAGAGCGGAAGGAGTATAAGTAAACCGAGTGTGCATGCCTGCCAGAAGCGCTTCATTAACTATCCTCAAAATTCGTTATGCAGTAGATTATATAGCGATAAGTGACAGGCGTCACGGTCCGGGTCTGCATTCCGGCATAGATGTGAGTATGAAAAGAGACTGACTGAGGGTTCTGATATCTCTTGCCTGCCCGGCACTGATTATGTGCAACGCCCGTTACTGACTCACCATCACGGTGCCTTCGTGATTTTCCTCCCTCTATTTATCTGATTTATCATGATTTAATTTCTGGCACGCCATTTGCTGAAGTCTGAACAGTAAGCAGCGTTCGACACAATTGATAGCAAATAGCTGGCTAGGGTTCCGGTTCACGCAGGTGAATGTCTGGTCCGAGAGCTGGCGACCTCTGCGAGGTTACACGGCGGGACAAAAGCCCGGGAGACAGCGGCACCAGTTGGTGTCTTGCGCTGCTCCCGTTTTTTTGTGCCAACCAGAGGTCAACCATGAAGAAATCACCCCTCCTGACGCTTATTCTGTCGCTGACGCTGCTGGTCAGCGCGCCATCTTTCGCCGCGGTCAAAAAAGAGTTCAATATCTGCTGGACTATCTATGCGGGCTGGATGCCGTGGGGCACCATCAGCAACGAGAAAATCATCGATAAATGGGCCAGCAAATACGGCATCAAAATTCATATCACCCAGCTCAATGACTATATCGAGTCAATCAACCAGTACACCGCGGGTCAGTTCGACGGCTGCACCATGACCAACATGGATGCGCTGACCATACCTGCGGCGGGCGGCATTGATTCCACGGCGCTGATCACCGGCAGCTTCTCCGATGGTAATGACGGAGTGGTGCTGAAAGGCGTAAACAAAAAACTCAGCGACCTGAAAGGGATGTCTGTCTATCTTCCTGCGCTGTCGGTTTCGCACTACCTGCTGGTTCGCGGTCTGGAGAAGGCCGGTTTACAGGAAAAAGACGTTAAGGTCGTGAACACCTCCGATGCCGATATCGTCTCCGCCTTTGGTACCAGCGGCGTGCAGGCGGCAGTTGCCTGGAATCCGCAGCTTTCAGTGATCAAGAAAACCCCACAAACCACAGAAGTGTTCAGCTCTTCGGCCGTGCCGGGCGAACTGATTGACATGATGGTGGTGAATACAGAGACCCTGAAAGATAACCCCGCGCTGGGCAAGGCGCTGACCGGTGCCTGGTTTGAGATGATGGCGAAAATGCAGGCCGGAGATGCGCAGGCGCTGAGCGCGATGGCTGCCGATTCCGGTACTGACCTCGCCGGATACAAGGCGCAGCTGAAAACCACCCACCTGTTCTGGACCCCAGCCGAAACCCAGACATTTGTTTCTTCTCCCGATCTGGCGAAAACCATGCAGCGCGTCGCCGCGTTCTCCTTTGATAAAGGATTGCTGGGCGAGGGGGCACAAAGCGCTGACTTCATCGGCATGAGCTTCCCTGGCAACATCACCGTCGGTGATACAGCGAACATCAAACTGCGCTTTGACGACAGCTATCTGAAGATGGCCGCTGCGGGCAAGCTGTAATCACCGATCTCAGGAGTATATGCCATGCGCCACATCAACCGCTATCCCCGGCAGGGAATGCGCCTGACGCTGATGCTATTACCTTTTGTATTGCTGATCGCCGTCTGGTTTATCAGTTCGGCGGTGCGTCTTGAAGCCAACCCACACGACAAACTGCTGCCCGGCCTGTCACAGATGATCGCCGCCATTGATCGGATGGCCTTCACGCCGGACAAGCGCAGCGGCGAATATCTGCTGTGGGCGGATACGTGGATTAGCTTAAGCCGTCTGCTGACCGGCCTGGCGATCTCTTCACTGATTGGTCTCTGCATCGGTGTTGCTGCGGGCGTCTTCCCGATGAGTCGCGCGGCACTGTCACCCTTTATGACTGTGGTGTCGATGATCCCACCGCTGGCGCTCCTGCCGATGCTGTTTATCGTCTTCGGGCTGGATGAGCTGTCAAAAGTGATGCTGATTGTTATCGGGATTACGCCGATGCTGGCGCGCGACCTTGAACATCGGGCGCGGGAAATCCCCGCAGAGCTGTTTATCAAAGCACAAACCCTGGGGGCGAACAGCTGGACGGTGGTGCTGCGGGTTGTGCTTCCGCAGCTCTTGTCGCGGCTGATCACCTCGCTGCGGCTGTTGCTGGGATCCGCATGGCTCTTTCTGATCTCCGCCGAGGCGATTTCCGCAACAGCCGGACTGGGCTATCGCATTTTCCTGGTTCGTCGCTATATGGCGATGGATGTGATCATTCCCTATGTCATCTGGATCACTCTGCTGGCGTGGCTGATGGACCTCGCGCTGCGTCAATTGCACAAAGCCTGTTTCCCCTGGGCGGAAGGAGGCCGGGAATGAGTTTTATCGAAATCAAAAATATCTGGCAGGAGTATGGCGACCACGTGGTGTTGGAACGCATCAATCTGCAGGTGAAAGAGGGCGAGTTCTGCTCGCTGGTGGGGGCGTCCGGCTGTGGTAAGTCGACGTTTTTACGCCTGCTGCTGGGTCAGGAAAAGCCGACACGGGGATCGATCACACTGGATGGCGAACAGCTGCGCGCGGAACCCGATCGCAGCCGTGGCGTGGTGTTTCAGCGTTACTCCGTTTTCCCTCATCTCAACGTGCTGGATAACGTCGCCATTGGCCTCGAACTTCCGGCTTCACCGTTTACTGGCCGGCTGTTTGGCGCCCGAAAACGCCATGCCCGTGAGCAGGCAAAACAGATGCTGGAGAAAGTCGGGCTGGGCCATTCTCTCGATAAATATCCGGCGCAGCTTTCGGGCGGGATGCAGCAGCGGCTGGCCATTGCGCAGGCTTTTGTGATGCAGCCGCGCGTACTGCTGCTGGATGAGCCCTTCGGCGCGCTGGACCCCGGCATCCGCAAAGATATGCATGCGCTGTTGCTCCAGCTCTGGAGCGAAACCCGCATGACGGTGTTTATGGTCACTCACGACCTTGCCGAAGGCTTCAATCTTGGCACCCGGCTGCTGGTTTTCGACAAAGTGCGCATCGATCCTCAGGCCCCCAATGCCTGGGGCGCGCGTATCACTTACGACATCCCGCTTAATGAAACGCGGCTGTCGCAGCTGGCAACCCGCAACAAAAACAACATTTATTCCTTCAAGGAGACCGCTCAATGACCGCACTTTTTCATTCAGCTCCGAGCCTGCGCGAAGAGCAGCTGCCTGGCGGAGGGCACACCTCGCTGATTTTGCGCAAAGGGCAGATCCTGCGCCTGACCGACATCGAGGGTGGCGCGAACGTCAGCATGATGATGCTAAATCCCCACGAGAAAAGTGAACGCCTGAATCTGCCGGACACCCTGAAAGGCCAGCACACGGCTCGCCTGACCACCGGGCACTGTTTCTACTCCGACATGGGACGGGTACTGGCCGCGATCGTGGCAGATAGCTGCGGCTGGCACGACCCGTTTGGCGGCGTACTCAACGCGGTGGAAACGCACCATAAGTATGGAGCCGGACGCTATCAGGAGCTGCGCAACGGCTTCTACCGCAACGGCGCCGATAATCTGCTGGTTGAGATGGGCAAATGGGATCTGGGTCTGGAAGATCTGCTGATGGTCGTCAACTTTTTCAGCAAGGTCACGGTTGATGAGGAGGGCCGCTTCCGGTTCAGCGCGGGCAACAGCCGCGCCGGCGATTTCACTGAACTGTTCGCACCCATGGACGTGCTGATCGTGCTGACCGCGCTGCCACATCCGCAGGATCCCGCCACTGACTATCTCCCGCGACCGGTACAGCTGAGCTGGTATCAGTCCGACGATATGCAGGCCGTCAGCGAAGCGATGGTCACGCGCGGTGAAAACCAGCGCGCGCTTCATAACACCCAACTTTTTGCCCTGTAAGGAGGCTGAGATGACCCTTATCCACTCTGATCGTCGTCCTGAAGATGCCGTCTATCGCCACGTGATCCCGGCAGGCGAACCGTGGCTGTTCGAAGTGAAAAAAGGGCAGACGCTGCGCCTGCTCGACCTCGAAGGGAATCAGGCTATTGATACCCTGTTTTACAACCGCGATAACCCGCGGGAACGCTACGATCCTCAGCGCACGCTGCGTCGTCAGGGACACGTCTATCTGACCACCGGCAGCGTGCTCTATTCGAATCTCGGCAATCCGCTGCTGACTATCGTCGCCGACACCTGCGGTCGTCACGATACCCTGGGCGGAGCCTGCTCGCAGGAGAGCAACACCGTGCGCTATGCCCAGGATAAGCGCTACATGCACAGCTGTCGGGATAACTTTCTCTGTGCCTGCCTGCACGATGGCCGCCTTCACAAACGCGATATCGGTGCCAACATCAACTTTTTCATGAACGTTCCGGTTACGCCGGAAGGCGGTCTGACCTTTGAAGACGGGCTATCGGCACCCGGCAAATACGTTGAGCTGGTAGCCGAATGCAATGTGATGGTGCTGATCTCCAACTGTCCGCAGCTGAATAACCCCTGTAACGGCTGGAACCCGACGCCCGCCGAAGTGCTGGTGTGGAACTGAGTCAGCGTTGCCATGGCGACAAGCGGGACTGAGTTTCTCAGCCTTTTGCGTCAGACCTCTCAACACACCACCGGCGTACGCCTGTTACGTGCCGGTCAGCCCCGGGGACGGCCCCAGGGAATATCGAATTTTGCGGGACGACCCGCATCCCTGAGAGTTCGCTTATGTTTGATACCTTACTGATTGCTAATCGCGGTGCTATCGCCTGTCGTATCCTGCGCACGCTGCGTGCCATGCAGGTGAAAGGGATCGCCGTTTACTCCGAAGCCGACCTGAGCAGTTTACATATCCGCGAGGCGGATGTGGCGCTAAGTCTTGGCGAAGGCCCGGCTGCACAAACCTATCTGGTGACGGAAAAAATTATCGCCGCCGCGCAGCAGAGCGGGGCGAAAGCGATTCATCCTGGCTACGGTTTCCTTTCGGAAAACGCCGCCTTTGCTGAGGCGTGCGAGGCTGCCGGTCTGATTTTTGTCGGCCCCACACCGCAGCAGTTGCGAACTTTTGGCCTGAAACACACGGCCCGCGCGCTGGCGAAAGCCGAAGGGGTGCCGCTGCTGGAAGGCAGTGAACTACTGGCGGATATCAGCGAAGCCCGGCGCGCCGCAGAAATGGTCGGCTATCCAGTGATGCTCAAAAGTACCGCGGGCGGCGGTGGGATCGGTATGCGTGTCTGTCGTGATGCGAATGCGCTGTCAGAGGCGTTTGAAACGGTCCAGCGCCTCGGCCAGAACAACTTCAGCGATGCCGGGGTATTTCTCGAAAAATATATCGAACGCGCCCGTCATCTTGAAGTGCAGATTTTCGGTGACGGAAAGGGCGAGGTAATAGCGCTGGGCGTACGCGACTGCTCGGTACAGCGGCGTAACCAGAAAGTGATCGAAGAGACGCCAGCGCCGAATCTGCCCGCAGGGATGGCGGAGGCTTTATGCGCGGCGGCTATCGCGCTGGGAAGAGCGGTGAACTATCGCAGCGCCGGAACGGTTGAGTTTGTCTATGACAGCGTGGCGCAGCAGTTCTATTTTCTTGAAGTGAATACCCGGCTGCAGGTTGAACATGGCGTCACGGAGCAGGTGTGGGGCGTTGACCTGGTGCAGTGGATGATTGAGCTGGCAGCAGGCGATCTTCCTCCGCTTCATGCGTTAGCCGCCGCGCTGAATCCTCAGGGCCATGCCGTGCAGGCGCGAATTTATGCGGAAGATCCGGGGCGGCAGTTCCAGCCTTCGCCAGGGCTGTTAACCCAGGTCCTCTTTCCGGCAGCCGACGGTAAAACCCTGCGCATTGACCGCTGGGTGGAAGCCGGCTGTGAAGTCCCGCCATTCTTCGACCCGATGCTGGCAAAAGTTATTACCTGGCACCCCACTCGCGAGGAAGCCATCGCCACCCTGGCACAGGCGCTGGCTGAGACCCGTTTCTATGGCGTAGAAACCAATCGTCTCTATCTGTTGCAGATTCTGGCCTTCTCGCCCTTCACGGCTGGCGAACCCTGGACCCGCTGCCTGGAGCAGCTCGCCTATCAGGCGGCAATGGTTGAAGTGGTGAGTGCCGGAACCCAGACCAGCGTTCAGGACTATCCCGGACGTCTGGGATACTGGGCAGTGGGCGTGCCGCCGTCGGGGCCGATGGATGATCGCGCACTGCGTCTGGGCAACCGTCTGCTGGGCAATGAGGAGGGTGACGCCGCGCTGGAAATCACCCTGAATGGACCCACCCTGAAATTTAATACTGAGATTCAGGCGGTGATCTCTGGCGCGCCGCTCACTGTCACACTGGATAGCGTCGGGCAGTCAATGAATTCTGTATTTACCATTCCGGCCGGGGCAACGCTGAAGCTGGGCGCAATAAGTGGCGCGGGCGTCAGAAGTTATCTCTGTCTGAGCGGTGGTATTCAGGTGCCGGACTATTTAGGCAGCAAAAGCACGTTCACCCTTGGTCAGTTTGGCGGACATGCCGGACGCGCACTGCGCAGCGGTGACGTGCTGCATCTCGCTCCGCGTTCCGCGAGCGCAACCGGAACGGAACTGCCCGTCGGACTGCACACAGAGCTTGCCACGGTGCGCACGCTGCGCGTCATTTATGGTCCGCACGGTGCGCCTGAATTCTTTGCGCCGGAGTATATCGAGACGTTCTTTGCCACAGAATGGGAAGTGCATTTTAACTCCAGCCGCACCGGCGTTCGCCTGATAGGGCCAAAGCCAATCTGGACCCGCGACAGCGGCGGTGAAGCAGGGCTGCACCCCTCAAACATTCATGACAACCCGTACGCGATCGGCGCGGTCGATTTTACCGGTGATATGCCGGTGATTCTGGGGCCGGATGGCCCGAGCCTTGGCGGGTTCGTCTGCCCGGTGACGGTAATCGAGGCGGACCTCTGGCAACTGGGACAGCTCAAAGCCGGTGACGGAGTGAAGTTTGTCGCGGTGGATATCACGACCGCCCGCCAACTGGCAGAGGGCCGACGCACCGAACTGACCACGCTTCAGCCACAGGAAACAGACTGGCAGCCTGCACCGCTGATTTCGCCCATCGTGATGACCTGCGGCGAAGCGGATAAACGCCTGGTGGCGCGCCTCTCTGGTGATACGCATCTGCTGCTGGAGGCTGGCGAGCCGGAACTGGATCTGGTGTTACGTTTTCGCATTCATGCGTTGATGCAGGCGCTGGAAGCGCAATCCCGCAACGGCATTATTGATATCACGCCGGGGATCCGCTCGCTGCAAATCCACTTTCAGCCGGAGACGCTGACGCCCGACGTGCTGCTGATGTGGGTGCGCGGTGAGTGGGAGAGGGTCTGCATGAGTGATGACCTTCAGGTTCCCACACGCGTGGTGCATCTGCCGCTCTCCTGGGACGATCCGGCCTGTCAGAAGGCCATCGAAAAATATATGACCACCGTGCGGCAGGATGCGCCGTGGTGCCCGAGTAATCTTGAATTTATCCGCCGTATAAACGATCTGCCGGATGAGCAGGCTGTCTGGAACACGGTCTTTGAAGCCAGCTATCTGGTGATGGGGCTGGGCGATGTCTACCTCGGCGCGCCGGTCGCCACGCCGCTGGATCCCCGTCATCGCCTGGTGACGACAAAATATAACCCGGCCCGCACCTGGACAGCGGAAAACTCGGTTGGCATCGGCGGTGCCTATCTGTGTGTGTATGGCATGGAGGGACCAGGCGGCTATCAGTTTGTCGGCCGCACGCTGCAGATGTGGAACCGGTATCATGAAGTCGCCGATTTTGGCGGTAAACCCTGGCTGCTGCGCTTTTTCGATCAGATCCGCTTTTATCCGGTTCCGGCCAGTGAGCTGTTGCAGATTCGCCGCGATTTTCCCCTCGGTCGCTATCCGCTGCGCATCGAGCACAGCACACTGCGGCTGGCGGAATATCAGGATTTCCTCGCCCGTGAAGCGGAGAGTATCGGGCTGTTTCGCGATCACCAGCAAGCCGCGTTCCATGCGGAACGTGACCGCTGGATCGCCAGCGGCCAGGCCCATTTTGACAGTCAGGAAAGTGTGGCCGATGAAGGCGGCGACGCGCCGCTGCAGCCGGGCGAGCAGGGGGTAGAAAGCCCGGTTTCCGGCAATTTATGGCAGGTGCAGGCGACGGCGGGCAGCCGGGTGCGGGAAGGCGATATTCTGGTGGTGCTGGAGTCGATGAAGATGGAGATCCCGCTTCTGGCGCCGTGCGACGGCATTGTTCAGCAGGTCAGCGTGCAGCCAGGCAGCGCTGTACGCGCAGGGCAACGCGTGGCGGTGATTGTTGAGGATAATGCGGAAGGATGATGACACCTGATCACCTTGTGGCGCAGTGATAATCTGACCCTGCGCCCGCTAAGGGTTCCAGACTGGCGGGCGCAGGCGAGTCCGATCACGGCGACGGGCTATCCGGCGCTCGCGCCCAGTTGGCTTAACCAGCTGATCATCGCCTCACTGCCTGGCTGGCTCAGGGTGCGTTGCGGCCAGACAAGGTAATAAGGTTTGCTCAGCGGCAGGCAAAGATCATCCACTACCACCAGATCGCCCCGCGCCAGTTCCGCCGCGATAAGTCGTCGCTGCCCCAGCAGCACACCAGCTCCCGCGACGGCCGCATCAATCGCCAGCGAGGTCAGATTAAAGCTGAACGCGGGCTGCGGCAGAGGTTCGTCCATGCCTTTAGCCTGAAACCAGCTTCGCCAGTCAGGCAGAAAACGGCCTTCATTGCCCCAGTCGAGGTGGATCAGCGGCGCCTGGCTTAAGATCGTTTCCGGCGTAAAGCGATGTAACAGAGCAGGGCTGGCCACCGGCAGTACATCATCATGAAACAACTTCAGCTTATCTGACTGCGGGTAACGATCCTCCCCAAAGCAGATCACAAAATCGGCGGGCATCGCGGTGAAATCGACCTGAGAATGCGTACCGTGTAACGAGAGATCGATATTCGGGCAATGGTCGCGCCAGCTCGCCAGCTGGGGCAACAGCCATTTGGACGCCAGCGCCGGTAATGTGTAAACCGTGAGTTTTGGCGCACTGGCCGCATGGCGGATGTTTTGCTGACCGAGATGCAGAATATCAAACGCCTCGGTGACATAGCGCAGATACTCTTTTCCGGTTTCGGTCAGCATCACGCCGCTCTGCGTACGTAAAAACAGGGCGCTGCCGAGTTGCTCCTCCAGCTGGCGAATCTGCTGACTGACTGCCGCCGGGGTTAAGGCCAGTTGAGCGGCCGCTTTTGCCAGGCTGCCCAGTTCGGCAGCCACTTTAAATGACTGTATGACGCTGATCTTTGGCAACCTTGGCAATTGGGCAGGCATTAACTCTTCCTTATCAGGGCATTAAGTTTTTATCGTTACGCAGCGTTGCAGGCGACCGGTAGAGTAACATCACACCTGCTCATCATGAGAATTGTTGCTATGTCTGGTTCCCTTGTTCGTCTCGATCTTCATCCACTGGCCGATCATGGCTGGCGTCAACGTTGTCGTGAGCAGTTAAACCAGTCCGGCGCGCTGGTACTGCGGCAGTTTTTAAAACCACACGCTTTAGAGGCGATCATCGAAGAGGGCAATGCACAACGTCACCAGGCTTATCACACCCGCAGCAAGCACAATGTCTATCTGATGAAACCTGATAATGCTTTCAGTGCTGAGCATCCGCGTAACAGGGATGTGATCAGCACCAAAGGCTGTATTACGGATGATGTGATCGCTGCCGCCTCGCCGCTGCGTCAGCTGTATAATGATGAGCTGTTCAAACATTTCCTGTGCGATGTGCTGGGTGAAAAAACGCTCTATTCCTATGCTGACCCGCTTTCCTCGATCAACCTGCACTATGCATCACACGGGCAGGAACTGGGCTGGCACTTCGACAACTCCTCATTTGCTATCACCTTACTGGTACAGAAACCGCTGGCGGGCGGCGTGTTTCAGTATGTGAAAGATCTGCGGGATGCCGATGCCGGTGAGATGAACTTCGCAGGCGTTGAAGCTGTGCTGGAAGAACGCCAGACCGTAGACGCGCTGGAGATAGATGCCGGGGATCTGGTGCTGTTTCGTGGCCGTAATTCCCTGCATCGCGTGACCCCAACTGAAGGCGAGGTCACGCGAATGCTGGCCGTGCTGGCTTACAATACGCAGCCGGATATAGCGTTGTCAGAAACCGCGCGCATGACCTTTTACGGCAGACTATGACATCACGGCGTGTCTGCAAGGGCACGCCAGCCGCGCAGAAAGATTTGCTGCGTGCGGAAAGCCACTAACGCACGCCAGTCCGCATCTTCTGGCCAGAACCCCTCGACCAGTTGCTGCTTTATCACCTGGCCGCCTGCACTGGCAGGATCGCTATAGAGGTGCAGCCAGTGATCTTCACGCACCCGCTGATGCATATCCTGGCCCTCGTAAGTCCCGCACTCCACCACCAGAGGCAAAATCCGGGTGTCAGCCAGCGACGTCAGCAGATATTGCGAAAGATAGCCTGTTGCCGTTGCTGTTACGCCCGTTACGCTGTCACGTCCGGCACCGGTAAACAATAAGGTCAGCCACTCACCGTAAATGACTTTGCCCCAGTCATGCGCCGGATAACGCTGCTCCGCAATAGAGAGCAGCATCGGATGCCCCCATGCGCCAGCCCCGGTATGAAGGTCAAAGCTGATGATGGTTTTCGCTACAGAGAGATGCTGGTCAACGATCGCCGCCATCGTAAGGTGTGACCAGCAGGGCTTCTCACCGCCGAAAAAAAAGCCGTCAGCAAAAGTATATTGTCCGGCTTCTGTGACACGTTTAACCGCCTGCCAGCCCGCGCCCTGCAGTGCGTCGGCCAGTTGCCGATCGGCACTGGCACGGTCTCCATGATAAATAGCGTGCCACTGTGCATAATCCGGGTTAGCAGGAGGTGGCTGACTGAAATCGATAAAGTTACGGTTCAGATCAATATTGTCTTCGTTCACGCGCCGTAAATGCGCCGCGCCCCATGGATTGAGCAGATGAATCAGCAACAGCGCGGTATCAGCGGGCAACGCTTTTTCATCCAGCTTCTCGAGCCAGGCTATCTGACAATCGGAACCATAATAGCCTTCAACGCCGTGAGTGCCGGAAACGACCAGCATCAGACGTGATGCGCTGGCCGGTCCTATCCGTGCTACGTCTGTATACAGGGCTTCTCCCAAAGGACCAGGCAGAGGATGCGGATACGAGGCCGTCTCAGCACCTTTGCTCTGCGCCGCTGCCATAAAGCTCGCGCGCTGAACGTGGTAGTCGGGCAACGCCATAGTCTTCATACTCCTGCGATTCTTCACGTTGTGAGGATCAGGGATAAACACTGAATTTAAAATATTTTTTGGTTAGCTGGTCATAAGTCCCGTTTTTATGAATCTCCGCCAGTGCCGCGTTAATCATCTTCAGGTTTGCCTCATCTCCTTTGCGTAGCGCGATACCTACGCCATCACCAAAAATCACTTTATCCACCAGGGTCCCTTTGATGGCGTACGGCTTGCCTTCGGCTGAGGTCAGGAATCCCTGTTCAGCAGAGACCGCATTAGCCAGGCTGCCATCAAGACGCCCGGCGACCAGATCCGGATAAACTTCCATCTGGTTAGGATAGGAGATGACTTTAACGCCCTCCGGCTCCCATTTGGTTTTGGCATAGGTTTCCTGGATGGTGCCCTGTGCCACACCGATCGTCTTACCGCGCAATGAGGCAACATCGGTCGTCAGCGTGCTGGCAGCCGGTGCCAGTAAAGCACTGGGCGTGTTGTACAACATATCGCTGAAAGCCACCTGCTGACGACGCTTATCGGTCATCGACATCGCTGACAGGATGGCATCAAATTTCTTCGCCTGAAGGGCAGGGATGCTGCTATCAAAACCCATTTGCACCCACTGGCACTTCACCTTTGCCTGAGCGCAGATGGCATTGCCCAGATCAACATCAAAGCCCTGCAATGATCCATCAGCCGCCTTGAATTCAAACGGCGGGAATGTAGGGTCAACGCCAAAGCGCAGGGTCTGCTGCGCCAGTGCCGCGTGACTAACTGTTGTGAGCGAAAACAGTAATGCGAGGGATAAGCTCTTTTTCATGTTTTAATTCCCGGATGCAAATGGATTTAAGCGCGACATTCAAATTAAATAACATGCGACCTGTTTTCCTGCCAGCGAATAAACCACAATCATCCAGATTAAAATCTTATGTTATTTTGTGACTGTGCGAATTATTTATACGGCGTTAATTTTTACTTAATGCTGTGCATTAAATGGCTGAGCCACACCAGGGTGTGGCGCAGGTCCGGGCCTGAAGCCGCAGGCGCTGGGGTTGGGATAACAAGACAAGCCCCAGCGCCAGTTTTCAGGTTATCGCGCAGCAGTGATTTATCAGGACAGGGAATTAAGTAATGCGCCTGCGTTAAACTGAATTGTCATTAACCAGACAGTAAATATTTATCATCCCGCCGCGCTGCTTAAAATAAAGTTTATGGGATTTAAATCAGTTCAGATAAATTAACGGTTAGCCCATCAGAATAATGTGATGGATGCGCTTATTTTCTGCTGGAGAGCGCTAAACGTTCATGCAGGAAATCTATAAACGCACGTACTTTTTCTGGCACATGACGAGTATTAGGGTAGAGCGCGTAAATTCCCTGTCGGGGGAATTGATGATCGGGCAGCAGCCGTACTAATCCACCTTTATCAATCTCATCCTGCACCAGCCAGGCGGGCAGAATCGCCACGCCAGCACCGGCTAAAGCAAAAGCGAGTAAAGAAGAGGCACTGTCAGCCGTGATCATGGCAGGCTGAAATGCGCTCATCAGCACAGACTCGCCTTCGGGCGTGGTCACCTGCCAGCTGAGTGGCGTCGATAAACGGCTATGCGCAATCCATTTTGCTGACGCGAGATGTGAAAGATCCCGGATAGACTCTTCATTCAGGCTGTTGAGATAACAAGGTGCAGCGACCGCCAGGATATCAAACTGATCGATAAGGCGGGCGTGATGACTGGAATCGACAAGATGGCCAAGTCGTATCGCCACATCAAAGCGGCCGGCAATCAGGTCGTCATTTTTTGATGAAGAGACGTGATGTATGCGTAACTGTGGGTGCTGGGCTGCAAAGTCAGCCAGGGCAGGGACGATCACACGAGCGCCATATTCCAGAGTGGTTGTAATCCGGAGTGTCCCGCTTAATCCAGCGTGATCACTTCTTACATCCTCTAATACGCTTTCCGCATACTGAAGAAGCTGAAGGCAGCGATGATAAAATCTTTCCCCCGTGTCCGTGGCTGAAACGCGTCTGGTGCTCCTGATGAGTAACGAGACACCCAGCTCCTCTTCAAGATGTTTAATATTGAAACTCACAACGGCTTTGGTTAACCCGAGCGTCTGAGCTGCTCCTGTAAAACTGCCTGCCTCGACTACCGCGACAAAGATCCCCAGCCGCTGCATATTGATCATATTGAACTCCGTTAGCGACATCTCATTGTCAAAATAACTTTGACAGTGTAACAACGGAAAGTGAATTTATCCCAATAATCTAAGCACCTATACTGCGCGCCTTACGCTGATCTGTCTGGGAAAAAAATGAGCTATCGTGTGCGCGTAGCCAGTGTCTATCTGCTGGGATTTTTTATTGATCTGGTCAACATGTTTATCGCCAATGTTGCTTATCCTGAGATTGGCAGACATTTTGATGCCCCCGTTAGCCAGCTGGCATGGATCAGTAATGGCTACATCTTAGGCCTGACGCTGGTCATACCGCTCAGTAGCTGGCTGGTACGGCGCATGGGCGCAAAACGTCTGTTCATGCTCTCACTGCTTATTTTCATTGCGGGCACCTGTGGGGTGGGGGCATCAACGTCAGTTTCTCAGCTCATCGTTTTCCGATGGATACAGGGTATCGGCGGCGGACTGTTGATCCACATCGGTCAGACGATGACCTATGCGTTATACAGGAGTAATGAGCGTGCGAAGTTATCGTCAGTCGTGATGTTAATTGCATTGCTGGCACCCGCCTTGTCGCCAGCGGTTGGTGGAATAGTGGTTGAGAGCCTTAGCTGGCGCTGGGTTTTTCTTGCGAGCCTGCCGCTCGCGGTTGGGGCATTGCTGCTGGCGGGATTCTGGCTCAAAGCAGACAGACCGGCGAACTCATCTGAACCGCTGGACCTGGTGGGTTTAGTCAGTGGTTGTACCGCGCTCACGCTGATCCTTCTCGGACTGACATACCTGGGCGATGCTGACAGGCTTTATCAGGGCGCGATGATGTTGCTTGCTGGCATCCTTACTCTGACGGGCTATGTGTGGGACGCACTTCGAAAAAGCCAGCCACTCATTAACCTGCATCTGATAAAGGATCCGCTCTTCAACACCGCAATGCTGATCTATCAGTTTATACCAGGCATCTTCACCGGCGTCAGTATGATCACTATGCTATACCTGCAAAATCAATTAGGAATGCATGCCAGCATTGTCGGCGCGCTCATGCTGCCATGGTCTCTGGCTTCCTTTGCGGCAATTAGTCTGACAGGTAAGACGTTCAACCTCTGGGGACCACGCCCACTATTTATCACCGGCTGTCTGTTTCAGGCGCTGGGTATTGGTCTGCTGGCGCTGACTGGACAGACATCGGACACCTTAGTCTGTGTACTTGCTTTCGCCTTGATGGGATTTGGCGGCAGCCTGTGTAGCAGCACGGCTCAGAGTTCTGCTTTTATTCACATCTCCGACAGCGAACTTGCTGATGCCAGCGCACTCTGGAATATCAATCGCCAGCTCAGTTTTTGTCTCGGCGTTACGCTGGTCAGCCTGCTGTTCAATCTGATTGCGAATAGCGGCATGCCTGAAGAACACGCTTATCACCTCTGTTTTGTTATAGCGGCATTCAGCGCTGTAATTCCGCTTCTGTGCTGTTTACGCATTTCAAATCAGAAGGTTATTTCTATGCTTAAAAGGGACCAAAAATGAACCGTTATTTTAAGGAAGTACTGGACGCCCACGAATTGATTCGCAACTGGCTGGGTAACAAAGAAGCGCATGATGATGTATGTGAGGAACTTTTAGCGCGTTTTAGTCCTGCATATTCCATGGTGACACCGGGCGGTGCCTTACTGGATTTCACGACACTAAATGGGTTTTTCCGCACTCAGCGCGGTGCACGTCCGGGTTTGGCGATTGATATCTGCGACATGCAGATGGTTGCTGAGAGTGAAGGAAACGCCACTGTGGTATATAAGGAGTTACAGCAGCTTCCGGGCCAGGAGGCCACGGTGCGGTTTTCTACGGTTGTGTTCGAGGTAAATGATGCTGGCAAGGTTTTGTGGCGACATCTGCACGAGACTTCGTTACCTAAGCCATAGATGCTGTCGATTCACAATGTGTCAGGACGCGACGGGTTGAGAGCAACAGCGAGCAGGCTGAACCGCGTCTCTTAAACCAGCGATGCTCGCAACTATCTATCCGGAACCAATCGCCGCAAAAGAAACAGTGGTGGTAAGACGACGGCTCTATTAATCGTGAAAATTCCGCACCAGAGGCCATTATACAAGGGGCTTCAGCAGGTTGTCTGAAGCGCCCGAATAAGGTTAGCTTAGAGCTTTAGCCTTTATCTTACCGCCTTGCCTTAAATGCGCATAATCTATCTTATGTTAAATTAACGATAACGTAGTCATCCCCTCTTATCCTGTCTGCTGCTAATCAGTTTGATAATGCTGAAATAGTGGCGAAATCTCGCTTTATGGAAGCACCAGCCCTGCATTTAACGCCCCCTGTCAAACAAGACAACCCACAGGCAATTGTGTAATCATTCAGGAAATTTGCTGCTCTGGTTCTGCACCCATGCTCTCAGTGCCTTTTCCTGTCATTACACTTCTTGCTCTGCTGTTGCTGATGGCAGCAATCTATTCCGGAAAACAACGTAACAACGGCACGCTGCGTTTTCTTTCTGCCTGTATCGTTCTTATTTCGATTAATACGATTCGCTGGGAGTATGACTCTGAGATTTTGAGAAATGTGCAGAGTGTGTTGGCAATGTTTTTACCTGCCATTGCATGGCACAGTTTCGTCCCGCTAAGCGAAGAAAGACGCAAACATGACTTACTGATTTTGCTTGTACCCGCAACAGTATCGCTATTGATCAGGCTGGTATGGGTTCCTGCTACAGACTTCATCCTCAGTCTGCTTTTTTTCAGCTATGGATTCGCCCTGCTAAGAAAAGCAGTGATTAGTGGAAAACCTATAAGGCTCAATACGTTGGGCGCAATAGCTCAGCATCATGCTTTGACTTTTTTCGCAGGCAGCTTTCTGTGTCTCTCCGCGCTGACAGACCTTCTCATTGCAACTGACTTTGGTATCAGCGGTGGAAAACATGCCACTTCGATCATCCTCATGACTCAACTTGCGCTCTTGCCCATTGTCGGCACGATTATTTTCGGTTTTTTAAACTCGTCCCAGCGCTTCGAACCTGTTATCGGGCAAAAAACAGACAAGATCGATGATCCAGCGGCAGATATGACTGAGTTATATATGATGCTCGAAAAACAGGTCCATGAAACAGAGCTCTACCTGAATCCCGATTTGACGCTTGCTCTACTCGCAAGCAAAACCGGCATACCCGCCCGCAATTTCTCTGCAGCCGTTAACTCGGTTAAACAGTGTAATGTATCTCAGTGGATCAATGGTTTCAGAGTTGAACGGGCAAAAGAGCTACTGCTTAACACTTCTTTGCCCGTTACTCATATCATGCTGGAGTCCGGATTCATGACTAAGTCTAATTTCAATCGTGAATTCCAGCGCCTTTCAGGCCTCTCCCCTAGTTTATTTCGTCAGCAGGCGCGTGATAACTCAGGGCAGAATCCAGAAAATGTGTGATTTTAGTCGTTATCAGTTGATGTAGTTCTGATCGGCTAGCCCCCCTGTCGTCCTGACAAACAATGCCATCGCCCGGCGTTTCATCGTCAATAAGTTTCTCTGCACCTGGTTTACATAACTGCATAAAACTGAAATGAGTCGCACCCTTGATGATACTGAATTGTCGCAATGATCCGCGCATTTTATCAGCAAGATACTCAGATTCCTCAGAAGCAGGCAACTGACCCAACTTGTCATTACTGGCCGCGAGAATAAGTACGGGTATGTTAATTTTGCTCAGGCTATCAGGGGTAAAACCTGGCGCTAACCCCGCATCAAGTGACACGACGGCTTTGATTCTTGTATCAAGATTGTCAGATGACAAAAGTTTATGCGCAGTAACGTCATCTATTCCCAGTTTGGTCGTCAGCTTACAGTCACCACGAAGGACATGCTGTTGACAGTCATTCAGGAACAATGAAGGATCAAAACGCGCTCCAGCCAGCGACATGACTGTCCATCCTCCAAGAGAATGCCCAATAGCCGCAATGCGCTTATCATCTACTGTGCCAGATAAGTCAGAAGATCGACCGACGAAATCAATTACCCGGGAAATGTCACCAGGACGACGCCATAGTTTTCTGGCGTCTTCAGGATTATGATTAAAGGTCGTCGTGCCGGGGTGATCAGGCGCAGCCACAATGTATCCCTGCGCGGCCAATGCTGCAGCAAGCCAGGAAAGATTTTTCCAGCTTCCATTAAATCCATGTGAAATCAATACAAGTGGATGCTTTCCCGAAACGGGTGTGGCGTTACGGATAATCTCAACGCCGACAAAAGCGACATTTTCTCCAACAGTTTCACTTACTCCATTCTGAATCGCCGGATACCACACCGCTACTTTCAGAGGCTCTCCCTGGGTGTCTGACACTGTCATCTGGCGAAAACCCGGAGATGCCTGGACCTGCCAGCAGAAAAGTAAAACCGATGCTGCTATAAACACTGTTCTGAACATCATTGATGCCTTGCTGTGATAATTGAAGACCTGTTTGTAATCTGCCACAGCGTACGAATGCGTCCTCTTACACGATCCAGGTCTTCAAATTTGCAAAATCAGTGATTATTTATCCGTCTGCTTCAGTTTCATGGTGCCGCTCACAACCAGCGGCAAGTCAATAGTATCCATAGCGCGGCAGCCTGTAAGTCATAAAATCCGTTCTCAAATCTGAAAACAAAAATCCCGACACGCGATATCACGTCATCGGGATTTCATTCATTCCAGTTACTCTTTCGCTATCGGCGTCTCGCTTACATCAATCTTCGTGTCACCCTGAATGCCCTTAATGCGTTTCTCAACGTCATTAACCTGCTCGCTGCTGTGCAGCAAGGTGTACGTCAGATCAAATGTTGTGCTCGCACCTGGTTGCAGTTGCTTCACACGTTTTTGTTCACGTTCAATGGTGACCGGATAGGCGTAACTGGTGCCAGGTTCGATGCCGGTCACGTAGCCCTGTTTCAGGGTGTCGGTATTTTTCCATAAGGTCAGCATCGGGAGCTGACGCGTATCGAACTGAATGGATGCGCCGCTGTTGCCCGCTTTATTTATCACCGCAGCAATGGTCTGATGATTGCTGTCTGAAAGCGGCTTGATGTTGAACACCATCTCATCGAAGTCTTTGGTCGGACCTTTATAGGTCTGCCACTCTTTTAACCCGGCTTTCGCGTAGTCGTTGAACGGGCTGATGCCGGACATCGGCGCCAGGAAGCGTGCGCCCTCTTCCAGAATCGGTTTGCCGAAATTGCTGTGATAGATGATCTGGTAATCGTGCGGATAGTCGGCGTGGTTGGTTAAAACATCATGCAGGCTGAAACTGTTGCTGCCTGGCACGTAACGCAGCTCGGTCATGGTCTGCAAATCAGCTTTCTTAAAGGTGCTCTCTTTAATCAGGCCGCGAATACGGATTTCGTGTGGTGCCGCATCGGCCACTTCAACTTCCAGCTGAGAAACCGGCGTATTACCCGCTTTACCGTGCAGCGTATAGATTCGGCCTTCATCTGTGACCGGATGACCGGTCCATTCGTAGCCGCAGCGCACCATCATCTCGTTGAAACCATCCAGCCAGCCCAGACCGTTGCGGCTCTCAAGATTGATGTAGGCAGGATTGACGACCTCTTTAACCGGTGAATCCCAGCCCATGCGGGTGCCAAAGCCTTCAACACGCAGTAAATTCATGCCACGTGTCGGGCTTAGCGTGATGGTCAGGCCATCCTCGCTGCGGATTGTCAGTATTTTACTGCCTTCCTGCTTGCCGCCATGCAGGACTTTCTGTTCGATGCTGAACGGTTTGCCCTGAGACTTCAGCTCACTGCTGGAAATCTTCCAGTTTCCCTGCTCGGTGCCCTGTTCAGCACTCGTCAGCACCCAGGTTTTCGCCGCTGCAGAACCTGAAACCAGCACTGCCAGTACCGTTAACGCCAGTTTAATCTTCATAAGTCATCCCATTAGCTGAATCGTTTTTTCATTCCGTAAGGGAAATTTACTTAATGGGACTGAAGATAAACGTGATGATGCTCACCTGTTGAGAAAAGGCAGTGAGTTAGCACTATTATTGTGGGCCAAATCACAGTGATTACGGCCAGAGAGGAATAAATACAGCGAACCAGGTGAAATTTGCTGACATTAGCTTTATTCGATTCAGCTCAAAATGAGGGATCTGATAAAAGATGGCTGATGAAGCACAATTAAAAAAAATTTAAAAAAAATCTTCAACCGCGCAACTTTTTCCATTTTTAAACGAACCTGTTATCAGGGACGTCAGACAACTCCGTCTGTTCGTCAATGGAGAGAGTAAAGCCAATGAAAAACACCCTGAAAACCCTGGCCGTCGCTACGCTGCTGGCACTGAGTGTTCCGGCAACATCTGCTTTTGCAGCGTTACAGGTCGGTGAAAAAGCACCGGACTTTAAACTGGAAGCCGCGCTGGCCGGTAAATCGACCACCTTCTCATTGCAACAGGCGCTGCAGAAAGGCCCGGTTGTCCTCTACTTCTTCCCTGCTGCTTTCAGTGCAGGCTGTACGCTGGAAGCACACGATTTTGCTGAAGCGACCGATGAATTTAAAAAGCAGGGTGCGACGGTCATTGGCGTGACGGCGGGTAATACCGATCAGATTGCGAAATTTTCGCAGCTTGAATGCCGTGACAAATTTACCGTCGCAGCCGATCCCGGTGCCAAAGTGGCGGCAGAATATAAGAGCACCATGGAGATGAAAGGTCAGAAGCTTTCAGACCGTACCTCTTACGTGATTGCGCCGGATGGCAAAATCCTGCTGAGCTTCACCGATAAAAATCCTGATACGCATATCCAGAAAGCGATGGATGCCGTTAAAAAATACCGTCAGGCCAATCCGGCATAACTTCATCTTCAGAGCAGGTACATCATGCTGACTGCGATTGCAGCCGCCTTCCTGGGCGGCATTATTCTGAACCTCATGCCCTGCGTGTTTCCGGTGATCTCGCTGAAAGCACTGAGCCTGATCCGCCATCACGAATCACCTTCCCACGCCAGAGCCGAAGGCCTGGCCTTTCTGCTGGGCGTAGTCGTGACGATGGTCGCTCTGACCGCAGTTCTGTTGCTGGCCAGGGCGGGCGGTGCATCGGTGGGCTGGGGATTCCAGCTGCAATCGCCGCTGGTCATCGCCGCGCTGATTCTGGTGATGCTTGGGTCGGCACTGAACCTGCTCGGTCTGTTTGAAGTGGGATTATCGGTACAGCGGGTTGGCGAAGTGGGAGGCGATCGCGGTGGTTTAGTCGGTTCAGCACTGACTGGCGCGCTGGCCATCATTGTCGCGACGCCCTGCAGCGCGCCCTTCATGGCCAGCGCGGTAGGCTATGCGCTTACCCAGCCTCCACTGATCAGTCTGGTGATCTTTATTTCCCTGGCGCTGGGCTTTGCTGCGCCCTTCACTCTCATCTCATTCTTCCCGGTGCTGGCGCGAATTTTGCCAAAACCGGGTGCCTGGATGATCACGTTAAAGCAGGGGCTGGCGTTTCCCATGCTGGGCGCGGTGGGCTGGCTGATCTGGGTACTTGAACGTCAGGCGGGATCGGCGGCACTGGCTGCCATTCTGGCCTGCTGTTTACTGTTTAGTTTCGCCGCCTGGCTGTATGGCATGGCGCAGAAACGCCGTATGATGGGACAGCGTCATTGGGTGCTGCATGTGGCGACCGCATTCTTCCTGGCGCTGGTCGTAGTGCCGTTACTGAACCTGAACAGGTTTGCCGAGGTTCCGGCTGAAACGGCAACCGCCTCACAGGCTGCCGCCGCTGTGGCGTGGTCGCCCCAGAACGTTGATGCCATCAAAGGTCAGGGCAAACCAATACTGGTGAACTTTACCGCATCATGGTGTATTACCTGCCAGGTTAACGATCGTACTTCACTTTCGACGCAGGCGGTAAAAGCGGCGATGGCGCGAACCAACACCATTTATATGGTCGCGGATTCCACCAAATACAATCCCGATGTTGAACAGGCGCTGAGCGATTTCGGACGCGGTGGATTACCGCTCTACGTGGTATATCCGGCTGACGGCGGTAAACCTGAGGTACTGCCGCAGGTGCTGACGCCTGGCATTGTGATTTCAGCGCTGAATCAGGCAACAGAAAAAGGAAATAAATCCTGAGATTACTGATGAAACGATTGCCTGGCGCGTGGTCAGGGCGCGGCGACAGTATGCCGAACTGCTGATGATCGATGTCGGAAACTGATCAACGCGCACAGCAGTGGCCAGCATTAATGGCCCGGGCGCAGGCGGGTGACAGAGCTGCCTATAACCAGTTACTGAAAGCGATGGTTCCGGCCATCCGGGCACTGGTATGCAAAAAAATCCGTGATGAGGGACTGGTTGAGGATGTCATTCAGGAGACATTGCTGGCGATTCATCGGGTGCGGCATACCTACGATCCGCAGCGTCCGATACTCCCCTGGGTTGCTGCCATCGCCTCTGCCCGCGCCATTGATGCGCTGCGCCATCGCGGCCGTCGCCAGGAAGTACAGGATGAGGAAGAGCTGCAACGACAACCCGCTGCAAGTGCAGAGTCCTCAGCCGATACGGATATCCTCTCCGGGTATCTGGATAACCTTCCGCAGCGCCAGCGGGAGATCGTTGAATCCGTGCATCTGCGCGAGCAGAGCCTGGCGCAGGCAGCAGCTGAAACCAATCAGTCGCTCTCTGCGGTTAAATCTCTGTTGCATCGCGCAATGGTCAACCTTCGTAAATATGGACGGGATCATCATGAGAAATCATGACCAGTTAATTAATCAGCTCAGCGCGTCTGCGCAGCCGGTGCAGCGTGTCTGGCCCACCGCCTGGCGCGTCGCGGGCTGGATTGCGCTTGCCCTGCCCTGTGGCGCGCTGACCAGCTGGGCATTTCACAGCCGTTTCACCGACTGGTCTCAGCCTGGCGCGTTTTTCGCGCTGGTTGCCCTGCTGCTGTCACTCATCATCGCGGGCAGCACGCTGGCTGCCGCGTTTACGCTGAGTATTGCAGGCAGAAAACCCATCAGCCTGCGCTGGCCGCTGCTGATGGCGGTGATGTGGCTGGTGCTGAATCTGATCAATATGTCATCTTCAGCACCGCCATCGGGCGCGAACCGGTTGGGTGAAGGGATGCACTGCTATCTGTTTATGCTGTCGGCCAGTGTGCCGATGATGCTGATGTCCGTGTTCGCCCTGCAGCGCACCCGATCCCTCTATCCCGCGCGCAGTCTGGCGCTGAGCGGCTGCGGCAGTGCGTTTACCTCATCGATGCTGCTGTCGCTGTGCCACGATACCCATCTGCACGCCATCGATTTTTCTATGCATCTGGCTGCGGGCATCACCATCGTGGCGCTTACGGTGCTGGCAGGCCGCCGCTGGGTCAGGCTGGGAGAGTAATGGCAGGCCGCTTCCATTCCTCCTGAAGATGACTCCGCGCCCCGTTCAATCAAATTCTGTCAGGAGCGCCTGCTGGGTAATTTTATGCATTTTCCCCCGCGCGGCTACGGCCCAGATCCAGGGTCAGAGAGACCGCACCGACGATCAGCATCAGCGCCATAATCAGTGAAAAAGAGAAAGCGAGATGCGTGTAATGCGCCACGTAGCCAATCACGGCTGGCCCGCTCAGTACCCCCAGGTAACCCAGAGTAGTAATGGCAGGCACGGCGACCGACTGCGGCATCACCGTCTGACGTCCGGCGGCGGAGAACATTACCGGCACGATATTGGCGCAGCCTGCGCCGACCAGGGTATAGCCCAGTAACGCCAGCGGCCAGGAGGCGATAAAGGTCACCATCGCCATGCCAGCGGCGGCAATCAGTGCGCCGCCCAGCACAACCGGTAAACGTCCCAGCGATGAGATAATCCGATCCCCGGTCAGACGCGCCACGGTCATCGCAATGGCAAAGCAGGTATAGCCCAGTCCGCCCAGAGACGCCGGAATGGCCCGGACATCGGTCAGATAGACAGCACTCCAGTCCAGCACGGTGCCTTCGGTCAGGAAGACGGCAAAGCAGATGATGCCGATAATCAGTACGCTGCCGCGCGGAACAGCAAACACCGGGCCTTCAGCGGGGTTCGCGTAGGTCAGTAAGCCCGATGCGCTGACCAGCGTCATGATAATCACCGCCGCGACCGCCAGCAAACAGCCGGTCAGCACGCTAAATCCCATCGCCAGCAGCAGCGTCATAAAGCCCGCGCCGGCAATGCCGCCCACGCTGTACATGCCGTGAAAGCCGGACATAACTGGCTTCGCCGCCTGCTTCTCCACCAGAATCGCCTGGATGTTCATGGCGCAGTCGGTTACTCCGATGCCGACGCCAAAAACCAGCAGCGCCAGCGCCAGCAACAGCGGGTCGCTCAGCACCGATAGCCATGGCGTACTGATGATGACCAGCGCGACAGCGACCAGAATCACCCGGCGGCAGCCAAAGCGGCTGGTCAGCCAGCCCGTCACCGGCATCGCAATCAGCGCGCCGACGCCAAGACAAAGCAGCAAGGTGCCGAGTTGCGCCTCATTAACGCCGGTATTGCCGCGGGCGAAAGGCACAATCACCGCCCAGGTCGCGGTTATAAATCCGGCTATAAAAAAGATGATGCGTGTTGCCAGCGTGGAAGAGACGTTATTAGCCATTGCATACCTTTCAGGGATGTCAGGGAGAGCTGACAGGACCGAGAGAACGCTATTGACTCCCTGCCCGGCAGTGAACGATTATGCTCACTATAGCTCGATTGTGAACTTTTTGAGGTTTATATGCTCGATTATGCAGCTTTCCCGCAGCAGCGACAAGGGCTGATTCGTGAGATATTGCAGGACAAAGGACGGGTGGTTTGCGCTGACCTTGCACGGCAATTGGCCGTGTCAGAGCACACTATCCGCCGCGATCTCCATGAACTCAGTAAAGAGGGTTTATGTAAAAAGGTCTATGGCGGTGCGGTGTTACAGCTACAGGAAACGGGCAGTTTTGTCAGCCGGAAAGCTCACGATCATGCAGCAAAAGCCCTGATCGCGCAGCGTTGTGCCAGCCTGGTGAAAGCCAATAGCTGCATCTTTATTGATGCCGGTGCGACCAATCTGGCGCTGGCACAGGCGCTATCACCAGATTTGAATATCACCGTCGTCACCAATGCGCCCGATATTGCTGCGCTACTGATCAACCATCCTGTCGCGGAGGTGATTATGCTGGGCGGGCAGATACAGAAAAGTACCGGCGGCGCGGTCGGGCAAACCGCGATCAACCAGATCCAGGGCATTCTGTTTGATCAGGCGTTTATTGGCGGCTGCGCCATGAGCCCGGAGGCCGGTCTGACCGGTTTTAACTATGCGGATTGCGAATTCAAGAAAGTCGCAATGGCGCAAAGCAATCAGGTCATTGTCGGGCTGACCGCGGATAAAATCCCTGCCGTGGCGCGATTCAGCGTGGCGAAATGCCGTGAAATTTCAACGCTCGTCGTGGAAGAGAAGCTCGATAAAGAACTGCTTAAGGCGTTTGAAGCGGAAGAGATGACGCTTATCACAGTCTGATACGGGGTGATTGAATAAATCGTGTCGCAGCCGAACCCGATGAATGCACCCTGCCCTGGCTGTACTAATAGTCGACAAACCCGTCCCCGAAGCTGCCAAATCCCAGGGTTTGGCGTAGGCTGAAAGCTGGCGGGTTTCACTACACAGGAGATCACGATGCAAAATGAAATAACAGCACAATGCCACTGTGGCGCGGTGGCGTACAGGGTGACGCTGAAGGATGGATTTAATACGGTGCGCCGCTGCAACTGCTCGTTTTGCCGGATGCGCGGCGCGGTGGTGGTGTTTGCGACAAAAGTGGCGCTGACCCGGGGCGAAGCGCAACTCACCGAATATCGATTCAACAGCAAAGAGGTGGGCCACTACTTCTGTTCCGTTTGCGGCATTTACACCTTTCATCAGAGTCGCTCACAGCCCGATCAGTTCGGAGTGAATGTCGCCTGCCTTGAGGGGGTTTCGCCGTTTGACTTCACCGATGTCCCGGTCTCCGATGGTATCAATCATCCAAAAGATGGCGGCGCGGGCGGTGTAGCCGGTCATCTGCTCTACACCCCCACGCAATCCTGAACGATCGCAGGCTGAACTACTCCTGTGTGGGCTTGCCACTGAAGCGGGTAATCGGCTTCTGCTCTTCACGGTCGATCTGTTGTGAGAAGACTTCAAGCGCCGCGAAGATCGGGCGCAGACCGCGCCACAAATCCTCATCATTGAGTAAACGGATAATGCCGCGGATGCCCGGCGCGGCTTTTTCCTGCCGGGCATTATCGCGCGCCGGTTTAACGGCCATCGCGGCATCGCGAACGGCTAACAATAGATGATTAAACCGTTCTGGCGGCACGCTGCCCAGCGTCATCATCAGCAACGAAAGGTTCTGCAAAGCGCTCTGGGTGCCTGGCTGATTAAGGCCCGAGACCAGAATTTTACCCACCTCGCTGTTTGATTTAACCAGATCGTTCGCCAGCCGCAGAAAGCCGTGCTGGTGAAGATTTTCAATTAACTCATCCATTGCCTCCCGGGCGGTCGGCTCGGTACGTGCAGGCGTAACCTGATACTTCATCCGTTCTGCCATTAGAATTTCTCCGGTTTTTCGACATGTTCAGGCGGTTCCCGATAGCCTGCCTGCTGCCATTTTTGCTCTATCGGCAGGTGATCCAGCGGCGTACGACTGCCGTGACGGAAGTTGTGCAGCGGCACCGGATTGGGCTGCGACCGGCGATCGACACGCTTCATGTTTACGGCAATCTCTTTATAAGCCGGTGTGTTGACGTCGGGATCGTGATGTTCGCCAGTCAGAGCGTTGACGCCATCTTTGCCGTGATGAATCGGCATAAACAGCACGTTGCCTGCCACGCGCTCAGTGATCACAACAGGCACATCCAGCGATGCTCGCCGCGAGGTAATGCGTACCCACTCTCCTTCGTTCAGCGCGCGCTCGGCGGCCAGCTCCGGTGAGATCTCAACAAAGGCATTAGGCGACAGCGACATCATGCGGCCACCCTGCCCGGTCTGATTCATCGACTGGAAATGTTCAAGCATCCGGCCATTATTCAGCAGCAGATTATACTGTGAATTCTCCTGCTCCGCGGGCGGCTGCCAGCTCAGCGGATAGAGTCGTGCTTTGCCATCCGGGAAGTTAAATCGTTCTGTATAGAGAAGCGGCGTGCTTTCCCCGCCGGCGCTGACCGGCCAGAGCTGTGACTGCCAGCCGACCAGTTGCTCGTAGCTGACGCCCGCGAAAATCTCCGCTATGCCAGCGGCTTCCGCCATAATTGCGCCCGGATTTGGATAATACCAGGGATGACCGAGACGGGCGGCGAGATCGGTAAAGATCTCCCAATCGGGACGACAATCGCCCAGCGGTTTCATAGCAGGTGAAAAGTGCTGGATCCGCCGCTCGGTGTTCACGAACGTGCCCTCTTTCTCCATGCTGGGCGCACTAGGAAGCACCACATCGGCAAACTCGGCTGTACGTGACATGAAAATGTCCTGTACCACCATAAATTCCAGCTTGCTGAAGGCTGAGTGAACAGAGTTTGAATCTGCATCCGCAAACGCCGTCTCTTCACCGGTGATGTACATGGCGCGGATTTTACCTTCACCGGCCTGCTGCACCATCTTAAAATTATCTGCACCAGGTCGATCGGAAAGCGCTTCAGGCGAGACGCCCCAGGCGCGCGCCCATTTTTCCCTGACTGCGGCGTCAGTGACTTTTTCATAACCTGGATAAACATTACTCAGGCAGCCAAAGTCGCTGGCGCCCTGCACATTGTTGTGTCCGCGCATGGGAAAGCCGCCAGTGCCAGGCCGGCCATAGTTGCCGGTGACCAGCAGCAGGTTCGACAGCGCCGTACTGGTGTCAGCGCCATGGCTGTGCTGGGTAATCCCCATCGCCCACAACACACAGGCGCTACCCGCCTGGCCGATCATTTCCGCTGCTTCAATCAGTTCTGATTCACTCAGCCCACATGTCTCACTGGCAAAAGCCAGCGTAAAGGGAGCGAGTGAGGTGCGGTACTCATCAACCTGGTTGACCCGCTGGGCAAGAAAAGCGTCATCGGCATAACCGTGATCAAACATATATTTCGCCATCGCAGAGGCCCAGACCAGGTCAGTGCCGGGTCGGATGCGCAGATAGCAGTCAGCCCGTTCCGCCATTTCATGGCGGCGCGGATCAACAACCAACAATTTCTGACCGCGATGTTTGTGGCTCTGTTTGATGTGCGAAGCAATCACCGGATGGTTCTCAGCCAGATTGCTGCCGACCAGCACGATCAGTTCGGTCTGTTGCAGATCCGCTATCGTCCCGGCATCGCCGCCGTAGCCCACCGTGCGGAACAGCCCTTCTGTGGCTGGATTCTGGCAATAGCGCGAGGAGTTATCGACATTGTTGGTGCCGAAGATTAAACGGGCGATTTTCTGAGTGAGATAGGCTTCTTCATTGCTGGCCTTGCTGGAACCGATAAAGCCAATCGCATTGCCACCATACTTCTGCGCAACGCCCTGTAATCCTTCGGCTACCCGCTGCAAAGCTTCTTCCCAGCTGGCGGGCCGGAAACGACCGTTTTCGCGGATCAACGGCGTAGTCAGGCGCTCCGGGCTGTTGACGAAATCCCAGCCGAATTTACCTTTAACGCAGGTCGAGATGCCGTTGGCCGGCGCTTCGGCAACCGGCTGAACTTTCAGGATATGGCGGTCACGGGTCCAGATTTCAAAGCTGCAGCCCACGCCGCAATAGGTGCATACGGTTTTGGTGCGTTTGATCTCTGACTGGCGCAGCGCCACATCGATTTTCGAAACGCCGGTAATCGGCTCCATGCCGATGCTGTTTTCCAGCGTTTTAACAAAGTCGATCAGCGGACGCTTCAGCCCCTCATCCATCGCAGTGAACGGACCCGCATCAGGCTGCATGGTTTTTTCCAGCAGCGCATTGCACGGGCAAACAGTGACGCAGTGCCCGCAGCTCACACAGCTGGAACCGGCGATTTCCGTTCCGCCATCCCAGAGCACGCGAGGATGTGCCTGGGTGTAGTCAATCGAAAGTGTTTCGTTAACCTCGACATTCTGGCACGCCTCGACACAGCGACCGCATAAGATGCACTGGTCAGGATCGTAGGTGTAAAACGGATTGGAATGATCTTTCGCGTAGGGCTTGGGCTGATGAGGATAGTACTGAATCGGAATGTGCATATCTGCCACGGCATTATGCAGCGTGCAGTCACCGGTATTGTGCTCACAGACGGTACAGTAAAGCTCATGACGGTTGAGCAGCCGATCCATTCCCTCCTGCTGCGCGGCCTTAAGCGCACTGCCTTCACTCTGCACCTCCAGCCCCTCTTCAGTGCGGAGCGTGCAGCCGCGAACCCGCTCGCCATTGGCATCCACCCAGCAGACATCACAACTTTGCAGCGGCGGCAACGCCGGGTGGTAACAGACATGAGGTAGCTTTTTCCCGTGAGCATCCAGAAAATCGATTAGTGGTTGATCAGCTAACCCTTTTAACCGTTCACCATTAAAGAGAATGGTGCAGTAATTTTCACTCATATAAGCCTCATGACGATATTGCGACGAGCTTCCGACTGGAAAATATCCCTCTATTTAAGGGGTTGCCTCACAAGCTTAGTGAGGATTATCAGCCGCGCCATGAATACCGCTACGCTTATTGAGGTTACTTGCTGACAGACAAGGCTTTTTTAAATGTAATGACTTTTTACCGGATAAAAACGGGTCAGGTTTTACCCGGCTGATAGTGAGAAACTGGCACAGAGGCTTCGCGTTGATAAGCTATGGCCGCACAATGGTGAAGTCGGGCGATAATAATTTGTTATACTGTATGTTGTAACTATATAGCCCAATATCTTATTCTGCTTTAAGGCACAGGCCAGGGATCGGCTTGCTTATCAATCCGTCGTTTTGCCCTCAGGCAAATTAATTATCAGGTCCGCCGCAAGTTAACAGACTACTCCCGAATTAATTACGTACCGCCACTAACTTATTCCGGTACATATCATGCTGAAACGATTTAATCTGGATAACGGGTTTATGGATTATTTTAACTATTAAACGGGACTATTCTCCTGACCGTGAGTGAGCGAACAATTTATGGCATAGCTATGTCGATTAAATGACAGTTAACAGCATTGATGGCCAGAATAAAGGCACACTTCACCGAGGCTGACGCTCACATTTTAGTCATATCTATCAGCCATTTATCTTAATTTTAACAAGCTGACAATTATAAGATGATAATGATAACTGTTATGGTAATATCCTGTTAACCCTGCCCGACGCTTTCTCATCAGGGCCTCTCTACGCGTCATGCTTAATTAAATTATCAGTAAATACCTGGCTGAAATGAGGTCCCTATGAATCCCATCGTTTATATCGTTGACGACGACGCTGCTGTGACTGCTGCACTGCGTAATCTGCTCACCGCCGACGATTACACGGTTATCTCTTTTTCTTCGGCTGATGATTTCCTGGCTCACACTTTTACTCCCCTTCCCTGTTGCCTGATTCTGGATATTAATCTGCCGGGTGCAGATGGATTTGATGTCGCACAGGCACTGATCGATCGTGGCTACGCCATTCCCACTATCTTCTTAACCGGCTTCGGGACGATTCCGGTCACGGTGCGGGCGATGAAAACCGGTGCTTATGAGTTTCTGACTAAACCTGTCGATCCCGATCGTATTTTGCAGGCTGTGTCAGAAGCCTTACAGATCGCCGGGCAGAATATGGCCTCTTCCGAGTAGCGAAGGGAGATACTTGAGCGACATCAGACCCTGACACCGCGTGAAAGCGAGGTCATGCTGCTGGCCATTAGCGGCCTGCTGAATAAGCAGATCGCCGCCGAAATGGGCGTTAGTGAGATCACGGCTAAAGTTCACAAGCGGCGGGTGATGGAGAAGATGAAGGCGCGGTCACTCACCGATCTGGTGCGGGCGGCAGAGCGGCTCAATATTGATCATACCCGACGCCGCTAAGGCCAGGCGGACACCTGGCCTCAATACGATTATCCCAGTGGCAGAATGAACCAGAAACGGCTGCCGCCCTCCGCCCGGTTCTCTGCGCCTAACTCACCACAATGCTTCTTGATGATCCCTTTGCTGATGGTTAATCCCATGCCCATGCCACTTTTCTTCGTGGTGTAGAACGACTCAAAAATCCGTTCACGCACGCCATCCGGCAAGCCGCAGCCGCTATCCAGCACCTCAAAACGCAGCGTGTCCGGGGTCGGGTTCTCTGACGTCAGCCGCAAAAGCGCCGCGCGTGGTAAATCGTCGGACATGGCATCGATGGCATTGATCACCAGATTCAGGAGCACCTGCTGAATCTGAACGCGGTCGCAATAGATATCCGCCTTTGCGGCCCTCAGTTTAAGCTCCAGCGAAATTCCGCGTCGCTCCAGCTCCACCCGGGAGAGCGCCAGAATATCGCGGGCGATCAGATGCAGGTTTTCCGAGGCAAAGCTTGATTCATGATTGCGGGTCAGCGCCTGCAGGCCACGAATTATCTCTCCGGCACGTTTTCCCTCTTTGATAATCTCATCCAGACTACTGCTGGCATTCTCCAGCATCACCGGTTCACGCTTTAACCAGCGCAGGCTGGCACCGGCATTGGCCACGATCGACATCAGTGGCTGGTTAATTTCGTGCGCGATTGAAGCGGTCAGTTGCCCGACTGTGGTGGCGCGCGTTACACGGGCCAGATCCGCCTGGGCTATGCGCGCGGCATCTTCTGCCTGGCGCTGCGAGGTGATATCGGAAATGGTGCCGAAGTACTCTTTCACCTCGGGGAAGTTTTCAACCGGCTCTCCGATGCCTTTGATATAGCGGCATTCGCCATCCGGCCTGAGCACACGGAACTCAGCCTGCATACTGCGTCCCTGACTGACGCTGTGCGTCACCAGTTCGCTGATGCACTCATAATCATCGGGATGAACGCGGGTCAGAAAATCTGCCATCGACAACCCTTTTTGATGGGCTGGCAGGCCCAGAATACGGCCATACTCTTCAGACACCATCATCATGTCCTCTGCCACTTCCCAGCGCCAGGTACCGGTATGACTGATCTTCTCGCCGAGCATCAGTGAGGTTTTGCTGGCGCGCAGCTGCTTTTCAACCCGTCGCCGATGGTTGTTCTCCTCCAGCAGTTCAGCGTAGAGGCGCGCCGTCTCCAGCGAAACCGCCGCCTGAGCACTCAACGTTTTAACAATGTGGGAGTGCTCAGCCGTGAACGCATCGGGCATCAGGCGATTCTCCAGATAGAGCACCCCAACCATATTGGCCTGCCTGAACATCGGAACACATAATACCGCAGCGCCCGAGGCCACCAGGTAAGGATCCTGACTGAACGGACTGAACTCTTCCGGCTTGCCAGTACGTATCTCCTGACCGGTACGGATCACCGCGGCCAGTACCGATAGCGGCAGGTCAGTTGCGACGGGGCGCTCTTTGACAATCTGCACCCGCACGCCATCAGCCGTGCTTTCTGCCCAGGCCTGCGTTTCCGGAAGCGTACCATCCAGAATCCGGATAAGCCGACAGCGCTGGGCACCGGCCCGCTCCAGCAGGATGCGCATCAGGGTATGAATCAACCGATCAAGGTTGATCTCCTCCGTCAGGGCGCGCACGGCGGTCAGCACACTCTCCAGGTCGTAGAACGAGGCATCCTGCGTAAAGGGAATGGTCGCCACCGCGCTGTTTTGCATCGGCGTGGTCAGATGCGGATAGTGCTGCTCAAGCTGGCGTACCATCGCCAGCGCGCCCCAGTTCTCCCAGCTTCTCATCGACGCTTTAACGTAGGCATCGGCAGCGGTATCTAGCTGTAATGCTTTGCAGTAGCGGCCAGCCAGCTGATTCGCCAGCGCATGAATGTGCAGATATCCCCCCTGGCGGGAGAGACAGATCGCATTTTCATACTGCTTCAGCGCCTCGCCCGTGTTGCCCGCAAGACGGGCACATTCTGCCCTGAGCAGGGCATATTTATCAGCAAACAGTCCGGGATTGAGGTCGGCCCAGCCCGTAAATTTGTCCAGATCGCAGCGCAGCGTGTCGCTGTCAGCCGCCCCGGGCTGCAGGCTCAGCGATAGTGCGCTGTAAAAATGCATATCCATCAGGTAGATGTAAGCGGGCACTGCGCTGGTCAGCGGACGAATTTCTGCAAAACAGCGCAGCGCCTCCCGGTATTCTGCCGCAAAGAAATGCGCCATTCCCCGATACAACCCCGCCCAGAACAGCACCATCGCTTTTGGACCAGAGATCACGCCCGGCTCGCTGCCCGCCACCATCGGCAAAGCGCCATCGCGATCGCCAGCCCTGAACCCGTTGCTGTTCCGCAGTTGCATCACCAGTTGCTTCTGCATGACCAGCACGTTCTCGACATCGGGATAAAAGGTTTTGCGGGTAAAAGCGAGTCCGCGCTCAATGGAGGTCATGACCGACTCCAGGTGATCGCCGCGTGTCAGCGTGTTCATGATCTGATGACGCAACGAGAGGCAGGCAAAGGATCGATCACCGTGCATCACCGCAACGCGAAAACTTTCACGGGCACTCTCCACGGCGACATCCAGCGGCTGCGTCCAGATCCCAAGTTGATCCAGAGGCAGCAGCGTGCGGGCTTTATAGCGGGTAAAGTCGTGCTGCTCCACCAGCTCACGGGCCACCCGGCCGCAGGCATAGCCAAAATGCCAGGCCTGATAGCGTTCGCTGATCAGCACGCTGAACCAGGCGAGACCAAAAGCAGAAGCACCGGTCACGCCGTGATCCAGCGTCATCTCCAGCATCCGGCAGACCAGCAACAGATGCAGCTGCGGGCAGTCGTAGGCCGAGACAAAAATGGTGCTGGCCATCAGGTTCAGCACCGACTCAGTTTCCTGATCGTTGTTGCGTGGCAGGTGGGAAAAAGCCGCTTGCGGGGAATCGCCGATCCGCGCCCTGATCGCCTGCCAGGCGGCGTCAATCTCCGCATCGTCAGGATCACGCCTGAGATGCACCCCAAATACCGCCAGCCAGGCGAGCGCAGTTTCCAGCGCCAGATGGTTGTCGGACTGACGCATATGAATTTCAGCAGAGAGACAGGCTGCCATCGATTTTTCACTGAGCGTGCCTGGCTCACTCAGCAGTCGGGTACAGAGCTTTTGCGCGGTAGTGAGATTTCCATGCAGAAACTCGCACTCCGCCTCATCGATGCTCAGCATAAAGTCATTGCCTGTCACCATCCGCTGGCTGAGTTGCTGGGCGCTGCGAAGATAGCGCAGCGCTGAGAGATAATCTCCGGCACGTTTCGCTCCCTGCGCAGCACGTAAACAGAGGGGATAATAGCGTTCACGATCTGCGACGCTGAGCTGCAGTTCAGCAATCATGCCGATGTGATAAGCCGCACGGAACAGCGTCTCACTGTGATCGGCATTTACCACCGCGGCCGACAGCCATGCCGCCGCCTGTTGATGAAGAGAGTGTTGCTGCCGGAGGTCGAGCAGTAAAAACGCCGCGTTATGCACCCGGTCGTGGGTAAAGGCGTAGTTCCCGCCAGTCAGGGTTATAAAACGGCCGCTGACGGCAGGCTCAAGCTGCTGCAGAATCCGCGATACGGACGTCGCGTTGATATGACTTAACAAAGACAGTTCACCGCTGGCCCCCAGACAGGCCAGCGAACCCAGCAGCTGACGTGTTGCCTCCGGCATCCGCGCCAGCTGATTTAATACCAGCGTCGCCACATTGTCGGTGTACTGACGCGCAATCAGCGCCTGGCTGTCGTAATGCCACTTCAGCGGGTTCTGGCGATAGACAATCACCCCATCATCTACCGCCTGACGGAAGAACTCCTGCATCGAGAGCGGATTACCGCCGGTTTTCTCAAAGATAATCTGTGCCAGCTCACGATTGCCGCCGGGACGGGTATGCAGCATCCCCGCCAGCCAGCGGGTGATACTCTTAACGCTGAGCGGCTGCGGCGTCAGCGCCACGACCCGTGCCGCTGACGCTCTGAGCCTCAGCAGAAATCCGGCAATCATCGGACAGGGCATCGACTCACCCTCCCGGAAGGCGAGCACCAGCATAAAGGGCAGATGCTCATTACGGGTAATCAGATTTTCCAGCAGTTGCAGCGTGGCATTGTCTGCCCAGTGAACATCATCAATCAGCATCACCAGCGGACGGCCCGGCGTGGCAAACGCCTGGATAAGCGCAGACGCCATCTGATTAAACTGCTCGCGGGCGTCCGGGGCATGGCGCACCACCGGCTGCACCGTCCGGATATTCAGCAGCTGTTTTAATTCAGGCACCAGTTCAATGGCTAAATCGGTATAGCCACCCAGCAAGCGCAACAGGCGAACCCGCCATTTGCTTAGCTCCAGTGCTGACAATCCCAGCAGATAAAGCGTGACTGTGCGAAACGCTGAGGCGACTGCGGCATAAGGTGCGGCAGGCGAATGTTGATCGGCCTTGCTGGCGGCCAGCAGAATCTGTCGGTGCTGCAGGGTTTTCAGGGCGGAAGCGATAATGGCAGACTTACCCGAGCCGGGCGCACCGCTCAGCATCACCAGGCTCTGCGTGCCGGTACGGTTGACCGCATCCAGCATCGTCAGCAGCACGCGAGCCTGCGGATGTTGCGTGAAGAGTGTCTCGGGCCGGAAACTGGTGCTGAACCGCTCCTGCAGACCGGGCGTGAACGGCGCAATGGTGTTTTCTGCGGTCAGCGTCGCCTGACAGCGGCGTAAATCAGCCATCAGTCCCTGCACGGTCTGATACCCGTCAGCAGGTGACTTTGCCAGCAGACGCAGCAGAATCACAGAGAGCATCGGCGGCACATCCTCTCTGACCTGTCCGGCTGGCCGGGGTGCGCTGGCGATGTGATGATGAATCCACTCCGCCTCCCCCGCATCCGGTGAGCCAAACGGCAGCTTACCGGTGAGATATTCATACAACACGACACCCAGGCTGTAGAGATCGCTGAGGCTGCTGACCGGATGCGGCGTGCGGCCGGTATGTTCAGGTGACATATAGGCCAGCGTACCGCCTGAGACGCGCAGGCTGTTTTTTTCCGCCGACTGCGCCGCCAGCGAGGCGAGACCAAACCCGCCCAGCCGGAACCGGCCATCATCACTGATAAAAAAATGGCCCGGCTTGATATCACCATGCACGATGCCCTGATGATGCGCCTGGCCGAGCGTGTAGCAAAGCTGCAGTGCAACCTGCAGGAAGTCAGCGATTTTATCGGGAGGGGTCGCGAGATTATTCGCCAGGGTGCGAAACGGAAACGTCGGGTAGATCAGCGCATAGCGGTTGAGGTAGCGGGTGGTGCCCGTCGCGGTGATGGCCCAGCGGGGCGAAAGATAAGAGGCCAGCGCGCTCTCATTTTTCAGCCGCTGCGTCGCCTGAAACGTGACGTCGTCACTCTGTCCGGTGGCGATTATCAGCGACTCACCAGAGTGACGGCGCGCCAGCATCCAGAGCAGACAGCCATCCTGCGCCAGCGGCGTCAGCGTGTCGAAATCTTCAATCGCGATCCCTGCGTCGTCACTCTCCTGAAAATTAACCGAAAGCATGCTCATCAGCGCACCTTTCCCTGAGATAACTCGCAACGGATCAGTGTCAGCAGCGTATCAACATCAATCGGCTTTCGCAAAAAAGTCACGGCACCTAAGGCAATGGCATACCACAGGGTGGTCTCTTCCAGATCTGCCGAGATAAAAATCACCGGTGGCAGACCTGCCCGCTGTTTCAAAATAGTGAATAGCTCAAAGCCGGACATGCCCTTGAGTCCGACATCGATGATCAGCATGCCCACCTCTGAAAGCGCATCGTCATCGCTCAGCAGCGCCTCACCTGACTCAAATAATCGGGTCGAATAGCCGTCTGAATGCAACAGATTGCTGAGTCCACTGCGGACCGCGCGTTCATCATCCACAATGACAATACGCTGTGACAGCGCCATGCAGTTATCCTCTGAAACGCCTCATCGTACGGCACGCGAGGACTTAAGGGTGGTTATCGCCATCGGGTGGCGGTGTCCCACTGATTTTTGGCACACACTCATGGCGAAACCACTTCAGCGTCACCGGCTGACGGCGGAACAGACGCGTACCCAGCGGAATCAACTGCTCACCCACCAGCATGCCAAACAGCCCCACTAAAGCAATAACCGGAGGTGCCGGAGCGTTCACGTTGAGCAGGGCATAGATTACCCCGGCAAGCAGCCCCACCGTGAGAGAAATAATGTAGGATTTCAACATGTTCAGCTTACCCGCGAAACAGGTGTAACAAATGGCGCATCGGATCGCTGCAGGGTGGTCGTATGCTCTGCGGGCAAGACCGCGTGCACCAGCGCCCCACCCAGCAACATCCCCAGCAACCCTACCAGCGCAATCGCGGGCGGAGCCGGTGAGCGCACCTTTAGCAGGCCGTAAAGCAGGCCAATCAATACCCCTGCAGCCAGAGAAAGAAGTAAAGGATTCATAACCAGACTCCTGTTATGCCTGCTGACCGTCAGACGTAAGCCGATCAGCAGGATGCCCCTTAGCGGACCGGTGCGTGAACCGGTGCCAGGGTACGGTGCTCACTTTTCTGACGTGACGGCGCTTTGTGTACCATGGTGTAGGCATAATCCACACCAATGCCATAGGCACCTGAATGCTCTTTGGCGATGTTCATCACCGCATCGTAAGTGTCACGGTTGGCCCAGTCACGCTGCCACTCCAGCATTACCTGCTGCCAGGTCACCGGCACTACACCCGCCTGAATCATGCGCTGCATCGCGTAGTCGTGCGCTTCTTTGGTGGTACCACCTGACGCATCCGCCACCATATAGATTTCGTAATCCCCTTCCAGCATTGCGCACAGCGCAAAACTGTTGTTACACACTTCCGTCCAGAGACCGGACACCACCACTTTTTTCTTGCCGTTCGCGGCCAGCGCATCACGCACTTTCTGGTCATCCCAGGAGTTCATTGAGCTGCGCTCGAGAATGTCCTGACCCGGAAACACATCCAGCAGTTCAGGATAGGTGTGGCCCGAGAAGCTTTCGGTTTCGACGGTGGTAATGATGGTGGGGATATTGAAGACTTTAGCCGCCTTCGCCAGCGCAACGGTGTTGTTTTTCAGCACCTGGCGGTCAATCGACTGCACGCCAAAGGCCATCTGCGGCTGCTGGTCGATGAAAATAATCTGGCTGTTATGTGGCGTGAGGACTTCAAGCTTAGCGTTGGACATGCGTTCACCCATAGAGGTTATGTAACGGAATTTTCGCCAATTGGCGCGGAGCAAAAGGACGGTCAGTGCAGGTTTAACGTCCTGCTGCTGGCTGTCTGGTCGCAGTGTAGGGCGACGGGCGAAGGCAAACTATTATCTCTGCGTATAACTATACGAAGGTATAGGTATCCCTCTGTATAACTAGACGACGCATTAACCCGCTCACCATAATCCGGCTTATTCGTGCCCTGTTATCTGCGGCACTTCCTGTCCCGCACTACGTCGGACAACCCCGTTGAGGAGGATCTATGGTTACGCTGGGTAAAGCAGAACTGATACTGACCCATGGCAAATTTCATACTGTTGACCGCAGCAATCCGGTGGCAGAAGCGGTTGCGATTCGTGATGGCAAATTCGTTGCGGTAGGCACACTGGCAGAGGCGATGGAGTATCACTGCGACGGCACCAAAGTGATCGATCTGAAAGGTCACACTGCCGTGCCAGGCCTGAACGATTCCCACCTGCACCTGATACGTGGTGGTCTGAACTACAACCTTGAGCTGCGCTGGGAAGGGGTTCCGTCGGTTGCCGATGCGCTGAGGATGCTGAAAGAGCAGGCGCTGCGCACGCCGTCACCGCAGTGGGTGCGTGTGGTAGGCGGCTGGACCGAGTTCCAGTTTGCCGAACGACGGATGCCGACGCTGGATGAAATCAACGAGGCTGCCCCCGATACGCCGGTCTTCGTGCTGCATCTTTATGACCGCGCCCTGCTCAACCGCGCAGCGCTGAAAGTTGTCGGCTACACCAAAGAGACACCGAATCCGCCGGGTGGCGAAATCCAGCGCGACAGCAACGGCAATCCCACCGGCCTGCTGATCGCCCGTCCCAATGCCATGATCCTCTACGCCACCCTGGCCAAAGGACCGAAACTGCCGCTGGAACAGCAGATCAACTCGACCCGTCAGTTTATGCGCGAGCTGAATCGACTGGGTCTGACCAGCGCCATTGATGCGGGCGGCGGCTTCCAGAACTATCCCGAAGATTACGAAGTGATCGCTGAACTGCATCAGAAAAAGCAGATGACGCTGCGTATCGCCTACAACCTCTTCACTCAGCGTCCGGGTCATGAACTGGAAGATTTTGAGAAGTGGACGGACATGCTGACGCCAGGCCAGGGCAGCGACTATTTCCGTCACAACGGCGCAGGCGAAATGCTGGTGTTCTCGGCCGCCGACTTCGAAGATTTCCTGGAGCCACGTCCGGACTTAGCGCCTGGCATGGAGGATGAGCTGGAGCGCGTGGTGCGTCATCTGGTGGAACATCGCTGGCCTTTCCGTCTGCATGCAACCTATGACGAGTCGATCAGCCGGATGCTGGATGTCTTTGAGAAGGTCAACCGCGATATTCCGTTTAATGGTCTGCACTGGTTCTTTGACCACGCGGAAACCGTCACTCAGCGTAATATCGATCGTATCAAAGAGCTGGGCGGTGGTATTGCAGTGCAGCATCGCATGGCATTCCAGGGCGAATACTTTGCTGAACGCTACGGTATTGAAGCCACCCGCCATACCCCACCGGTTCAGAAAATGCTGGAAACCGGCGTCCCGGTCGGACTCGGCACCGATGCCACCCGCGTCGCCAGTTATAACCCCTGGACCGCGCTCTACTGGCTGGTTTCCGGTCGCACCGTGGGCGGCATGCAGATGTATGACGTCAATGCCCGCCTTGACCGTGAAACGGCGCTGATGCTCTGGACACAGGGCAGCGCCTGGTTCTCCAGCGAACAAAATAAAAAAGGTCGGATTCAGGTAGGTCTTCTGGCGGATCTGGCCGTGCTCAGTAAAGACTTCTTCAGCGTGCCGGAAGAGGAAATTAAAGGCATTGAGTCAGTACTGACGGTGGTGGATGGCAATATTGTCTATGCCGCCGGATCGTTCAGCGCGGATGCGCCGCCCGCTATTCCGGTTCTGCCTGAGTGGTCGCCGGTGGTGAATGTGCCAGGTCACTATCGCAGCGCCCCGCCGGTTGCGCAGAGCCGTGCGGGTATGATGCCCGCCGTGCACCACTGTAGCGGCCCCTGCGGTGTTCATCGCCACTCGCATGAGATCGCCCGTGGTTCCAGCGTTCCGGTTGCCGAAGATAACGCCTTCTGGGGCGCGCTCGGCTGCAGCTGCTTCGCGTTTTAATCATGAATAACGCTATCACTCAATCGCCCCGCATCAACGCGGGGCTGTTCTTCCTGCGCCTGACCGGCAGTCTGCTGCTGTTACAGGTGCATGGACTGCCGAAAATTCTGCATTTCAGCGAAGAACTGACGCGTATAGAAGACCCGTTTGGTCTGGGACCGATGATGAGCCTGCTGCCAGCGATAGTGGCAGAAGTCATCTGCCCGATCTTTATTATTCTCGGCTGGGGTAGCCGGATTGCCTGCCTGCCGATCATCGCGGTGCTGCTGGTCGCGATGCTGGTGGTACACCCTGGCTGGTCACTGGCGGAAGGCCAGTTCGGCTGGCTGCTGCTGATTATCTTTACCACGCTGGCGCTGACCGGGCCTGGCGGCTGGCGAATCGGCGCGGTGAAACATCAGAGGGTTCGTCATGGCGCAGGTTAATGATATCCACCAGCTGGAGCAGGAGCAGCCTGAGGTCAAGGCCGCTGGCGAGATTTCGCCGTTACAGCCGCTACGCAGGCCGGTGTTTCGCATGCTGTGGATCGCCACCGTCGTCTCCAACATCGGTTCATGGATGAATGATGTGGGTGTGAACTGGAGCATGCTGACGCTGAGTGCCGATCCGCTGGCCGTGGCGCTGGTGCAGGCAGCCAGCAGCCTGCCGATGTTCCTGTTCGCGCTGCCATCAGGCGTGATGGCGGATATCGTTGACCGCCGCAAATATCTGCTGTTTTCCCAGCTATGGACCTTTATCGCCGCCTGTGGACTGACGGTGCTCGCCTGGACCGGCCATGTCACTCCCGAGGTGCTGCTGGTGGCAGCCTTCTTGCTGAGCGCCGGTGCCGCCATGAGTTCACCGCCATTTCAGGCGGTAGTGCCGGATCTGGTGTCGAAACCGGAGCTGGGCGCGGCCATTGCCCTTAACTCACTCGGTATTAATATCAGTCGTGCCATCGGCCCGGCGCTGGGTGGCCTGATCCTCTCGTTCACTGGTCCCTGGATGGTCTTCCTGCTGAATGCGCTCTCAGTGCTGGGCGTCGCCTGGGTGCTCTGGCGCTGGAAGGCGGAGCCGAGCGTGCAGCGCCTCCCGCCCGAACACTTCTTTCCGGCGGTGCGTGCCGGACTACGCTACGTTCACGCGGCACCGGTGTTACGTAATGTGCTGGTGCGAACCTTTGCCTTCTTCCTGTTTGGCAGCGCGGGCTGGGCATTGCTGCCGCTGGTGGCGCGTCGTGAACTCGGCCTTGGCCCTGGCGGCTACGGCATCATGCTGGCCTGTATCGGTGTCGGCGCGATTACCGGCGCGGTGCTGCTGCCACGCCTGCGTCGTCGCCTGAGCTCCGATCGCCTGATGGTGCTCGCCACTCTTGTTTTCGCTCTGACCATGCTGGCGCTGGCTTTTGTACGGCACTTCTGGCTACTGAATGCGTGTGAATTTTTTACCGGATTTGCCTGGATTGCCGTGCTCTCGACGCTGAATCTCGGCGCACAGCGCAGCGCCGCGAAATGGGTGAAAGCCCGCGCGCTGGCAGTCTATCTGACGGTGTTCTTCGGCTCCATGACTGCCGGCAGCGCACTCTGGGGACAGCTCGCTTCGCACTTCAGCATTCCGCTGTCGCTCTGCATCGCCGCACTGGGCATGGTGCTGGCCAGCAGCACCGTCTGGCGCTGGCGGCTCGACCAGGATCCCGACCTCAATCTCGATATGATTGGTGATGGCGTCAACGCGCCCGCACTGGATATTCGTCACGAACGCGGCCCGGTGATGGTGAATTATGAATACCGGATTACTATTGATGATGCACATGCCTTTACCGTCTGCATGCAGGATATGCGGCGGGTCAGGCGTCGCGGTGGCGCCATCAACTGGTCACTGTATGAAGATATTCTGCAGCCCGGCATTTTCGTTGAGACCTTTGTAGTCGGCTCCTGGGTTGAGCATCTGCGTCAGAAAGAGCGCTACACCATCAACGACAAAAAGATAGAGCGGCGGGTTTTCGCTTTTCATCAGGGTGAACATTCTCCCGAAGTTCGCTATCTGGTGGCGCCAGCATGACTGGCACACCTTCTTTCATCCATCACGTCATACAGAGGGCAATACCATGAGCACCTTTAAAACGACCGACGGCACACAGATCTACTTTAAAGACTGGGGCACCGGTAAACCGGTTCTGTTCAGCCACGGCTGGCCGCTGGATGCCGATATGTGGGACAGCCAGATGAACTTCCTGGCGGAGCACGGTTATCGGGTTATCGCCTTTGACCGTCGTGGTTTTGGTCGTTCTGATCAGCCCTGGACCGGTAATAACTACGATACCTTTGCTTCTGACATCAACGATTTAATCACCCATCTCGACCTGCAGAATGTGACGCTGGTGGGTTTCTCAATGGGTGGCGGTGACGTCACGCGCTATATCGGCAGCTATGGCAGCGATCGCGTCGCGGCACTGGTGCTGCTCGGTGCCGTCACGCCAATCTTTGGTAAAACGGCAGACTACCCGCAGGGTGTCGATATGTCGGTGTTTGAAGGGATTCGTGATGGCCTGCTTAAGGATCGTGCGCAGTTTATAAAAGAGTTCGCAACGCCGTTCTATGGTACCAATGCCGGACAGACCGTTTCTGATGGCGTCATGACGCAGACGCTGAACATCGCACTGCTCGCTTCGCTGAAGAGCACCGTTGATTGCGTCACCGCTTTTGCTGAGACCGATTTCCGTGCTGACGTAGCGAAAGTCAATGTGCCGACGCTGGTGATTCATGGCAGCAACGACCAGATCGTTCCGTTTGAATCCACCGGCAAAGTGGCGGCGGAGATGATTGAGGGTGCTGAACTCAAGGTTTATGACAATGCGCCGCACGGTTTTGCGGTGACGCATCAGGATCAACTGAATCAGGATCTGCTGGCGTTTCTTAACGCGCAGTGATGCAAAAAAACTGCGCGGTTGAAGCCGCGCAGTTTCAGACTACATCTGACCGCAACAAATAAGCTCAACGCGCAGATAACACGGCCAGAAGAGGAAAGCGTCCCGCGCCAGGGACGGCGCGGGTCGAGCAGTCATGGATGACAGCTTTTGCGTCTTTCCGATCTGGCCGTGTTTTCTGCGCAGACTCGATCTCAAAGCTGGCATTGGCAGATTTAGTCAACAATCTTAAACTGCGCGGTGGAAGCCGCACAGTTTTCGTCTTAACGGGTTGGATGATTCACTTCGTTGGGACGCAGATCGAATAACAATACCTCCGCTCCTTCACCGTGACTGAACGACAGCGTTTTCTCATTGCGAACCCGCGCACCGTCTCCGGCATTAAATTGCAGGCCATTAACCCTGACACTGCCGCGCGCCACATGAATATACGCATAGCGGTCGTCCGGCAGAGTGATTGTCTGCTGCTCATCCCCCTGGAACAGTCCCGCATAGATGCGAATATCCTGGCGCACCCGTAATGCCCCGTTTTCACCTTCCGGCGAAATAATCAGTCGCAGATTACCGCGTTTATCCGCTTCGCTGACGGAGACCTGCTGGTAGCCTGGCGGACTATTTTTCTCTGCCGGCACCACCCAGATTTGCAGAAAGTGAACACCCTCGGTGCCCGAGTGGTTGAACTCACTGTGAGTCACACCGCTACCGGCACTCATCAGCTGCACATCCCCGGGAACAATCACAGAGCCGGTGCCCATGGAGTCTTTATGCTCCAGCGCGCCCTCCAGGACATAGGAGATAATCTCCATGTTGCTGTGAGGATGGGCGCCAAAACCGCGACCTTTGGCTACCCTGTCATCGTTGATCACCAGCAGATCTGAGAAGCCCGCCTGCTTTGGATCCCAGTAATTTGCAAAAGAGAAGGTGTGACGTGAATTCAGCCAGCCGTGATCGCCCACGCCGCGTTGCTCTGACAATCTTTGCTCAATCATATTCTGCCCCTTCGTTGATTCGGGAAGTGCGAATGCCCTTCGATGGAAACAGCATATAAGTAAACCAGGCCGTCACACAATGGCGTGAAATGGCAATGACTGTCGCGTTTTGGTGGACAATAAAGACGAGGTTATAGCGGGGCCAGGTTTTGCGGATTAATCCTTCAGCTACTGGCTCGCACCACCAGCTCACCCTGCATGATCACACATTGTGGCGGAGAGTCGGGCCGGGTAATTTTTTGCAGCACCAGCTCACAGGCACGACGGCCAATCTCCCTGGAGGGCTGAGCCAGAGTCGTCAGCGGCGGCGATACCATGTCGGCCAGTTCGCTGCCGTCAAAACCCACCACGGCAATGTCCTGAGGTATCCGCAGACCCGCCTGCTGTATCGCCGCCATGGCACCCGCTGCCAGCGTATCGGAAACCGCAAACACGGCGTCAGGTCGTGTCTCGCCCGCCAGCAGCTGATTCATCGCGGCTTTACCGGCGCTGAAGCTTAACTCACTGGCGTAAGCGATGTCCTGCCATGCGAGTTGTTGCTCTTTGAGTTGATGTGCGTAGCCCTGCTGACGCAGGCGGGCATATCGGTAGCGGAGGTCGTGATTGATCAGCGCAATGCGCTGACGTCCCTGTCCGGCCAGATAGTGCACCACTGACTGCGCAGCGACGTCATCATCAATCCCGACGCAGGAGATCTGGCCATTATCATCATGTTCGGCGCACTGAACCCAGGGTGCCGTGCCTATCAGCTGGCTCAGCTCCGGCAGTTTGCTGAATGCATCCATGGTGATAATGCCATCCACCATCTTGCCGGAGAGCAGTTGCAGGCTGGATCGTGAACGGGCAATATCCGCGCCCGAGTTACACAACAGGATGCGATAGCCATTTTTCTCCGCCTGCTCCTCAATGCCTTTGACCACCTCCGCGCAGAACGGGTTAGAGATATCGGAAACCAGAACCAGAATCATCGAGCTGCGCGCCGTACGCAGCTGGCGCGCCAGCAGGTTAGGCTGATAGTTGCTCTCTTCGATCGCCTCAAGCACTTTCTGCCGGTTAGCCGGTTTTACGCTGTCGCTGTTATTCAACACCCGGGAAACTGTGGCGACCGAAACACCCGCCATCCGGGCAATTTTCTGAATAGACATAGCGATCCCTCTGTTTTAAAACTCACCCACAGAAAACCTTTGAATCTATGCCGCCTCAGGCGTCGCGATCCAGACCCAACTGATGGCGTACCGAAGGGGCGTTTTCTGCTAAGGCAAAATCATCAAAAGCGCGCTCAGCCACCGGGATGATATGCCGGCGGATAAACTCCGCCCCTTCGCGCGCCCCGGTCTCGCCATCCTTCAGACAGCATTCCCACTCCAGCACCGCCCAGCCGTCATAGTCGTACTGGGCCAGTTTGCTGAAAATACGGCTGAAGTCGATCTGACCATCGCCCGGCGAGCGAAAGCGTCCGGCGCGCGCCAGCCATGGCTGATAACCGCCATACACTCCGCTGCGTCCATTTAACTGGTACTCCGCATCCTTAACATGAAAAGCTTTGATACGCGGATGATAGAGGTCGATGAACTGCAGATAGTCGATGTGTTGCAGAAGAAGATGGCTGGGATCGAACAGGATATTACAGCGCGGGTGGTGATTCACCTCCGACAAAAAGCGCTCAAACGTGACACCGTCATGCAGGTCTTCACCGGGATGTATCTCATAACAGAGGTCAACACCGTGATGGTCAAAGCTATCCAGCACCGGCAGCCAGCGGCGCGCAAGCTCAGCAAACGCCTCATTAAACAGTGCTTCATGGTGTGGCGGCCAGGGATAGAACCAGGGCCAGGCGAGCGAGCCGGAAAAAGTGGCATGTGCGCGCAGGCCGAGTTTTTCAGACGCGGCAGCCGCACGCTTCAGTGTAGCGATGGCCCATTCGATGCGCCGGGCAGGATCGCCTCGCAGCGCAGCAGGCGCAAAATTATCAAAAGCGAGATCGTATGCGGGGTTCACGGCAACCAGTTGCCCTTCCAGATGCGTTGAAAGCTCACTGATCTCCAGCCCGAAACCGGCCAGTGTTCCCCGCACCTCGTCACAGTAAGTCTGGCTGACCGCTGCCTGATCAAGGTCGAAAATAGCGGGCTGGTGGCAGGGGATCTGCAGTGCCCGGTATCCCAGCCCGGCGGCCCACTCCGCCAGCCCCGCCAGTGAGTTAAAAGGCGGCTGGCTGGTAATGAACTGTGACAGAAAGATGCCAGGTCCCTTAACTGTTTTCATCTGTGACTCCTGAGTTCAGTAACGGCTTAATCACGGTATTTGAATGAGAAGAAGAAAATAATCGCAATCACCGCAGCAGCCACAGCAGGGATCCACCAGAATATTGCCCAGCTCTCTGCGCTGGCGTTACCCGCCACCAGCTGATTGTAGAGCGCACCGGAGATTTGCGATCCCAGCAGCATGCCGATGCCGTAGGTGAACATCACCACCATGCTCTGCGCCTGCCCCTTGACCTTTTCACCGGCGATCCGATCGGTGTAGATGAATCCCACCACAAAGAAGAAGTCATAGCAGACGCCATGCAGCAGAATGCCCAGATAAATCAGCGTGCGCGTCTCATCACTCATGCCCAGCGCGAACAGTGCATAGCGGACAAACCACGCTGTCATACCAATCAGCAGCATGACTTTCACGCCAAGACGGCGGAACAGCAGTGGAATGATCAGCATGAAAACAATTTCAGACATCTGACCCAGTGACATCAGGGTGCTGACTTCCCGGATACCGGCATCCGCCAGCCAGGAGGCGGTAAAAGCGTAATAGGTGCCGAGCGGAATAGAGATCAGGGTGGCACACAGCGCAAAGACCAGGAAATGACGCAGTCGCAGCAGTGCGAAGGCATCGGCGCAGAAGAGATCGCGGACTTTTAACGGCAATCCTTTGGCCAGTGCCGGAGTATGGGGCAGCGTCAGGCTGTAGATCGCCAGCAATACCGAACAGAGCGCCGCCAGCTGGAACACTGCCACGCTGTCAGCAATGCCGGTTACGCCGATAAAGATCCCCGCCACGATCCAGCCGATGGTGCCGAAGACTCTGACGATGGGAAAGCTTTTCTCGCTGCTGGCTAGGCTATGAAAGGCGATGTTATTTGAAAGCGCCAGCGTCGGCATAAAGCAGAGCGTATAGCCAAATAGCAGTGCGATCAGCTGCGCCCCGTTCTCCGCGATTAGCGCCTGGGGCACGAACCAGAGAATCGCTGCGCCCGCCAGGTTCATCACCGCCATCACTTTCTGCGAGGGAAAAAAGCGATCCACCAGCATGCCGAGCACAAACGGCGAGATAATTGAGGCGATGGGCCCGGCCGAAAACGCATCCCCAATCAGCAACGGCATGTTGTGACGGGTCATTACCAGCCCAAGCGTCACCGACCAGCTGCCCCAGATAAAGAACTGCATAAACATCATCAGAGAGAGGCGCGGCACCAGCAGTTTATGCTGCACCTGCTGGCCTGCTCTCTCCTGCACTGTTGCAATCATGGGAACCTCACGAATAAGTAATCGATTACATTCTGATTGCTCACAACGTAAACGAATGTAGCCGACTGTTCCTTCGCCGCGATCACAAATTATTAACTCTGCGTTATCACTCTGAAAATAATAAGGCGACGCCGGGCGGGCCCATCAGCGACTGGCATTGACTACCCGCGCTTTACGGAAGCGGTAACGCTCATACAGCAGCGAGTAAAGGCCGCCAGCCACCACCAGAATCGCACCCATCACCGTAGTGGAGGTTGGCAGATTGCCGAGCAGCAGATAACCCACCGCCACTGACCAGATTAAGGTGGTGTAGTCGAACGGGGCCAGCAACGACGCTTCGGCATAGCGCAGGCTCAGAGTCATCAGAATCTGAGTGATACCGCCCAGCAGCCCACATCCCACCAGTAACGCCAGCTGATTGTCATGCGGCACTTTCCAGCCACCTGGCAGCGTGACCAGCGACGTTAAGGCCGTGGTGATAGCGAACCAGAAAGCGATGGCGCCCGGCTTCTCTTTGCCGTTAAGAAAGCGGATCTGCACCAGCGCACAGGCGGTACAGAAGGCCGCCATCAGCGCCAGCAGAATACCCGCCGATGCAGAAAGGGAAAATGTCGCCTGGCGCGTTAGCGTGAGATGCCCGGAGAACATCACCAGAATACCGCTGAAACCGGTAAAGACCGCGACCCAGCGATGGTGACGCACTTTTTCCCGCAGCAGCAGCGCCGCCAGCAGCACGGTAAACAGCGGCGCGGCATAGTTGATAGCCGTGGCGTCGGTCAGAGAAATGTAGAGCAGCGACAGATAACTGAAATAGAGACCACCGGTTCCGGCCAGGCCGCGCACAAAATGCCCGCGGATATTGCGGGTGCGAATGCCATCCAGCACGCTGCCCTGCAAGCGCAGCCAGATTAGCAGCGGCACCAGTGCCAGCAGCGATCGAAAAAATATCACTTCGCCGACCGGTATCGCCCCATCGAGTTCTTTTACACAGGCCAGCATCAGCGTGCTGCTTAATGCAGCGGTGATCTTCATCGCTATGCCAGCGGAAGCGTTCATAAGATTTTTGTTCTCTCAAAAGGGAAAATAAGCAGGGGAATCAGCACACTCCTTATCCATATTGTCATAATGTCCTACTCCAATCTGCCGCGATTACCCTGCAGACGGCATTTTATCTTTTTTTGCCGCAGCATCACGGCATGAAGAGGCATGTGGGCCCGCGCGCCGGCTGGTACACTCTGCCTTCTGCCCTGCTTTATGGGCCTCTTCTCTTAAGGAACGGGAGTCACCGATGTCCACGCTGCGTTTACTGTTATCTGAATCCAACGATCCCTGGTTTAACCTGGCGGTAGAAGAGTGTATTTTCCGCCAGATGCCGGCCACCCAGCGGGTGCTGTTTTTGTGGCGTAATGCGGAAACGGTGGTGATCGGACGGGCACAGAATCCGTGGAAAGAGTGCAACACCCGACGCATGGCAGAAGATGGCATCCGGCTGGCACGTCGCAGCAGCGGCGGTGGCGCGGTGTTTCACGATCTCGGCAATTGCTGTTTTACCTTTATGGCCGGCAAGCCGGAGTATGATAAAAGCGTCTCGACTGAGATCATCCTGCGCGCACTGACCTCGCTTGACGTACCCGCCGAGGCCTCTGGCCGTAACGACTTAGTGGTGAACACCGTTGACGGGCTTCGCAAAATATCCGGTTCAGCCTACCGCGAAACGCCGGATCGCGGTTTCCATCACGGCACTATTCTGATGGATGCCGACCTCTCCCGCCTGGCAGATTACCTTAATCCGGATGTGAAGAAATTGCAGGCGAAAGGGATTACCTCAGTGCGCGCCAGAGTGACCAATCTGGCGGAGTTAACGCCGGGTATCAGCTATCAGGCGATCTGCTCCGCCGTGACGGACGCATTTTTCAACTATTACGGTGAACGCTGTGAACCGGAGAGGATCTCTCCCGACGCCCTGCCCGATCTGCCGGGTTTCACAGAGCAGTTCGCTAAGCAGAGTAGCTGGGAGTGGAATTTCGGTCAGGCACCCGATTTCTCGCACCTGCTGGACCAGCGTTTTGTCTGGGGCGGTGTGGAGATTCATTTCGATGTAGAACGCGGCGTGATCAGCCGCTGTCAGATTTTCAGCGACAGCCTCAACCCCGCGCCGCTGGAAGCGCTGGCGCAGCGGTTGCAGGGTGTGACCTATCGGCCCGATGCCCTTGAACCGGTGCTGAATCAGCTTATTGCGGATTTCCCGGAGCAACGCGCGGAGCTGACAGAGTTGCAGCAGTGGCTGATCGCCAGCGTGCGCTGAACATTTTTTACTGGCCCGCGCGGATATCTGGCGCGGGCAAAAAACATCGCGTAAACATCCGGCAAATCATAAACGCAAAAAACCCGCACAAGGCGGGTTTTAATTAATTATCAATATCAGGCTTATCTGCTCAGGCTATTGCCTTCACGCGATAATAAGCGCTATTGATAATTAAGGCTTACATAGGGACAACGTTTGCCGCTGAAGGACCTTTAGCGCCGTTTTCAATAGTGAATTCGACCTGCTGACCTTCGTCCAGAGTTTTATAATCGTTGCTCTGAATTGCAGAGAAATGTACGAATACATCTTTGCTGCCATCCTGAGGAGAGATAAAACCGAAACCTTTACCAGCGTCAAACCATTTTACTAAACCAGTCATTTTATTAGACATCGATAATTCCTTAATTTATGAGCCACTAAGTGGCGAAGATGGCCTGTCTTTCAGAAGGTAACTTACCAGGCTTTTAGGAGGAGACTCATGAATAAGGGTATCTTGTGATATCGCTTGCACTGAGGACTGCTTTACTAAAACTGCTTTGATAAGGTCTGTGTTCCAAACCGATGACGTTATTAAGCCACGCCTCACCGACATTAGCAAACATTATTTTAATTTACTTTTAACATCCAGACGTCCGGAGCGCCCTTGTTGATTTTCCGAGCATTATGAAATTTCAGGGCTGGCAGAATGATAATTTTCACTGAACGGTCAGAGAGTAAATAATAGTGCGGTTAATCATTGCTGAAAAATAATAGGGTGGCCCTGTAGCAATAAAGCGCAGCGACAAACAGTATCGCTGCGCCCTGCTTTACTGATGTCAGGCCAGTTGAGTCTGCTGACGGGCAGCATGTCGCGCCGTGAGCACAAAGACCATCAGACCGGCCACACCCAGCGCAACGCCCACCCAGGCGGTGGAGATCCAGCCATAGCCCAGCGACACCGTCAGGCCCCCAAGATACGCGCCCATCGCATTGGCAATGTTCAGCGCCGAGTGATTCATCGCAGCCGCCAGGGTTTGCGACTCGTTGGCGACATCCATCAGGCGAATCTGCAACGACGGCAGCAGCACTGAGCAGGTACCAATCAGGAATGTGGCCAGCAGGCCGGTCGCCACATGCTGAACCAGCACCGGGAAGGCCAGCATCACCAGCACGTCCCATAACAGCGTCCAGCCAATAATATTTAGCACCGGGCCATCAGCCAGACGGCCGCCCACCAGGTTACCGATGATCATTCCCAGCCCAAACGCCACCATCGCCCAGGGGATCAGCAAGGGGGAGATGCCAGCAATGTTAATCAGCGTCGGCGCGATATAACTGAAAATAGCGAACATCCCGCCAAATCCTACCGCCCCCACCAGCAGGGTCAGCAGCACCTGCGCGTTTTTCAGCGCGCCCAGTTCCCGCAGCGGATGCGCATCCACATCGCCAGGCGTGTAAGGGACATAGCGGCCAATCAGCAGGCAGGTCAGCAGACCAATTGCGCCCACAAAGGTGAACACCACGTGCCAGCTAAATAGCTGCCCTATCCAGGAGCCCAGCGGCACGCCAATCAGGGTCGCCACCGTCAGTCCGAGCATCAGCGACGCCAGCGCGCGGCCACGACGTTCAATCGGCACCAGCGAGGCGGCTATCAGCGACGCCACACCAAAGTAGGCGCCGTGAGGCAGGCCGGTCAGAAAACGCGCCACGAGCAGGCCGTGATAGCTGTCGGCCATCGCGCTGGCAACATTACCGATGCTGAACAGCGCCATCAGGATCAGCAGCAGCGATTTACGCGCCATTCGCGCCGCCAGCACCGCAATAAACGGCGCACCGACCACCACACCCAGTGCGTAACTGGCGATGGCGTTGCCCGCCTGCGGCTCGGTAATCGACAGGGAGCGTGAAACATCTGGCAGCAGGCCCATCATGATGAACTCACCGGTACCGATGCCAAAGCCGCCCAGCGCGAGGGCCAGTAATGCCCAGCGGACAAAACCGGCATCGTCGGTTTTATGATTTTTTCTCAACAAAATTGATTCCCAATGGCCAGAACTGAAAAAACTGAAGTGAGCCGGAGGGAGAAAGCAGAGCGTGTTCCCGTCCGGGTGAAGCGGGCAGACTATAAAAAGTCAGGCTGCGCATAGCAACTCATTTATGTGATCTGGCGCACAGTGAAGTCTGCGGTAACGTGGGGCTTTATCCGTGCAGCTCTGCCACGAAGCGGCCTGTGTAAGATCACAACCCGGAGAAGCCACGCAGGCCTGAGTCGTGAATCTCTGTTTAACTGACCTCTCAGCGTTTCTTTTGCATAACAGGAATCAGCAGATGACGACCAGAGTTATCCTTCTTACCGGTGCCAGCGGGCGCATCGGGCGCACTTTCTTTGCGGCCAGCCAGAACAACTACCGTTTTATCCTGACCGATTTACGTGAGCCGGATTACGCGATACCCGCACCCCATCGTTTTATTGTGGCGGATCTGTCACAACCTGGTGCGGCGGAGAAATTACTGGCTGAAGAACCTGTCGATACCGTCATCCACCTCGCCGGTATCCCGGATGCGCAGGCCAGTTTCGACGATCTGCTGCCTGCCAATATTCTCTCTACGACCTGGATACTCAAGGCAACAGCTGAGCACCGCTGTCGTCGTCTGGTCTTTGCCAGCAGTGCGCAGACCATTGAGGGCTACCCGGCGGATGTCCAGATACATCCCGGCATGGTCGTCTCTCCCGCGAATCTGTATGGCGTCACCAAATGTTATGGTGAAGCACTTTGCGCCTTCTATGCCAGCCAGCACGGGTTGAGCTGTGTGGCGCTGAGAATCGGGGCGTTTGAATCTGCACTGGATAACAGCCTGCATAATGCACGGGATTACAGCGCATGGCTGAGTCCGGAAGATGCCGTCAGATTGCTGACTGGCGCTGTCGAGGCAGAGAAGATCACCTTCTTTATTGGCTACGGCATTTCCGATAACCGTTTCAAACGCTTTGATCTGACACAGACGCGAGAAGTGCTGGGCTATACGCCGTCTGATAACGCATTCAGGGCATTTGCGCCGGGGGAACTGGATTATTAGCCCGTCCCTGAGCCGTAACCGCTTCCAGTCCAGAGTCGGCCCGTTAATTCTTCACCTCCGTTGCCGCCGGCCCGTCCGGCGGCGGCTTCAGCCCTCAACTGAGACAACGCCCAAAAGAAGGCAGCGGCTGAATCGGCCAAATCAGTGTGTGCCGGTATTCACCCGGCGACCTATGTCTTTGAGCTGGGAATATTTTTCCAGCAGCTGTGGGCCGTCATCCAGGCTCATGGCAAACATCCACATATAGGTCATCACCGAATAGATGTGACCCGCATTGGTCCCGCCACGGTTCGACATTACCGCAATGGTGACAGCAAATAGCAGTGCCGCCACGCTACCGATGGCCAGATAACCCCAGGCTTCCCGATCGGAGAGACGGATCCGCAAGCTGGCCAGCACGCCATAATGACGGTCCAGTGACGCAGCGTTAGCGTTGCTGACAAAGCTAACCTCCTTCTCCAGCCGGTTATTCAGACGACCAAACAGCACATCGTTTTTGCGGGTAAATCCCGGCAGGAAACAGGCGAAGAACAGCAGGATCGCCAGACAGCCCGCGCCGGTCCAAAACTCGATAGCCAGCAGCATCACCGCGGCGCCGGTCATAGAGGCCAGCGAGGTAATCAGCACCGGCAGATGTTTCTCAAAAAAGTCGACAAACTCGCGTGACAAGGCCACCCGCGCGGCAATGGTGGACGCGCTCTGGTTTTCGTTACGCTGTGCCACTATCACCGGCACAGCCAGCCCGGCGTAAATACGGGCAAAGGTGCGGGTATCGACGCTGCGTCGTGCCGCTCCGATGGCCCACATGATAAACACCATCACCGCATAGAGCACCGCATGCCAGGTCCTGCCGGAGAGAATCGCATTAATAGCGAAGCCCGCCAGCAGCGGATAGAGGAGATACATGACATTTTCCGCCACCACCAGCAGCAGCGTGAGGAAAAGCTTGCGGCTATGGCGACGGCCGAGCATTTTTAATGTCAGAATAGCGCTGCGGGGTTTTGCTACCGGCAGGATCGTTTTTGAGGAAGGCATAGTTTCTGTTTCTGATATCATGAGTCTTGAGCGGTTGCTCAAGTACGAAAAGCAGTCTATTTGAGCAGTTGCTCAAAGTCAACGTGACACTTATTGAGAAAGAGATGAAAGAATCAGCTGAAGCACTGAGAACCAAAATCCTGGATGCCGCGATAGTGTTATTTATCGAAAAAGGCATCGAAAAAGTGACCACTCGGGAACTTACTGAGTCGGTGGGCATTTCACGCAGTCATATTTATCACTATTTCAGCAACTGGCAGACGCTCTGCCTGGCAGCGCTGGAACGCTTTATGCACGTGGATTTAGAAAATTTTGCTGACTCCCTGACTCTACTCAAACCCCGCCAGAGGTTGCTGACGCTGTTCGAAAGTCATCTGCCGAGCGCACCGGATGCAACCTGGCAACTTTATGCTTCATTCTGGCAGATGGCTGCGCATCACGAAGCCTATGCCGCGCTAGCAGAACAGATGACGGCAGCGTGGCAGGCGCTGGTGGAAGAGATAATTCGTGACGGCGTCACAGATGGAACGCTGCGTTGTGCCGATATTCCACGCACCGCCCGGCAAATCAGTGCGATGCTAAACGGCTATGCCGATTTGCTGACTATCAATCCGTCGGAGATAAAGGCAAGCGAAGGGATGGCTGACTTAACGCAATTTATTGATCATGTCCTGTCGTAACGTGGATCTGACGCATTATAAAGGCTTTAACAACGCCAGATTTTAATTAAATGTTAATAAAAGGTTTATTATTTTAATTAGTCTGTGCTTTTAACCCGCTATAAATGCCGCTTCTTCAGTCAAACTGACTTATGCTTTTTCCATCTGAGAAGGCCCCTTTTTGATAGCGTTTTGCCCCGGAAACAGCTATTTACACAGATTATTATCATTGACTTAGCACGCTCCGCGCCGGGTAAGCTGGTGTTTTTACGCCATTTATTAACAACGGACTAGCGAAGCGGCAATAATGTATACGTTCACAAACTCACCAAATGATTGATTCCTATAGCAAAGAATCTGTTATCTGCCGATAAAATTAAACGTTGAGTCGGACCTTAAAAACACCTATATTGGCCGCGCTTAAAACACATACCCCCATTTAAATACATTTATTCAACTGCGACGCTACGCCCGTCCCGGTTGTAGGAGAGATATGATGACGGATAAAGTCCGTATTGATAGTTTGAATGCACAGAACTTAAACGCAACCAATGAAACCTATTTAGCCCGTCAGGCTGAATTTGAATCAAACGTTCGAAGTTATCCTCGCAAATTGCCGTTCGCGATTGCGAAAGCACAGGGTGTCTGGATCACAGACGTCGAGAATAATCAGTATCTCGACTGTCTTGCAGGTGCCGGAACGCTGGCATTGGGTCATAACCATCCAGACGTTCTGCAGAGCATTCAAAATGTCATTACCAGCGGCTTGCCGTTACATACTCTTGATTTAACCACGCCGTTAAAAGATGCGTTCTCTGAGTATCTGCTCTCGTTATTACCGGGCCAGGGCAAAGAGTACTGCCTGCAGTTTACCGGCCCGTCGGGCGCAGATGCCGTTGAAGCGGCGCTGAAACTGGCGAAAAAACACACCGGCCGTTCCGGCATCATCAGCTTCTCTGGTGCGTATCACGGCATGACCCACGGTGCGCTGTCGGTTACCGGCAACCTGTCACCAAAAGAAGCGGTCGATGGCTTGATGCCGGAAGTGCAGTTCATGCCTTATCCGCATCTCTACCGCTGCCCGCTGGGCATTGGCGGTGAAGCGGGCGTGAAAGCGCTGACCTACTACTTCGAAAACCTGATCAACGACGTTGAGAGCGGCGTTCGCAAACCGGCAGCCGTCATTCTGGAAGCGGTTCAGGGCGAAGGCGGTGTTAACCCGGCTCCGGCTGAGTGGCTGCAGCGCATCCGTAAAGTGACCAAAGAGCATGGCATTCTGCTGATCATCGACGAAGTGCAGGCGGGTATTGCCCGTACCGGTAAATTCTTCGCCTTTGAGCACGCCGGTATTGAGCCAGACATCATCGTGATGTCAAAAGCGGTCGGCGGCGGTCTGCCACTGGCGGTACTGGGCATTAAGAAAGAGTTCGACGCCTGGTCTCCTGGCCACCACACCGGCACCTTCCGTGGCAACCAGCTCGCAATGGCGACCGGACTGACTACGCTGAAGCTGCTGAAAGATAACAACATCGCTGACAAAGTCGCTGCACAGGGCGAATGGCTGAAAGGCAAACTGGGCGAGCTGCAGCAGCGCTACCCGGTAATTGGCAACGTGCGTGGTCTGGGTCTGATGATCGGCATTGAGCTGGTGAAACCTGACGAAGCCGCTGATCACATGGGCAGCTTCCCGGCAGACGGCGAGCTCTCCGCGCTGGTACAGAAAAAATGTTTTGAGAACGGCCTGATTCTGGAGCGTGGCGGACGTCACGGCAGCGTATTACGTCTGCTGCCTTCCCTGCTGATCACAGATGCAGAACTGGACGTGTTTATGGATAAATTTGAAAACGCCCTGCTGTCAGCTGGCGTGAAACCAGTTTGAGTGGAGTGAATGCAATGTCCCGGTTAAACCCGATTCTGGCGGCCTCAGCACAGAGTACCGAGGCCTACCAGCAGGCGATTGCCCAGAGTAGCGCGGCCGTCGTGAAGTGGCTGGAACAACCTGAGATGTATCAGGGAAAAACCGTCGCAGAGCTGCGCGAGCGCATTAAGCTGGACTTCAATCCTCAGGGCCTGGGCAACCAGGCCGCGATTGAACGCGCCATTGAGTACTTCCTCAAAGACAGCCTGTCGGTTCATCACCCGCAGTGTGTGGCGCATCTGCACTGCCCGAGCCTGGTTATCAGCCAGGCGGCGGAAGTGCTGATTAACGCCACCAACCAGAGTATGGATTCGTGGGACCAGGCACCTTCAGCCACCCTGATTGAGATGAAGCTGATCGAGTGGCTGCGCACCCAGGTGGGTTATCAGCCCGGCGACGCGGGTGTGTTCACCAGCGGCGGCACCCAGAGCAACCTGATGGGTCTGATGCTGGCGCGTGACGCCTGGTTTGCCCGTCAGGGTCATTCCGTTCAGCAGGATGGTTTAACCGGCGATCTGAAGAAGATTAAAGTCTTCTGTTCAGAGAATGCGCACTTCTCGGTGCAGAAGAACATGGCGCTGCTGGGTCTGGGCTATCAATCCGTAACGCAGGTGAAATGCGATCGCTTTGCCCGCATGGATATGGATGACCTGCGCCACAAGCTGGCAGCCTCCAAAGCCAACGGCGAAAACATTCTGGCGATTGTTGCCACGGCGGGTACTACCGATGCCGGTGCAATCGATCCCCTGCGTGAAATCGCGGCGCTGGCAGCCGAAGAGAACATCTGGGTGCATGTCGATGCGGCCTGGGGCGGCGCGCTGCTGCTCTCAGAAAAGTATCGTGACTATCTGGATGGTATTGAGCTGGTCGATTCCATTACCCTGGACTTCCACAAGCAGTTCTTCCAGACCATCAGCTGTGGTGCTTTCCTGCTGAAGGAAGCGCGCCACTATGAGCTGATGCGCTACCAGGCGGCCTATCTGAACTCTGAGTTTGATGAAGCCCAGGGTGTGCCGAATCTGGTGTCCAAATCCCTTCAGACCACCCGCCGTTTTGATGCACTGAAACTGTGGATGGGTCTGGAAGCACTGGGTCAGAAACAGTATGCCGAAATCATCGATCACGGTGTGACACTGGCGCAGCAGGTTGCACAGTACGTTGATGAGCAGCCTGCGCTGGAGCTGGTGATGAAACCGCAACTGGCCAGCGTGCTGTTCCGCTATCGTCCGGCGCATCTGGCGCACTTTAGCAGTGCGGATATTGCGCTGCTGAATCAGCGCATCGGTGATGCCCTGCTGGAATCGGGCCGCGCCAACGTTGGTGTAACCGAGTTCGATGGCGTGACCTGCCTGAAGATGACCCTGCTGAATCCGACAGTAACGCTGGAAGATATCAAAGTGTTGCTGACATTGGTGGAAACCACGGCACAGCAGCTGGTGTAAATACTGGAAATAGTGGCGTTAAGGTCACTATCAGAGGCGCCTCAGGGCGCCTTTTCTTTTTCTGTGTTTATCCCTTTCATTCATCGGTGAGGCTACAGTGCCTGTGAGCTGGTTTGCCGGACACCTCCGCCTCTGCCCCTTTTGTGTAGCCCCTATCCAATCTTGTATTGACTCACCCATTCGGCACAAAACTCCAGATACGCGAGTGTGATGGCTGAAGGATGTTTGTGCCGGACATAGACCAGATGTAAGGGCATCGAGTGAGTCGGATAATCAGGCAACAACCGCACCAGCTTCCCGCTCTCCACATCAGGTTTCACTAAAAAATCAAACAACAGCGAAACTCCGGCACCGCTCAGTGCGTAATGGCGCAGGCCCTGCGTGTTGTTGGAGGAAAAAAACGGCTCAAACTTTACCTTCTCGTCTCCGGATACCCACTCAAAGGAACCACTGTTAAGCCCTTCCCAGCTGGCTATCGGACACGTCGCCAGCGCCGCCAGCGTCTGCGGATGTCCAAAGCGTTCAGCCAGTTCAGGCGTGGCAACAAACCATGCCTCGACATTCATAACCGGTTTGGCAATCACATCTTCGGTATGCAACTCGCCCAGCCTAAGTGCCACGTCAATGCCATCTTCAAACAGATCCACCACTCTTTCCCCTGAGTGGCAAAACACTTTGATATCAGGATAGCGTTGCTGAAACGCATGCAGCAACGCCCACCAGATGGTGAAGTCAGGCGGCACCGATATTCGCAGTTTGCCCGCCAGTTTGTGCGCAGACCTGACCGTTTTGGTGGCCTCTTCCAGCAATTCCAGGCCAGGTCGCGATTGCTCAAAGAACTGTTGTCCTTTGTAGGTCGGCCTGACCCCTTTCTTTGATCGCTCCAGTAACTGCACACCCAGTGCCTGCTCCAGCTCGTTCACTTTCCGCACCAGCGTAGAGATGGGGATAGCTGTTCTCTCACTTGCCGCTGAAAAGCTGCCTGCCTGAACGACTGCAATAAAGAGTTTTGTCGCGTTGAGATCCATTATCTTTCCATATCTGGCAAACATGTACCCAATTCTGACCGTTTACTTCTTATTTTCAACTATTAAACTCTCCGTTTTGGCTAAGAAAATAAAAATAAAACGGCCAGTAAAAAATTCTTATTTCTAACGAATAACTCTGGCTACACCGTATCCGGATAAGGAAAAAGCTATGAAAAACCGTGTGACAGAAATTCTGAATATTCGCTATCCCATCATTCAGGCACCCATGTACTTTCTGACCAATGCAACGTTTGTTGCCGCAGTATCAAACGCAGGCGGATTAGGCATAATTGGACCCAATGCCGGGCAGGATACATTGCCGGACTCTCGTTTCATGGCGCTGGAACGCATGCGTGAGCAAATCAGAAAAACGAAACAGCTGACCGATAAACCTTTTGGGGCCACCCTGATCAATGGGCCGGATATGAGTTTCTGGCGACCAACAGCTGAAATGTTTGTTGAAGAGAAGGTTGAGGTCGTTTTAATTAATGAAGTGCTCGATGCCGAAATATTCGATTTTCTGAAACAACATCGAATCAAAATCCTTTATCGTGCGCTGACGCCTGACGTAGCCAATTCACAGCAGGCCGAAAAGCTTGGCGCAGATATCATTGTCGCCACCGGATTTGATGAAGGCGGCACCGTGCCATTACGCATTATCGGAACGTTCAGCATCGTGCCCATGATCGCTGACAGTGTGAAAGTTCCGGTGCTGGCGGCAGGGGGCATTGGGGATGTGCGGGGCGTGCGTGCAGCCATGGCGTTAGGTGCAGAAGGCGTCTGGATAGGCAGCCTGTTTTTAACCGCACAGGAGAACCCGGCGGATGAGAAGGTCAAGCAGCTGATTGTTTCATCGAGTGCAGAAGATCTGCTACTTTTCCGCACCCTGCCCGCTTATTACCGGACATTGCCAACGCCGCTCAGCCCCAGGCTGGCAGAGCTTGATGCGCAGGGCGCTGACCGTGAAACCCTGTTCACTGCAATGAATGGCTACCACTCTTTATGGCAGGCGATGCGACTGGGCAATTTTGACAAAGGTGTTGTTTCGACAGGTACCGGCATCTCGATGATCAAATCGGTGCGAACCGTTGCAGCCATCGTCGCCGATCTGGCACAGGATTTCATCACTCAGCCGGAGAAACAGAAATCTGACGACACCGTTCTCAGTCTGTAATCTGTTTAAAGTTAGGGATGAACGTCGCCACCCTCGGGATCCGGTTGTCGGATGAGTCCGGACCGGATCCAGCGCGCTGCCCGACGTGTTCAACTGTGGGCCGTTATTCAGCTTTTCCTCTTCGCAGCCTGAAGCCATACAGGTTCAACTCTTTTCAGTCAAACAGACAGCAGGGAAATTAACAGATTTTATTCCCTCATTTAGATTTCGTTTATTTCATAATTTGCATGACGCCTTTATTTTAGCAGAGTCTGAAAAACCGCATCGCGATCAATATATAAAAATCTTAATTCAGCCATAATTAATCAACGCTCACGTTAAGTCACTGATAACAGTGGATAACATATTAAAGATAAGAATAGTTTAATCCCACAGGAATTAACGCTTATGCTCCTGCGTAAAATAGTTATCATTCTTCTCGGTATGATTATGGCTGCTGTCATCATTATTGCCGACAACCATGCTCATAAAGTTAATTGCCGTGATCAGGTTTTCACTTTGCCATCATCGCAAGGTGAATGACTTCGCTGAATCCTTCTCTCCAGCATCCTCTTTGGCTTCAGACCTGTTGGCGGTGTTGATGACGCGTGAAGACCAGAAACTTTGATCCGGCTGAATCGCTTACGGGATAAAACCCTGTTACATCGGCCTGAACAGAGCGGCACGTTACGCCAGTGAGATTACAACTGCATTTCTGATAAGCAGGCTGGTTTGTTGCCCTTCCCGGCAGCGATGTAAATAAAAAGGCTGCATGACGCTAATGCAGCCTGACAGATTATAATTTTCCGCTCAGCTTGCTTGCCCACACTCAGCGCGATGGTGGCTCATCCAGCAGCCGCAGGTGGTCATCTTTGTTCAGGGTCATCAGCGCAACAATACTGACCAGCGCAGTCGCCATCACATACCAGGCGGGGATATCGGGATTACCGGTCTCTTTAATCAGCCCGGTGATGATCAATCCCGCACAGCCGGAAAACACCGCGTTAGAAAGCGAATAGGCCAGACCCAGTCCGGTATAACGCACCCGCGTCGGGAACATCTCTGCCAGCATCGCAGGACCCGGTCCGGCCAGCAACCCGACCACTCCGCCCGCGATAAACACCACCAGCGCTTTCAGCAGCAGCCCGGTGCTCTCTGCCTGAAGTATGTTAAGCAGCGGCAGAGAGAGCACCAGCAGCAATACCGCCGCTGTCACCATCACTGCACGGCGACCGATCCTGTCGCTGAGCATCCCGGCCGGGATGATGGTGGCAGCAAAGCCCAGGTTCGATATCACCGCAATCAGCAACGCCTGGTTAAAGCCGGTGTGCAGTGATGCCTGCAGGTACGTCGGCATAATCACCAGCCAGGTGTAACCTGCCGCCGACCAGACCATCAGCCGGCAGATACCAAGCAGGATTGTTTTCAGCGTATCGCCCAGGCTGGCGTCAACTTTTTCAACGGGTTTTGCCTGCTGCTGAATAAACGCCGGGGTCTCCTCCATCTGAACCCGCAGCCAGAGCGCGATAACACCCAGCGGCAGAGCAATGAAGAACGGGATGCGCCAGCCCCAGCTCAGCATCTGATCCGGCGACAGCAGCAGTGAGAGCAGCGCCACGATGCCCGCACCAGCCAGTAATCCCAGCGCCACAGTAAAAGATTGCCACGCCCCATAAAGGCCCCGCTTACCGCGCGGTGCAAACTCGGTCATCAGCGATACCGCCCCGCCATACTCACCCCCCGCGAACAGGCCCTGCAGAATACGCAGACCGGTCACGATCAGTGGCGCCAGGATGCCCAGCTGGGCGTAGGTGGGTACCAGGCCGATAGCCGCCGTCGCCAGCGTCATCATGATCAACACAAATATCAGCGTGGGTTTGCGCCCGATGCGATCACCCATCCGGCCGAAAATGATTGCACCGAGTGGACGGAAGAAAAAGGCGATGGCGAATGACGCATAGGTCAGCAGAAGCCCGGTCAGCGCTGACTCCCCTTCCAGCCGGAAAAAGTTCTGCGCTATCACGGTGGCAAGAAAGCCATAGACGGCAAACTCATACCATTCAATGAAATTACCTACCGAACCGGCAATCAGAGCACGTTTACGGCTGGCGGAGCTGAGCAGATTATCGACGGGCACAGACATGGCAGGGGATCCTTTTTGAGCATCATCAGTCGCTTATGATTAGCACAATCGCCGCACGCCTGCGCACTCTTCTGCCTGTCACGTTAACTCAGACACAGAAATCTGCGCTTAACGCGCCACGGCACGCCCTTTTTCACCATGACGCCTTGCACAACGGCTTTACGATTGTCAGGATGTGCGGCATTGAATGAATCAGGCGGATAGATGATGAACGCACAAACCTCAAAAGATCCTCTGCATGGCGTAACGCTGGAGATGCAGATAAACAGTTTAGTCGCGCAGTATGGCTGGGCGGAGCTGGGAAAACGGATCAACATTAACTGCTTTAAAAGCGATCCGAGTGTTAAATCAAGCCTGAAGTTTTTGCGGCGCACGCCCTGGGCGCGGGCTGAAGTCGAAGCGCTTTATCTCGCCTCGTTAAAAGATAAACCGGTCTCCCGCGAAGCACCGTCTGAAGAGGCGGATCAAACACCCGCAGAAGATCCCTGGGGCAACTGGCGCGGTAACCAGCCGGAGTAACGGGCAGACAACGCGGCAATAAAAAAGCCCGCGCAGGATAACCTGTGCGGGCTTTTTTTTACGTCAGGTCGCTGTTACAGCGCCATGTCGTGCTTCGCTGAAGGCGCTGCCTGCTCAGGCTGTGCTGCTGGCGCCTCGGCTGCTTTGCCATCCATGTTGATAACCGGCGGCGTGGTCAGCTGCAGAGTCGCAGCGGTGTCATTCCATACCTGCTGCAGCATCGGCACGTTGTCATTCAGTTTCTGACCGTAGCCTGGGATCATTTTGTGGATCCTGGCCTGCCATTCCGCTGACTTAAACTCTTCCGGGAACAGTTTCTGCATCACGCTTAACGCGATAGGCGCAGCGGTCGATGCACCGGGAGAAGCACCCAGCAGTGCCGCCACGGTTTTCTGCTGATCGGTCACAATTTCTGTACCCAGTTTCAGCACGCCACCTTTGTCAGCATCTTTCTTGATGATCTGTACGCGCTGACCAGCCTGAATCAATTTCCAGTCCTCTTTCTTCGCGTCCGGGTAGTACTCTTTCAGCGCTTCGAAGCGATCTTCTTCTGTCAGCATCACCTGGCCAACCAGGTATTTCACCAGGTCGAAGTTATCCATACCCACATCGGCCATCGGTACGATGTTATGGGTAGTGGTGGTGCTCAGCAGGTCAAACAGTGAACCGTTTTTCAGGAACTTGGTTGAGAAGGTCGCGAACGGTCCAAACAGCACGACGCGTTTGCCATCCAGATAACGGGTATCCAGATGCGGAACGGACATCGGTGGTGCACCGGTAGACGCCTGACCGTAGACTTTCGCCAGGTGACGAGCGGCAATCGCCTTGTTTTCGGTTACCAGGAATGAACCGCCGACCGGGAAGCCTGCATAGTTTTCCGCTTCCGGGATGCCGGTCTTCTGCAGTAATTTCAGCGCGCCGCCGCCAGCACCAATAAAGACATATTTCGCGTCAACCGCACGCTCATTGCCGTTTTTGGCATCTTTAATGGTGACGTGCCACGAGTTATCACCGTTACGTTTGAAATCGGTGACTTCAGACGAGGTTTCCAGACGGAAGTTGTCATTCTTCTTCAGACTGCCGATGAGCTGACGGGTAATTTCGCCGTAGTTTACGTCGGTGCCGACTGGCGTCCAGGTTGCGGCCACTTTCTGCTGGGGATCACGACCTTCCATCACCAGCGGTGCCCACTGCTCGATCTGCTTGTGATCGGTAGAGAACTTCATGCCCTGGAACAGCGCGGTTTTCTGTAACGCCGCATAGCGTTTAGTCAGGAAGTCGACGTTGTCGCCCCAGACGAAGCTCATGTGTGGTGTTGAGTTGATGAAAGAGCGCGGATCGTGCATCACACCCTCTTTGACCTGCGAACTCCAGAACTGGCGTGAAACCATGAAGGCTTCGTTGATTTCCAGCGCTTTCGTCACGTCGATCGAGCCGTCTTTACGCTCTGGCGTATAGTTCAGCTCCATATTGGCAGAGTGACCGGTACCGGCGTTGTTCCAGCCGTTAGAGGATTCCAGTGCCACACCATCCAGCTTCTCAACCATGATCTGTTTCCAGCCAGGCTGCAGCTCTTCCAGCATGGTGCCCATTGAGGCGCTCATGATGCCGCCACCAATTAACAGGACGTCGGTTTTTTCTGGTGAAGTTTCAGCATGCAGTGCTGAAGAAACTAACAAGGCCGCGAGGGAAAGAGTGGGAATAACTTTCTTTGAATTCATCATTTTAATCTACAGCTCAGACGGTACTGGTTAAAAAAAGTCCTTAAAGTTTAAAATAATGTTATTTGTGAGTTAATGTGAAAATAGTTATAAAATTAAAAATAGCAATTTAGCCTTATTTTAATTACAAAAGGCTTACTCAATTACTCACATATTTTAACCACACATTAAGGGTGTCCTTTGAATTATACAATCCCCTAACACAAATATTGTTCTCCGGCGATTGCCCGCGCGCAGACCGCTAAAACTGTACTGATGCGGTCAGTTAGCGTATGTTTCCGGGCGATCTCCCACCCGTGCTGAACGCCAATGACAAGCCAACCACACAACCGACATGCCGTGACTAAACGACCCATGAAACTCAGTACCCTGACCACCCTGATGATGACTGCGGTTATCGTCACCGTGCTGCTCGCTGTCCATCTGCTCTATTTTGTGCAGATCGATAACTTTGCTCAGTCGCATCTTAAAGATAAGGCGATGGCGGTGGCACGCACTCTGGCAGACAGCCCTGAAGTCCAGCGTGGATTACTGTTACCGGACGGCAGCAGCCAGATTCAGCCACTGGCGGAAGCCGCGCGCAAACGCAACGGCCTGTTGTTTGTGGTGGTGACGGATATGCGTGGCATTCGCTTTTCACACCCAAACGCGGCGGTGATTGGCAAACATTTTGTCGGCAACGATATCTATCCGGCCCTCAGCGGGCGAGAAAATGTGGCGGTAAATCACGGCGTACTGGTAGAGGCACTGCGGGTATTTACTCCGGTCTATAACGCAGAGCATCAGCAGATTGGTGTGGTGGCGATCGGCATCGCGCTGAATGATGTAGCGGCGCAGATTGCCAAAAGCCGATGGAACATTGTCTGGACTGTCTTATTTGGCGGCCTGGTTGGCCTGCTGGGAATTCTTATTCTGGTCAGACGCCTGAAGAGCATATTGCTCGGGCTGGAGCCGCATGAAATTTCCAGCCTCTTCGAGCAGCGCCAGGCGATCCTCAATTCTATTAAGGAGGGTGTGATTGCGGTAGATGATGAGTCACGCGTCAGCCTGATTAACCACGCGGCGCAGCAGCTACTGCATGAGACCACCCGCAAGATGCCATTAAGCGGCGATCTGATTGCTGAGGAGAGCGTGATGCACCGCCATCAGCAGGATGCGCTGCATGCGGGCAAAGCCTGGCACGATCAGGAGCTGACGCTGGGTAATCGCATCCTGATCAGCAATACCGTGCCGGTTCGCAGTCGTGACCGCATTATCGGCGCGGTGACCACCTTCAGGGACAAGACCGAGATCAGCCAGCTGATGCAGCGTCTGGACGGCATGGTAAACTATGTAGACGCGTTACGTGAACGGTCCCATGAGTTCATGAATAAACTGCATGTCATTCTGGGCCTGCTGCATATGAAAAACTATGCGCAGATGGAAGAGTACATCCTGAAAACCGCCAACGCCTATCAGACGGAGATTGGTTCGCTGCTGCAAAAGATCAAATCGCCCATCATTGCGGGTTTCCTGCTCAGCAAAATCAACCGGGTGACCGATGAAGGCCATCAGCTGATTATCGATGAGGCGAGTTTTCTGCCCGACTGCGGCAGCGAGGAGCAGAGCGCGGTATTGATTACGGTGCTGGGCAATTTAATTGAAAATGCGCTTGAGGCGCTGGACCCGGAAACCGAAGGAGAGATCCACCTCATGCTGCATTATCAGAATGGCTGGTTAGCCTGTGAAGTGAGTGATGACGGACCCGGGATCGACGCTACGCAGCTCAGCGCCATTTTTGAGCGTGGCGTCTCGTCAAAAGGCGAAGATCGCGGTGTCGGATTGTTTCTGGTTAAGCAGCAGACCGAAAGCCTGGGCGGCAGTGTCAGTGTCGAGTCGGAACCGGGTGTATTCACCCAATTCTTAGTACAACTTCCGTGGGAGAGAGGAATGATTACCCAATGATCAATGTGTTAGTTGTCGATGATGACGCCATGGTAGCCGAGCTGAATCGCTGTTATATCGGGCAGATCCCAGGCTTTACCTGCTGCGGCACCGCCTCAACCTTACAGCAGGCCAAAGAGCGGCTGGCGCAGGCCGAACCTCAGGTTGATCTGATCCTGCTGGATATCTATATGCAGCAGGAAAACGGTCTCGACCTGTTGCCGGAACTGCGCAGCGCAGGACGTCCGGTTGACGTGATTATTATCTCGTCAGCAGCAGATGCCGCCACCATCAAAACCTCACTCAACTATGGTGTGGTGGATTATCTGATCAAGCCTTTCCAGTTTGCCCGCTTTGAAGAGGCGCTGACTGGCTGGCGACAGAAAAAATCGCTGATGGATAATCATCAGTTCTATCAGCAGTCGGACGTAGATCAGCTGTTGCATGGCAATCCGCCGGGGGCCAGCGAGCAGAAGCGACTGCCGAAAGGATTAACGCCGCAGACGCTGCGCACCCTGTGTCTGTGGATCGACGCCCATCCGGGTACCGAGTTCTCTACCGACGAACTGGCAACCGAGGTGAATATCTCCCGCGTCTCCTGCCGCAAGTACCTGATCTGGCTGGCGCAGATTAATATTCTGTTCACCAGTATTCATTATGGGGTTACGGGCCGTCCGGTTTATCGCTACCGCCTGCAGCCGGAGTATCACACCTTACTCAAACAATATTGTCAGTGAACCAGCCGGTAATCGGTGTCCAGTAACTGAAAAGAAAAGTGACGTTGTGACGAGCAGATCACCTGCCTGTCACGGGTCACAAATATCGCTTCAATGCCCGGTTGCTCTGCCAGGCAGGCAATGCCCTGTTCAACGCCGAGGCCGTAAAGCAGTGTGGTGTAGATGTCGCCATCCAGTGAACGGTCAGAGATCACAGTGACGCTCATCAGGTCGTTATCCAGCGGATAACCGCTACGCGGGTCGAGGATATGGTGGTAACAGACGCCATCCAGCTCGAAATAACGCTCATAGATACCGGATGTCACCACCGAGCGATTATTCACGCCGATCACCCCGATCAGCTCATCGGCCTCACCAAACGGTTTTTTCAGGCCGATTGCCCAGCCAGTCTCTTCTGGCGGCGCACCCACCGTCTGCACATTTCCGCCCAGATTAATCAGCGCACTGCTGACCTGCTGCTGGCGCAAGAATGCCTGCACAACATCGGCGATATAGCCCTTGGCGATGGCGCCCAGGTCAATCTCCATCCCAGGTCGCGCCAGCATGACACTGCGGCTTGCGTTATCAAGAATAACGTCATGCGGATTCGTCAGCGCCTTGCGCGCCTGAAGTTCTGTCTCTGATGGAACACGGTGGCCCTGAAAGCCGATTTTCCAGCATTTCACCAGCGGGCCGATTGCCAGATTAAACAGGCTGTCGGGCAGCAGGCTCACTGCATGCGCACAGGCGATCAGGTCAAACACCGGCTGACTCACGACCACCGGATGCTGCCCTGCCGCGTGATTAATCGCCATCACCTCAGACGCCGTGCGGTTAACCGTGAAGAGATTCTCCTGCTGTTTAATCAGGCGGAAGACCTGTCCGGCCAGGGTCTGATTATCGTCGAAGAGTTTGAGCAGGATGGGTGAACCCATTAAGACAGCGGAGTAAGCATAGACACGCGCATCAGTTAACATAGGCGACTCTGCTTTAGAAAGAAAAGAGCGGCATCCGCAGAGCGGATGCCGGAAACGACCCTTAACGTCGGGCGTAAGCGGCGGCGTTACCACCGGCCAGAATGCCGAAGATAATGATATCGGCGACTGCGTTACCGCCGATACGGTTCGCGCCGTGGATGCCACCAACGACCTCGCCACAAGCCCATGCGCCGTTAATCACCTGTTTCTGGCTGTCCAGCACCGCGGTGGTGGTGTCGATGGTGACGCCGCCCATGGTGTGGTGTACGCCCGGAGCAACACGAATCGCGTAGAACGGCGCTTCACTCAGAGGATGACGCAGCGCGGTCTGGCGACCGAAGTCTTCATCTTTCTGCATGATAACGAAGTTGTTGTAACGGGCCAGCGTGGCTTCCAGCGTATGATGCTCACTCATGTTGAGTTTCACCGCCAGTTCCGCCACGGTTGGCGCGCTGACCACAAAGCCTTTGGCGATGTATTCGTCAGCCGCTTTGTTATTCATCCGCACCTGCTCGTCAAACACAATCCAGGCACTCTTCTCTGGCAAGGCGATAATCTGCGCCGAGACTTTGTCGCGGGTTTCCATTTCGTTGTAGAAGCGCTCTCCCGCCTGACTGACCAGGATAGCACCGCCGCCACGAATGGATTCGGAGACCAGATAAGAGGTGGTCTGTTCAACCGTTGGGTGAATCTGGATTTCGCCCATATCCACGGTTCCGGCACCAATTTTTTCCAGCATGGCAATACCGCTGCCGGTGGCGCCTTTGTGGTTGGTGGTGACAAAGCCATCGAGTTCAGGGCGATATTTCACTACCAGTTCACGGTTAGCACTGAATCCGCCAGTCGCCACAATCACGCTTTTCGCGTTCAGGATACGGCTGTCGTTGTACTCATCGACCACTCTCACACCCGCTACCGCGCCGTTCTCATAGAGGATTTCTGAGACTGAGGTTTCCAGCAGGACTTCGATGTTGCGGCTGTTGATGTTTTTAACCAGACCGCTGATCAGGAAGCCACCCACCGCTGAACGATCCGCCGGACGGTGGGTACGATCGATGCTCATCCCGCCGGTAATGGTGATGTCGTTAAGCTCAATGCCGTGATTCGCCAGCCACTCAATCGCCTCCGGAGCCAGCTCTACAAACTCACGCAGCAGCACCGGATTATTTTTAAACTGACCGCCTTTCAGCGTCTCCTCGTAGAACAGCTCTTTGCTGTCTTCAATGCCTTTGAGTTTCTGGAAACGGGTTTCCGCGGCGTTCATGCCCACAGAGGCTTTAATGGTGTTACCGCCGATGGTCGGCATCTTCTCGATGATGACCACGCGCGCTCCTTCATCGTGCGCCTGAATCGCCGCCGCAAGACCGGCGCCGCCGCTGCCCACAATCACCACATCGTAATTCTGCGGTGCGTTAGGGTTGCCGCCCTCTTCAATCACATGCTCTTTGCTGGAGGTGGTCAGCGCGCGTGAAACCGCTTTTTTCAGCGCCTCACTCTGGGTAGTCGCCCCGGTAATTGCATCGACGTGCGGGCTGTTAGCCACCAGGATGCGGCTACGCAGGCTTTCAAAGGTGGTGGTGAAGTCCACATCCAGGGTGTCATCCGGCACCAGCGAGATGTCGGTGATACGGTCAGTATCCAGCGTGACGTTGATTTTCAGTTTCAGCGCTTCGGCTTCGACTTTTTCCTGATAGACGCCCGCTTTGTATTTTCGGCCCGATTCACTCATGTCGCGGATCATCGCATCGACCAGGGAGAAGCGCCACAGCGGTTCCGGGATCTGCAGCTCTTCGCGTTTGTTGCTGTCGATGTAGAGATCGAGATGTTCGTTATTGATGATGCGGTCAGCCCAGTTCGGGTAAGCGATACAGGCTTTACCAATCGCCACCAGATCGTAGCCTTTCTCCAGCGCCAGCTCGGCATCGGCTTTATTGACGACGCCGCCAACACCAATCACCGGTACTTTTGCCAGCACAGGCGAACGCATCGCGACGAATTTCTCAATCAGCGGCGTCGGGTCCTGGGTATCGACAATTGACGGACGCAGCAGCTGACCTACCGAGAAATGGACGTAATCGAGTCCGCGCGCCGCCAGTTTTTCCAGCAGATAGAGCGTGTCGTCAAAGCGAATGCCGGGCACTTCGATCTCTTCCGGCGAGAAGCGATAGCCGATGATGAAAGAGTTATGGGCGAAGCGCTCAGCCATCTTGTGGGTGATTTCCAGCACCTCAAGCGGGAAGCGTGCGCGGTTATCGCGGCTGCCGCCCCACTTGTCATCGCGCTGGTTAGAGTTCGGCGAATAGAACTGCTGAATCAGGTAGGTGTTAGCACCATGAATTTCGACGCCATCGAAACCGGCCTTGATAGCGCGGTTCACCGCATCACCAAATTTGGTGATCATGGTTTCGACTTCTTCAGCGCTCAGCGCCAGGGGTTTGGTTGCCCCTTCACGCGGTGCCGCGATGGCGCTTGGCGCAACCGGCGTTTTGCCGCCAATCAGCTCCGGTTCGACCATACGGCCGCCGTGATAGATCTGCAAAATGGCCGTAGAGCCTTCAGATTTAATCGCGTCCGCTATGCGTTTCAGACCAGGAATTTTGTTGTCGCTGTCGATAGCAATGGCACCCGGAAATGCCGGGCCACGGTTGTCAATAAAGCAGCATTCAACGATCACGGTTCCGATGCTGCCTGCACGTGCGCGATAGTACTCGACCAGCTCACTGGTGACCGTACCGTCATAAAAACCGGTACAGGTGGTCATCGGTGCCATTACCAGTCGGTTTTTCAATACAGCGCCGTTAGGCAGGGTCAGTGGATTAAGGATGGGGGTGAGAGATTTCATTGCGATAAACTCCAAGATTTAAAAGTCTGGAAATTTTTTAGCGGACGCAAATTATCGCTTAATTAAGTGGTCCGATGTCATGAGACTAATATACCCTTTTCTTTGCTTTCATAAGCGATAAATTTACTTTTTTAACTTTTAAATGATTTAGAGTTTTTATTTGCCGGATGCAGGAAGTGCAGTTATATTAATTGTTAACCATGGGTAACCAAAAATCAACTATTCATTTACATAAAAAATAAATCGTTTATTATCATGCGGTTAAAGCAAGGCGTCCAGTTTTCATGAGCTGGTGATTTGTCGACCAGCTTCACAGAACTGTCAAAATGTCGATGCCGTAAATATAAATAAAAAATAAATGTTAAAAATGGAGAATAATGAATTAATTTCTTTGATCTGGATCAAAATCTATATTTGCAAAAATCGCATCATATTTACATGGATTTAAAAATGCAGCTCAATAGCTAAGCAGCAGATTAAAAAAATCAGTGCATCGCGGTTTATTCACACTATTAAGAATAAGAAAGAAAGTCATCAGTGAAGGTCCGGGGCGCAAATCGCATTCTTCTTAACTTGCAGATAAAATACTATGAAACCACTCTCAGCTGTAACTGAACCCCCAAAAGCCGCACCTGCGGCGCCGGGTAAAAAGAAAGCTATCATGCTTGCTCTGCCGGTGCTCGTTGCCGTGTTGCTGTTGCTGGTGCCCACACCAGCCGGACTCGAACCCTACGCCTGGCACTTCTTCGCCATCTTCGTCGGCGTGATTGTCGGGTTGATCTTTGAACCCCTGCCAGGCGCAGTGATCGGCCTGACCGGCGTGGTAGTCATCGCGCTGTTCAGCCAGTTTCTGCTCTTCAGCCCGGCTGAACTGGCTAACCCGAAATTCAAAGTCGCCAGTGAGTCGTTCAAATGGGCAGTCAGCGGGTTCGGCAACTCCACGGTCTGGCTGATCTTCGGTGCTTTTATGTTCGCCGCAGGTTATGACAAAACGCAGTTTGGTCGCCGCCTGGCCCTGATTCTGGTGAAGTATCTGGGTCGCCGCAGTCTGACGCTGGGTTATGCCATTACCTTTGCTGACCTGCTTCTGGCGCCCTTTACGCCGTCAAACACTGCGCGCAGTGGCGGTACCATCTACCCGATTATCGCCAACCTGCCGCCGCTTTACGGCTCTAAACCTAATGACCCGAGTGCTCGTAAAATCGGTTCCTATCTGATGTGGGTAGCGATTACCGCGGCCTGTATTACCAGCTCCATGTTCCTCTCTGCGCTGGCACCCAACCTGCTGGCACTGGCACTGGTAAAAAGCATCGTCGGTTTTGATATCTCATGGGGCATGTGGTTCCTGGCCTTCCTGCCGCTGGGTGTGCTGCTGATTCTGACCATGCCGCTGCTGGCTTACTGGTTCTATCCACCTGAAGTTAAAATCAATGATGAAGTGCCGAAATGGGCCATTGCTGAACTGGAAAAACTGGGCAGACTGACCCGCAATGAAATCCTGCTGCTGGTGTTTGTGGTCTGCGCCCTGCTGATGTGGATTTTCGCCACCTCGTGGATCGAACCTGCCATGGCTGCGCTGCTGGTGGTAGTACTGATGTTGTGGACCGGCGTACTGACCTGGAATGACATCACCAGTAATAAACCGGCCTGGAACACCTTTGCCTGGTTCGCCACTCTGGTGGCACTGGCCGACGGTCTGGCCCGTGTCGGCTTTATTACCTGGTTAGGTAAAGAGGGTGGCATGCTGCTGCAGGGTTATGACCCGCAGGTTTCGGCCGTGGTGCTGTTAATCGCCTTCTTCCTGCTGCACTACCTGTTTGCCAGTACCACCGCACACACCACCGCGCTGTTACCGGCCATGCTGACCATTGCAGCCTCCATTCCGGGCATCAATATGCCGGTCTTCTGCCTGATGTTGTGTACCTCTCTGGGTGTGATGGGCATCATCACGCCATACGGTACTGGTCCAAGCCCGATTTACTACGGCAGCGGTTATCTGCCTACCAAAGACTACTGGCGTCTGGGAACCATCTTCGGTGCCATCTTCTTAGGCTCCATGATGCTGATTGCCTATCCGTGGATGGTGTGGTTGTTCTGACGGATACAACATGCAGATCAACGCGTTATAAGATACCATTCCTGCACTTCCCCACCGCACCCGCGGTGGGGAAGCATAATAAACAATTAATTCGCCTATGATGTTGCGCCCCGCAGCCTGTCCGCGGAGGTTCAGCCGGTCATTAAGTGAGAAAAAATGTCGAACAAGCCTTTTGTCTATCAGAACCCTTTCCCGCTGTCCCACGAAGATACCGAATACTATCTGCTGAGTCGTGAGCATGTCTCCGTCTCCGAGTTTGAGGGTCAGGAGATCCTTAAAGTCGATCCACAGGCACTGACGTTACTGAGCCAGCAGGCGTTCCACGACGCCTCTTTTATGCTGCGTCCGGCCCACCAGCAGCAGGTCGCCTCCATCCTTGATGACCCGGAAGCCAGCGACAATGATAAATATGTCGCCCTGCAGTTTTTAAGGAACTCTGAAATTGCCGCCAAAGGCGTGCTGCCGACCTGTCAGGATACCGGCACCGCGATCATCATGGGCAAAAAGGGCCAGCGCGTCTGGACCGGCGGCGGTGATGAAGCTGCGCTGTCACAGGGTATCTACAACACCTATATCGAAGATAACCTGCGCTATTCGCAGAATGCCGCCCTGGATATGTATAAAGAGGTGAATACCGGCACTAACCTGCCAGCGCAGATCGACCTCTACAGCGTGGATGGCGATGAGTACAAGTTCCTCTGTATCGCCAAAGGTGGCGGTTCCGCCAATAAAACCTATCTCTATCAGGAAACCAAAGCGCTGCTGAGTCCGGGCAAGCTGAAAAATTACCTTGTAGATAAGATGCGTACCCTCGGCACCTCGGCCTGTCCGCCCTACCATATTGCGTTTGTCATCGGCGGCACCTCGGCTGAAAGCACTCTGAAAACCGTAAAGCTCGCCTCAACTCACTATTACGACGGGCTGCCCACTGAAGGCAACGAGCACGGTCAGGCTTTCCGCGACGTTCAGCTGGAGCAGGAACTGCTGGAAGCGGCGCAGCAGCTCGGTCTGGGTGCGCAGTTTGGCGGCAAATATTTTGCACACGATATCCGCGTGGTGCGTCTGCCACGTCACGGCGCCTCCTGCCCGATCGGCATGGGCGTCTCCTGCTCGGCCGACCGTAACATCAAAGCGAAGATTAACCGTGAAGGTATCTGGATTGAGAAACTGGAAGCCAACCCAGGCCGCCTGATCCCGGAAGCGCTGCGTCAGCAGGGCGAAGGTGAAGCGTTGCAGGTTGATCTCAACCGCCCAATGGAAGAGATTCTGGCGCAACTGTCCTCTTATCCGGTTTCAACCCGCCTGTCACTGACCGGCACCATTATCGTGGCGCGCGATATTGCACATGCAAAACTCAAAGAGCGCATCGATAACGGCGAAGGATTACCGCAGTACATCAAAGATCATCCGGTGTATTACGCTGGCCCGGCGAAGACGCCTGAAGGTTATGCTTCTGGTTCACTCGGCCCGACCACTGCCGGTCGTATGGATTCCTACGTGGATCTGCTGCAGGCGCACGGCGGAAGCAAGATCATGCTGGCGAAGGGCAATCGCAGCCAGCAGGTGACGGATGCCTGTCATAAACATGGCGGCTTCTATCTCGGCAGCATTGGTGGTCCGGCAGCGGTGCTGGCGCAGCAGAGCATTAAAAGTCTGGAATGCGTGGAGTATCCCGAGCTGGGAATGGAAGCGATCTGGAAAATCGAGGTGGAGAACTTCCCTGCCTTTATCCTGGTCGATGACAAAGGTAACGATTTCTTCCAGCACATTGAGCGCGCGCACTGCGCGAAATGCGTTAAGTAGCACATGCGTTAAGAATGAAAAAAGCCCCGAATTCGGGGCTTTTTTCTTGGAAAAATCGGGATCGTTTCGTTGCCAGACTGTGCCTGAGTCGTAAACACGTTCATAAACCAAAGCGGAGTTAATCCGGCAGCAACTCATAAGCTTAACGCACAGGGAACACGGTCAGAGGAGGAAAGCGTCCCGCGCCAGGGACGGCGCGGGCCGAGGGTGTCATGGATGACGGCTTTTGCGTCTTTCCGATCTGACCGTGTTCCCTGAGTACGGCTCAATCCTGAAGCGATACGAGCCCGACTTTCACTATAGATTAAAACCCCGAACGGTTTTTTTTAGCCTCGCTGCAACCGCTGCAACGCCACATCAATCTGCACATCACCTTTGGTGAGTTCAATGATCTGATATTTAATCGCCGGATTTTCAATCAGACCGACCAGTGTCGCCGCCACATCTTCGCGCGGGATCTCACCATACGGAATCGCCAGATCGGCATGAACCCGACCCGTACCGGCTTCATCGGTCAGCGTACCCGGTCGCAGGATTACCCACTCCAGCTTACTCGCCACCAGTTCCGCATCCGCCAGACGTTTCACCCGCATGTAATTCTCAAATCCCTCTGAGGGTGTTTTACCGCGACCCGCATCCGGGAAAGCGGAAACCAGCATAAAGCGTGATACCCCCGCCTGCTCTGCTGCGGCTACCGCGAGTTTCAGTCCTTCTCCGTCGATGGCATTGGTCAGCTCGATCCCGGCACCGCCCGCACCCGCCGTGAAGACAGCCACATCGTGACCGGTCATCATATCTGCCAGTGCCGTCACGCTCAGCTGCTGAATATCGCCAGCCACCGGTTTAGCTCCTGCGGCCTGCAGCGTCTCTGCCTGTTCCGGTTTGCGGTGCAGCGCCGTCACTGTATGGCCTTTACTGCTCAGCTGACGGGTCAGCTTTTGGCCCACTTTGCCCGCTGCGCCGATAATGAAACATGTCGCCATAGGATCCAATCCTCTATTTACTGATTGAGTGCCAGAGTATAGCTAGCAGCCAGAAACAAAACAGGCGCCTGATGCGGCGCCTGCTGGGTTATTGCGGGATCACTTTTTCCGCTTTCAGCTTATCAAACAGCTGAGTAAAGGAGTCGAGCGTGCTGCGATAGCCGGTGAAGCCCGCTTTGCGGCTCTTACTCATATCGGTAAAGGCTTCCATCGGACGTCCCAGGTCGGCATCGGTATGCCACCAGGAAGCCAGCCTGGTCACATCCGATTCACGCAACTGATGCTGCTCTGCAATCGCCTGCCACGCACTGGCGGCTTCCTGCATGCGATCTTCCAGCGGCATCATCTGCGCCGGGTATTCCGCTGCCTCAATGCCGAAATAGTCAGCCAGTTTTGGCCACATCCAGTTCCAGCGGAACACATCGCCGTTTACCGCATTGAAATCCTGATTAGCGGCATTGGGTGAGGTCGCCGCCCAGTGCAACTGCTCAGCCAGCAGACCGGCATCGGTCATGTCAGCCACACCGTTCCACTGCTCGGGTGAGCCAGGGAAGATAAACGGCCAGCCCTTCTCCTTACACAGCGTCGCGTAGACCGCCAGCGTCTGACCCATATTCATCGCATTGCCCACGGCATAACCGATGATGGTGTGTGGTCGATGCACACTCCAGCGGTAGTCATACTTCTCTGCGCCAGCAAACACTTCATCTTCCTGCGCGTAATAGAAGTTATCGACCGGCTGACGGCCCTGCTCTTCACGGAACGGCGTGACCGGTACAGCGCCTTTACCGTATGCTTCAAACGGACCCAGGTAGTGCTTCAGTCCGGTAACCAGCGCCACATGCGAACCCTGTAAACGGTCGCCGAGTGCTTCAATCACATTCCGCACCATGCCGCCGTTAACGCGGATATTCTCTTTTTCATTTTCCTGACGCGCCCAGACGCTAAAGAAAAGCGCATCCGGTTTCACTGTCTTCAGCGCGTCACGGACGGCATCTGCATCGGTCAGATCGGCCGTCAGGCTGGTAACACCTTCAGGTACCGCGCCACGTCCGCGTGACAGACCGCTGACCTGCCAGCCTTCCTGCTGTAATTTATCTGCCAGTGCGCGACCAATAACGCCACTGATGCCCACAATCAAAGCGTGCTTTTTCATTTGATTTCTCCTCATTTTGCGTAATGCTAAGCCTAATAGAGAATTCAGTTCTTATCTCTGGCATTTATTCACAGCATTCTCAACCTGAGTTCATTAATCGATGCACGATCATCGCCTCAAAGATATTCTGCCGTTTGTTGCCAGCGTAGAGTGTGGCAGTTTTACCGCCGCTGCGGAGCGTTTGCACGTGACCGGATCGGCGATCAGTAAAAGCGTCAGCCGCCTGGAGACGCGATTAGGCTCGCGACTGCTGGAGCGCACCACGCGGAGCCTGCACCTCACCGACGCGGGCAGCGCCTATTACCAGACCTGCCTGCGCATTCTGGAGGATCTGGCCGAAGCCGAAGCGGTGCTGGCGGCACAGCGAACCATTCCTTCCGGTCGCCTGCGCCTGGCGGTGCCCACCACCTATGGCCGCCTCAATGTGTTGCCGCTGCTGATGCCCTTTTGTCAGCAACACCCGGAACTGGCTCTGAGCCTGAGTTTTTCTGACCGCTTTGTTGACCTGTTTGAAGAGGGCGTGGATGTGGCGGTACGGATCGGCGGCGCGCCCGACCTGCCTGCTTCGCTGGGCTGGCGTAATATGGGCCGCGAGCAGATGCAGTTCTGTGCCTCACCCGCTTATCTGGCACGCGAGGGACGACCTGAAGATGAGGCGGCGCTGCTGAACCATCGCGCCATCCTTTATGAGCGTGTAGATGGCAGCAGCAAACCCTGGCTGTTCACCACCGAAGATGGTCAGCCGCACTGGCGCGAGGTGCCGTACCGGCTGGCACTGGGCGACGTTGATGCCCAGCTGCAGGCTGTCATCGCCGGGCTGGGTGTGGCACAAATGCCCTCGTGGCTGATTCAGCACGCCATGAAACAGGGCGACCTGGAGATTATTTTGCCGCAGCTGCAGCCCGACGGGCTGACGCTGAGCGTGGTGTGGCCACGCCGTAAACAGTTCCTGCCTAAGGTCGATGCACTGTTATCGGCGCTCACCGCACTGGAAATCCGCTAACCCACCCTGCTATCTGTTTATCGTGGTTGGGATGTTTCATCCTGACCGCGATCATTTACTCTTTCCAGCCGCTGATTCCCCCCTGTTCTGCCCCGTCTGAACCGCCGGTAACTTATCACTCTCCCCTATAACCCGCTTAATTTAAATGTTTTTATTTTTGCTCTGATGGAATCCCATCAAAATAAAAAGGGCGGAAGGGTTGAGCTCACATAATGAAAACTAAGTTTCAAATATAATTTAACCCGAAATAAAAATATCAGTAGGGTGATGTCTTCTTCATGTTCTGACGTTTTGTCTTTGCCGTTATTACCAGGAGTATTCATGGAAAAAGAACTTTATATCTCGTCGAACCCGGCATCCGGTCCAAATAGCACCACCCGCACCGAGCCTTTTGTGAAGATTATTGCGCTGGTCGCCACCCTGGGTGGATTGCTGTTTGGTTATGACACCGGTGTGGTCTCGGGCGCGTTGCTGTTTATGCGCGGCGATCTGCATCTCACCCCATTTACCACCGGACTGGTCACCAGTTCCCTGCTGTTTGGAGCAGCCTTCGGCGCGCTGGCAGCCGGTCATCTGGCGGATGGCCTCGGCAGACGACGCATTATCATTGCGCTGGCGCTTATCTTCGCTTTTGGCGCTGTCGGCTCGGCCCTGGCGCCAGATGTCACCTGGATGATCGCTTCTCGCCTGTTCCTGGGCTTTGCCGTGGGGGGTGCTGCCGCGACCGTGCCGGTCTACATCGCAGAAATCGCCCCCGCCAATAAACGTGGCCAGCTGGTCACCCTGCAGGAGCTGATGATCGTCAGCGGTCAGCTGCTGGCGTACATCTCCAACGCCACCTTTAACGATATCTGGGGCGGCGAAAATACCTGGCGCTGGATGCTGGCGCTGTCGATTGTCCCCGCTGTTCTGCTCTGGATCGGCATGATTTTTATGCCTGAAACCCCGCGCTGGCACGTGATGAAAGGTCGCAGTCAGGCAGCGCGTGAGGTGCTGGAAAAAACCCGTGCCGCCGACGATGTCGAGTGGGAACTGGAAGAGATTGAGGAAACCATCGAAGAGAACCGTCAGCGGGGCAAAGGCCGCCTGCGCGATCTCGCCACACCCTGGCTGATGAAAATCTTCCTGCTGGGCGTGGGTATTGCCGCCATCCAGCAGCTGACCGGGGTGAATACCATTATGTATTACGCCCCCACCATGCTGACCGCCGCCGGACTGAGCAACGATGCCGCGCTGTTCGCCACCATCGCCAATGGCGTGATTTCCGTGGTGATGACGCTGGCGGGTATCTGGCTAATCGGCAAAGTGGGACGTCGTCCGCTGGTGTTAATCGGACAGATGGGCTGCACCTGCTGCCTGTTCTTTATCGGGCTGGTCTGCTGGCTGATGCCGGAATACCTCAACGGCACGGTCAACCTGCTGCGGGCTTATCTGGTGCTGGCGGGGATGCTGATGTTTCTCTGCTTCCAGCAGGGCGCATTGTCACCCGTTACCTGGCTGCTGCTGTCGGAAATCTTCCCCGCCCGGATGCGAGGCATCTGTATGGGTGGCGCAGTCTTCTCGCTGTGGATCGCCAACTTCGCTATCTCCATGGCCTTCCCGCTGTTATTAGCCGCATTTGGTCTGGCCGGAGCCTTCTTTATATTCGCGGCTATCGGCATTGGCGGTTCTGTTTTTGTTGTGAAGTTTATTCCCGAGACCCGGGGAAGAAGTCTTGAGCAGGTCGAGCATTATTTCTATGCGCTTTATAACGGCAACGGCAAGAAATAGTGCCTGAAACGTCCGTATTGAATAACTCACGGCCCGCGTCATTACGCTGACTACCCGATTGCTATTAACACTGTACCCCTACATTCAAGGAAATTGTTATGAGCCTGAATATTCCCAACGCGCGCTTTTGCATCAACCGTAAAATTGCGCCCAGCCTCACCCTTCCGCAGTTTTTTAAACTGGTCAGCCAGCTCGGTATTCATAATGTCGAACTGCGTAATGATATGCCCAGTGGCCGCGTCACCGACGATCTCACTGGCGATGAGGTAAAAGCCCTGGCGCGTGAGTCAGGCATCCGGATTGTGACCATTAATGCGCTCTACCCCTTTAATCAGCTGAATGAAGAGGTGCTGCAACGCACCCGCCAGCTGTTAAGTGATGCGCAGGCGGTCGGCGCTGAATCGCTGGTGCTCTGCCCGCTTAATGACGGTACGCCGATCAGCGCTGCCGATACCGTAAACGCGCTGAAAACCCTGGCCCCGCTGTTCGCTGAGGCAGGTATTCAGGGGCTGGTGGAACCGCTGGGCTTCCCGCAAAGCTCGCTGCGTTCGGCGACTCAGGCTCAGACGCTGATCCATGAAGCGGGAGTGCCGTTCAGATTGCTGATCGATACCTTCCATCATCATCTGTTTGAAGATGCGGAACAGACTTTCGAACAGGAGATCGATATTCAGCAGATCGGTCTGGTTCACCTTTCCGGCGTCACCGACCCGCGCCCGGTTAATCAGCTAACCGACGAAGAACGCATCATGCTCAGCGCGGACGACCGGTTGCGCAGCAAGCAGCAGGTCGAGCGACTGGAGAAGATGGGTTACACCGGCCTTTACGCCTTTGAGCCGTTCTCCTCAGTGATGAACAGCTGGCAGGACGCGGACATTGCCCGCGAAATTCGCGACAGCATCCAGCTGTTAAACCACTCAGCTTAAGGAATTATCATGACTATTAATATTGGCGTCATCGGCACCGGCGCAATCGGTCGCGAACACATCCGCCGTTGCAGCACCGTGTTACAGAATGCGCGCGTGGTGGCGCTTAACGATATCAACCGTGACAACTGCCAGCAAATCGTTAACGAGCTGACGCCGGAAGCGCGCATTTATGACAATGCTATCGATCTGATTAACGATCCGCAGGTCAATGCGGTGCTGGTCACCTCCTGGGGGCCGACGCATGAAGCCTTTGTGCTGGCCTGCATTGAGGCGGGTAAAGCGGTGTTCTGCGAAAAACCGCTGGCGGTCACCGCGCAGGGCTGCATGAACATTGTGGAAGCAGAAATTAAGGCAGGACGCCAGCTGGTGCAGGTCGGGTTTATGCGCCCTTATGACAGCGGCTATCGCGCACTAAAAGCGGTGATCGACAGCGGCGAAATTGGCGAGCCTTTGATGCTGCACTGCGCACACCGCAATCCGGAAGTGGGCGACAGCTACACCACCGACATGGCGATCACCGACACACTGATCCACGAACTCGATGTGCTGCGCTGGCTGCTGGATGATGACTATGCCAGCGTGCAGGTGATCTTCCCGCGTAAAACCCGTAAGGCGTCGTCACATCTGCGCGATCCGCAAATCGTGCTGCTTGAGACCACCAAAGGGGCGCGCATTGATGTCGAAATCTTCGTGAACTGTGAATATGGTTACGATATTCAGTGTGAAGTGGTGGGTGAAAGCGGCATTGCTCGTCTGCCGGAGCCGGTCTCTGTGCAGCTGCGCAGCGCGGCTAAGCTCTCCACCACCATTCTGACTGACTGGAAAAAGCGCTTTATCGATGCGTATGACGTGGAGTTACAGGCATTTATCAACAACGTCATCAGCGGTGAGATGACCGGTCCTTCAGCCTGGGATGGTTACGCCGCCGCGGTGGCCGCTGATGCCTGCGTCGCGGCCCAGACTTCCGGTGAGATTGTGCCGGTCACTATGCCAGCAAGACCGGCGTTTTATCGTTGATAGCAACACTGCACGGCGGGTTCCGCCGTGCATTTTCCCCTCCGCTTCACCTTTTCCAGCGGCTTTTCACGCATCATCGGTAACCGGATAAAGCCGCCAGGCAGGACATTGAGTCATGACGGCCTGAGCGCGCAGCACTGCTCACTGTTAACTCATTATCACGGCGCAGTAATCACAATTGCCACACGCCGATTTTGCGCGCGTCCCTGCGCGCTATTGTTGCTGGTAACCGGTGCACTCATGCCTAATCCACGTGTAATAATATTGTCGCGCGGTATAGCAGCCCCTTCCGCCCACTGTGCCGCGACTGCGTTAGCTCTTTTTAGCGATAGCTGTTGGTTATAATCCGGTTTGCCGTAATTATCGGTGTGCCCGTCAATTCGCACATGCTTAATACCGGTCGACGCCAGGTTTTTTGCCATCCCCTGAATGTTACTTTTGCTGGAGAGTGTAAGTTCTGATTCGTTTACACCAAACAGGATCTTGTCTGATAAGCCTAATCCCCAGCCTTCCCTATTTTGAGTGAATCCCGCACGCTTCATCGCTGCGATCTGCGCCTCACTAAAACGTTCTTTAGACTGACAACCAACCAGCGCCAAAATAAGCAGCATCAGGGAAATATTCTTTTTCATCTTTAAGCCTTATTTGTTCGCTTATTTTTGTACATATTCATGTCGGCGCGTTCGAGAATCGACTCAACCGTATCGCCGTGTTGTGACCAGGCGTAGCCAATGGTAACCGAGGTATTTATCGGCGTACCTTCTGCAAGAATGATTTTTTCCATGATGAGGTCATGGATGTCCTGCATGAGTTGTTGTAATTGCTCCTCACTGACCTGACTGCTCACCAGCATGGCAAATTCATCCCCACCTAACCGGGCGACTAAATCCTGTTCAGATGCCAGTGATAACAGCCGTGTAGCTATCGCTTTTAATACCTCATCCCCGGCGGCATGGCCCCAGTTATCATTGATACTTTTAAAGCGATCGCCATCAAGAAAGAGTAAGGCAAAACGCTCCTCGGCATATTGCTGGTCGAGAAGCCGGGAAAGGTGAGCAGCAAAGGCGCTGCGGTTTGCAAGACCGGTTAACGGGTCCTCCAGCGCTTTGGCTGCCAGCGAGCGATTATCCCGCATAAGCGAAGCCTTCAGCGATTGCATTTCCCTCAGCAACGAATTCAGGTCATCTGAAAATAGCTGAAACTCACTCGTCGTGCTCTCCGGTATACGCAAGGAAAAATCACCGGAATGAATCACATAGTGAATCGAACTGGTAATGTTGCGCAGCGTAGCGAGCATACCCCGATGCAGAAATTCACTCAGCAAAAGGGAGATAATCAGTACACATAGCATACCGCTGGTCAGAATCATGAAGGAGTATCGAATGAAACTCACCGCGCCGGTCACGGTGCCTTCCAGCGTTAATGTACCGACAGCAACGTCAGAGTGAATGATACTGACGTTAAGCGGTTTAAGATAAATCCACTCACGCAATAACCGCGAATACCAGCCCGTCTGCTCCTGCTGAGCATGCCAGTTGACCAGAACAATTTGATCTTTAGTGACCAGTTTCGCAGACGCGTACATCCCTTCATTGCCGAGCCGGGCAATTTTATTGTGCGCATCGTAACTGTCGGAAAAAACGGTCGCAGCGGTCAGCGTGGTGCTGAGGGTTGCGCCGATTAATTCAAGGTTTCGCTTCTCGTAATTTTTAATAAATAGCAGCGACGTCGAGGAGAGCAACAGCCAGCACAACAGTAATATCACCGCAGCGTTGATGGTGCTTATTTTTCGCAGTTTATTGCGTATCGATGATTTTTCATTTTTTAATTTATCGAATTTCATTTTATTCGCTTCTCTCGCGGGACAGCAAAAGCACGTCCGGACTTACCCTGACACCGCTTCTGGCAAGCGAATCAAGGTTAACGGAAAAAAGCGTATGGCCCGGATGAAAAATCAGGCAAAACGCGGCGCCCCGCGTGCAATCCGCATTGTTCTCCGCGAGGGTAAGGACGGCTCTGCCCTTAAACTGCTGAATCAGGTCCACCTGCTGTTGTGACGTCTGATCGCCGAAATAGACGGCGTCGCATCTGTGCGACGGCAGCTCGCCTGCGCTGGCAAGATAAACAACGGTAAATGTGGCTGCCGCTGAGGAGGCAGTGTCCGGCAAGGAGAGATGCCGGGCTGAAGAAAAAATACATAATTGAGGCGGTTGTTTTAAGCCGGTCCATTGGGTGAAGCTGATAATACCACTGACGATATCATTGGCTTTGTCATCTTTTATTTCGGCACTGGCAATATGAGGAATAAGCAGCAGCAAAATAAGTCCCGTATAAACGAGTTTGCAGATGTGGCGTATGAAAAGCAGCACATCGACTTCATGATGAATTTGATATTTATCGATCATACTGCGTTCCCAAAAATTTTACGCATGGCAGGACGCTTTAATAAGCGTGGAAATATTAGCATAGCGCTGATTAAATTTGTACTTCTGGTTTGGTTCGCCACATACCCTGTTGTTGTATTTTTATCTGGCGTAAGAATCACTGTGCTATCTGTCAAAATAAGGTTTTAAAATTTCTTCTGTCCAGTGCATAAAGGCTCTGACACGCCGCGACAGATTTCGTCGGTGTGCGACAACAAAAGAGGCACTGAGCGGCTCAGGGCGCAGATCGGGAAGGACTTCAACCAGCGCACCGCGCTCAATATAGGGCGCCAGTGTGGAGTAACCGCCCTGGATCAAGCCCAGCCCGGCCAGTCCCGCCTCATGATAGGCCGGTACGCTGTTGACCCTTATGGCGCCGGGTAACATCAGCAATTGATAGCCGTCATCCGCCGGATACTCCCAGCCATCTGGCTTCGAACCAAAGCTCCGCTGGTAATGAACCATCTGGTGTCCCTGACTGAGCAGATCATCAATCGTCTGCGGTACTCCGAAGCGCGCCAGATAGCCCGGACTGGCGGCATTGATCATGCGCAGCTGCCCCAGCGGGCGAGCAATAAGCGTGTCATCAACGATTGGCCCCAGACGGATGACACAATCAAACCCTTCATGCACTAAATCAACGCGCCGATCGGTACTTGAAAGCTCGATCTCCAGTTCAGGGTGTGCCTCCAGCAACTGCGGCAGCGCAGGGATCACCACGCCTTGTGCCAGCACGGCAGGCATATCAACGCGTATCCTGCCCCGCAGTGACATCCCCTCGTGAGAGAACATGGACTGTAACTCTTCGGCTTCCGATAGCAAATCGCGTGCGCGTGAATAAAAAGCCCGTCCATCTTCCGTTAATTGCACTGTTCGCGTGGTGCGATGCAGAAGCGTCGCGCCTGTCTCCCTTTCGAGTTCGCGCACCACTAATGAGGCGCGTCCTTTCTGAATACCCAGGCTTTCAGCTGCCTGAGTAAAACTCTTCATTTCCGCCACGCGTGCAAAAATAATCAGCGCCTCAAGGTTTTTCATTGTTCCCCTTAGGAGTAACAGTGCGTTAATTCTTACGTTATTTATCACCATATTAATGGGTAATAGACTGCTTTCACACCGCGGATATTGCAGAACGCGATCTGAACGTTATGAAGGGGAATCGTCTCTCTGAAGGCTTAACGCCGTTGCGAACTGCCATGCAGGTTTATGTACATAAGCACTGGCTCAGATCACTGCCGATTCCGCGGCAAACATGGCTCAGAGTACCGGGAAGCACTCAGTGAAAAGGTGGTTACTCACCACTCAATCCGTTGACCCGAAGGAAGAGTTGAAAGCTTAACCCCCATTCCGGGTTTGGTGCACGCCAGTCGCGCTGCCTTACGCTGGATTTTACCCCCTGTCAGGAAGGAAAAGAGAAATGAACAAAGGTTATTTAATCGCTCACGTGACCGTATCGGACCCTGTCGCATACGCTGACTATGCCAGAGCTGCAGGCGAAGCCATTCAGGCGTTTAATCCGAAGATCGTTGCCTGGTCAGGGCAGTATGAAAATCTGGAGGGCGAGGCGCATGAACGGCATGTGGTGTTTGAGTTTGAATCTTTTGCCGAAGCCAGACGTTTTTATAAAAGCCCTGCGTATCAGGCTGCCAGGCTTTTACGTGCAGGGGCTGCGCACGGGACGTTTGTGCTGGTTGAAGGGGCCAGCCTTTAAACGGTTCACCGTCATGTGCCGATGCAGACTCCAGCGAACCTGGGGCCCGCAGGATGTCATCAGCATGCTGAGTAGTGCCGGGATTTACCGGAGAAAGCGACGAGGGATATTCTGACAATTGACGCTACCTGACCACCGTGCCGGTAAGGTAGCGTGCAACAGGCAAGGGGGGGCTGTTTCTGACTTAATGACTTCCGCAGATCGCTTTCATCCCCCCTCTGCTTTCATCAAAGCAGCATCGATAAGGTTTTCGTACAGGCGCTCACTTTCGGGGCAGGCGCAGGCCAAAGATAGTGTGCCCGTTCTCATGCCGGTAATAAGCACTTCCGCCATGTAAAGCGGCGATTGCGCGCACCAGCGACAGTCCCAGCCCGCTTCCCGCCGTATGACGGACGTTATCGCCCCGCCAGAAGCGTTCAAATAATTTTTCAGGTTCCTCCAGCGCTTCGCCCGCGTTCGACACCTCAATCTCAACGTAGTCAGCGTGATGACAGGTACTGACCTGAATCGTGCCTTTTTCTGGTGAGTAACGAATGGCGTTGATCAACAGATTACTCATCGCACGCTGGAACAGCATTTTATCCGCGGTGAGGCTGCCTGCGGCGCTCAGCTCAATGACCTTCTCCTGCTCTTCCGCAACCGGTTCAAGAAAGTCGATCAGCGCTTCCAGCGCATCCTGCAGCAGGAAGTCCTGTTTATTGAGTCTGATATTGTGGTGCGTGGCGCGAGCCAGGAAGAGAATGTTTTCAGTCAGACGCGACAGACTCTCCAGCTCTTCAATGTTGCCTTCGAGCAGCGTCTGATATTCAGCGGCTGAGCGTTCATGACCCAGCGCGACCTGATTCTGGCCCAGTAACACATTAATGGGCGTGCGGATTTCGTGCGCCAGATCGTCGGCAAACTGGGTCAGACGGATAAAGTCCGTGGATAAGCGCTGACGCATAGCGTTAAGCGCATTGCCAATCGGTAGCAGCTCCTGCGGGATAGCCTGAAGCGGCACGGGCTGATTTAACCGGTCACTGGCCGTTTCTGCCACGATCTTACTTAACCGGCCGATCGCCCTTAGCCCTCTGCGAATCAACAGCGGACTGACAGCGGCGCACAGCAAAATGGCCGCCAGTGAAACCAGAATGCTTTGCTGGCGATAACGCTCCAGCATCAATGCCCGCTCCCGCGCGACCCGGGCAAGCGTAATGGTTACCGGCCCGAGCGAGGAGTTTGCCTGCAGGCTTAACGCCGACGCTTCCGTCTTATCCGCATTGATCCAGCGGTGCAGCTGTTTCTCACTGGGTGGCGTGCTGACCGGCGTGGGCGGGATCGCAGGCAACGTTATCCCGGTATGATTAATACTGACATTTTGCTCATGCTGCGAGCGGATGCTGAGAATGTCCTGATGGATATCGACCATCCGGTTGAAGTAGAGCGGCAGCGAGCTGGGATGGGCACCATCTTCAAGCAGTTGTCTTAACTGCGCCGCCCGGTTAATCAGCGTTTGATCGTCCCGCCAGACCAGTTCGCTGCGTAACGCTTTATACAGAATCAGGCTGATGCCGCCACAGGCCATCGCCATGATTAGCGTAAAAATCGCCGTCAGCCGCAGCGTCAGAGAAGGGCTAGTCACTCTCGCCTCCTTTTTCTGACAGGCAATATCCCATGCCCCTTACCGTAGTGATGAGCTTTTGAGGAAAGGGATCGTCGACTTTACGGCGCAGACGGCGGATAGCAACATCAACGATATTGGTTTCACTGTCGAAATTAACACCCCAGATTTCGCTGGCCAGCAGCGTCCGGGGCAGAATCTCACCGTGACGGCTGGCGAGCAGCCATAACAGCATGAACTCTTTGCGCGTCAGCGTCAGAGTGACACTGTCACGCACAACCTGAAAGCGCGCTGAGTCCAGCACCAGATCGCCTACCCGCAGTACGCTACTGTGCGGCTGCTGCTGCCGGAGCTGATTCCTTACCCGAGCCAGCAACTCTGCAAAAGAGAACGGCTTAACCAGGTAATCATTGGCCCCCAGTTCCAGCCCTTTCACCCGATCATCCACCGAGTCTCTGGCTGTGAGGCAAATCACCGGAATCTGACTGGCGGTACGCAGGGTTTTCAGCACCTGCCACCCATCCATTCCCGGCAGCATAATATCCAGTATCACCAGGCTGTAGGGATGGGACAGCCCCAGATGCAGGCCATCCCGTCCGTCTGCGGCGTAATCCACGATATAGCCCGCTTCTTCCAGCCCTTTACGCACCCAGGCGCTCGCCTTCTGGTTATCTTCAATCAGTAATAGTTTCATCGGCGCAGTTTGCCATGAAATTTATGACCGCCCCAGCGTTTCAGCGCCAGATGACAATATGGTCATCTTTCTGACAGGCAGAATGAACAACCGCACAGGTATAACAGCGGGGTGATTAACACCGGAGTATTAAAAAATGAAAAAGAGCCTCACTGCCCTGACCCTCGCCACGCTGCTTGCCGTTCCCGCGGTCACCTTCGCGGCCAGTAAAAATCCGCTGAGTGTTCACGTACTGAACCAGCAAACCGGGCTGCCGGCCTCAGAGGTTGAGGTGATGCTTGAGCAGAAACAGGGGGAGAGCTGGAAAGTATTGAATACCGCCAATACTAACCAGCAGGGTCGGATAGATGCCCTTTGGCCAGCAAAGCCCTTTGAGGCAGGAAACTATCGGGTGATTTTTAAAACCGGTCACTATTTTGCGGCACATCAACAGCAGAGTTTCTTCCCCGAAATACCGGTGGAGTTCCATATCACCAATACCACTACTACCTATCACATTCCATTGCTGCTGAGCCAGTACGGATATTCCACCTATCGCGGGAGCTGAAATAAATGAAACGTTTACTGCTGGCATTGATGCTGACAACCGGACCTGCCGTGGCGCTCGCTGCTGAGCCAGCCTCCGTCTATGACATGACGCAGGCGCTGAGTAATCAACTGGCAACGGAGGCCTTGTCCGCCTGCCATAACATGAATCGTCAGGGCGTAGTCGCCGTGGTGGATCGGGGTGGAAATCTGGTCACGCTGATGCGTGATGACAACGTGGGGCCGCACAACACTCAGGCGGCATGGCGTAAAGCGTTTACTGCGCTCTCCACCAAAACGCCGACCAGACAACTGACCATAAAGGCGCAATCCTCACCGGAAAGCGTCAACCTGAATACGGTTAATGAGCTATTGCTGCTTGGCGGCGGCGTACCGGTGCAATATCGCGGCCAGTGGATCGGCGCTATCGGCATGGCGGGCACCGGCGGCGCGGAATCCGACGATCAATGTGGGACCGAAGCGATTAACAAAGTGCTGGGTAACAGCAAACAACCGTAATTATGATGAACGCGCGGCGGGTATATTCCTGCCAGACACGGGGAAAAAGCTGTTCCCCGTGTTGTTTAAATAAGTCGCCGCCAGAACGGCTGCTTTGTGCCAGGAGCGGATCTTAAGAAATTTCAACATAGCAGGCTAAAGTTGAGTGCTGTTTCTTAGCCCGCCGATAACGATGCTGTGGGCCTGAATCAGGTTCAACGACCTCCTTTGCTGGCAGATGACTTCTGGATGGCGACTTCTTTTATCAGCGTCAGAATAGTATTACGAGCCGGGACACGGCATGGCGACCTTTCATCATGAGCCGTCAGACAGGAGTCCTGTTTGGGAAAATAACAAAATTGTTCGATAAGCTGCATCCATCATGACCAGGAGGAACTTTGTCTGTCCCGAAGCGGGATTACGTCAGCCCTGCTTTTTTACGCTCGACTTCCTACTCAGCTGGCGCGTTCACATTAACATCACACTGAGGACCAAAGCATTTCACCTCGACACAGCCTTGTTTTTTGCTAAGACAGTTGTGATAAACGTGAAGACTATGAAGCCTGACATTGAACACAGTGTCCATGTGTATGCCGTAATCAGCATTGTCATAAACCTCAAGATTACTCATGTATACGTTGGTCATATGAGAGCCGCGGATACCGTGTCCTCGTGGACTACCGTAAAAGCCGCCGCTGTTTTTACTGGTCTGAATCAGTCGTACATCGGCCACCCGGCGAAGATAAATATTATGGAAATAGTCTTTCAGGGTGTTGCCGTTGTTATGGAGCTTCAGGTCTGTGGCCGTTACATGTTCCGCGCCTTTAATGTGGATCCCATCGCTACTGTCTTCAACTTCAACGTTCTGCAAAGTGATATCGCTGCAGCTGGTTTTTTCACCCGCTGTTGGATCACCACTGCAGTCAAAAAACAGCCCTATCTGGTCGTTCCTTAAATCCTGACTTTCAGGACGCTGGTCAATCGTACCAACCAGTTTTACGTCCTTTATTGCAACATGGGTGACCGCGGTTGCGTGCAAAAGCGGCGCATTTATCCTGCTGGCGACTGACGGACTCCATGTAATGACTGACTGTGGTCCGGTGCCTTCAAGCGCGACGTTGCTGGCAAGCTCCAGTGACTTTTCAAGAAAATAGGTCTGAGGAGTCAGATGTACGATCCCACCGCCTGCCCTGGCAGCCGATTCCACACATCCCTGGAGATCATGATTAGCTGTGCATTCAATGCTAGCTGAGGCCCGTGCTTCATCAACACAGGTAATCAGAAACAGTGAAACGAAAAAGCCAGAAAAGCGCATAGAATTTTTCACAGAATTGTTCCTGTTCAGTCTGATAGTTACCGGATAAAAAGTCTGATACCCGGCAGGCACATTACGCCGCCGCCTATCCTGTCCAGCCAGCGCTTGTAACTGATATAAATACGACGTGGCCTGTCGGCTGAAAGCAGGCAGGCAACACGTGCATACCAGAGCGTATCTATACAGAAAGCCATCAGGGGCAGCACAACATACAGCACCGGCGAAATATGCGATCCCAGCGTAGCCGCGAAAATACTGCCAAAAACAATCGCGGTATTAGGATTGCTCAGCTGAGTCAGCATGCCGCTAAGAAAAGCATGAGCTCCCCCGGCAATTTTAAGCGACGAATAAAGCCACGGCACCAGAACCAACAGCGAATGAAGCCCGGCCAGCCCCCAGAGAACAAGTGGCATAACAAATACCCTGTCAGTTAACCTATTTTTTTGTCTGAGCTGCGCGTAACAGGTGACGGATTTCGTTTAAAGAACCGGCACATGACACGGTGATGGCGGCAGGACAGACAGGATATAAGCTTGCTGAAAGTTGATATACAACCCTTAAATCGCCTGAGTAATGACAAAAAAATTCTAGTTAAGAGCGCCAAAGTATCCTTTTTCGGCCTTACTTAGCAGTTCATCGACAATAAGCCTGACTTTAGGTATCAGATGCCTTGTCCGGGGCCAGACAACGTTCAGCCCGACGGGTAGGGGCATATGATCGGGCATAACAGCAACAAGCCTGCCCTCATCAATATGGCTGTTCACCATCGATTCCGGAAACTGGGCAATACCTGCTCCTGCCAGGCAGGCCTGAAGCATGGCGTCTCCGTCGCTTATCTGATGTGCCGAGGCCGAGATAAACTTTATTTCCCGCTCCCCGGCTGGACGCAGCCGCCAGGCAAGCGGTGCCCCCCGCCGGTACCCCATAATGCAGCAGTGTTTTTTTAGCGCATCGACATTAAAGGGCTGACCGTGACGCTCAACATAAGCGGGAGATGCGCAGAGCATGAGGCGCTGCCGGCTCAGACGACGCGCAATCAGCTCATCGGTGCTCTGCAGTTCGCCCAGGCGCAGTACCAGGTCAACGCCCTCCTCAACCGGATCAATCAGACGGTCGTTAAAGGTCAACACCAGACGCAGGGCTGGATAACGATTCATCACTTCAAGCAACACCGGCATCATCAGATTGCGCCCGAATGATGCCGGCATGTCTATACGCACCGTTCCGGCAGGATTGTCCTGCCGCCGGCTGAGCGTATTTTCAGCCGAGTCCAGAATTTCCAGCGCTGAGAGGCAACTGGTGAGATAGGCCTCTCCGTCACTGGTCAGGCTTAGCTTACGGGTTGAGCGGTGAAACAGCCGCGTTCCCAGCCTCTCCTCAAGCCGCGCCACGCTTTTTCCGACGGCAGATTTTGTAATGCCCAACTGCTCCGCAGCTTCAGTAAAGCTGCTGGACCTGGCCGTTGTGACAAAAGTCGTGATTCCTCGCAAGGATTCCGCTGTAAACCCGGTAGACATAAAGTTGACTCTCTGGCGACTCATAGCGTGTTTATCGATGTGTAATTCTATACCAGGCTTAAGTCAGTTCGAAAACAAAGTGCCGGCACCTGCCGGCGTATCCATATTAAAAACACGGGGAGCAGTCATGTCACAGACAAGACCTTTGAAATTTGTCTCACTGCTGGGCAGTCTTCGCGCGGATTCTTTTAACGCCGTCGTAGCCCGCAATCTTAGCCTGCTGGCGCCGGCAGGCGTGGATGTCAGCGCGCTCAACTCTGTCGGGGAAATACCGCATTACGACGCTGACCTGCAGGCTCAGGGGTTTCCTGAATCGGTTGTGGAAATGGGACGAGCGATAGCGGCAGCAGACGGCCTGATTATTGTCACACCTGAATATAACTATTCTGTGCCGGGCGCCCTGAAAAATGCGCTGGACTGGCTTTCACGTCTTCCGGATACCCCTGTCGCCGGTAAGCCCATAGCCATAATCACTGCGTCACCCGGTGCCATAGGTGGCGCAAGGGCGCAGTATCACCTGCGCCAGATTCTGGTCTTTCTCGACGGCAGAGTGCTTAACAAGCCAGAGGTCATGATTGGGCAGGCCTCATCCCGGCTTGATCCGAAATCCGGCCACATAACGGATGCGGATACCCGTGACCATATTTCGGCTCAGCTTAGTGCGCTCGCGACAATGGCGGCCCGCCAGGGCTGATTAATAACATTACTCACATCTGAACAACCACAGGGAGAAAACTATGTCTACCAACGTTATTCGCGGTATGGACCACGTCGGCATTACCGTTTCTGATATTGATGAGGCTACCCGCTTCTTTTCTGACGCCTTTGGTGCAGAAGTTATTTATGACTCCGTCTCGCCTTCAGACGACGACGTAAAAGGCGAAGAAACGGAAAATATTCTGAACCTGTTCCCGGGAACGAAAATTACCACGGTCAGGATGATGAAGCTAAAGCACGGCCCGGGACTGGAACTTTTTGAAATGAAGGGGCCAGAGCAAAGTCAGCCCGTGCGACCCAGCGATTATGGCCTGCAGCATTTTGCCGTTTACGTTGATGACATCAACGAGGCTATCAGCCTGTTCGAGCAGGCTGGCGGGAAAATGTTTACTTCTCCTCAGCCCCTGATGTTTCCAACTGAGGCGGGAGAGAATAACTTTTTCTGCTATGGCCGCACGCCGTGGGGCAGCGTCATTGAACTGATTTCTTTACCTTCAAAGCTGCCGTATGAAGACCATACCTCTCTGCGCCGCTGGAAGCCCTGAGTGTAACCGGGTGCGCCAGTGCAGGCGTACCCGTAAATACTGAACGTCCGCTTCTCGCTCATAACGGACGTCCATGAGGGCAGGTCCACTTTGTGCCAGAAGTGGACATTTAGTACCTTACTGTGCACCAGTTTTTACATAAGTATGTTGCTGATCACATCGCGTCAGAGGACAATTCCACGGGGTTGTCTGAGCTCCTTCCATGCCCACTCATCGCACACACAAATCACTTAACACTCCTCACCAGATAGACGGGGCTCGTCAGTAATCTGACCACGCTTTCATGGCGTATTTTTTTTATGTGTAGAATTCCTGCTTAGGATGATGACCCATAGCAGCCCGCCAAGCATTGAGAGGGCTATGGCGAGGCATAAGGCGAAGTAAATACCCGCAGCGAGAGGTTTTACAGCGCTAAGCAATCCGCCAAAGATGGCGACTCCCAGCGCGGATCCCGTTTGTCGGCTAGCGTTAAGTACCCCGGCGACAATTCCCACCTGCTCTTTGGCTATTGAGCCCATGACTGCCGCCGTGGCGATCGGTGTAATGACTCCAGCTGCAAGACCGAGAGCCGGAAAGCAAAGTGCGATCCTCCAATAGGATGCATTTTCTCTTAATATCAATAACCCTGCGAATCCGGCGACGTAGAGGCCGCAGCATCCTGCTATCAACCAAAAGGGGCCGAACAGGCGGTTAAGTTTTCCGGCGCTAAAGCTGCCTAAGGTAACCAGCAAGGTCAAGGGAAGAAAAGCGAGACCCACGTCCAGCGATGACCAGCCGCGCACGGTCTCGAAGTAAAGGCTGAGCAGGAAAAACAGCCCGTAAAATACTAACCCTGAAGTAAGCGAGACAATAACCGAGGACGAAAAATCAGCAAGACGAAATAGCTTCATCGGCAACATCGGCTGGCTGATTGTGCGCTCGGTAAAGATGAAAAGCCCCCAGGCCACGGCCGCCACCAGTACTCCACCGCAAATCCACGGGTCATACCATCCTCGATGCCCCCCTTCAATCAATACGGCAATAGACATGCCAAGCGCAATAATGGCGAATAACTGCCCTGCAGAGTCCATAGTTCTCTCGTTGGCAGAGTTTTTTATCGCAGGAATGCGCGTTGCCAGCACAATCCCGAGCAGTACGATTGGAACATTGACCAGAAAAATACTTCGCCAGCCTAATAGTTGGATCAGCAATCCGCCAAATAACGGGCCGGCAGCCATCGCAATTCCACCGCAACCAGCCCAGATACCTATGGCTTTAGCGCGCTGCTGAGACTCCGGAAACTCACTGTTTATCAAAGCAAGAGAGGCGGGGACCAGCAAGGCTGCCCCGATGCCCTGCAATATTCTCGAGAAGATCATAGTGGACAATGTTGATGAAAAGCCGCATCCCGCCGAAGCAAATCCAAACAGCAACAGGCCAGTGAGATAAACGTTTTTTGCCCCCAGTTTATCGCCCAAAGCACCACCACTGAGCAGCAAACTGGCGAAAGTGACGGTGTAGGAACTGACGACCCATTGTAGTCCGCTAATGGTCGAGTGCAGAGCTGCTGCCAGCGGTGCAAGTGCAACATTCACAATCGAGGTATCAAGAATCACGATGATGTAACTGATACTGGTTGCAGCTAACAACCATTTTTTAGCCGAAGAAGTGTTGATCATTTGTAGAAGCAATTGTCCAAATATGGGATTGATTGACTATACCTTGCGTGCGCTAAATAATGGTTCGAGCCGTATCGAACTATTAACTCCCTGGTAAACACTGACTTCACTTTCAATGGCGCGCAGAATGAATCAATTTCATATTTCAGTCGTGGCACATCTCATCGCCGAGCCGGTGCGTTCGATAATGCTTATTAACCTGTCTGGAGGCGAAGCGCTTTCTGCCAGCGCTCTGGCTGAGGCCGCCGGCATTACAGCGCAGACCGCCAGTTTTCATCTCGCAAAACTGCGTGATGGCGGTCTGATCACCTCAGAGTCTGTGGGGCGCTATCGTTATTACCGCTTAGCCGGGCCCCATGTTTCCCGGCTCTTAGAAAGTCTGGCCTCGGTCGGGCCAGTCAGTTCTCAGTGGCAAACGACACCGAATCCTTCAGCGAAGGAGCTGCGTTTTGCGCGCTGTTGTTACGATCATTTAGCCGGGCAAATCGGCGTGGTCATTTCGCAGGGGATGCTCTACCGCGGACTGATTGCCATGCAAGAAGATCAACAGTACGTACTGATGGTTAAGGGGCACCTGTGGCTTAAACAGCAAGGTGTGGAAATCAATGCAGATCGCGCAGGAAATAACCGAATGTGCCTCGACTGGACCGAGCGACAGTATCACCTCGCAGGACCTCTTGGTTCCGCTCTGCTTGAGGCTTTTATCGCGTGGAAGTGGCTGAGCCGCTCGAGTAAATCCAGAGCGTTGAAAGTCACCGCATTGGGTTGGATAGCTTTAGAGCAACATTTTGGAATTCGGCAGCAGCAAGGGGCCATCTTTGCGGCAAAATAATGCCCTTTTGTTTCCTTTGTTAATGGCATAAATAGACGTCTTTGATTTCCAGGACCGTGGCTCGTCGCCATGGCTATCGGGATTTTACATTCCAGTGCTAACTTCGATTTCGACAAATCCGAATCAATGCTGTCAGGAATGCATTTTCAAGCCTTAAACGTCCGTTCCTCGCTCAAAGCGGACATTATTTAGCGTCGGTATTGTGCCAGTAGCGGACGCTGAAGCCGTAATACCATCTTTGCATGATGCAACAGATGACGGTATGTGCATAATTTTCGTAAGGTAAACAAAATCTGATCGGGAATTCATCAACCACCAAGGATAATTGCCCATGCCAACTCCCACACTTACAACAGATCGGTTGCTTTTGAAACCATTAGTCGCCGAAGATGCTAAGCAGATCCAGACGCTTTATCCCCGCTGGGAAATAGTCCGCTATATGGTGGCATCGGTCCCCTGGCCTTATCCAGAGAATGGTGCAGAGAATTACGTCAATAACGTTGCTCTGCCTGACATGGCGAGAGGAATTGCATGGTTCTGGACTATCAGAAATCGTGAGATACCAGATAAAGTCATGGGCTTGATTTGTCTTTACGATGAAGAAGATAATAATCGTGGATTCTGGCTTGCACCGGAATATCAGGGTCAGGGCTATATGCGTGAGGCTAGTATTGCGGCTACAGATTACTGGTTCAATGTGTTGAATAAGCCGGTGTTACGCGCACCTAAAGCAGCCCTTAACAGCCGCTCTCAACGTATTTCGGTCACTAGCGGAATGCGGCTTATCAAAACTGTTAAGAAGGAGTATGTCAGCGGCCTTCTGGATTCTGAGCTTTGGGAAATCACCCGCGATGAGTGGAATGCTCGAAAATTTCAATGATACCAGGAATACCACGTCCGCTTCGCTCTCATAACAGACATGCCGGTCCACTGGCTGCTGCCTGCCAAAAGCGGAGCTCTATAAGAGCTGTAGAAGGTCAACTACCACGATGCTTCTCTAATCGAATAAAAGCGTCATCTAATGTTGTCTTATTACCCCAGCCGAGTTGCATGTAGAATTTGGCCGCACGGCTGTTTTTATCTGTTTCCAGCCAGGCAACTTCGTGATGTTTGAACAACTCTTGTTCCGCAATCTTTGTAAGTCTGCGACCGATGCCTCTGCCTTCATAGGCAGGAAGGACAAAAAGACCATAAAGCGAGCCTTTCTCCCTTAAAATCATCGAAAAACCCACCACTTCATCATCATCTGTTGCAACCCATGCGCAACGACTCTCTTTGATCATATTGCTCACGGTAGTTTCGGTGATGCCCATCTCCCGCATCTCTTCACGGCTCAGATGATTTTCGGCGACTGATGTTCTGACAGTGAAAATACCTTCAACGTCAGACAATTGAGCTGGTCTTATATGTATATTCATTAGTCTTATTCCATGTATGACAAAGATGAATTTTAATCATATCCTTTACAGAATGATTGAACTTTGAGCGAAATCGCTGCTGCATATCATGTCCGCTGCTCGCTCATATTGGACGACCATAATCACATCTCCTAACCCAATGGAGATTGAGCATGACAACATTCCCATGGAACAAAAGCCGCATTATCGGCCTGAAACGGCCTCTTCAGATCTCTCATATCTGGGGGATTCGTATCCGTCTTGAGCGGGAAGGAAAAGTCCGCGATTTGGCTCTGTTTAACATGGCTCTGGACAGTAAACTTCGGGGCTGTGATCTGGTTAAGTTGAAAGTTTCTGATGTGGCCTATGGACACTCTGTTTCGGGCAGAGCGACAGTGCTGCAGCAAAAAACGGGAAGCCCCGTTCAGTTTGAACTGACTAAGGGAACCAGAGAGGCTGTAGCCGCGTGGATTAATATGGCTCATCTACGTAGTAGCGACTATCTGTTCCAGTCCCGCGTCGGTTCTACACGACATATCTCAACCAGACAATATAATCGTATTTTTCATGGATGGATTGAGAAACTGGGTCTTGATGAAACGCTCTACAGTACGCATTCCATGCACAGAACCAAGCCATATATGATCTATAAAAAAACGAAAAATCTTCGTCTGATCCAGTTACTTTTGGGTCACAAAAAACTCGAAAGCACAGTCCGTTATCTCGGTATTGAAGTGGATGATGCCCTGGAGATATCTGAGTCTATTGAAGTTTAATTTGTGAGGGCTGCAACAGCAGCCCTGTGCCAGAAGCGGACGCCAGTATCAGGAACCGACAAGGGGCATTACGGCGCTGAAAGTAAGAGGCCAAAATTTTGAGTAAGGCACACATATTTTTAGCGAAGACAGCAGGAACCATCTTTTGAAAAACTTTACGTTACCGGCACACTGTATGAGGGAGTTTGGACTCAGCAGCACAATTCCTGACGGCACGTGCAGCGCACATGGCAGAAATGGTGGCATTAGCCGTAACTGACTAATTAATATAAATAAAAACTTCCCGACGTAGGATGATGTATTCCATATGCATTGCCTGCGTAAAAATGACTTCTGAATACGCTTCTTTACGCTGTTCAGTGAAGGGTATGGCAGGATTTATGCGTCTGTAACCGGCTACGTCGGGAACACGGCGCCGTTCAGCATTGGTGTTACCCTCAGCGTCATCCGACGGCTCCATGCCGCTAAAGCGGCATTAACAGACATACTTCGCATTGTTCGTCGTTTCTGCCGATGATAGTTTCAGGGCTCATTTATTTGCACATTAACATCAGCGACTGATTCGGTTTGCCTTTCCCATCGATTAATGACCAGCGGAGCAACAATGTTACCCAGTACGTTCAGGGTTGTGGTGCCGCTATCGATAATGCGGAATATGCCGGCTATCAGTGCGACGGCATCCAGCGGAAGCCCTGCTGAAGCCAGCGTAGCTGAAAGGATGAGAATGGCAAAACCCGGAACGCCGGCGGCACCCTTTGAGGTCAGCACCATGGTGACGACCAGAATAACTTGCTGCATCAGTGTCAGATCAATGCCGTAGAGCTGCGCGACAAATATGGTTGCAACGCCAAGAAAGATCGATGCGCCATCCAGGTTAAACGCATAGCCTACCGGTACAACAAAACTGACGATACGGCCCGGTACCCCATACCGCTCCAGCTTATACATCAGCTGAGGCATAACGGCAGCCGACGCTGCGCTTGAAAAGGCCAGTACCAGTTCCTGGCGGAAATGCTTTATCAGTCTGAATACGTTTTCACCAATCAGAGCGCAGATCCCCCCCAGCACAATCAGGGCGAACAATATCAGGCCGAGATAAACGGTACCGACAAGCTTTAGAAGGGGCAGAAGCGAGGCGAAACCGAATGTTGAAACGGTGGCACCAATCATACCGAACACGCCAACCGGCGCGTACGCCATGACAATGGAAACCACGCGGAACATACCGTCCGATACGCTTTGCAGAACGCCCAGAATCGGAGCTGTCTTTTCGCGCGGGAGTCCGTTAAGCGCAATGCCAAACAGGACTGCAAAGAACAGGACCGACAGCAGCTTGCCCTCAGAGAGCGCAACAAACAGGTTATCCGGCACGATGTTCTGCAGGATAACCAGTGCGCCGCGTGCCGGCTCCATTTTCATGTGCCCGGCACCGTGCGCCATTCCCTGTATGCTGGTGCCTTCTCCCGGCGCGATCAGGTTGGCCAGGACCAGTCCAAAAATGATGGCAATCCCCGTGACGGTAAAAAAATAGCCCAGAGATTTGACACCCATTCTGCCGAAGGATTTATTGTCTCCGCTGCCGGTTATACCCAGAATCATGCAACAGAATACGATCGGTACCACGACCATCTTCATCATTTTGATAAAAATATCGCCGAGCGGCTTAAGGATTTCGTGACTGACCCACTGCTGATATTCCGGATGCGTATTGAAATACCACCCCACGACTATTCCCAGTGCAAGCCCGATAACTATCTGCCAAACCAGTGTTATTTTTTTCATGTCCAGCCCTCAGATTAAACAGCGTAGCCTCTGCCAGAAAGCAGCAGCAGGCACGCGTGATACAGTCGGGTGAAAAACAGTGAGGCGCGACCTGAAGCCGCGTCTGGGGTCTATTTAGCGAAGAGCTGGCTGATATCTTTGAACGCCTTGAATTCAAGCGCATTACCGCAGGGATCAAAGAGGAACATGGTGGCCTGTTCACCGACCTGGCCTTTAAAACGGATGTAAGGCTCAATCACAAACTGAGTGCCAAACGACCTGAGGCGTTCAGCCAGGTCCTCCCATTGATCCCACTGCAATACGATACCGAAGTGCGGCACTGGTACGTCGTGGCCGTCAACGGGATTTGAATGGACGCTTTCCTGAGATGCGGTTTTGGGGTGTTCATGGATCACCAGCTGATGACCATAAAAATCAAAGTCCACCCATTGTTCGCTGGAGCGGCCTTCACTTAGTCCGAACACCTCACCGTAAAAATGGCGCGTGGCGTTAAGGTCATAAACAGGAATTGCCAGGTGGAAAGGAGAAAGGCTCATTTGATGCATCCTCACAGGGGAGACGCTGCTGTCGGGCAGCTTAACGTCTGATTTAAGTTGAGCAATGCCGTGTGCTGAACCAGATAAGTGTCTGGTGTGACATTAACATTACCGTCACAAAGGAGATTATAAATAAATTTATTTGATTAAAATCAATATATATCTTTATATAGTACAAATTATATTTGAGTGTGGATGAGCTTTGATTCGTGAACTGAAAACGTTTCTGATAGTTGCCAGGGAAGGGACCTTTGCGGCGGCAGGCAATAAAATCGGCCTGACTCAGGCCGCGGTCAGTGCCCAGATGCAGCGACTTGAGGCAGACCTGAACTACCCGCTGTTCGACCGTTCGGGGAGAAATGCACGCCTGAACCAGAACGGGCTTCAGCTTGTTGTTCAGGCGCAGGAGCTGATGACCCTCTATGACGGGCTGGGGGAGAGACTGCCCCGGAAGGTGCCGGGTAAAACCGTCACGATTGGCGCAATTGCCTCCGTACAGCGTACCCTGCTTCCGGATGCGCTGACGCTGTTCAGTAAGCAGAGTTCCGGCTGCCGTATCCGGGTTGTTCCGGGTTTATCAATGGATTTAATCAATCTCGTCGATGCCGGTGAGATTGATATGGCCGCCGTACTGAAACCCCCTTTCCCGTTACCGCAGGCCCTGCAGTGGAGCGCCCTGGCACACGAGCCGTTTCATCTTATTGTGCCTAAAACCGTGACCGGTGACGATATAGCCGGTCTGCTGACCGGACAGCCTTTTATCCGATACGACCGTTCGTCATTCGGCGGACGCCTGGTAGACCGTTTTCTGAGAGAAATGAAATTTGCCGTCACTGAAATCTGTGAGGTGGACGAGCTGGAGGCTATTCTTAAGCTGGTGAGCAACGGCGTGGGTGTCGCCCTGCTGCCCCGCATCGCTGCCTGGCAGCGCTGGCCATCCTCTGTCAGGGCGATTAGTCTGGGTGAGAAGGTGTTTTATCGGGATGTCGGACTGATCCATCGCCCGCTCGAACATCTGGAAGATGATGTCAGGCGCATTTCAGAACTGATCATCATGCTGGCGGGGCGCAGCCGCCGCCAGCTGCCGGCCTGACTTCAGTTACCCACCTGTTGATTATTTCTCCGATGCTCCGGGCGTTTCCGCTGGCGCATCCGCGATCTCAATGGCGTCACCGGTAGTGTAGAAATGGCCGCCGGCAATATAATGCAGGCTGCGCTGGTCTGCCGGCAGATGCTCAAACTGCCAGTGCCCGTCCCGGAAGAAACGGCTGTCTGCCCACGCGGATTTTATCTCCCCGATAAACAAATCGTAGGTCTGCTGATTATGCTCTTCGTGGATGAGTTCACAGTAAAGCCAGGCGGCACACCCTGATACCAGGGGGACGTCAGTACCGGGCAGGCTGAACAGGGATACGCCCGATCGGGTGAGCTTATCTTTCTCACTGAACAGAGAGTGCGAACCGAGGTGATAAACCAGCGACGCCTGAGACGCCAGCGGTACCTGGATCACAAAGGATCGGCTCTGCTCAATCAGCCTGCGGGTGAAGGCTCCCTTGTCCAGCACCACGGTAAGCCTTGCGGGCTCAAATTCCAGACCGCATACCCACGATGCCGCCATAACGTTTTCAGTGCCGTCGTGCCGGGCAGAGACCAGCGTCGCCGGACCGTGATTGATAAGCCTGTAAGCTTTTGCAAGGTCTACCGCTTTCATAAACTGATTCATACCTGCTGCTCCGCTGAGATTTTAACGGTTTTCAAGGAAGCCGGCCAGGCTGTGGTGTCCGGACTCGATCAGATCACTGACCACGGCCGCCAACTGCTGCGCATTATCATGGGCACGGATCTCAAAACTGGCCTGCCAGGCAATAACCGTTACGTTCTGCCCGGTCAGGGGAATGAGGCTGACGGTTGCGACATAGTTATCGACCGGCAGCGGCGATTCAATAAAGCGATAGGAAAAAGACTGACGGTCTTCATCAGCCATCAGCAGCTGCTCGCGAAGAATTTCACCGTTATCAAGCACCAGCCTGCGCCGGCAGCCCGGCAGCCCGTCCGGCTGGTTATCCTCAATTTCACTGCTGAGGATCGACGGATGCCATTCACTGATGCGGCCAAACTGACGGAGGGTCTGCCAGACGCGGTCTGCGTCAGCATTTAGGGTAGCGTTGAATTTAACAACGGGCATAAGGGTTTCCTGTTAAATAATGTTGGTCATTTCGGCTGCGGGTATGATGCTGATACCAGCCTGTGGCTGCACGATCGCCTGCATAAGACGGGCGGCGATTTCCGCTGCCGGGTTGAGATGCCAGCGCCGCGGCAGAAGCGGTGCGAACGCCGTGAGAGTGATCTTCAGCGCCATTTCGCCCGGTCGCGCTTCCTTTCTCGCCCCGCCTATCACGCCGGGCCTGACGAAAGTCAGCGAGCAGAATCCCTCCTGCATCAGCGCATGCTCAAGCTCACCTTTAACGCGGTGATAGAAAAACCGCGAATCCGGATTTGCGCCGGCAGCTGAGGTCAGGGCAAAAGCAGTCGCGCCCCGGTCCCGCGCCAGGCGGGCAAATGCCAGCGGATAGTCATAGTCAATCTGCCTGAAAGCATCCCGGCTTCCGGCTTTTTTGAGCGTCGTGCCGAGTGCACAGATCACCGCGTCTGCGACCCAATCCTGCCCGGACGCGCTGGTATTCTGACTGATTAGCGGATTGATAAGCTTTGTTGTGCCGCTGGCGGACTGCAGCGACAGTGGCTTTCGCGTGGGCGCAATAATCGCGTTAATGGCGGGGCTGACCAGCGCCTGCCTTAGAACATGGCTGCCAACCAGGCCGGTTGCACCGAGCAGCAGCAGCCGGGTCCCGGTCGTCTGCGTGGAAGGATGAGCCACGTTAATGGCCCGCCATCTTCTGTACAGCTTCGCGTACAGGATCTTCTCCTGCAGTCAGCTCAATAATGACGCGACTGACACCGGGGTGCTCAATAATTTCTGCCAGCGTGGCCGCCACGTCATCACGCGAGACATCACCGTAGGGAATGGCAAGTCCTGCACGGACCAGGCCGGTGCCGGGATCATCACGCAACGTACCGGGCCGTAAAATCACCCAGTCCAGATCGCTTTGCGCCAGCGCGACGTCGGCCATTTTTTTGACCCGCATATAGTTTTCGAACGTGTCAGAAACAGGCTGTCCTCTGGAAGCTTCCGGAAACGCGGAAACAAGAAGAAAGCGGGATACCCCGGCCTGCAGAGCAGCATCCACGGCCGTTTTCAGTCCCTCACCGTCTACTGCATTCGTCATTTCCGGACCGCCTTTACCGCCGGCTCCGGCGGTAAACACGACTATGTCACTCCCTTTCAGATGAGCCGCCAGCGCTGCCGCATTAAGCTCAGTCAGGCTGCCCCTGACAGGCTCCGCACCCGATTGTCGTAATAACGTCTCCTGCACCGGTTTACGGAACAGGGCACGCACAGCAAATCCTCTGTCTGTCAGTATCTGGCTCAGGCGTCGACCAACCTGACCTGCGCCACCAATAATGAAAACCTGGCTCATAATTCGCTCCTTACTGTGTCTCAGGCGTCCGTTACTTCAGCCTTCAAACTGGTGATAGACTTTAGCGATCACCTGCCAGCGCCCGTCTATCTTAATCAGGGTCAGATAGTCGTTGTAATTTGCGCCAATGGCGTCATTTTCCATATCAACCCGCACGACAGCGGTGGTCGGCGTGATGGCCAGCACATCCAGCCGGGTCACGATATCCGGCGCACTGCCATTTTCACGTACGAAGGCGTACAGATTTTCAACCGGCCCCCCCAGCAGGCTGCCGTTGGTAAAGCCGTACATCACCGCATCTTTATGAAAAGCTTCGGACACCGTTTCCGCATTGCCGGTACGCAGTCCTTCAACATATCGGCCTGCCGTTTCCGTAACGGCCTGGTAATCCGCCGTGGGTACCGCTTTGATATTTTTACTCATTTTCGTTTCCTTTTTTACGCAGCGCGCAGGATTGCAGGCTGTCGTGGTCAGTTAACCGGACGGCTGTCAGGGAGCAACGTGGGTGTGGTAAATCTTGCTGACCACGATCCAGCGGCCGTTTACCTTCAGAAGGTTGAAAAAGTCGGTAAAACGAAAGCCCGAAATGTCATCGGTATCGATGCGGGCACTGGCGGCCGTTCCGACAATATCTACACGTACAATGGCGGCCTTCGCTTCGGGTGAAGGACGGAAGGCGGTGTCGATGGTGTCAAACAGTCCCTGAATCGGACCTCCGCTGAGATTGCCGTCGCCGTCAACGCCAAAAATAGTGGCCTGTTCACTGAAAGCGGGTTTCATCAGCTCACTCTTCGCCTGCTTACCCCCCTCGTTGTACTGGTTCAGTACGTTCACAATAGCGTTGTAGTCCTGCAAGTAAGTCGCGTCACTCATCACTTTTTCTCCTTTTAAATAAACCGGGCATCCTTTCAGATCCCCATCTTTTTTCTGATGCTTCGCTGAAGCAGATAGAGGAGCACCAGGCCCACTGCGGCGGCAGCCAGGCCGGGTAACATCATGGTGTCCTGCATAAATTCCATGGGGGAGAAATTCCCCCGCGTCAGCGTCCTCACGTCTGACACTGAAGCACCTGCGCCGGCATAAATAAATGTGCCCGGTATCAGGCCCGGCACCGTTGCGGCCAGGTATTTTTTAAACGACATACCGCTCGCGCCCAGGCCATAGTTCAGCGGCGCAAACGGCACGACTGAACTCAGGCGAAGCAGCAGCACCAGAACGATTCCGTTGTGCTGCGACAGGGTAAGTGCCCGGTTCAGGTAGTGGCTACGGGCAGCCGCTCGCGAGGCCAGCGGAAAGAGCCGGCTTCTGGCCAGTCCGAAAGCGATCAGTGACGACGTCAATCCAGCCAGCAGGGCTATCAGCGTTCCACCCGTTACGCCAAATAACCATCCCGACAGTGCAGTCAGCAGAGAAGCCGGGAAGAAAAGCAGCGAACCTGCGACAAAAACCGCATAAAAAAACCCGATGCCGATCCCGCCGGTATTCTGAAGGTAAAGGCTCAGTGTTGAGATAAAGTCTGCCACGGTGCCACCTTTATTCTGTAGTGATCACTATTTAATGTTATTTATTGTATAGTGATCGCTATGTAATGTGTCAAGCAAATGATTGAGACCCGTATGAAAAACCATGAACGTCCTGAAGCCTTGGAAAAGCCTAAAGGCCGGCCGCGAAGCTTTGACCGTGATAAGGCGCTGCTGAAGGCGCTGGACCTTTTCTGGCGCAAAGGCTTTGAGCCGGCATCGGTTGCTGAGCTTTGCGCTGCGATGGAGATTAACCCGCCCAGCCTCTATTCGGCCTTCGGCAACAAGGCCAGCCTGTTTCTGGAAGCCGTGAATTACTATGAGCAGGTTTACTGGCAGGCAACCTGGGCGCGGCTTGAAGAGGCACAGGACATCGTGGAGGCCATTGACCGATTCTTCAGCGAAGCAGCCGATATCCTGCTTTCCCCCTCAGTACCCTGTGGCTGCATGGTGGTACTTGCAGCGATCAACGTCTCCGCTGAGTCGGCTGATGTGGTCAGGGCGGTCAGCCTTCTCAGGCAGGAGGGAAAAGACCTGTTTGAAAAACGATTATCCAGAGCGGTGAAGGAAAAGCAGCTGCCCGTGGAAACCAATACCGCCGCGCTGGCTACCGTTCTGAACACCCTGCTGGAGGGGATGTCGATCGAGGCGAAAGACGGCGCCACGCCTCAGAGCCTGAAAATGATCGGCCAGCATGCCGTCAGGCTGCTGCAGCCACTCAGCAACAGATCGCACACAATGTGACAGGCATTACTAGACGACCGGTCAGTTTTTAAATAGAGTAGTCGCACTATGAAAAAACAAACGACAGATACGCGTCAGCACATCATTGATGTGGCACGGGCGATTATTACCCACAAGGGCTACAGTGCCGTCGGGCTTTCCGAGATAGTCCAGGCTGCCGGTATTCCCAAAGGCTCGTTTTACTACTACTTCAAATCCAAGGAAGAGTTCGCAGAAGCGCTGCTGGCGCACTACTTCAGCCACTATCTGCAGGAGGCAGACAACCAGCTGAGCGGTGCCGGAACGGCGAGAGAGAGGCTGCTGCGCTACTTCGCCTTCTGGAAGACGACCCAGGGCGCAGACCTGCCGGAAAGCAAATGCCTGGTGGTCAAGCTCGGCGCGGAAGTCTGCGATCAGTACGACAGCATGCGACAGGTGCTGGCGACCGGCACCCAGGAAATCGTACAAAAAATCGCGGGCTGTATCCGGCTGGGTCAGGAAGACGGTTCGCTGGCTGCGGTGAGCAACGCCGGTGAGCTGGCTGGAGAACTTTATCAGCTCTGGCTGGGCGCCTCCCTGATGGCAAAAATCCACGACCCGGACAACGCCTTCGGCAACGCAATGAAGGCAACAACACGGCTGCTTGGGTAGCCGTGTTTTTTTACTCATTAACTAGACGACCGGTCAACTATTAAGAGGTTTACATGACTGACAACAGTATCCGTACCGATTTATTTTCCCCCGTCGCGATGGGCAGCCTTGAGCTGACTAACCGCATTGTGATGGCACCCGTTACCCGCAGCCGTTACGGTGAGGATGGCGTACCTGATGAACTGCATGCGACCTACTATGCGCAGCGCGCTGGTGCCGGCCTGATTATTTCAGAAGCCACGAACATCTCGGCTCAGGGCCGCGGTTATGCCGCCACGCCGGGCATCTGGAATGAAGAGCAGGTCGCCGGCTGGAAAAAAGTAACGGACGCGGTCCACGCTCAGGGCGGAAAAATCGTCTGCCAGCTGTGGCACGTTGGCCGCTTTTCAAGCACAGAGCTGCAGCCTGACGGTGCAAGTCCGGTTGCGCCATCCGCTATTAAAGCCGAAGGCCAGACCTACACCGTGAACGGTTTTGTGCCGGTATCCACCCCGCGCGCGCTCGAAACTGAAGAAATCCCCGGCATTATTGAACAGTACAGACTCGCAGCAGAGAACGCCCTGCGGGCTGGATTTGACGGCGTAGAGGTGCACTCTGCCAACAGCTACCTGCTCGATCAGTTCCTGCGGGACTCCACCAATCACCGTACCGACAGCTACGGCGGCTCCATCGAAAACCGGGCCCGCCTGACGCTGGAAGTGACAGAGGCCATCGTTAACATCTGGGGTAGTGACAGAGTCGGTATCCGCCTGTCACCGGTCACGCCTGACGCCGGGAATACCCCACCGGACAGCAACGTGATGGCGATGTATGGCTACCTCATCCAGCAGCTTAACCGCTTTAATCTGGCCTACCTGCACTTTGTCGAAGGCGCGACGGCCACCTCGCGGGACGTGCCTGCCGATGTGGATATGGATGCGCTGAGCGCGCAGTTCACCGGTCCGTTTATCGGCAACAATAATTACGACCTTGAGATGGCCATCAGCCGCCGGAACGCGGGAATTATTGATGCCGTTGCCTTCGGCCGCCTGTTCATTTCCAACCCGGACCTGGTGAAGCGCCTGCGTTACGGTGCCGAACTGACCATTGCGCCGAAAGAAGCGTATTACGGCGGCGGGGCTAAGGGCTATACCGACTGGCCGGAAGGAAAATACTGATAGTAAAAACCGGCGGAACGACTTCCGCCGCCTGTACCTGATAAAGAAGGATAAGAAAATGAATCACCTGCAGAACAAAACGGCTGTCATTACCGGCGCGTCATCGGGCATTGGCGCTGCAACGGCACTGGAGCTGGCGCGTCACGGCGTGAATATCGTTGCGGCCGCACTGGACCAGGACGGCCTCGACAGGGTAATAGAGAGCATTAAATCAGAGGGCGGTCATGCAGCTGGCCTGGTAACCGACGTAACACGTCCGGAAGATACTCAGGCACTGGTGAAATACGCCATGGAAGCTTTCGGTCCGGTTGATATCCTTATCAACAACGCCGGCCTGATGCTTTTCTCAAGCTGGAGCGACGTAGTCTGGGATGACTGGAATAAAATGGTCGACGTCAACATTAAGGGTTACCTGAACGCCATTGCGGCCGTCCTTCCGGGAATGCTGGAGAAAAAAGACGGACAAATCCTGAACATGGCGTCCGTTGCGGGCCATCAGGTTGATGCAGGCGCGGGCGTTTACAGCGCCACTAAATTTTTTGTTCATGCGATGACGGAATCGATGCGCAAGGATCTGGGTGTGAATAAGGGCATTCGCGTGAACACCATCAGTCCTGGCGTCATAAATACCGGCTGGGCCGATAAGGTCAGCGATCCTGAAGGCCGCAAGATCGCTCAGGAACTGACTAAAATTGCTATCAGCCCGCAGGATGTGGCCAGTGCTGTGGTGTATGCGCTTAATCAGCCTAAAAATGTGACGGTTAATGACCTGATTATTTCGCCCACCCGGCAGAACTGGTAAGACACAGATGGCAGCCTCCCGGCTGCCATCCTTATCGGGTATGGGGATCACAGTTACAACGGCAAGCTCAGCCAGTCAGCAGATTAAGCATTTCTTCTGAACTTAGCGCCTACGGGATAAGAATCAGCCTCTCCTCCCCCGTCTCCTCATTCCAATCTGGCTGACATTTGAAAGTGCGCAAGTTCTTACCGATGTATCGAATCCCCCTTCCAGGCTCGCGGGCAGCAACTGACCTGCCGCGGCTATCAGCTCATGAACGGAAAGACTGCCTATGCCGCTACCCAAAATTTCAAGGCCTGAGCTGCGAAGCGAGGCGGCAGAGACGTTAATGGTTTTCCCGGTCACAGAACCCCACTGCACGAACCACAGACGTGGTTATCCAGGCCGTGAAACGCAATCTGTTACGGCCAGCGAGGTGAGATCAGAAAGCGCTACCGTGTGAGGCAAAAAGATCAATTAGAGGCTCTGCGCCTGGTAACCGGTTCTGTTGTGCTCCTTCTGGGCAATTCGCTTAATATAAAAGCGGCTGTGCGCATTACTGAGGCTGGCACAGGTTCATCAGGACGAGCAGGAACGCGAAGATAAAAGAGAACGCAGCAAAACATGCCCAAACGTCGCGCTCAGACAGAGGCGCCACGTATAAAACTCGTTCAAGAAAAACGCGACAACAACCGTTCACAGATACCAACAGGTGACAGTCCCTTGCAGCGACGCAGAAAACACGCAGAGAAGAAATCTCAGTGCTCACTGAAATCATGCCTTCTAATCCAGCTGACTGCTGTATTTAATTTTGATGGCTAGCCAATGCCACATTTAAATACTGAAAAATATGCATGCCTGTTATATTTCACTGTTTACAGAACATACATTTAAACAATGTAACATTTAAAGGATATTCTATCATTATGAAAACTAACTGATAGTTATTCCTAAGGCTACCATTAACTCTGTAATTTGCTCAATATCCATTTGTGTACCTTCGAGACTGGTGCGACGAACATCAAGATCACCCAAGATAGCTCCTCGTAGATCACAATTCGTAATATCCCCTGAACGCCAATTAAAATTTGTGAAATCCCCGCCTGACAAGTCGGAACCACTAAAATTTGCGCCCATAACAAGAGTACCATTCCAACAGTTTTCCCAAAGTTCACATTTTTCAAGTGTGACCCCAGTGAAGTTAGCCCGAGTGAAATTATTCTTAATAAGGTATGCTGAACAAAAGAAGAAGCGATGGCTAATTGCTTTCATAAATTTAGCATTCCGAAAATCAGTGCCTATTACGCAACATTCCCGAATTTCAATACCGAATAAGTCAGCGCTAATAAATATACACATCGTCAAATCACACTTCAAAAAGCTGGCGTTTTTAAGTATAGCGCCTGTAAAGTTGCAGCCCGAGTCACCTTCTGAAAAGAAAAAAATACAATTTACAAAATGGGTATCTCTGAGGTTTAGCCCGGAAAAATCACAATCGAAAAAACTGACATTTTCAAATTCCCTCCCAGTAAAAAAATCGGAAGTAAAGGTGCGGTTCTTATATATATTCATAAAATTAATACCCTCTATTTAATTAAAATCCAACTCTTGCATGATACCATGTAAATAGAAAAAGCATCCAGGATCAACGTAAGCATTATAATGTGATAAAATCATTCATCTTTAGTATGTAAATAACACGTAATAACCGAGCGGCTTGAGAATTTCGTGACGGACCCAATGCTGATATTCAGGATACGTATTGAAATATCATCTCACCATGCCCCCAGTAAAAGGCCGATAACTATCTGCCAAACCGGTGTTATTTTTTCATGACCAGCCCTCAGATTAAACAGGGCGACCTCTACCAGAAAGCGGCAGAAGTCACGCGAGATACATTCGGGTGAAAATCCAGGTGGCACGACTTGAAGCCGTGCTCAGAGTATTATTTTGATAAAACTGACTGATATCCTTGAATGCCTTAAATTCTTAATGACCTGATTATCTCGCCAACCCTACAGAACAGGTAAGCGGCAGCCAGCAGGCTGCCATCTGAATCTGGTATAACTTATCTGCTTTCTGCCACTCTGTCTCAGGGCACAGAAGAAGCGGCATGATCAGTCAGTAAACAAAAGCGCTAACTCTGTTCTGAGCACTTACGGGATCAGAATCAGCCGGTCGTCGCCGGTATCTTCATTCCACATTCTGCCCGCGTCTGAAAGCGCACAGGTCCGCACCGGCGTATTGAATCCCCCCTGAGGAAGTGCAGTCAGTAGCTCGCCTGACCCATTAACCAGCGCCTGAACCGAAAGACTGCCTATGCCGCTGCCCAGTATCTCAAGGCCGGAACTCCGAAGCGAAGCCGCAGAAAGAGCGATTGATTCTCCTGCCGCGGAACCCAGCTGAATATACCGCAGCCGCGGCTCTCCCAGTCGCGAACCGCGATTTGCCGTCGCCTGTGAGATTATTCTGCTCGCTGGCTCCCCCCAGAGATAATCCAGAACCACATCGACCCTTCCGGAGAAAACCTGTTTCAGTGCTTCATCTGCAGATTCATCCAGCACGATTTTTTCCACACCTGCCGGCAGCTTGTCCAGCTTTTGCCGGTCACGCCCCGTTGCAATGATCCGGCCTGCGCCAAGCCACGCGGCTATCTGAACGGCCAGCCCGCCCGCTGAGCCGGTGGCACCATTAATCAGTACCGATTCACCACGCTGAAAACCGGCTCTCAGCGTCAGGGCAACCCAGGATGAAAGCCCTGCGGTTACGACCGCAGCAGCCCGTGCATCGCCCACACTTTCCGGAACCGGAACGACTGATCGTGTCGATACCAGAACCTTATCGGCCATAGAACCGAATGGCGATTTGGGAAACAGGAAGTAAACCCGTTTACCGTCCGGATCAATGCCCACGCCATCAATTCCGGGGATAAAGTTCGCCTCTGCGGTACCCGAGTAGTGCCTGCCTGTCGCGAGGCTTTTCACAATAGGACTCAGGGGTGCGGCCAGCACACGAATAACAACTTCACCTTCACCGGCAACGGGTTCAGAAAAGTAGCCATATGACGGTGGCGCATCAAAACGGGTCACGACAGCAGCACGCATAGTTAATCCTTACGAGGCAACATTATTGCTCATTGATGCCCGGTTTACGGGCGCGATGGAGGCGGCTCAGCTGAAGGCCGTCACGAATGTTTAATCCGATCAGCGTCAGGTTCAGCGCCCCTGCAATCAGCTCGATCACCTGAACGCTGTAAAAAGCGCCGTCAAACTGGCCTGCCCTGGCACGAATCCACAGGAAAAGGGCTGATGGCACCAGAATGAACAGACCGTTTATGCCGATGACAGGCGTGCGGCGGCGTTTCAGCTTAATCAGCGGATGATTGACCCTGGCACCCATCGAAAAGCCGGTAGCCGCTGTCAGCCCCATCAGCGGTACAAACGCAAGAAGGGCATGAGCAATTAACTGCTTCACTTCGGCGACTGCTGTAGCCGACAGAAAAAGTTCGGTGATGATTGTCGAGGTCCAGAACGTTGCCAGAAACAACGCTGACAATATCGAAGCGGTAGCATGAATCCTGCGTTTCATAGGCACTGCTCCGCCAGAGACTTTTCGTGAGTCTCAATGAGACTTTTCAGAACATGCTCCGCCGTTTCAAGTTCGGCTGCGCTGAACTGTCCCGCCATTTCGGTTGCCTGATGTTGCCATCGTGCATTAACGCTGTCATAGATTGACTGACCTGATTCGGTCAGCGCATAAAGCGGCGACCGCTTGTGCATTGGATTGGGCTGCGTTTCCATCAGTCCGGACTCAACCAGTGTATTGAGCTGCTTCTGCGCACCCTGCCGTGTAACACCCATAGTCAATGCAATCTGAGGCGCGGTAACTGGCCGTTGTGCCAGTGCAACTGCACCCAGCATGCGCCAGCGTGTGCTGGTAAGCCCGTCAGGCAGGACAAATCTGTCACCCCACTCTGTCAGGGCACCGTTGAGCCGGAAAACGTTAAGAATAACCTGCGTTAGCTGATCAGTTTTTGAATGTGCCATAAATCCTCCTGTTATGGTAACAGGTTTGCATTATGGTAACTGGTTGTCAAATAACATTGTTTGAAATTCAGACATTCTTATTTTACGTTTAGATATCTCAGAACCTTTTTTACGTAAGCTACTGCGATGTAGGCTTTTTATTCAGCACAGACATGTCTTTCATACGGATAACTGAAACTCCGGGTTTTGCTCACATCAAGCTCAGCACAATCTTTCAGAGTGATGAATGAGTATTGTGATATCACTACCGGACTCAGGTATGTGTAATAGAGCAGCAATAATCATCGCAGAATGCAGTTTTCGTTTTCAGTACGCCATAACATCAGTGCACCAGTTTTCTCATCAGGGCACCGATGGTCACCATTTTCGGCTTGTCACGCAGACATAACTCATCGTAGAGATTGCACATCTATTTATTGTGAATTTTTCCGCATAAGGCTGACATGTAAAGCTTTGCTCTTAATTGAGGCGGACCGATTTTAGACATACGGGGCGGCTGCTTACCGACGTGCGTGAACGCTTTTCGACAGGCACCGTACCCAGAAAAGCTGCAGCCTGCTCAGCTGACTCAAAGTTATGGCTGCGGAGCACAACAAGCATGTGCATTCCCAGCGGAGGACCTACAGAGTCAATTGATGTCAGCAGATGTTAATCCTGCTTCAGTCCAGGCCTGAATGCGCGCGTTGATCTGCCGCAGAACTGAAAGCCAGGCAGGGGCCATAAAAGGCTTCCGATAGCTTTCAGTGAATATGTCCGCTTTTCGCTCTTAGGGGCATTGCTCAGCGAATGTCAGCTTTGTGCCAAGAGCGGACTCAGAGTAAAGCTAATCAAATCCTTATTTGATTCGTTCCACATTTGAATGACACTCGGGTGCGAGTTGACCTTACCGCTCACAACCCACCCTTAGCAGGAAGTTAAGTATGGTTATCGGGACATTGTGCAAGGAGATTTGGACGCAGCAGCGCAATTACTGACGGCATGCGCAGCGGACCTTACAGGAGTTGTGGCGTGAGCCTTAAGTGACGCATTCATACAAATAAAATGTTCTTAACGCACAATGAGAAATTCTATGTGCTGTGCCTGCATAAAACGGACTTCTGAATGCGCCTCTTTCATTTCAGTGATAATCCTGACATCTCGGTTTTCAGGCCTCGCCCGTTGCGGATTCACGTTGACAGACCAGCAGGTCAGGAATGGCTTAATGGTTCTCTCATATGGGCAACAGACGAAGCTTATGAGCTTTTGTATCTCTTTCCGCGCGAATGCCCCCGCATTATTTTCTGGCCTCTCGCTAATACCACAAAGGAGGACAGAGAGTTATGGATGGGTAATGCAACCAGCTCATCGGCTGTAGCCTGCATAGAGCAGGCGTGGCTTTCAAGGTTTAACCTCGGGCAGGTTTTCAGGTATGAATTGCCGACAGAATGTTTTGAACCTACGGGTGAGGTCGGGATGTGGGTAGGTCGTTCAGACGTCATACCTGTGGGCCTCAAATGCTTTTCAAGCCTTCCCAACGAACTCTCTGAAAGGAATATTAGCCTTCGCGTTATGGACAGGCTGACGCCTCTTAAAAGTATCTGGCAGTCTACGCTACACGCAAGCGGAATCAGACTCAGGAACGCACAGGACTGGGGAAAGCCAGGATGGACCCATTCAAAACCAGGCCGTCAGGTTATTGTCTGACGCTACTATCGCAGTCGGAATTGTTGCTCATTATGGAGTTAATATGAACTATATTCCGAGATGCGCAGCATCATCGGTCATCACATGCTTTTGCTCGCAGGCGCCAATGTCATCATTGCCCGGAGTGATGGTCATATTTTGCTTCAGCAGCGTACAGACTCAACATGGGGCCTACCAGGCGGCCTGCCTGAGCCTGGAGAATCTCTTGAGCTGACTGCAGTACGGGAAGTCAAAGAAGAGACCAGTATTGATATTCATTCGCTTAACTTCCTGAAAATTTTCTCAGGGCAGGATTATAGTTTCATTCTGCACAACCGGCATGAAATTAACGTCATTACCGCACTGTACTTCACTGACAACTGGTCAGGGGATTTGGTGAACGATGCCAAAGAAGGCCTGGCCCTTGAGTTCTTTTCTGCCAGCCGGTTGCCTTCGCCGATGAACAACGAGTATGTAATGTATATAAAATACTTTGTGAATAGCTACAGATGCCCCCCAGATACTGATTAAGTACCTTGATAAACAAAGCAAGTGCAGCACTGAGTCAGGGAAGCCAGCCCAGCATTCGCTATCAGCCCAAGATGGCTGGCGTTTTAGTAGCAATTGCAGCCTGAATGAGGCTGGAAGCTAAGCAGGAAGTAGGAATTATGATGTCCGCTTTGTGCCAGAAGCGGATGTCAACAGAACGTCTGTGACAAACCTTTCATGGCATTTTCAAGTTGTGGGCGAAGACGTTGTTAAAATTACAGCGTACTGCCTTTGCCAGTCAGTACAAGGGGGCTGAAAAGAAGCTCCAGATCTTACCTGCCTAATATTCTTACCTTTGGGCATATAACGTTGCTATAGTCTGGCTACGTTGGAAACCAGCCATATGAATGAACATTTTAATCAGCCAGGATGGCTCTGTGAACAATAAACTCTTCTGCCTGCTATCTGTTTTTTCCACCTTTGCCGCTGCAACACAATCCCCTGATGAAATCGTGGTTGCCGGGGGGAGATATTATGCCGGTAACGTTTTTGGCCAACATGACTATGCAGCACACGCCAACATCACGCTTAACACCTTCTGGATCATGCGTACTGAAATCACCTACCGGCTTTATTCAGATATTCACGAATGGGCTTTAGAGCGTGGTTATGTATTCGGTGTCGGATGTAATGGAGCCGCTTACGAGGACTGCCGGCCGGCGGATACAGATAACGGTGCACATCCGGTTACCAGTGTTGAATGGTCAGATGCGGTGATTTTTGCAAATGCCCTGAGTGAAAAGGCGGGGCTGAGACCGGTCTATCTCAATAATAAGGGCGTCCCGGCGCGTGACAGTTCCCGTTACGAATTTAAACAGGATGCCCGGGCTAATGGTTACCGCTTACCCACGGCCGAGGAATGGCAGGTTGCCGCCCGTGGAGGAAGGTCCGGACTGGAAAATGGCTCGTATGGTTTCAGATTTGCTGGCAGCAACAATGCAAATGCTGTCGCCTGGTTCCCTGACTTCAACGATCCTCATTTCGGCTCTGTCCGAGTGAAAAGCCTGCGGCCCAATGCGCTCGGTCTGTATGACATGAGCGGTAACGTTTCGGAATGGGTTGATGCTTTCGATACCCTTTCCGGTGTGAAAATGTACTATTTTTGCGGCGGCAGCTTCTTGTTGCATACGGGTAGTCTGACCAGCTGCGACACGCACAGTGCCGGCTACGCCCTGCCGGACACTGGCTTCAGACTGGTGCGGAAATTTTGAACCTGAAGATGCCTTTTATAATACTGACAGCCATTCTGATAAGCCTTCCAGCTTCATTACAGGCAGACACCCATATTTACCTGAAAAAGGGGCTAAACAGCATTGATTTGAATGGTGATGGCATACCAGACACCGTCTTTTCCGCGACTTACGACAATAATACTTCTCATCCCAGTGAAACTCTCAACATCTTTATCAGCCAGGAAAAAAACTGGCTTATCGTACCGGTTCCGGACGACGATGGCTTTACGTGGGCAGATTTAAGACTGTCAGCATCTGCCCTGAAGATAAGCGGCACAGAACTTCACCGCTATAAAGGGCGGGTTTACCTTATCAGGGCGACCAAATATGGCGGCAGCGGTGGCGGCGGAGATCTTACCGATAAATCGCGAGTAAAGTTTTCACGATTTCGGCTGGAGCAAAATAGCGACGATCCCGGTACGTCTGTTTTTTACTGGGATCCGGCAGGGATTTATCTTACTGAACAAACTTTTGATGAAGTGAATGAAGCTTTTCAGATTCTGAATATGGAGAAATTTCGTTGAAATGTATCACAGGGCTTTTGCTTTTTTTCCTGTCGTTCTGCTGTTGTGCGGGATACAAAAGTCAGTACCGTGAGCTTATACAGCAGTCCCTTAAGCGGCAGTCTCTTTGTCTGGGTGAAAAGCAGTGGCCGGTTTCAATAAGAACAGGTACTGACCGTTGGATTAATGCAAAAATGGAGGCGCTTGTCGATGCCGGCCTTATCATCGCTCATGTGAAAGCAGGCAGTAAAATCTGGCAGCTAACCCCGTACGGCCAGGCTTCATTCACGAAATATCATGATTTCTGCTACGGAACCATGCGCGTCAGAAGCATAAAGGCTGTCTCGACAGATAAAAAAGGCATGGCTGATGTGACATTTACCTATTATATTCATGCCCTGCCAGACTGGGCGAAAAATCACTCAGTACGCGTTGCCAATACTGATCTCGATAATCTGGTCATGGGTATTGATTCAGTGCGATACCAGGCCCTCTTTAATACAGACAACCAGGGAAATCTCCGTCTTATCAGTGAACCTGAACAGCTTGATTTACTGTATTAGCAGACGGGCCTGAAAAATTTTTTGGGGCTTAAAGCTTCGCAATCCACTTTGTTTAACAGCGTAAAGACTGACACTCCAGCAATAAGCTCTCACGCCGGAGCCGTCTGTCCTTAACAGCTTCAGCATCGGATATGTTCACAAAGCCAGTGTCTGCTGTTAGCTAAGAGTAAACCGCACATCCTGGTCGTCTGGCGCCAAAAGCAGACTTACCTCACATCACCATACGTCGGTCAACCGGGCATCTCACCAGCATTTCTCAGGTATAGACTCCAGAGTAATCATTCCATTCTTTTGTCAGCCCGCAATCTCTTCCAGCATGATCGATGCCCCGCCGCAAACAATGACCAATACATTGTCGGCAGGAGTGAACCTGATTTTATTGTCATACAGGAGTGACAATGATACTCCGCATGCCGGCTCAGTGAGTACGCGATGATCATTGAGAAAGCGCTGGCAGGCATGCAGTGCTTCCGCATCAGAAACCAGCATACTTATTACATCCAGTCGGCTGGCCACGTTAAAAGCATTTTCGCACACCTGGCTTGCGGCCAGCGTTGTGGCTATGCCGCTGACCTTATCAAGACGCATCAGCTTATTGGCATTAAGCGAGGCATTAAGCGAGGCCGTACCGTGTGTTTCAACGGCATAAACCGGAATGTGGCCAAGCTGATGTTTTTCCAGTCCCAGCGCTATGCCGGACAGCATGCTTCCGCCGCCGACGGACAGAATAACGGCATCAGGCTTTACACCCTCACTGATGACTTCATCCACGATTGTGCTGATGCCTTCCCACAAAAGCGGGTTATCAAAGGGATGGACATAGATGATGTCCTCTGTCGCCAGTGACAGGGCGTAATCGTTAGCCTCACTCCATACTTTCCCGTGCACAATGAGGCAGGCACCTTCCTGCTCAATAAGCTGTCTTGCTCTGGCTGACGTGGTTTCCGGCACAACCACAGTTACCGGCAGCCCCAGCCTGCGACCGCTGTGAGCCACCGCAATTCCGGCATTTCCACCGGATGAACTGACAAATGCTGTAGCGCCCTTACTGGCATAATAGCAACAGGCATGTCCCGCGCTGCGAAGCTTAAAAGAGCCGGTGGGCTGGGAAGACTCCATCTTCAGCCAGACATGACATCCGCTGTGCTGGCTTAAAGGGAGAGAATGTATGAGAGGGGTATGGATACCTATTTCCATTAATCTAAATCCTATGAATTTATCTCACAGCATAGTTGCTGTTCTGCCCGAAGCCTGTTCAGGATGACATCATAAGGTTTATCAGCAGAACGCGGTGGATACACATCTGAATGGTTGTGCTGGTTACAGTTGGACATGCATATTCCACGGATGTGTTCTTACCCGTGATACTCTCACTGACGGGAAGCAAAACGATAATTATAATTAACTCAGGTAAATAACCATAAAAATCATAAATCTGTAATTCTTTAAGCCATTCAGCGATAATTGGTCAATCGGAAAGAGAATGTCCAAAGGAGGCACTGGCGATGACTGTTTCTATAGGTGTGCTTGCAGGTATGGGACCCCGCTCCACAGCCCCCTTCATTGATATGCTGGTGACAGACTGCCACGTCGGGTACGGAGCGAAATATGATATGGATATCCCTAAAATGCATATCATCTCGTTGCCAACGCCTTTCTGGCCGGGCAAGAAAATTGATGATGATGCGATGATCGCAACCCTGCAACAGGGTATCTCAGAACTCGTCAGGGCAAAAGTGAGTCTGATTGCTGTTCCCTGTAACCTTGCACACTGCTATTTTGCTGAAATGAAAGCGGCGAGTGCTGGTATTCCACTTCTGCATATTGCAGACAGCGCACTTAATTCACTGCCTGCAGAAGTCATCAGGGTAGCAGTACTGGCTACAGAACCTACGCTGGATGCGGGTTTCTATCAGGCGCGGATAGAAGCTTCTGGCAAAGAGATTATTGATTCATCTCTACTTCGTGAAATGACCACATCGTTGATTGGGCGGGTTAAAACGAAAGGTTTTCATGACCCTGATGCACAGGCAGAGTGGAATAATTTGATGTCTGTAGTGGAAAATCTTAAGGTGGAGGCTCTTCTTATTGCCTGTACAGATCTGAGCCCCCTGATAACTGAAAATACTTTCAGCTTTGTCATCGTGGATACGGCAGCCAGCCTTTCCAGCGCGACCATTAAAAACTACAGGAGATTGTCCGGGAAAACTACAGGCGAAATCCATATTACCGGCTAACCTGAGGTCAGCTTCAATGGCCCTGAATAGTGCTGCTTTGTGCCAGAAGCGTGTGTTGTAAGCACTCAGGTAGGTTAATACATAGTACGCTGGCCTTACGTTAAGACAAACCGGAGCAGTTGTTCATAAGTCGTCAGCAGGATGAAGGGATGTCAGAACGATCTCCTCGAGTCGTCGGATGTGAAATTACAATAAATTCTACGGAAGACCCTGTGTCGTTTCTGGCTTGATGCTTTGACCCCGGTGGAATTTCTAGCCCCTGCAGGGCTTTAATATTATGCATCTCACCCTCCAGTTCCATTGAAAGAACACCATTGAGAACAAAGAAAAACTGTCTGGAAACGGAGTGAAAGTGTCGCTTTTCATAAGTGCCGGCAGGCATTTTCTCATGAATAACCAGCATGTCCTGACGGTTTACCAAATACCAACCATCGCAATCGTCACCCCAGAAATAATGGTCTGCATTTTCCTTTGAAATCATCATCCGTCTCCTGTTTACATGCGCCCATCTATAAAGACCTTAAGAAAGTTATACCGAAAAATGCTGTCGATTCGCAACAGGTTATGATTTGATTATTTACCTAAAGATCTGAACTGCATCGTTCAGCATATCTAGTAGTTATCAATGTATTGGGGTAGCAGAATTTTATCTGGCCATAATGTCCGCTTCTCGCTCATAGCGGAAATTAGCCTGACGTCAGTCTTCCCTATGCCGACAGCGTAGGTTCGCAATAGCTACGCTGGGCACTCGTATGCGCTTCACTGGCAATCTTAATTGCGGGAAATGGCCAGGGAAGAAAATCCGCCCCGGCCATCTGATTTAAGCCAGTTGTAAGTGAAGATTATGTTGCATCAGGATATCTGCCAGCGAACCTTCATGGCTGGCAGAGGCATTGTGATACAGGTCGTACTGCTGACCGTTAATAATACGCTGCCCATCCTCGCTCCAGACGCCGCCTTCAATGTTACTTAGCGTAACCATATTGCCGTCCGTACCTTTCATCGTCATCGTCTCACTCGCGTTGTCGGTCAATGGCAATGGCTCTTTTTGCCCCAGAGTAACGTTATTACTGCTGAAACCACCCAGATTAATGACCTCAGCGTTGCCTGATCTCAGCCCAAGCGTGGCAAAATCAAGCGATTCATGCGCGCCATTCAGCTGCAACGTCTCGTCATCGGCAACGCCGTCCAGGCTGGTGTGCAGATTTGAATATAAAAGCGAGAGCGTTTCACTGTTTACTGTTCCAGAGAGATGGAGATTGTCAGCCATATCAGGATGAAGAGATGCGTGCTCCAGTGTGATAGCACTATGGCTTTCCGAATTGCTGCCATCTTCTGTGTTGCTGCTGATCACAGTTGTGGCATTGATCAGGTTGTCCTGCGCTGCGGTTGCAATACTCAGCTTCGGCTGCGGCTCGGACATATAAAGCTCGACGTTTTGCGAAACGTGGTTAACGTTTCCGGCAGCATCGCGAATAGTTGCGGTAATCCTGTGCTCGCCCGGTTCAGGCGTGAGTGCGTCCAGCGTTTCAAGCTGCACGGCCCACGTGCCTTTGCTGGTCACACTCGTTTGCCACTGGTGGTCGCCAAGCCTGACAGTGACAATATCACCGGCTTCACCCGTACCTGATACATGCTGATCATGGCTGGAGGCAAGGTTGATTTGCTGACCCTCTGTAAGGTGAGTAAAAGCGATTTTGGGTGCGCAGACATCCACCTGATAGCTGGTCGTTATCGTAGCCGTATGGCCAGCCGCGTCGCTAGCAGTCACGACAATGTCATGCTGCCCCTTGCCGAAACCTGTTTTCATCGTCCCCTGCGCCAGTGGCAGACTCCAGTGACCGTCGTCGCTTACTGCCGCATTGTGATGTTTACCGCCAATAATCACCGATACCGTCTGACCGCTGCCGGTGACGCCCGTTGTGCCGGTCAGCATCGAGCCCTCTTTTTTCTCCGCACGGTTCAGCCAGCCGTCACCAAATGGCGTATCAATTTCAGGTGCAGGCTGACCTGGAATATCGACCACTGGCGTAGTATTGCTTCCATCGGTGGGATTATCGGGGGTGACCGGTGGCAACGGATCGCCGCTGTTATCACTGACCGGAGAAGTCAGATCCGCGGTGACGTAACCACTCTGTTCAAACCAGTTTCCGGCGCCATCCAGCACGCCAAACGAAAGGAAGTTGCCGCCCTGGGAAAGCTCCGACGCGCTGATTTCCGTGCGCCAGCTGCCATCTGCCTCTACCACGGCATAATTCCAGTGGAAAGTATCAGAAACCTGCACCGCAAAAGTCTTAAGCGGCAGCGGCGCTTCAAGCGTGCCGCTGATAACGTACCAGGTCTGACCGTCATGCTGGACCGCATCCGCCAGCGTAATGTCGTTAACGGTGACTTTCGGGTTGCTGCTGTTGTAGTGGGTAATCAGCAGCAGATTCTGGCTGAGGCTGGTACTGTTTCCATTCAGATCCGTTGCGCTGACCTGAATGGTGTGGTTGCCGTCCTTGATAGTTTTCACGTCGCTGTCAGAGAGCTGAACCTGCCACTGATCCTGATAGACACTGCCCTGCCAGGTTCTGCCGTCAAGGATCAGTTCAACCGGCGTGCCGGAGGGAAGATGACCGGCGGTGCCGGTGAAGATAATGCCGTATATCCCCTCCTGGTAACTGACCGCATTGTCGCCGGTGATCGGATCAAGGGTCAGCTGCGGCAACGCCTCAGTAGCGAAGATTTGCACGCCTGCTGAGGCATAACCTTTGTTGCCCGCTTCGTCGGTTGTTTCAGCAATGGCACGGTAGCTCCCTTCCTCCATTCCCTGCAGCGTTTCCGCGGGAACTGAGAACTGCCACTGGCCATTTTGATCGACGATGCCGCTCCAGTGGGAGGCCCCAAAACTAACCTCAATCGTGCTGCCGGCTTCGCCTCTGCCGGAGATCACCAGCGGGCTGCTGATTTCATGACTGTCGATCACCCCGTCCCCTGCCAGGGTATTAATCGTGACAAGAGGATCCTGCGTATCGGTAATAAACGTCGTCTCCGTGATACCGGACTGGCCCCAGCGATCGGTGGCGGTCAGCGTAACGGAATGACTCCCCTCGGCTAAATCTGCTTCCATCAGCTGCCCGGTGGAGAGTGAGACAAGCCAGTTGCCCAGACTGTCCACAGCGCCCGCATAGTGAACACCATCTACGGTCAGATCGATCTTCTGGCCCGCCCCGGTCACACCAGTGGAGCCGCTCAGCGTAACAGGCTCAAAGCGTTCATGTGCGTTCATAAACCCGTCGACAAACGGCATGTCTATAGTCGGCTGTGGCGGGATAGCGTCTGATGGCGGTGCTGACGCCTCTACGGTAATGACTTTGTTTGCGGTGGTCGTACCGCCAACGTTGTTTTCAAAGGTTACGCTGATGTGGTTAGACCCTACAGGCAGCACCTGCAGATCGGCAGACGGCAGGGTAACACTCCAGCTGCCGTCAGCGGCCAGCGTTGTGGTATAGGTCTGACCGTTCAGCATTATGGTCAGCGTGCTCTCTGCGGTGAGGTTCGCTGTGGTGCCGCTGAACGTCTGTGGGGAGAGCTTCTCCTCAGCGCTTAACACGCCGTCACCAGTAAAACTGTTAATGGTTAAAGAAGGGGGCGTGCTGACAGGCGGAATCGGCGTGCCACCATCGGCGGGTGGCGTGTTGCCACCATCCGTTGGATTGTCATCGATAACTGGCGGAACCCCATCGCCGCCTTCAACGGGCGTAATAAGGTCGGCTGTGACATTGCCACTCTGCTCAAACCAGTTTCCGGCACCATCCAGCACGCCAAGCGACAGGAAGTTGCCACCCTGGGAAAGCTCCGACGCGCTGATTTCCGCGTGCCAGCTGCCATCTGCCTCTACCACGGCATAATTCCAGTGGAAGGTATCAGAAACCTGCACCGCAAAAGTCTTAAGCGGCAGCGGCGCTTCAAGCGTTCCGCTGATAACGTACCAGGTCTGACCGTCATGCTGGACCGCATCCGCCAGTGTAATGTCGTTAACGGTGACTTTCGGGTTGCTGCTGCTGTAGTGGGTAATCAGCAGCAGATTCTGGCTGAGGCTGGTACTGTTTCCATTCAGATCCGTTGCGCTGACCTGAATGGTGTGGTTGCCGTCCTTGATAGTTTTCACGTCGCTGTCAGAGAGCTGAACCTGCCACTGATCCTGGTAGACGCTGCCCTGCCAGGTTCTGCCGTCAAGGGTCAGTTCAACCGGCGTGCCGGAGGGGAGATGGGCGGCGGAGCCGGTGAAGATAATGCCGTATATCCCCTCCTGGTAACTGACCGCATTGTCGCCGGTAACCGGATCAAGAGTCAGCGCCGGTAATGGAATGGCGCTGGCCTTCATAGCGTCGGAGGTGGCGGGGGCATCTGAAGCTGTTGCTGACTCAACCTGGGGCGTAAGCGTTAAGGTTGAATCGGCTTCGCTGGTCGTCGCCCTCAGGGCGAAAGCTGCTCCGTTTAACGGCGTGCCTGACGGGATCAGAATCTGGCTTTGGGAAGACTCTACGACTGATAACGCGGGATCTGACTCTGGACTGGCAGGGAATGGCATTGGAGATGTTGCAGAAGCTGGAGATTGCCAGACAGGTGTCAGCGTGGTGACAGTCTGAGCATCGCCGGAAACGTCTGTGCTGAACTGTGCCTCCTGAAATAAACTTCCCTGCTGGAAAAGCATTTTACTCTGCTGGCCTGCAACCTCAGTAAAGAAGTTCTGATAGCGAAGCGTATCGCTCTCGTGCAGGTTAAGAATGAGATCGTCACCCTGTTTCTGAAAAGAAGAAATCTGAGAAGGTGAGCTTTGCAGCGTGATAAGAGCGGGTTCGCTCAGAATAGATTGTGATTTTACTTCAGTGGTCTGAGACAATGGGTGACCGCTTTTCAGCGATATGACCGTGGCGCGGCCCGTTCCTGAAAGTGCCATGGAAATCTCCTTATATACCAGTTATTTAGTAGGCAATGCCGTTGGAAATAAAGCGACGCTTTACTTATTTCAGGCATGCAACGGCCAGCGCCAATAAAGGTGCTGAGGCAGAGCCGGCACTCAACGCATTAAAAGCAATTCTTAGCAACAATAAAGGGCATAACCAGAGCCAGATTAAATATTCGATTTTGAAAATAGATTATTTCTGCTGGCAAAATAAAAAGTACCATTCTTTGCAAGAGTCCGGGCATCGGCTCAATTAACCTTTACTGACTTCAACGACGTATCGTCAGGAAAAAGTGAATAGTTGATGCTGGATAGACATAAGCTAAACTTCGTTTTCATGTCTGGCTACCAGGTAAAATCTGGAAATGTCCCCTGCTAATAGCAGATGCTTCCTGATGATTTAACTGCCCTGCTGTCTCAGTTTAGTAACGACTTCCCCATCCCTGTAAGAGCAATGCTGATGCTATTGCACCATTTTAAATGGCAGGTGGCATATTGTATTACCGATATAAGTGTCCGCTTTATGCTAAAAGCAGACACTTTAATTTAAATAGGAATAGGTCAGCGTCAATCCTTATTAATCAGGTAACGACTGAGCCGGTTACTTCACCACCGGGTTCTTTTTAAGTGAAAGCATGTGCATAAACTCTTCATCCAGGTGCAGGTGTTGCCGGACAAGTTCAGGTGGTGTACTGGCGAGCCACTGGTTAAGCGAAATATCGGCATAGTAATCACTTTTAAAAAGCTCAAGAAAACGCAGTGGTCCCTTACCGGTGTTTTCGATGTAGTGTCCCATAGCAAAAGGAACATATCCCACATCGCCGGCGCGGTAGTCAAAAGTCCTTGCCTGACCGGATGATGCAAAGACCCCCATCCGTCCCTCTCCTTCAAGGTAATACTGCCATTCATCATTGTTAGGATGCCAGTGCAGCTCGCGCAGTCCGCCTGGCTCAATTTCCACCAGTGCGGCGGCAATCGTTTTTGAAACCGGAAAATTAGACGAATCCGTGATCCTGACGGTTCCTCCCGGCGCGCGTACCGGATCCTGAGCCAGCATTTTGTGGGTAAAGCGGATTTTCGACTTCACCGCACCTTTTATACTGTCTGATTCCAGGCTGCCCGGAACGTTGCCGGCGAAAATGTACTCATTATCAGGTGAGGGCAGGTAAGAAAATGAAGATACCGGAACCTTGAAGTTTTTGGCGAGAATTTCCGGGGGAATATGCCTGAACCAGTCTGACAGCAGAAAAGTGCTGTCCTCATCAAAATTTCCGTCGTCAAAAGCCAGTAAAAATTCACAGCCGTCGGAACCGAGTCCCTGAATCGAATGGGGAATACCGGGCGGAAAATACCATAGGTCACCTGCAGCGATATCATCAACAAACCATCCTCCGCTGGCGTCAAAAGCGGTAATCCGCGCGTTGCCATAAGTCATGTAAGCCCACTCCCCCTCTTTATGCCAGTGCAGTTCGCGGATACCTCCGGCATTGAGGCGCATGTCCACGCCCGCAATCGTCGTAGATATGCCCAGCTCCCGCTGCGTCACCTGACGCGTCCAGCCGCCGCTTCCCTTGCGTACGTGCGCATCACTGAAAGAAAAGCGAAGGTTTGGCAGCGTTCCGCTGTCGGTAACGGGCGGATTTACGATGTCCGGACTTTCTGCCTCACGAATAGGATCATGTGGTCCGGGCTCCCGTCCTCCGCTCCCTGCCGGAAACGTCTTTACGCCGTTGTCATGTGCCATGGCCTGACCCGCCGCAAGCGCGACCGTTCCTCCTGCCGCAAAAGCCATAAAATGTCTTCTTGTCAGTGTTTTCATATTCATCCCTCTTAAGAATTTTTATATAAACGGTATTATTTTTGTTACCGCTATAACGTTATAAACGGGCTGAGTGCGGAGGGAAAAACAACTTTGTAACACTGTGGAAAGAGTGCAACTTTCACGCAAATAGTAAAGACATGTGAATGTATTAAGAAAGATTAATGTTGTTTAATCAGCGTATAGTTATAAAGGGATTATCCTGTGCATAAGCGCACTAATCGTCAATTAATGTGGGCCTTTTTGATTTTCATTTACCCGGTGATCGGTAACTGCTGATAAGAATTTTTACGAATTGAGAGGCTTAACGAGGCCTGAGCCTTGATACGTGAGCTTTCACGCACGTACTCAGATAGACGAGGCGCATGTGCAGGGCCGCTCTGTTACACCTGATTTAGCCCGAAGCATAAAGTCCCCTTCTCGCTCAAATGAGACAACCATAATCACATCTCCTAACCCAATGGAGATTGAACATGACAACATCCCCCCTGGAACAGGGGCCGCATTATCGGCCAGAAACGGCCTCTTCAGATCTCTCATATCTGGGGGATTCGTATCCGTCTTGAGCGGGAAGGAAAAGTCCGCGATTTGGCTCTGTTTAACATGGCTCTGGACAGTAAACTTCGGGGCTGTGATCTGATTAAGTTGAAAGTTTCTGATGTGGCCTATGGACACACTGTTTCGGGCAGAGCGACTGTGATGCAGCAAAAAACGGTCAGCCCTGTCCAGTTTGAACTGACGAAGGGAACCAGAGAGGTTGTAGCCGCATGGATCAAAATGGCTCATCTACGCAGTAGCGACTATCTTTTTCAGTCCCGTATTAGTTCATCAAGACACATTTCAACCAGACAATATAATCGTATTTTTCATGGATGGATTAAGAAGCTGGGTCTTGATGAAACGCTCTACAGTACGCATTCCATGCGCAGAACCAAGCCATATCTGATCTATAAAAAAACGAAAAATCTTCGTCTGATCCAGTTACTTTTGGGTCACAAAAAACTCGAAAGCACAGTAAGTTACCCAGGCATCGAAGTAGATGATGCCCTGGAGATATCAGAGTCGATTGAAGTCTAACTTGTCAGGGCTGCAACAGCAGCGCTGTGCCAAAAGCGCACAAAATTTATTGGGAGATTATGGACGCTGGTTCAGCCAGTGCATTGAGATGAACATCACACTGGGGGCCAAAGCATTTTATCTGCTGGCAGTCAGGCTTACCGCTGAGGCAATTGTGATAAACGTGCATGTTATGCAGTCTGACATTAAAGACGGTGTCCATATGGATACCGTAATCGGCATTGTCATGCACCTCCAGATCGCTCATATAAACGTTGATCAGGTGCGAACCACGAATGCCGTGCCCGCGTGGGCTGGCATAATAACCTCCGCTGTTTTTTCCGGTCTGGATTAGACGAACATCTGCGACGCGGCGAAGGTAGATATTGTGAAAATAGTCCTTCTCAGTGTTGCCATTGTTATGCAACTTCAGATCCGTCGCCGTGACATGACTGGCGCCTTTGATATGGATCCCATCGCTGCTGTTCTCCACCTCAACGTTCTGAAGAGTAATATCATTACAGCCGGTTTTTTCACCGGCGGTCGGGTCTCCGCTGCAGTTAAAAAAGAGACCAATCTGATTATTCCTCAAATCCTGACTGTCAGACCGTTGGTCAATGGTGCCGACCAGTTTCACATCCTTTATCGTGACGTGGCTGGCGGCAGTGGTATAGAGAAGCGGCGCATTAATGGTGCTCCTCACCGCAGGACTCCAGGTGATAACCGTACCCGAACCCGCGCCTTGAAGTGCCACATTGCTGCTCAGCAACAGGCTGCTGTCCTGAAACCAGGTACCTTTACCGAGCAGTACCGTGCCGCCACCGGCGACCTGCTTAATGCATTCAGACAGTTTTTGTGAAGATGAACACGCCACCGTGCCAGCAGCAACTGCAGCGGGGAGGTAACATACCAGCATGAAACCAGCGATAAAACTGACATTGCGGAAAAGAGCTTTCAAAGTAATTTTGCTCACAGTTAACTTAAGAACAGAGGGAGAGGCTAACACTGACAGAAATCATCTCAGAAGGAGCCGGATCCCCAGATACCCCATTACCAGCCCACTCGCTTTATCCAGCCGGGATTTGTATTTCATATAGGTGAGACGTGGCTTTTCAGCCGATAACAGCCATGCCACCAGGCCATACCAGGCTGCATCAATGAACAACGCCATACCGGGCAACAAAAGGTAAAGATAAGGCGAGATATGCTGACTGAGCAGCGCAGCAAAAATACTGCCAAATACAATTGCTGTATTCGGATTACTGAGCTGAGTCGCCATACCGGTAAGAAACGCGTGGCCCGGACGGTGTGCGTTTTCGCCTCCCAGGCTCAGATCCAGGCTGTTGCCCGTTCTGAAAAGCATGCCACAGCCAAGCCAGAGAAGGTAAAGCCCACCGGCGGTTTTAAGCGCGGCATAGAGCCAGGGAACCAGCTCCAGCAGAGAGTGCAGCCCGGCCAGCGCAATGACTGAGAGAATCATGCATCCCACGCCCATGCCTGCGGCGGCGGACAGCGCACTGAGGCGAGATGAGACGACGGCAGTACGTACTATCATGATGAAGCTTGGCCCGGGACTCATGGCGCCTACCAGGATAGCGCCGGCTATCGTCAGAAGGGCGGCTGGCGATTCAGTCATAGTGTTACCTGCACTGTTAGTTTCAGAATTGCCTCTTTTGAGCAGGATAATCTGCGCAAAAGACGATCATTGATGGCTCTGGTTGTAACGCCCGGCCAGTTTGTCCAGGAATGTGAACAGAGCCTGGTTCATCTCCCGGTAATCATGTGCACGCAGTTGTGCAGGCGTATGGACAAAGCGGTATTCACCCGCCCGGCCCAGATCCTTTTCGGAGTGGGCAATAAGCAGTTCGACTACTTCCGGTGTCAGCTCCATGTGACACTGGAAACCGAACACCAGATCGCTGTAGGCGACAATCTGACGCGGGCAGCCTTCACTGTAGGCTATGACCGTGGCATCGGGCGTCAGCCCAGGCATATCGTTATGCCAGTGACCGACCTCAAGCGTGTGTCCGAAATGTGAAAACAGCTCATGCTGTTGCCCTGCCTGCGTCAGAGAGACAGGAAACTTGCCGATCTCTTTTTCCGGGCTGTGTGCAAAAGAAGCACCGAGCGCCTCACCAATGAGCTGGGAACCCAGGCAGATGCCAATAACGGCTTTACCTGCGCGCGCAGCGGATGCGATGACCGCCTGCTCAGCCTTTGCATCAAAATGCGGGCACTCTTCAGGGGTGGTTGCCGGGTCCTGTGGACCGCCCATAACAATCAAAAAATCGATGTCATCCACGCTGGACGGTAGAGCCTCACCTTCATAAACTCGTGAATAGGTGACGTGATTATCTTTGCCTCTGGCCCAGGTCTCATAAGCGCCGGGAGCCTCAAAACTTTCATGGATGATGAAATGCACGTGCATTTAAAGATGCTCCTGTAATGCTTATGTTAACCTTAATTTTCAAGTTTCACCCTGCCGGGATGTTATGAATCGGGTGAGTCCAACTAAGATAACTGCAGGAACTAAATTTGAAATGCCAGGTAGCATAGATAAAGCGCCAAGACATGATGAATCGACGGGATGGTCTAGCACCGCCATCAGCTATCAACGCGGAGAGACCGATCCTCCTCATCATCATATTGAAGGACAGCTGTTATTTGCTACCAGGGGCGTTATGTTGGTTGAAACAGAGGGCAATCGTTGGGTGATACCCCCTCAGCGGGCATTGTGGCTACCGCCTCTGCAGATTCACAGCTACAACCTGCTATCCCACACCGACTTACGGGCTATTTATTTCAGTAGCAGTCTTATCGAAGAATGCCTGAATTTTACGAAGAGTCGCCAGGTGCATGTGATTACAGCCACCGCACTGGTGAAAGAGCTGATAGCCGGGCTTTTCAATGCCGACTACACTGGACCGAGCCAGCGTAAAATGGCGCTGTTAATTTTAGAAATTCTCAGTGAGGCAACGCCTTTGACCGCGGAGCTACCTATGCCTCATGATGAGCGCTTAAACAGGGCAACCAAAGAGTTACTGGTCAGTCACCGCTGGGAAGCGTCTCTAAGCGATCTGGCCCATATTGCCAATATGTCTGAACGCACCTTTTCGCGAATGTTTATTAAGGATACGGGCTTCAGCTTCAGAACCTGGAAGCAAAGAGCAAGAATTTGTGCGTCATTAGATCTCCTCGCCAATGGCATCTCAATTAAGCAGGTCTCCTACCAACTGGGTTTCTCATGTCCGGCTGCATTTACCGCTGCATTTCGTTCCATTCTGGAATTAACACCACGCAATTTTCTTCTTTAGCACACGGCCAATGTCCGCTTTTCGCTCATAGCGGACTTTGTCCCGCAAGCATGTCTGATTTGTGCCAGAAGCGGACATTTTTGAGTGACTCAACAACTTCCTGGTGCCTGACAGACGCTGGAGAACAGGCTGCGGAAAGTTATCCGGACATGCTATACGTACGCTGGAATCAGTATCGCAGTGGCCTGAAGTCTTAAGGATTGACGCTGCCGGATACTGCGAGCCGTATATCCTTTCCGGAAGTGATCAGGTTTACATTCCCAGCCCAAAAGCAGCCCGTAAATCACTTACTCAACTCTGATAAACCATGACATAAGTGCTACTAAGTTAGTAAATGCTTTTTTAGTGCTGCGGGAGAGAATAGGTTAGTTGTTCATTCACTTTATGAAGAGAAATTAATATGCCGGTTTTACATACAAATTATGGTGATATTGATTATCAGGATATTGGCACGGGTGACACGACTCTGTTCCTCATGCCTGGCTGGTGCCAACCAAAAACCGTTTTTAAAGATTTCTCTGAGCTGGCCGCCGTTTTTTTCCGCGTTGTCACTATAGACTGGCGTGGTCATGGAAAATCATCGACCAACGGTCAGGATTTTGACGGTGAGGCGTTATTATCAGATGCTTTAACACTCATTAAACATCTTGGCTTAACCCGGATAGTGCCTGTTTCCGTTGCTCATGCCAGTTGGGTATCTATTGATTTGGTGGAAAGTTTAAGAAATCGCATACCTGCAGTCATATTTCTTGATTGGATCATGAATCAGCCGGAGCCTGGATTTTTCGACTCGGTCAGAGACATGCAGAATGAAGACAGCTGGCAAGATGCACGGGATGCCCTTTACGAATATTGGCTGGCAGAAAGCGACTCTCCAGTCATGATCCATCATCTAAAAACTGAGATGGCTGAATCTAGCTATCAGCTTTGGCGACTTGCTGGTCAGGTCATTGCTGATGCATATCATAAATATGGTTCGCCACTCCTGCGTCTCGAACAACTCAGAAATCCCCCTAAGGCTTCTCACATCTACTCCCTGGACAGAAGCGACAAGTACCTGGCTTTACAACAACGTTTCTCAAGAAAACATGATTTCTTTGAAGTGAAACGGTTAGAGACGGCCAGAACTCATCTGGCCGTGCTTGAAAGGCCGGCGGATGTGCTGGTGGAGATCCTGAAATTGCTTTGAACGTTTTGTAGTTTTTTATCAAGTTGCAGTAAAGAAGCTATCAGGTTACTTATCAAGCAACTGACTAACACTCTACGCTCATAGCAAACCCTGCATCTACGTTCGGCTGCTTCGTGCCAGGAGCGGACGTTACTGCGGTACAATTACGCTAATTTTTAGCATCAGTATGTCGCAGGTATTTCACGGCCAAGAATATAAGATTGCAGAGTCAGCCCTGCTGAAAGAATGTGTTTGACGGTATATTCGCGCGCACCGGCTGGGTCGTTCTGCTGACAGGCGCTTAAAATATGCTCATGCTCTACCTGAAATTTAAGGGTATCCGACACTAAACGAAGTTGAAAAATCTCATATCTTTCAATTTGTTGTTGCAACTCATTTATCATCTTCAGCAGACGCTGATTTTTACACTTTCGGTACAGCAATTCATGAAACTCCCGATTATATAAACCTTGCTGTACGGGGTCCGATGTACTCTCCAGAAGTTTATGGACAAGCTCTGCTCGTTTAATCGTTTCAGAGTCGATGTACTGCATACTTTGAAAAATAGCCTCACCTTCCATCAAAGCCCGGAGCTGGTAAATTTCATCCACATCGGTGACAGAAAGTGTTTTTACTACCGCTCCACGGTTTCTGTAAACCTCAACTAAACCTTCCCGCTGAAGCTGCTGTATAGCCTCCCTCAACGGAATACGGCTGACAGAAAACCGGCTGGCAAGGTCTCTTTCAACCAGTCGATCTCCATCCTGCAATGAACCGTTGTTAATTAAACGTCTAAGCTCCTGGGCAAGCATGTCAGCGGTTGATAGAGAAACTATGCTCATTGAGTCTACTTTTTATAAATAAATGGTATACCATTATTCCATAAACTCACCTTTTATGACAACCTTGTAGGCAGATGCCCTTATCATTCATTACGAATCAAGAAAAGTGGCCGATGCTTCGCAATTTTGAATGTATAGCTTCATCATTTAGAGAGGTTCGGCAAATTAATGGAACATGTTTATACGTCACATATCTCGTGGACAGGGAATTTGGGCACGGGCACATCAGGCTATAAGTCATATGCGCGGACATGGGATATCGCCATAACCGGAAAGGAAACCATTCATTGCTCAAATGACCCACTGCTGGGCGGCGACCCTGGTAAAATGAACCCTGAAGATCTCCTGATATCCTCTCTTTCGGCCTGTCATATGCTGTGGTATCTGCATCTCGCCTCAGATGCTGGCATCACTGTGCTGGATTATGAAGACTCACCGGTAGCCAAAGGTGAGGTTTTAAAAGGGGGTGCAGGTCGCTTTATTTCAGCCATACTCAGGCCAAAAATTACGGTTCAGGCCGGTATAAATCTCGATGCTGCAACGGCTATTCACCATGAAATTCATAAAGTCTGTTTTATTGCAAGATCAGTTAATTTTCCTGTTTTTTATGAACCTGAATTTGTCATCAGTCATTTACCTTCCAGTTGAACACGATTCCTTAGTGATGCTTATGCCTGCTCAATAAGAGGGAATCAGCAACACTGAGAGGCATGTAGCTGAATCAACGTAATTAGCGAGGCAAAGACTAATAGTTTTTGTGCCAGCCTGATGTCCGCTCTTCGCTCTTAGCGGACATCTGACTGTTACCAGCCCCTTTTTTTCAGGAGCGGACGTTCATGATTTTGAGATAAGCATAAAAGTGCATACGATTTCAGAAAGCATTAACTGCGTGGTACCGATTACAGAGACAGGCCGTACTCACCAATAAAATCGACAAAGCAGCGTATTCTCGGTGAGAGATACCGGCTGGCTGGCCAGAGTGCCGAGAAAACTCCCTGCCTGGTACAGCTACCTGGTAATACCTCTTTCAGTTGCCCCGTGTTCAAAGATTCGCGAACGACAAAACCGGGCACATAGCAAATCCCCATACCTGACAGGCTCAGGCGAACAGAAGCCTCTATATTATTTACGGTCAGAACAGAGGCTGTCCTCAAGTCAGCACCCGGGCACATACCGCGCAGTTCCCAGGGCTGGAGCAGCCCCGTTGAGGGAAAACGAAAAGAAATGCACCTGTGCATCGTTAAATCCGCTGGCGAGCCGGGTACGCCATACTCATTCAAATAGGCAGGGCTGGCGCAGAGCACAAAACGAAAATCTCCAACCTTTTTAGATTTCAGTCGGGAGTCCGTTAGTTCACCGCTTCGTATGGCCACATCAAATCCTTCATCAATGATGTTTACCAGCCGGTCGCTGAAATCGAGATCGAGTTCTACATGAGGATAACGGCGGGAAAAGTCCGGCAGAAGAGGAAGGATCAACCTGTAGCCAATGACAGGAAGTGAAACCCTGAGCTTCCCGGCAGGCTGCGCTAAGCTGCTCGTCAGTTCTGACTCCGCCTCCTGTAATTGCTCAAGGATATGCTGGCATCGGATTAATAAAGCAGCCCCTTCCGCTGTCAGACTCACGTTTCTGGTGCTGCGATTTAAGAGACGTACGCCCAGTTTATGCTCAAGTCTGGCGACATTCTTCCCGACTGCTGAGGCAGAAATCCCAAGTAACCTTGCGGCCTGTACAAAACTCAGCGTCTCCGCTGTCCGGACAAACGAAGTAAGAGAGGTCAGACTGTCCATTGATTATAAACTTAATGTCCGTTAAGAAGAGATTTTCAGTGTATTTATTCACTCTGATGTCTGCAATAACATTGCTGAAGTTTGTTAACCCATCCGCTTTTTGGAAACATAAGGTCACCCAATGGCAACTTCAGCCAGAACACCCAGTCCATATGCCAGGAATATGGCAGCCTTTTCTGTCTATCTGGCGGCTGTATTGCTGCCGTTAAGCTTTACCGGTGGTGTAATCTCCACGCCGGCAATACAACAGGCTCTTGGCGGCTCGCCTGCCGCGCTGTCGTGGCTGACGAATGGATTTATGCTGACTTTCGGCAGTTTTTTGTTGTCAGCCGGTGTTGCTGCGGATGTTACTGGCAGAAAACGCATTTTTACCGCAGGCTCAGCCCTGTTTTGCCTGAGCAGCGTTATGATCTGCCTGACACAGGATATCTTTATGGCTGGGTTGTTCAGGTCACTGCAGGGTCTTGCGGCGGCCTTGATATTGGCCAGCGGCAGCGCTGCACTGGCCCGTCTCTATGAAGGTACGGACAGGACACGGGCCTTCAGCATACTTGGCACTATGTTTGGCGTGGGCCTGGCGTTCGGCCCTGTGTTGATGGGTTTCATTACGGATGCTTTGGGCTGGAGATGGTTGTATGCCATGTTAGCTCTGCTTTAAGGCATTGTAATTTTGACCGGTGCTGCGTTTCTGCCAGCATCAGAGGAGAGCGGACATCAGAAACCAGACGGCACAGGATTAATCATGTTTACTGCAGCCCTGATGTTATTTACATCAGCGGTGATGCTTATACCTGCCTTTGGGTTTTTATCGTTTCCCACACTCGCCCTTTTCATTTCCGCCATGCTGCTTTTCAGCGGGTTTGTAGTGCGTTGCCTGGGGGTTGAAAATCCTGTTCTGGATATCTCTCTGCTGCTGCGCCCGCGCTTTGCCGGCGTTCTGCTACTGCCGATAGCAACATGCTATTGCTATGTTGTGCTGCTGATTATTATTCCGCTGCATTTTATGGGCGGTGACGGGATGAGTGAGTCCCGGAGCGCTTTTTATCTTATGGCGCTGACGTCTCCAATGCTGGTTTTCCCGTCCATTGCCGCACTGCTGACACGGTGGTTTTCTCCAGGAACCGTTTCAGCTGCGGGACTTATTATTGCATCAGTCGGGCTGCTTTTCCTCGGATACGCACTACCGGGTAACAGCAGTAATTTTCTTGTGCTTTCACTGATTATGACGGGTACCGGCGCTGCGCTTCCATGGGGACTGATGGATGGTCTGGCACTTTCAGCTGTATCTGTGGAGAAAGCGGGCATGGCCGCAGGCCTCTTTAATACCGTTCGCGTTGCCGGTGAAGGGATCGCTCTGGCGATGGCGTCAGCATTTTTAACAGAAATGAATGATTTGAATCTGAAAAACACCGTTCACGGGTATGCGCCAGAGGTCATTCACCAGGCTGCTGCATGGCTGGGTGGCGGCAGTATTGAGCAGGCCGCTGCGATGTTACCCGGTATTTCACGATTATTGCTTAAGGACAGTTATGACACTGCGTATACGTTTCTTTTTAGAGTTCTGGCTGCTGTCACGCTGATTTGCGCGCTAATGGTCTGGATCACGCTGGGTCGGCAGAGGCAAGGCTGTGCTGCAGGCAATTCGCTGACCAGAGATGAGTGAAAAATCCTGATCGAATAAGGTCGTAAGCGTTCATTTCATCACGTCCGCTTTTCGATCATAACGGGTATTATCCGATGTCAGACCGCTCTATTCCAGGAGCGGCCCCTCACAAAGCTGATTCTTTTCACGGGACGAACTCAGTCAAAATCAAGGTTAAACCCGTTGTGATCAAGAGGCCGTACTTTGCTCAGCGGATTATGGAGAATAATGCAGTGTGTCTTATAAAATATTCCCTCAAATGGGTATTATGAGGCGCTGCACTGCGGGGTCTTTAAAAAAGATATTCTCTGTGGTTATTGGTAAAAATGCTTTCTGGAATTCTTTAGTTTAAATTTTGAGACATATTGATGCCGGTAATATGAAAGCCATTCTTCTGATACAGTGCTTTGGCTGAGGCATTATTCGGAGCTACCCTAAGTCCGACTTCATCGATGTTTATTATTTTTAGCAATCTTTTCATTTCGCATAAGGCCAGACCACCGAATCCACGGCCGCGCCAGTCAGGATAAATGTAGAAATCACTTATCCAGGCTGATGACCCGGTGATCGACAGCCAGAGGATGCCAATAACGTCCTCTGATTCATCAGGCTGTTGGATACACCATAGCTGATTAGCCGGGGTCACAACTCCCTTTGTTAACACTGTATCAATAGATTCTATGGCTTTGATTCGTGCTTTTTCGGAGAGATATCCCCGATTGTTTTGCAGATCCTGCGAATATTCATGGATGAAAAGAGAACGATAATTTTTGAATTCTTCTTCATTCATATTCCTGAGAGTAATCACACTATCTTCCTGATGAGGTAGTTATGTGTTGAAGATATCACCTGGAAACTGTTTTTCAAGCTTCTCTGTTAAGGAATATTTTCTCTGCACGTATGAATCACCACTGAGAATGGTGATATTCCAGAATAGTGAGTAAAACGGCACTTACTGATTATTGCTAAGCTCCGCTTTTTGCCGTAGCGCCTGTTAACCAGCTTCAGAAGTTAACCAGCCCCTTTGCCATCACACTCAGTCAGCAGGCCCGGAACGCTGCGCGGTCCGGGGATCTTACGCTGTGTGATTGAGGTGTCCTGACATCTTAAAATGTCTCTGAAATTATATGCTTTGCGTTCCTTCAGCTGATGACGAGACTCTGACCCGGAATGCAATAACCAGCGCGGCAGTAAGCATGATACAGGCTGCAGTAATGAACACCCCCGTCACCCCGTTGAGGCCATATATCAGACCACCTATTGCTGCACCCGCGGCAATGGAGGATTGCACGGCGGCGACCACCATACCCCCTGCGCTCTCGGCCTCATCGGGAAGAGTCCGGGCGACCCAACCTGACCACGCCACCGGTATGCCACCAAATGCCAGCCCCCACAGCATGACCAGCGCTGTAAGCCCGGCGATTGATAACGGCAGAGTGATCATACCCAGTGCCGCTGCTCCCACCAGAGCAGGCATAACAATCAGCGTAAAACGCAGGCTGCGTTCCATCAGCCACCCTGCGGACAGTGTCCCGATAAAGTTAGCAACGCCAAACACCAGAAGTATTAATGCTAGCCCTTTTGCGTCTATGTGTGCGAGTCCTTCCAGCGCAGGCCGTATATAGGTAAACAGCGCATACTGGCCGGTGTGTGCAAGCACGCACCCCAGCATGCCCACAGTCACGCCCGGCCTCTGAAGCAGAGAAAATACGGATGCCGTCCTGGTCCTGACTACCGGCGGCATTCCGGGCAGCGTCAGCCACTGAAAAATGAAAGAGATTGCGCCAACCGCAGCAGCGGCAATAAACGCGCTACGCCAGCCAGACAATTCGCCCAGATAACTTCCCAGCGGTACAGCAACAACAGTACCTACCGCGATTCCACTAAAAATGATCGACAGCGCCCGCGGTACCAGCCTCTCCGGCACTAGCCTCATCGCTACCGCCGCTGCCATACTCCAGAATCCACCCAACGCGATACCCAGCAGGATGCGCATTGCCAGCAGCATGACAATACCTGAAGAGAGCGCCACGAGCAGATTTGAGAAGATCATAAGGGCAGTAAAGCTCAACAACACGACGCGCCGGTCCAGCGCACGCGTTAATCGCGGTAACAGTAAACCGGCAAATAACGCAATCACCGCCGTCACTGTTACGGCCTGTCCTGCAAGAGACTCTGACACCCCCAAATCCCGTGCAATAGGCGTTAATAAGCTGGCAGGCAGGTACTCTGCGGTGAGCAGGCCAAAAACACCCATGGTTAACGAAAAAACCGCAAGCCAGGCTGGCTGGATTTTCTCATCTCTTTGCACTCTTTCTTTGTGAACCCTGATAGAAGTTTCATCCGTCATTTCTAAGTCTCCTGGAAAGTCGTTTCAGGAGAAGAAGTCTATTCAGGCGGAGCTGGATGATCTATGCTCTGAACCCCTCACTTTTTTACCCAAAACCCGAATATGCCTATGACTTCATCCTTCGCTCTGTCATCAGAACTCATCAGCGAGCTACTTTCCGGCCTGCGGCTATACGGCGTGCGATATCAGCGTATCCAGACGGGAGATACGTTTGGCCTGAACTTCGCAAGCAGGCCTGGTCATGCTTATCTGCACTACGTCGCTGTGGGGGCGATGGTGCTTCATAGTGCAAACGGCGAAGTTCTTACGCTTTCAGCCGGAGAGGCTGTATTTCTTCCCCACGGCGAACGGCATCAGCTTTTGTCGGCAACAGCCGCCGACGTGCTGGATATCGACAATATTGAAACGGCACCACTGGATGAAAAAGTGAGTGGGATTGATACCTGCCCGAGTACCCAGGAAACGCCAGGCGCTGTGCTGTTTTTTGGTTGCATGAAAATTGATCTGGGAAGCATGCAGCGGCTGGCGGATGTGCTGCCTGAAATTATGCATGCCGATGCAAAGGGGATTCAGTGGCCGGGACTCATGCATATCCTTGATGCGATGAAGCGTGAGATATGCTCCGGACGCGTGGGCTATGCAGGTATTCTCGCCAGGCTTGCCGATGTGGCTGGAGCGATGTTTATCAGAGGATGGGTAGAAGATGGTTGCGGCAATAGCCCTGGTCTGGCTGCAGCACTGCGCGATCCGCGTCTGGCTCAGGCCATCCTGGCGATTCACCGTGAACCGGGCCGGGACTGGAGCGTGGCAGAACTCGCTGCCGAATCGCATATATCCCGATCCGCATTCGCCGAAAGGTTTCAGACCACCATCGGCGTCCCACCGCTACGGTATGTAACGGAAGTAAAGATGCATCTCGCTGTTCGCTGGCTGTCGTCAGAAAATATTACCGTCGACACCGCATCGCAACGGTTAGGATATTCCTCTCAGGCTGCTTTCAGCCGGGCTTTTAAGCGTGTAACGGGCAAGTCTCCAGGCGCGGTTCGTTTGCTTAGCTAATGGGATTTATCCCAGGCTTAGTGCATCAAATTATTTAAGCTCATTTACTCAGAATTACGGCTTCAGCACACGCTGCGTGAAAAAATCGACCAGTGCACGGATCTTTGGTGAGACGTGTTTACTGGCAGGCCACAGGATGTGAAAAGTACCCTGCCACTCAATAAATTCATTGAGTATTGGCACAAGAGTGCCATTTGCAACCAAATCACGGACAGCAAAGTCCGGCAGGCTGGCAATTCCCAACCCTCGCAGGGCAAAGCAGACGCGCGTTTCTATGTTATTGCACACCATCGTGACGGGAAGATTCAGATTATCGGCATCGCGCAATGGCCATTTCTCAAGCTTCCCGGTGTGTGAGAATCGGTAGTGCAGGCAGCGGTGTTCCATCAGGTCGGCAGGATGCTGAGGCGTTCCTTTTTCTGCAAGGTAAGAGGGAGAGGCAACCAGCATCGTACTGAAATAGCCCAGCCGTCTGGCCGACAGGCGTGAATCGGCAGGTTCACCGGTGCGGATAACAGCATCAAATCCCTCTTCGATGACATCCACCAGATTGTCCGTAAAATCCAGGTCAAGACGAATTTCCGGGTATTGACGCATGAAGTCGCCCAGCACCGGTAACATTAGCGAACTCACCAGCGGCAGACTGATACGCAGACGACCGGAAGGTTTTTCTCTGGACTGCGAAAGCTCCATCTGAGCCGCTTCAATTTCGGCAAGAATACGCCGGCAACGTTCAAGAAATAACGTTCCTTCCGCGGTCAGGGTAATGCTGCGCGTGCTTCGGTGAAACAGCCGGACACCCAGTTTTTCCTCAAGACGGGCAACATTTTTCCCTACTGCCGAGGGCGAAAGCCCTAACAGGCGCCCGGCACTGACAAAACTGCGTGTTTCTGCAACCTGCACAAATACGGTGAATCCACTCAAACTATCCATATTGCGTCCCATTAGAGAAATTTATTCCGCAGTAAAAGGAACCTCACCCTGGTTTTTCTTTAATTCGTGCCTGGCTAAGGTTACCACTCTTACAACTATTCACGGAAATAGCCGATGCACACTCTTTCAACACCTGCGAAAGTCTCCTCTGCGCTGGAAAAGGTCATTGATGATGCGATTAATCATCAGCAACTGACAGGAGCCGTGGTGCTGGTTGCCCTGCACGGAGAAGTCATACACTGCATTGCAGCAGGTATGGCTGATCGCGAGAATGACCGGCCGATGTCTGTCGACACCCTTTTCCGCCTCGCCTCTGTGAGTAAACCCATTGTCTCCAGTGCTGCGATGGTTCTGGTGGCTCAGGGTAAGCTGGGGCTGGATACCAACATCCGCCAGTGGCTGCCAGATTTTTCACCCAAACTCGCCGACGGAACCGCGCCTGTTATTACCGTACGTCAGCTGCTGAGCCATACTGCCGGACTCGGCTACCGTTTTTTTGAGCGTGACGAGGATGGGACTTATGCACGTGCAGGCGTTTCAGATGGAATGGATAATTCTGCCGTAAGCCTGGCGGAGAATCTGCACCGTATCAGCCAGGTTCCTCTGCTTTATTCGCCGGGAACCGCCTGGGGTTACTCGCTGGCTACCGACGTGCTCGGCGCAGTGGTTGCCAGCGCATCTGGTACAACGCTCAGCGTCGCCGTTCGTGAGCTGGTTACTGACCCGCTGGCTATGTTCGATACCAGTTTTGTCGCCAGGGATGCTACACGCGTCGCCACCGCTTACGTCACCGATTCGCCCTCACCACATCGACTACAGGAAGGGGAAATTATACCGGTCTTTCCTGAAACCAGCGGGATAGTCTTTAGCCCGGCACGTATCTTTAACCCGCACGCTTTTCCTTCAGCGGGCGCTGGTATGGTGGGAAGCGCAGGTGATTTTCTACGCCTCCTTGAAGCGCTGCGTGACGGCAACGAAAAGCTGTTGCCACACGCAATGGTGGCTGAAATGGAGCGGGATCAGAATGCAGGGATGGCGCTGCCGGACATGCCGGGCGTGGGCTTTGGGCTGGGATTTTCAGTGCTTCGTGACCCGGCCCAGGCTGCTTCACCAGAGTCAACCGGCACCTGGCGATGGGGCGGGGCTTACGGTCACTCCTGGTTTGTTGACAGGCCGCGCGGCCTGAGCGTGGTCGCTTTTACCAACACGCTTTATGAAGGGATGTCGGGTAAGTTTGTAAACGATCTGCGCGACGCGGTATATGCCCAATGAGAATCCAGACGATGGCGAATCCCGCCAGTAACCGGTTACCGTTATCACCTCTGCTCGCGCTGGCGCTGGCCGGATTTATTACCATTCTGACCGAAGCGTTACCGGCCGGAATGTTAACGCAGATTGGCTACAGTCTTGCGATTTCAGATGCGCTCGTCGGCCAGCTGGTCACCGTCTATGCGCTGGGCTCGCTGCTGGCCGCCATTCCGGTCACCCTCTGCACGCAACATTTGCGGCGGCGTCCCCTGCTGCTGTTTGCCATCGCAGGCTTTGCTCTGGCCAACACCGTGACCGCCTTTTCTACCAGTTATGGATTAACACTGATAGCACGTTTAACGGGCGGCGTGTCAGCAGGGCTGCTGTGGGCGCTGATTGCCGGTTATGCCGCGCGCATGGTTCAGGATTCGCTTAAGGGGCGGGCTATCGCAATCGCGATGGTTGGCACACCGCTGGCTCTGTCACTGGGAATCCCCCTGGGAAGCTGGCTGAGTGAAGTTATCGGCTGGCGTAACTGCTTTTATATCATCAGCGCTATGACTGCAGGCCTTATCGGTTGGGTCATTATTAGTGTACCTGACTTTCCTGGTCAGACCTCCGTAAAGCGGGTGTCTCTGGGACAGACGCTGAGGCTGCCCGGTATTCGGCCGGTCCTCGCCGCCACACTGATATTCGTACTCGCACACAATACCCTTTACACCTATATAGTGCCGCTATTACAGGCAGTAAACATGGCTGACCGCGTTACTAGGGTATTACTGGTATTTGGTGTCACTTCGCTAATCGGGATCTGGGCTACAGGCACCATGATTGACCGCTGGCTGGGCGAATTGACCCTGGCTTCTACCCTGCTATTTGCCCTAGCGATGCTGGTCATGGCACTGGGCAACCCCTTAATGACCTATCTCGCCTGTGGCATATGGGGGCTGGCATTTGGCGGAGCAGCGACACTTTTTCAGACCGCACTAGCAAAGACCGCGGGTGCCGCAGCCGACGTGGCGCAATCAGTTCTGGTCACAGCCTGGAACCTGGCGATTGCCGGTGGCGGACTCGCAGGCGCCGCCCTGCTTAAGGGAGCAGGTATCGCATGGTTCCCGCCGGTCTTATTGATTTTGTTGGTGCTGACGGGGCTGATTGTCTGGTCAGCACGACACTCAGGCTTTTCATCACGCCCTCCTGACTAAACAGCCAGTATCGCTTCTCTGTCCAGCCTGATCCTTAAGCGCGGGCAGCAAGAAAGATGAGTGTAGTATCTGAACGAGAGCGAGAGTCAGCAACCGTGCTGTTGAAGAGTAAGCTAGAAGTGAATCGGTGGCAGCGCTTTTTTTTATCCAAACGATTAGGTACTACTTGCTTATTTCAACCTGATCAATGGTTTGATAAACAACGACAAAAAATAATAAAACCTGATACCAGGCAGATTCATTCAGGGCAAACACATTAAAGACATGAATAGTGTGTCTTCAGATATTCTTCACTCAAAGCAGGCAAATTTAGTGAAAACGTAAGAACTGATACCACAGTAATAAAGACTGCCGGTGAAAAGGAGGGTATGTTTCGTCATGGCTGTAGTTAAATCCATGTAATTAGCTGTCTTTCCAATCCAGGGATCGATCGCCGCAAGGTACTTTACTATACCACTCGCTGAGAAGTGGTGGACGCCAGGCCCTTATAGATTAGTGCATACTTCTTCAAAATTAAGGATCAAAAAATGAAACGTAGAATTATGCTGCTGGATGTCCTTCCTGGTGAGTTATCAATAAAAGAAATAGCAGGTTACATTTCTCCGGAGATCGAGCTTATCGTCAACCTGCCGCAAAACGGTTGTCACGCATACCAGGCGCAGCGGCATTTTGAAAGCGTGAGTATTAACATTCACGATGAAGAACAGATTCTGGCGATTGCACGGCAATTTGGGGGATTCGATGCGATTAAACTCAGGAAAAACGTACCCCTGAGGAAAGAGTTACTATGCGCACTAACCGCTGATGACCTTGCTACACGGTTAAAAGTTATTGGTCAGGCAGGAGTCGGCCTGAATCATATTGATACCGGCGCGGCTGAAGAACTTGGAATCGATGTTTTTAATACACCTGGAGCAAACGCAACAGCTGTTGCTGAGTTTACCTTGCTGCAGATGCTTGCCCTGCTGCGCCAGACTAACTGGCATCAGGATCAGATGCGAAGAGGCCACTGGAGTAAGTCAGCACGGCCTCCTGCGCGCTCGTTAGGTGATATCTCTGTTGGGCTGGCAGGCAGTGGTGCTATATCCAGGGCGCTGGTTGCACTGCTGAAACCTTTTCAATGCCCGGTTACCGTTCTGGGTAGTTCCCGCTTCACGGATAAAGATGCGGATGAGCTTGGCGTCATGAGGGCTGTTGACCTGCTTGCTTTGCTCAGCGGGAATGACATGATATCTCTTCACCTGCCTTTGAACTCTGATACGCATTATATGCTCAACGCATCGGTCCTTCCCTGTATCAGAAAAGGGGCGTATTTACTCAACATGTCCCGAGGCGGACTGATTGATGAGACGGCCCTTGCAGCTTTTATGCAGCAGCATCCAGGATGGATTTCAGGTGTCGCCCTGGATACCTTCGAAGCCGAGCGCGAGCCCTTTTATTCTCCATTACAGGAATCAGAATATGCGCTTCTCACTCCCCATATCGCGGGCACAACGGAAACTGCCCTACTGACTTCTGCTCTCAGAGTTCAGCAGGGCATTCTGTCCAGACTGGCTGCGGGTGCAGAAAAATAGTTAAACAGGCTTAAGAACCGGTTGGTATTACTGAAAGTCACGATTAAGAACTCTCTGCTCTGCAAAGCATTAATCTTGTGGATTCGGTGAGAAGGTTATTCGTTACACAGCCTGTACAGGGCAAAGTTCATCAGGCAGACGGGAACATCTCTAACAGGCTTACCGCCATTAAGATATTCACCCCCTGAATGATGTCATGCTGTCCCTCAGCTATTTACCTGAACGCATGCGGATATCTTTAAGAGGTAATACAGCCAGCGGAGATGATGAGTTGTCCTGATTCATTTTCAGGGTAGCTTATTTTCTTTTATCATCGATAAAACCGTATCAGAGGCGTTATGCCACGGTTCAAGAACCTGCATCTGCGCAAGAACTTCAAGTCCCTCAAGTTTATAAAGGCCAGATAGTGCAATTTCTTTACCCAGCTCATCCAGACCCGCAGAATTCTTATAGTCTGCATATTCCACGAAGTCCCTGAAGCCGTTGAGGACCAGCCGTCGGGCTATATCCTCTGTCAGCCCTTTCTGCACAAACCAGCTTTGCAAACCTTCTGCGAGGAAGTAGAACCAGCTGTTCATACCCATGCTGGCCGTAGCCAAATCAAATTCTGCTTCATCGGTAAACACAGTTAGCTGGCCTAGCCGGTTAAACAGGGCCTGAATATCATTATCGGCAGCCGTCAGGAGCACACTCGATTGGTTAATTTCAGCGGCGAAGGCGAGCATCAGCCTGACACAGTCAGTATGTCTGAATAAATCACGCAGCTTCTGAGTGGAAATAGCCGGTACAAGAGAAATCAGGGTTTGCGGGCAGCGTAACTGTATCTGAGGCGCTATTTTCCTCAGATAATGATCTTCCCCGCCGAGAATAATGACATCAGCTTCATCGACGACATCCTGGTAACTATCCAGCGTCCAGCAGGGCAGATCTACTGAAAGTTTTCGCGCACGTTCGTTGTTTCCACAAAAAAGAAATATCTGTGAATCCGGAACAGCACGAAACAGCCCCCGTACCAGTTTTTCAGTTAACGCATCCACATCCAGAATACCGATCCTTTTCATCCGTCCCCCGCCATCAGTTCCATTTCGTCATGTTTTCAACGGTGCAAGATCAGCGATGCCTTTGACCCGGTGTGTAGTGAGGCACATCGAAGTTTACTGCTCTTAAAGCGCCTTTTTATCGGTTTCTGACGGCTGCCAGCCGCCTCCCAGCGCCCTGAATGTCGCGACGGCGGCGCGGGCAGACTCTGTCTGCGCCTGTGCTCTGGCATCAGAAATCTGTAAAAGTGTTTCATCATTGTGAAGGACGTCTATCAGGCTTGCCGTTCCCTGCCGGAAGGCGACAAAAGACGACTGGCGGGCACTGGCAAGGGATGCTTCACCTTTGACCAGGGTTGCGGTCTGATTTTCTCGATTAACCAGCGCGGAGAAGGCATTTTCAACATCTTCAGTGGCACGCAATACAGACAGACGATAGGCAGCAAGCGCTTCCGCTTCCTGCCCCTTAGCCTGATCTATCTGAGCATTGATGCGGCCAAAATCAAAGAGCCGCCAGCGGAGTCCCAGCACGCCTGCCGACTGGCTGGCACCGCTGGAGAAGAGGTTATCCCCCGACACAGCTGTTGCGCTGCCGAGTAAGGCACTGAGTGAGAACTTCGGATAATACTCGCTGATGGCGACACCGATACGCGCACTTGAGGCAGCGAGATGACGCTCCGCCACGATAATATCGGGTCTCCGGCGCAGCAGGTCGCCAGGCGTACCCGTTGATGTGATCAGCGGAGCCTGCGGAATGGTCCCGGCTGAAGTCAGCTCAGTGCGATGCGTACCGGCTGGCGTACCGAGCATAACGTCCAGTGCATTCATGGCAGCATCTATTCCTGTAAGGAGCTCCGGCACGGTTGCCTGAACCTGCGCCAGTTCGCCTTCGGACTGCCGGACCTGATATTCGGGAGCCACTCCTTTGCTGTGCAGAAGCTGGACTTTTTCCAGCAGTTCCTGCCGGGTTCTGACCTGAGCGTCAGCAATTGCCAGGCGGGCCTGTAATCCGCGCAAGGTGATATAGATATCGGCAGTCTGGGCAGCAACCGCAAGACGGGTGGCGGCTACGCCCGCCTCTGACGCCTGATAATCAGCCAGTGCTGACTGGCGGCCGCGCCTCAGGCCACCGAAGAGGTCAATCTCCCAGCCTGCATTAAGGTTGGTTTCATAAGCATTGCCGTAGCGGTTGTAATCCGGCGTCGAACTGAGAACCTGCCCCAGCGGGGTTTCAACCGACTGATAAGCCCGTGAAGCCTGTCCGCTGACATTACCCGATGGCAGCAGCGCAGCTGTTGCCGCGCCCAGACCTGCACGCGCCTGCGCCATGCGGGCAGATGCCTGAGCGATATCGAGATTCCGGGCCAGCGCATCCGAAACCAGCCGACTCAGCAGAGGGTCATTGAAGCCATCCCACCAGACGGCAAAGTTAGCCGGGCGGGTTGCGCTTCTCTGCTGCATGGCAGACTGATACCGATCAGGCAGGGGCACGTCAGGACGGTGATAATCTGGCCCGACAGCGCAACCGGCCAGCAGCCCGGAGCTGACCATCAATGAGAGGGTACGTAAGGAGAACATTAAGAGTCCCTGAGATAATCCAGAATCGTGACTACATTACCAAATAGTCACTAGTTGTCAATCTGGCTATCTCGCGGTGCGGTTTCAGGAATGACCAGATCCATGAGCCTCTGCTTTACGGCTTCCTCAGCGGTGCTGTCATCAGCCTGAAGCAGAAACGTGTTTTATCCTGAAATTGTGACTATTGACATTAATAGTCACTGGTCTGAAAATGCGTTCACTGTCATGCTTAATGAATAAGGTAACCTATGCTCAGGCTCAAACCTGCCACCCTTGCTCTCTGCCTGTTGCCGCTGGCCCTGGTGGCCTGCGGCGACCCGTCCGGCGCCGACGATCCGCGTACTCAGCCTCCCCTGGTCAGGGCGGCTACCGTGGTGAGTGCTGCCGATGCCTACCGCGCGTTCACCGGCGTTGTTGTGGCACGCACCCAAAGCGACCTCGGCTTCCGGGTACAGGGTAAAATTCTTGAGCGTCTGGTCGATACCGGCCAGACAGTTAAGCGTGGACAGCCCTTAATGCGTCTGGATCCGGTTGACCTGAGTCTCCAGGCGCAGGCACAGGCACAGGCCGTTGCGGCTGCGCGGGCTCGCGCCAGACAGGCAACGGATGATGAGGCGCGTTATCGCGGGCTGGTCGCTGCAGGCGCTGTTTCTGCGTCGGCGTACGACCAGATAAAAGCCGCCGCAGATTCGGCCAGGGCCGAACTCAGCGCTGCTCAGGCACAGGCCAATGTCGCCCGTAATGCAACAGGTTACGCCGTACTGCTGGCGGATGCGGACGGCGTGGTCATGGATACATTAGCCGAACCCGGACAGGTCGTTGCGGCAGGCCAGCCAGTCGTCAGAGTGGCGAGAGCAGGCCAGCGTGAAGCCATCGTACAGCTGCCCGAGACGCTGCGGCCGGCAATAGGCAGCGAGGCGCAGGCCACGCTGTACGGTTCAGCAAAGCAGTCTGTTTCCGCCAGGCTGCGTCTCCTTTCCGATGCGGCTGATCCTGTAACGCGGACTTTTGAAGCAAGGTATGTGCTTGAAGGCGCGCTGGCCAGCGCGCCGCTCGGCTCCACCGTTACGCTGCATATAGCAGAAGATAAAATGCCCGGTCAGGTATTACAGGTACCACTGGCGGCGATTTATGACCCGGGCAAAGGTGCTGGCGTCTGGGCTATTTCAGGGAAGCCGGCCAAAGTGTCATGGCAATCCGTCCAGGTGCTCGGCCTGGGGGACGATGCAGCCAGCGTAACCGGTGGCCTTCGGCCGGGCGATCAGGTAGTCGCGCTGGGGGCACATCTGCTGCATGACGGAGAAGCAGTGCGAATAGCACCACCCAACAGCGCTACTGCTGCCGGGAGTCAGCCATGAGCAGCGGGCGTTTCAACCTTTCCGCGCTTGCGGTTCGCGAGCGTTCAATCACCCTGTTCCTCATTATTCTGATTACTGTCGCCGGTATTCTGTCGTTCTTCGAACTCGGACGGGCTGAAGATCCGCCGTTTACTGTCAAGCAGATGACCATTATCTCTGCCTGGCCGGGTGCAACCGCCCGGGAAATGCAGGATCAGGTTGCCGAGCCACTTGAAAAGCGTCTGCAGGAGCTCAAGTGGTATGACCGCAGTGAGACCTACACCCGTCCCGGTCTGGCTTTTACCATGCTGTCACTGCAGGACAGCACGCCGCCGTCAGAAGTGCAGGAGGAATTCTATCAGGCGCGTAAAAAGCTGGGTGATGAAGCTAAAAGCCTGCCGGCGGGCGTGATCGGACCGATGATTAACGATGAGTTCTCTGACGTTACCTTTGCGCTCTTTGCGCTTAAGGCGAAGGGGGAGCCACAGCGCGTACTGGCCCGGGATGCAGAATCGCTGCGCCAGCAGCTTCTGCATGTGCCCGGCGTAAAAAAGGTCAACATTATTGGTGAGCAGAGTGAGCGGATTTTTGTCTCGTTCTCTCATGACCGGCTGGCCACGCTCGGTATCTCGCCGCAGGATATCTTTTCCGCACTGAACAGTCAGAACGTTCTGACCCCTGCCGGTTCGATTGATACCAGCGGACCCCAGGTCTTTATTCGTCTTGATGGTGCCTTCGACAAACTGGAGAAAATCCGCGAAACGCCTGTTGTAGCCCAGGGCAGAACGCTGCGTCTCTCGGACGTGGCAACGGTTGAACGAGGCTACGAAGATCCAGCGACCTTTATGGTGCGTAACCAGGGAGAACCGGCTCTTTTGCTGGGCATCATCATGCGTGATGGCTGGAACGGTCTGGATCTCGGTAAAGCGCTGGATGAGGAAACGGCCAGAATCAATCAGGGTATGCCACTTGGCATGACGCTGACCAAGGTTACCGATCAGTCCGTCAACATCAGTTCCGCCGTTGATGAGTTCATGGTCAAGTTCTTTGTCGCCCTGCTGGTGGTAATGGTGGTCTGCTTCGTCAGTATGGGCTGGCGGGTGGGCGTCGTGGTCGCCGCCGCCGTGCCACTGACGCTGGCTGTTGTTTTTGTCGTGATGGAGGCTTCCGGTAAAAACTTTGACCGCATCACGCTGGGTTCCCTGATCCTGGCACTGGGTTTGCTGGTGGATGACGCCATTATCGCCATAGAAATGATGGTGGTGAAAATGGAGGAAGGCTACGACCGTATCAAAGCGTCCGCCTATGCCTGGAGCCATACGGCGGCGCCGATGCTGGCGGGTACGCTGGTTACGGCTGTGGGCTTTATGCCCAACGGGTTTGCACAGTCCACCGCCGGCGAATATACCAGCAACATGTTCTGGATTGTGAGCATCGCCCTGATCGCCTCATGGGTGGTAGCGGTGGTCTTTACGCCTTATCTGGGCGTGAAAATGCTGCCGGAAATCAAAACGGTGGAGGGTGGGCATACTGCCATCTACAACACCCGTCATTACAATCGCTTCCGGCGCGTACTGACTCGCGTTATCGCGAAAAAATGGCTGGTAGCAGGATCGGTTATTGCCATCTTTACCGTCGCTATTCTCGGTATGGGGCTGGTTAAAAAACAGTTTTTCCCTACCTCAGACCGTCCGGAAGTGCTGGTAGAAGTTCAGATGCCTTATGGCACCTCAATCGAGGAGACCAGCGCCACGACTGCAAAAATTGAAGCGTGGCTTCAGAAGCAGAAAGAGGCAAAAATCGTCACGTCCTATATCGGCCAGGGGTCACCGCGTTTTTATCTGGCCATGGCACCCGAACTCCCTGACCCCTCGTTTGCAAAAATTGTGGTGCTGACAGCCAGCCAGGAGGCGCGTGAGGCGCTGAAGTTCCGGCTGCGCGAAGCGGCGGCTCACGGACTGGCACCAGAAGCGCGCGTCCGCGTGACACAGCTGGTGTTTGGTCCCTACTCGCCCTACCCGGTGGCTTATCGCGTTATGGGTCCGGATCCGAACACGCTGCGTCCTATTGCAGACAAAGTGGAGGCGGTGATGCAGGCCAGTCCGATGATGAGAACCGTCAATACGGACTGGGGCCCGCGGGTGCCGACGCTGCATTTCACGCTCAATCAGGATCGTCTGCAGGCCGTGGGTCTGACCTCAAATGCTGTTGCACAGCAGCTTCAGTTCCTGCTTTCAGGCGTTCCGATCACATCGGTGCGTGAAGACATCCGCTCTGTGCAGGTTATGGGACGCGCGGCGGGCGACATCCGGCTTGATCCGGCCAAAATAGCGGGCTTTACCTTAGTCGGTTCCGCCGGTCAGCGTGTTCCGCTTTCACAGATAGGGGAAGTCGGCGTCCGCATGGAAGATCCGATTCTGCGTCGTCGCGATCGCACCCCGACAATTACGGTACGTGGCGATATTGCTGAGCACCTGCAGCCACCGGATGTCTCCACCGCCATGCTCAAAGAACTGCAGCCGGTAATCGACAAACTTCCGGCTGGATACCGTATTGAGCAGGCGGGCTCTATCGAGGAATCCGGTAAAGCGACGAAAGCGATGGCACCGCTGTTTCCGATAATGATCGCCGTGACGCTGCTGATTATCATTCTGCAGGTACGGTCGATGTCAGCGATGGTGATGGTTTTCCTTACCGCCCCACTGGGGCTGATTGGTGTGGTGCCTACGTTACTGCTGTTTAACCAGCCGTTTGGCATTAATGCCCTGGTTGGCCTGATTGCGCTGTCGGGCATCCTGATGCGTAACACCCTGATCCTGATAGGCCAGATTCATCACAATGAGCAGGAAGGACTTGCACCGTTTGATGCGGTGGTGGAGGCAACGGTACAACGTGCCCGTCCGGTGTTGCTGACGGCAATGGCCGCTATTCTGGCATTTATTCCGCTTACGCACTCAGTCTTCTGGGGAACCCTGGCTTATACCCTGATTGGCGGCACGTTAGGCGGCACCGTTATTACGCTGGTGTTCCTGCCCGCGATGTACGCGATCTGGTTCAGAATTCGCCCTGAGACACCGACGCCTGCTGACAAAAAAGCCCTGACCTGATGCTGACGCAGCAAAGGGTGTGAATTCCTGAATAAGGGATTCACGCCCTTTAACCGAGATAAGTGAATGAAGAGGTTTTAACGCATGGTTTTTGAAAATCAAAAGCGAAAAGTCATGACCGGTTACGGCATTGTCAGTGCTTTCGGTTCAGCGATGAAGCATGGTAAGTCTTTCTCACCATGATCGACGACCTGATGCGGTTATTCAACAGGCCGACTGTCACCTGGATAACAGATGTACCCGGGTCTTATTTAACTTAACGAGTAAGATTCCAGTAAAGCATAGAAAAACCCTAAAACTAATCAGAATACCCTGTATGCATCAGAGTTACTTGCAGGGTTATTTCTTCGCGCGCGGATGCCTGTACTGACTGGTTCCGGAAGGTTTAATAAAGCGGAGCGGAATATGTAGATCTCCTGACTTCTTGCCACGTTATCACTACAGGTAATATCTCTTCCTGAAGAAAAAATGGTCAGCCTGCTTCATGCTGAATAATGTTGCTCTTCCATCCATGATTAATTTGCTGCAGCGCCGGTTCTTTCGCTTACTTGCTTGCACATCATCGCATAGAGCCTATGCTTTCCTGTTTCAGGTATACAGGTATGTTTAATGCTTAATTTCGATCCTCAGATGTTGCTGCTGCTTTACTTTGTCCTTCCCGTATGGCTTATCGCCGGTTTCACCGACTGGCTTTGTCACCGGGCTACGGATATTGAAAAGACAACCGGACTGAAGGAGACCTATATTCATATCCTGATGTTTCTGGAGATGGGGCTTCCTTTGCTTTCAGCACTCTTCCTGGATGTGAATGCGCTGGTTATTGGATTTATGATTGTGCTGTTTTTCTGTCATGAAGCTACCGCGCTGTGGGATGTCAGCTATGCCGTTACTGCAAGGCGGGTTTCACCGATTGAACAGCATGTACACAGTTTTCTGGAAATGGTTCCTCTTATGGCGCTGCTGCTGGTCATTTCACGACACTGGCCACAGTTTCTGGCACTGTTTGGTTTCGGAGACGAGCCGGCACGCTTTGAACTGAAACAAAGGACAGATCCCTTGCCAACAGGCTACATCGTGGCTGTGCTTACGGGTATTTTTGTGCTGGAAGTACTGCCTTACCTTGAAGAGTACCGGCGTTCAAAAAAAGCAGCAAAACACGCACGTTAAATGTTTAAAACACTCAATTAAAATGCTGCATGCTGGGTTGTATACGTTGTCCGCGATGAGATCACCGGCACGACCCCAGTCTGGCGTAACACGCGACCGGCTATTTCAGCAGCAGAGAACCCAGTGCCTGAATGACTCAGAGAAACACGGGGTAAACGCCGGATGAGTGTGCAGCGCAGCTGAACCTGGTGCCTTACGCATCACTGGCACCGCAGGCGTTCCCGCACTTCTATACGCTGCGTCAACCCGTCGTGATTGCAGGCATATGCCCCTTCCGCAGGAAATGCAGATAACCTTTTCACGGTGCGCTGGCGGTAGAGCGGACATGCCAGGACGTCTCCTTCTGCCTATCGGGAAAGACGGGCGTAGCGAGACGCCCTGAAAACAGCAGAACGGCAGAGTAAAAGCAGAACAGTGAATCCCATCGTAACCGGAAGAGCCGGTACATCATCGTAAAAAGTCACATCGGCCGCTGCCGGTACCCGCGTCGGAATAATAACCCTCCCGCAATAAGCGAAAGCTGAGGTATGCCACGATGGCCTGCCGTTTTCAGAAATTGAAGACAATGAGACGGGCAAATATCGCCCTCGTGTAAGTTCACACAGAAACGACAGATGGAGGCTATGCAGAAAAAGAGTGTCAGTCGAATGAAAATACAAACGGGGAAAGGCGGAACCCGAAGGCCGGATATATTTTATCCAGGGATCGGGATAATAATAAATGGCGACATGCTGACATAAATCGAATAAATAAGTAACAGGCCGGGCCGTATTTAATACAGCCCGGCCTGCGACGCCAGTATTAACGGATGAATAAATGCAGATCCGGAAACCAGGGGGGTTGATTCCACAGGTGCAGTTATCCGTCAACCGTTATACTGCGTCAATCGCTCTTACGTCCGCCGCCATGGCTATGTTCGCCACCTTTTTTACCGGCTTCAGACGCCTTTTCACGATCGTTGGCGAAATTTCCGCCGCTGTTTTGTCCACCTTTTTTGCCTGCTTCAGAGGCTTTTTCAGGATTTTCTGCAAAGTTACCAGAACCACCGCGATGTTCAGTCATAAATACCTCTCTTTAATCAGTAAGTAATTTTAACTTCCGCGTAAATGGCAGCCGACAATATAAATTTCACGTCAGTCACCATTCAGTAAATAAGCATAGACACTCTAAATGATAATGCAAAAAAAATTAAAGACGAAGCGCTAAATTAAACCAAGCCAGTCGCTGTTGCCGTAACGCTTATTTAAAAAATTTCTTTGCAGACATATAAATATATCACCATCGATTTTTAACGAGACGGCAATAATGTATATGGGGCCCGGCTGGGGCATTTTTCCGGGCCTGAAAAAAGGTCATCGTACGAACATGTCGATAATCAGATGCCGCTGAAATTTACCCGGTAACGCTATAGCGGGCGCACTGCCCGAAAAGCCTGCCTGATCAGGCCCGTTTAAACCCTCTGCGGTTTGATAACACGGGCTGGGTTAATGGGGGGAATTTCCTCATACGCTTTTAGGTTTTCAGTATGAGCGGGCTGAAGCCCGCCCCTGAATACGCCTGTCGTCAGACATATCCCATCATTTTCAGCAGCGACTGCACCTGATTCATCGCTTCGCTGCGGTGGGTGACGCCCAGCTTCTGATAGAGATTGCGGATATGAGTTTTGATGGTGGTGGAGGCCACCGCCAGCTCACCGGCGATTTGATCGTTGCTGTAGCCCGAATAGATCAATCCCAGCACCTGCCATTCACGCTGCGTCAGGGGACTGGTTCGGATCAGCTCCGGCACGTCAGGATGGTTAAGCAATCGGCTGACAAAGCCTTCATCAAAATGAGCGAATTTGTGACGGTGATATTTATTGATCTCCAGCAGGATGCGCCGGGCGCGGTGGCTGTCCAGCTCATTCAGGGTATTCAGCTGAATCAATTGCCGCAGTTGCTGCGCCATCATCTCGCCTTCAATCACGAAATGGCTGATAAAACCGGTGCTGCGCGCCAGTTTCAGCGCCTCTATCAGGACACGCTGCGCCTCCGCTTTGCGGTCGGTCTGCCAGTAGATCTGATTCAGCAGCAGCAGATTACGGTTTAAATCGCTCATCAGGCGCAGGGCACGGGCATTCTCATTCAGCTCCTCCAGCACCACTTCCGCCTGGCTTACATCACCCAGCAGGATCTGCGCGCGGGCGATGTTCCGCCATTGTCCCTGCAGGAAATGGTTATTGGCAAAGGCAGGTTTAGGCGTCTGCCGCATCCAGTCGCGGGCGTTCTGGCTGTCGCCGGTCAACTGCCAGTAAATCACCCGGACTTTGTCGGCATTGGCTATCCAGTCGCTGTGCCAGTTGCCATTGTTCAGCAGGTTTTCCAGCCGGTTCAGGTAGCTGCGAGCGTTATCCAGATTGCCACGGGCCAGTGAGCACTGCACCAGTAATCCCAGACACTGAATCTGCTGCTGCGGCTGGAAACCGTTCAGTACTTTGATGCCTTCCCGGGCCGCCTGCTCCGCTTCTTCCAGTCGTCCCCAGGCCCACAGCAACTGAGCGCGAATGCGCAGCAGAAACTCGTGCAGCGGGAACTGCGCCAGGTGCTGTTCGTCGACCAGCACAAAGGCGCGGCTCTGGATCTCATACGCTGCCTGCAAAAAACCCTGAGCAAACAGAATCTCGCTCTGCTGAATCAGGCTCCAGAGGGCGTAGTGCCAGACTTCATCGCGCCGCGCCATCTGTTCGGTCTGCCGCATCAGTTTGAGTGAATCATCCAGCTCGCCTTTGCAGTGCATCACTTCACCATGCACGGAGGTTGCCACAATGCGGCTGTAGTGACGGCTCGCTGGCAGAGTGTCGAGCGCCACTTTCGCCAGCCGCTCCGCTTCATCGGTATTGCCATCGTTAATCGCCACCTGGGCGCGCAACGCATTAAATTCACCGCGCAGTGCTGCATCGATCTCGCAGCGGCTGGCCTGTTCAAAACGCGCCAGCAGACTGTCGACTTCGGAGAAGCGATGCTGACTCTGCATCAGCCAGGCCTGCAGCAGCACCAGCATTGGATTTTCCAGCATCATCTCCCACGGCAGTGCTTTCAGGGAGTTCTCCAGCAGCGGCAGTTCGCTCTGATTAAACAGCGTCCACGCGTGCTTCAGCAGCACGTCCCGCAGCATAGTGGCGTCGCCAGAGGCGAGCGCATGATGAATCGCCTCGCCTGGAAAGCCCTGCGCCATCCAGCTCTCTGCCGCAGCCCGATGCAGCGCGGGCAGCTCCGCCGCCAGTTCCCACTGACAGCGCTGACGCAGGAAGTTACCAAACAGCGGATGGTAGCTGAACCAGCAGCCGGAATCATCCATGCGCTGCAGAAACAGACCCTGACGCTCAATCTCTTCCAGCCGCATCTGGCCGTTCTCTTCGCGGGTGACACAGGCGATCAGTTCATCGTTCATTGAACGCAGCAGCGCGGTTTTCAGTAAGAAATGGCGGGTAGGCAGATCGACATTATCCAGGACTTCTTCAACCAGATAATCGGAGAGGTGGCTGGCATTAATGCCGGAGAGACGCCGTGCGGAATGCTGAGCCGAACTGGCACCCTGTCGCGCCGACAGTACGATCAGTTGCAGCGCAGTGGCCCAGCCCGCTACATCATCACAGAGCCGGCTGCTCTCTTCACTTTCCAGCGGCGCCGCCAGTCGGCAGTCAAAAAACTGTCGCGCCTCCTGGTGGGTAAAAGCCAGCTGCTGGCTGCCCAGCTCAATCAGTTGCTCACGCACCCGAAGGTTGGCGATACCGAGCTGCGGCAGATTACGTGACATCAGAATCAGCGTCAGATTTTCAGGCTGATGGCGCAGGAAAAAGCGCATCGCGTCGTGGATCACCGAATTGGTAATCAGATGGTAGTCATCAACGATCAGCCATAGCGGCTGCTGCCACTCCACCAGCTCGATAAAGAGTTGAGAAAACAGCGCATTGAGATTCACATACTGCCGCTTCTGCGCCAGCAGTTCACTGCGCGGACAGCCACCGTGGGTGGCCTGTTGCAGTGCAGCAATCAGGTAATCGGCAAAGCGTTCCGGCTGATTATCGCCCTCATCTAAAGAAACCCACCCCAGATCGCTTTTCCCTGCCGCCCACTGCGACACCAGTGTGGTTTTACCGTAGCCCGCCGGACTGGTGACCAGCACCAGCCGATAGTTACCGGCAGCGGTGAGTTTTTGCAGCAATCTCTCCCGAATCACAGTGCCTTCAAGACGCACCGGGCGGCTGAGTTTAGCGGGTATTAACATGGGCGCGCGTTTCTCCATTTGTCGAGCGCATCATTATTTTACGCTTCGTAATTATTCCTTACACAGGTTCAGCATTTCGTCAGATGAATGCAAGCAAACCCATTAATTAAACTTTACAAAAGCGTGCGCAATCACACTCCTTCAACGATTTCGGATTAGCCTCATCCTCTCCACCCTCCCCATCCTCCTCCGCTAATTCTTTGCAGGAGGATGAGCGAGGGTTTCCGCGCGGGCAGACTGTCGCCACATTGACCCATTTTCCGTTTTTACAGGACATCAACCATGACACAGCCCGATTTCAACCCGATTCAGTTCAATGCGGCCCTGACCCGTCAGTGGCAGCGTTTTGGCCTTCGCGATGCGCAGGAGATGACCACGACACAGTGGTGGCAGGCACTCAGCGGTGCGCTGGCCGATATGCTGGCCGCGCAGCCTGCTCCCCCGGCCCCGACAGAACTGCGCCATGTTAACTATCTGTCGATGGAGTTTTTGATCGGTCGCCTGACCGGCAACAACCTGCTGAACCTGGGCTGGTATGACGCGGTCAACGAGGCCCTGGCCGCCTGGGATATCTCACTCACTGACGTGCTGGAAACCGAAACCGACCCGGCGCTGGGTAATGGCGGCCTGGGTCGTCTGGCAGCCTGTTTCCTGGATTCCATGGCGAATGTGGGTCAGCCCGCTACGGGCTACGGTCTGAACTATCAGTACGGTCTGTTCCGCCAGCGCTTCGAACAGGGCGCGCAGATTGAAGGCCCGGATGACTGGCAACGCGATCGCTACCCGTGGTTTAACCATAACGCCGCGCTTAACGTGCGAGTCGGACTGGGCGGTAAAGTGGTGACGGTTGCGGGTCAGCCACAGTGGCAACCGGCGTTTGAACTGCTCGGTGAAGCCTGGGATCTGCCGGTGGTGGGTTATCAGAATGGTATCAGCCAGCCACTGCGTCTATGGCAGGCGAAACATGCCCAGCCGTTTAACCTCAGTCGCTTTAACGACGGCGACTTTCTGCGCGCGGAGCAACAGGGTATTGATGCTGAAAAACTCACCAAAGTGCTCTACCCCAATGACAATCATCAGAACGGTAAAAAACTGCGTCTGATGCAGCAATATTTTCAGTGCGCGTGCGCACTGGCTGACATTCTGCGTCGCCATCATCGGGCCGGACGCAGCATCGAAACCCTGGCCGATCATGAAGTGGTCCAGCTTAATGACACCCATCCGACGCTGGCCATCCCGGAGCTGATGCGTCTGCTGCTGGATGAGCATCAGCTGAGCTGGGATCGCGCCTGGCAGATCACGCAGCACACCTTTGCCTATACCAACCACACCCTGATGCCGGAAGCACTGGAGTGCTGGGATGTGCGTCTGGTGCGTAGCCTGCTGCCGCGCCATATGATGATCATCAATACCCTTAACGCGCAGCTAAAAACGGCTGTCACGGCGCGCTGGCCAGACGATGAAGCGAAGTGGGCCAGACTGGCGCTGGTGCATAATAACCAGCTGCGGATGGCGAACCTCTGCGTGACCAGCGGGTTCGCGGTCAACGGTGTGGCGGCGCTGCACTCGAAACTGGTGGTGCAGGATCTCTTCCCGGAATATCACCAGATGTGGCCGGAGAAATTCCACAACGTGACCAACGGCATTACGCCGCGCCGCTGGATCAATCAGTGCAACCCGGCGCTGAGTGCCCTGATCACCCGGACATTGCAAAAACCCTGGCTGAACGATCTCGATGCCTTGCAGGGGCTGGAAGCCTTTGCGGATGACGCCGCCTTCTGCGCGGAATATCGCGCCATTAAGCAGCAGAACAAAGTCGCGCTGGCGCACTGGGTGAAACAGCGGACCGGCATTGAGATTGACCCCACTGCGCTGTTTGACGTACAGATCAAACGACTGCATGAGTACAAACGTCAGCATCTGAGCCTGCTGCACATCATTGCGCTGTGGCAGACGCTGGTCACCGATCCACAGGCTAACCGGACGCCGCGCGTGGTGCTGTTTGGAGCCAAAGCCGCGCCCGGCTATGCACTGGCGAAAAACATCATCTATGCCATCAACAAAGTGGCCGGGGTGATCAATCAGGATCCCCGCATCGGTGACCGTCTGAAAGTCGTGTTTATTCCCGATTACAACGTTTCCGTCGCCGAGCGGCTGATTCCCGCCGCCGACCTTTCCGAGCAGATCTCCACTGCCGGTAAAGAAGCGTCCGGCACCGGGAATATGAAGCTGGCGCTGAATGGCGCACTGACCATCGGCACACTGGATGGAGCGAACGTTGAGATCGCTGAGCAGGTCGGCAGCGAAAACATCTTTATCTTCGGGCATACCGTGGAGCAGGTGGTGGCGTTAAAAGCCAGTGGCTATGCTCCGGCGCAGTGGCGTAAAAAAGATCCGCAGCTCAATCAGGTCTTACAGGTGCTGGAAGATGGCACCTTCAGCCAGGGCGACTGCCACGCCTTTGATGCGATGTTGCAGAGTCTCGGCCCGGAAGGCGGTGATCCTTATCTGGTACTGGCTGACTTCCAGCCCTACCTTGACGCACAGGCGCAGGTAGAAGCGCTGTGGAGCGATCAGGAGGCCTGGACACGTGCCACCATCCTCAATACCACACGCTGTGGCATGTTCAGCTCCGATCGCGCTATCCGCGATTACCAGCAGCGCATCTGGCAAGCGAAACGCTAAGGAACGCCATGAAAACAGATCCGGTTATGGACGATTTCTCCCGGGCGGGCATCGCCGCTGAGTATATCAATGCTCACGGCAAGCCACAGGCGATCCCGACTCTGACCCGCCAGCGTTTGCTGGCGGTGATGCAGCCTTCCCATTCGCTGAGCACGCCGCTGCCACCGGTGGTGATTTTTCGCAGCGGCGATCTGCTGAGCCTGTCGCCACAGCTCGCTGACGATGCCCACTGGCATCTCACCAGTGAAGCGGGTGAAATCAGCTCAGGTCGCTGCCAGCCCGCTCAGCCGCTGCATCTGCCGCCGCTGCCGGAAGGCTATCATCAGCTGACGCTGCAACAGGGCGCGCAGCAGTGGTCGTGCCGGATAATAATTGCCCCGGCCCGCTGTTATGAACCCCCGGCCCTGCTGGCAGGTGAGTCATTATGGGGCGCCTGCGTGCAGCTCTATACCCTGCGTTCGGCGGAAAACTGGGGAATAGGCGACTTTGGCGATCTGCGCCGGATGCTGCCGGAGGTCGCTGCACGCGGCGGCGCGTTTATCGGTCTTAACCCTATCCATGCGCTGTTTCCCTCCAGCCCGGAGAGTGCCAGCCCTTACAGCCCCTCGTCCAGGCGCTGGCTCAATGTTCTCTACATCGACGTGGGCGCAGTCACTGATTTCCGGCAGAGCGCTGCCGCTCAGGCCTGGTGGCATCGTCCGGAAACAGAGCAGGCGCTGGAGCAGGCTCGCGCAGCAGAATGGGTCGATTATGCGGCGGTGACCCGGATGAAAATTGACGCGCTGAGGCTGGCGTGGCCGCAGTTTACTCAGCGTGACGCCAGCGATCCCGAGGTGCAGGCGTTTAATAGATTTATACGTGAAGGAGGCGAGAGTCTTCAGCATCAGGCGCTGTTTGATGCGCTGCACGCCGATCAGATAGCGCAGGATAGTGAGCGCTGGGGCTGGCCGGTGTGGCCGGAGGCGTTGCAGGATCCCGGCAGTCCGGCCGTGCAGGCCTTCCTGCAACAGCACGCCGATCAGGTGCGCTTCTGGCTCTGGCTGCAGTGGCTGGCCGCGAAGCAGTTTGCCGACTGCTGGGACATCTGCCAGCAGCAGCAGATGCCGATTGGACTTTACCGCGATCTGGCGGTGGGTGTTGCGCAGGGTGGTGCAGAGACCTGGAGCGAGCGCGATCTCTACTGCATGGATGCCAGCATCGGTGCGCCGCCCGATATTCTCGGCCCGCGCGGCCAGGACTGGGGATTGCCGCCCATGGATCCGCAGGTGATGCGTCAGCGCGCCTGGGAGCCATGGATCGCCCTGCTGCGCGCCAGCATGCGCCACTGCGGCGCACTGCGCATTGACCATGTGATGGCGCTAATGCGGCTGTGGTGGATTCCGGCCGGTGAGCGTGCCATGCACGGTGCTTATGTGCACTATCCCATCGACGATCTGCTGGCGATTCTGGCGCTGGAAAGTCAGCGTCATCGCTGCATGGTAATTGGTGAAGATCTCGGTACGGTGCCAGAAGCGATTGTCGATAAGCTGCGCGATGGCGGGGTCTACTCCTATAAGGTGCTCTATTTTGAGCAGGAGTCAGGCCAGCGTTTTCGTCCGCCCGCCGAATGGCCACGGCAGGCAATGGCGGTCGCGACCACTCACGATCTTCCGACGCTGCGTGGCTGGTGGCAGAGCGATGATTTGACCACCGGCGCGCAACTCGGCCTCTATCCCGACAAAGTGGTGCTGGCCGGGCTGTATCAGGATCGGCTGCGGGCGAAGCAGGCGCTGCTGCAGAGTCTGCATCGGGTCGGTGCCCTGCCGAAACGTGCCGGGCGCGATGCACGTCGCACCGGCATGAGCAAGGCATTAAACCGGGCGATGCAGCGCTATCTGGCTGATAGCCACAGCGCCCTGCTGGGACTGCAACCGGAGGACTGGCTGGATATGGCGGCGCCGGTCAATATTCCGGGCACCAGCGATGAATATCCGAACTGGCGACGCAAGCTCAGCGCCACGCTGGAAACGCTGTTCAGCGATCCTGCCACTGACACGCTGCTGCGTGATCTGACGGCACGCCGAAAGCGACTACTGCGCGATTGAAGGTTAACGCGCGACTCAGATTCGTCTCTGACGCAGCCTGTTTTACATAATTTTCAGTTATTACAGCGTGCGGGCCGCCAACGGCTCGCACTCTGCTACTGTAATCAGCGCCTCTCAACAGTGATAAGATCACCCTGAGCACGAGCGTCTGAAAAACAAACCGGATTCTGTTCAGGATTTAATGAATTTAAGCATTTATCTTCGCCCAATCCTGGGATTGCTTTAACAGCAATGCCCTGCAATCAGGAGCTCTTTAACAAAAAAAGGTGCGCCGCAGCGCACCAGATGGAACAACATCAGTATTGTCGGGGCAGTTTCACCCCTTGCCTTTAACACTACTGATAAAGGTCTGCCGGGCAGAGGTGGAACCCAGCCGCTCGGCTTCATCCAGCAGTTTCAGCGCCTTATCGATATTACCGCTGTTCACCGCCTGTCTGATCTTCTGGTTAAAGTAACTCTCGGTATCGCTCATGATCGGTTCCGCACGGGCTTTTGGCGCGGGCGCTGCTGAGGGTGCAGGCGCCGGTGCTGCGCTGTACGCGGACGCCGGTGCGGTATTGCCGACGGTCACCGCGCTCGGGCCGGATGAACCAAACAGCGGCCCGACCAGAATGGATGAGCCGGAGCTGGTCTGCATCTTCAGCTTGATTGTCCCTTCCCGGCTGTGGCGGGCGACGGGATCGGGAATATCCGGTACCGCATGACCGGTGCCCTGGGCGTAGGCCTTGGCCGGGTCAAGCAGCGTGGTGGTTTGTGTCAGATCGCTGTCGGTGGTGAACACCAGCAGGTAGATTTTTTGCTGACCCAGCGCCGGGGTTAATTTCATCACCCCTTCCAGCCGATCTGCCGCCATCACGCCCGGCTTCTGATAGGTAAAGTAGCGGCTGGGGAACCAGGCCGCAGGACGCAGGTTTTCATCCAGCACCAGCACGTTCGGTGCGAAAACCTGACCGTTCGCCACTTCACTGCTCAGCGTGAGCGTCAGTTCGCCGATATTGGCGGGCAGACTGTAGGCCGCGACCGGACCGGCAATGTGTGGCGCATTCAGCGTCTGTCCGCTGTTAGCAAGTTTTGTGGTCTGTGTCTGAGAAGCAGCCAGCGGTTGCCAGCTCAGGCGTTGCAGTGTCTCGGGTGCCACGACCGGTGCGGACGAGAGATCCTGCGGCACCAGATTGACATCCGCCAGGGCGGGAAGCGCGTGTCCTGTCAGTAACGCCGCACTCAGGCAGAGTGCAGCCAGTTTTTTCATTTTCATTATGTCTACCTTATTGCAGGTCGCGGCGTGAACCAGGCAATGGCACACCGCGACCAAAGAGATCCATCAGGCGCAGGCGCGCCTGTCAGAAAAGGTGCTGGCTTACCACCAGATTTCCATCTGCGCGCCGAAGGTCACTTCATCGTCTTTACCACGGCTGTTGGTCAGGATGCCGTTGCCGCTGGTGTCCGCAGAGGCGAAGGTGGTGAGATCGCCTGAGTTATCTTTGTTGTAACCCCACTTTTCATCCCATTTGGCGTAGGTCGCGAACAAACGCAAAGCCGGACGTGACCAGATGCTGTCGCCCGCCTGCCACTGCTGCGCCAGCGTTACTTTGTACTGGCCGTTGCGCTCGTTAGCCTGCTGCGATTTGACGTTGTCGTAGCCCAGTTCCAGCAACGTGCTCATAATCGGCGTCCATTTGTACATCGGACGCACACCCACGGTGTACCACTCGGTGCCGCGGTTGTTGTCCAGATCGATGTTCTGGTACATAGCGACGTACATCAGATCCCAGCTTTCGGCCAGTGAGATCGCACCGTGGTCGAGGATGCGATACATGTCACCATTGTTGTTGAGGCTGGTGCCCTGCGGCACGCCTTTGCCCTGAGAGGTCAGCGCATCGGTGGCATATTGCAGCACGAATTTGTTGTAGCCCTTCAGCATGCTCTGGGTATGTTCAGCAGTGAACATCCAGCCATCTTTAGAGGCACCCTCTTCCAGACGATAGTCGTCACGGGCGTTGGCACGACCGTAGTCGACACCCAGCTCCAGCACGCCGTTGGTGTTGGTTTCCAGACCGGCCAGACGCACATCAAACACGTCGTTGGCAGTGCTGGTGGCGAAGTCACGGATACGATCGCTGGAGAAGGTGTAAGAGCCGCCCGCTTCAGACGAACGGGTTGCGGCGAAAGAGAGTTTACCGAAGCCGAGATCGACATCTTCCAGACCGGCACCTGGGCCCGAGATATCCCAGTAGTAGAAGTCGATCATATGGACGTCATGACGCTGATAGAAACGCTTACCGGCCCAGATGGTAGAGCCTGGCAGCGCGTCGATCAGGTTTTTACCTTTTACGTTGGCTTCACGGAAGGCGGGCGATGTGGCTTCCCAGTCATTCTGCTGTGCCACGGAGTAAGCCACGTTGGTGTCGAAATAGAAGCTTTTGTCGCCCTCTTTCCACACTTCCTGGCCTAACTTCAGTTCGGCGTAGGTTTCACATTCGTTGCCCAGACGGTATTTACTTTGGGCGCCGGTGGCCTGGAAACATTGCTGTTCACCACCGCTGCCGGTCCAGCCAATGCCGGAACGGGCGTAACCGGTAAAATCAACCGCCATCGTCGGGGCGGAGAGGGTTCCCACCGCGACGGCAACGGCGATGGGAAGTTTGCGCAGAGTTAACATTTTCTATCTCCTGAGGTCATTGCTTTTATTGTTTTTGGCAGGGCTATACACCCGGCTCCTGATACAGCCTGCGGCACGCGCTCCCGTCCTCGCGGAACAGGTGACAACGCTCGGGCGGCAGGCCAATACCGAGGATGGCGCCCTCTTTTACCAGCACGACGTCCTCCTGGCGGTAGACCAGGTTCTGACGGATAGCGGGAATCTCAATGTGGATCTGTGTTTCATGCCCCAGCTGTTCCACCACCTGCACTTCCCCTTCCAGGGTGACGTCGGCGATATCGCTGGAGAGCAGATGTTCCGGGCGAATACCCAGTGACATGTTGCTGCCGACCTGCACACCGGCGCTGTCAACCGGCAGCCAGACCAGCTGCTGATTCGGCAGCCGCACCTGAACCTGATCGATGGCGGTGGCGGTCACTTTGACCGGCAGGAAATTCATTTTTGGTGAGCCGATAAAACCGGCGACAAAGCGGTTGGCGGGATAGTGGTACAGCTCAAGCGGCTTGCCGACCTGCGCAATGCGTCCGGCGTCCAGCACCACGATTTTGTCGGCCAGCGTCATCGCTTCGATCTGATCGTGGGTCACGTAAATCATGGTGCGCTTCAGGCGCTTATGCAGACGGGAGATCTCAATCCGCATCTGAACGCGCAGCGCGGCGTCAAGGTTCGACAGCGGTTCATCCAGCAGGAAGACGCGCGGTTCCGCCACCAGCGTGCGGCCAATCGCCACGCGCTGACGCTGCCCGCCAGAGAGGGCTTTAGGCCGGCGATCGAGCAGATGCGCCAGTTGCAGAATCTCCGCCACCTGATTAACCCGCTGCTGGATCTCCGCTTTTTTCACCCCGGCCAGTTTCAGGCCAAAAGACATGTTCTCTGCCACCGACAGATGGGGATAGAGCGCATAGGACTGAAACACCATGCCGATGCCGCGTTCGGCGGGCGGCACTTCATTCATGCGCCGCTCGCCGATTAACAGCTCGCCGCTGGTGATGGTCTCCAGTCCGGCAATCATGCGCAGCAGCGTCGACTTGCCACAGCCTGATGGGCCGACGAAAACAACAAATTCCCCTTCACGAATAGTGAGATCGATATCTTTCGACACCACCGTATCGCCCCAGGCTTTCGTGACATTGCGTAACACAACGCTCGCCATGATCCCTTCCCTCTTAGCTGCATAGTCGTGTCTGCCCAGCGGCAGACGAGTTCCGGGGCTCACTATGCAAGAGGAAACAGAAGGTAACATCCTCCACCGCAATGCAATCCACTGGGGGAGGAGGCGGGAGGAGGAGAAACGCGGGCTGACGCCGCGGCCCGCACGCTGCCGCGCTTTTTTGTGATCGCTAACGCAGACCCGCAGGAATTTTTGCCGCGTAAGCGCCCGCTTAAGGGGCTTTTTGCCAGCGCGATCACAGCGGCAGGCCGAGGGGCGTAGAGCAGAGGAGGATGAGAAGCCCTGGCGGATAAGCACAATGATGCCGGTACAGCATTCACCACTTCCGCTAACAGGATGGATTTATGACGATGAAAACCGGAGCAAGAATTCTGGCCCTTTCTGCCCTCTCTGCCGTGCTCTTTTCGGCCAGCGCGATGGCAAAAATTGAGGAAGGTAAACTGGTCATCTGGATCAACGGTGACAAGGGCTACAACGGCCTTGCCGAAGTGGGTAAGAAATTTGAGCAGGAGACCGGCATCAAAGTTACGGTCGAACATCCTGACAAAATGGAAGAGAAGTATCCGCAGGTCGCAGCGACCGGCGATGGCCCGGATATTATCTTCTGGGCACATGACCGTTTCGGCGGCTATGCGCAGTCCGGCCTGCTGGCTGAGATCACGCCGGATGCCAGCTTCCGCGAGAAGATTTTCCCGTTCACCTGGGACGCGGTGCGCTTTGACGGCAAGCTGATTGGCTATCCGATTTCCGTTGAGTCGCTGTCACTGATCTACAACAAGAAGTTACTGCCGAACCCGCCAAAAACCTGGGAAGAGATTGCCGGTCTCGACAAGCAACTGCGCGCCAAAGGCAAAAGCGCCATCATGTTTAACCTGCAGGAACCCTACTTCACCTGGCCGCTGCTGGCCGCAGGCGGGGCTTACGCCTTTAAGCTCACCGACGGTCATTATGACGTGAAAGATGTCGGCGTCGATAACGCCGGAGCTAAAGCGGGCATGCAGTTCCTGGTCGATCAGGTTAAAGCCAAAACCCTGAATGCGGACACCGATTATTCGATTGCTGAGGCCGCCTTTAACAAGGGCGAAACCGCCATGACCATTAATGGTCCGTGGGCGTGGGGCAACCTCGACAAAAGCGGCATCGACTATGGCGTCACCGAATTGCCAACCCTGAACGGTAAACCGTCGAAAGCTTTTGTCGGCGTGCTGAGTGCCGGGATCAACGCCGCCAGTCCTAACAAAGAGCTGGCGAAAGAGTTCCTGGAGAATTATCTGCTGACTGACACCGGTCTGGAGGCGGTCAACAAAGATAAGCCGCTGGGTGCCGTGGCGCTGAAATCTTTCCAGCAGACGCTGGAAAAAGATTCGCGTATCGCCGCCACCATGAACAACGCCCGTCAGGGTGACATCATGCCAAATATCCCGCAGATGGCGGCATTCTGGTATGCGATGCGCACCGCCACCCTGAACGCGCTGGGCGGTCGTCAGAGCGTCGACGCCGCACTGAAAGATGCTCAGGCTCGTCTGAAGAAGTAATTCTCCCCTTGCAGCCGGGGCAACCCGGCTTGAGTGACCGTTAAGGAAAACCGCATCATGTCAGGAAAACCGAAAACGCGCAGTGTGCTGTTGAAAAGCGTTCTCATCGGGATCTGCTGTCTGCTGGTCGGCTATCTGCTGGTGCTGATGTACGCGCAGGGCGAATATCTGTTTGCGTTGCTGACGCTGATCCTCAGTGCGACCGGACTGTGGATTTTTGCTAACCGTCGCGCGTACGCGTGGCGTTATGTCTATCCCGGCGTGGCGGGAATGGCGCTGTTTGTGCTGTTCCCTCTCGCCTGCACGATTGCCATTGCCTTTACCAACTACAGCAGCAGCAACCAGCTCACCTTTGAACGGGCGCAGCAGGTTTTGCTGAGCCGCACCTTCCAGTCGGGTGAAGCGGTCAGTTTTTCTCTGTTCCCGGCCGGCGATCGCTGGCAGTTAGTGCTGAATGATGGCAAAGACTATGTTTCACCGCCGTTTCAGTTTGGCGCTGAACAGACGCTGAAAATGACCCCTGCCGCACCACCGTCAGGTGAACGGGCGAACTTCAGAGCGATTACGACCCATCGTCAGGCACTGAGTCAGATCCGGGCTGAACTGCCGGATGGTCGTCAGTTGCGGATGAGTTCGCTGCGCCAGTTCTCCGGCACCCAGCCACTCTATCGGGTTGGCACGCAGGATGAGCTGATCAACCAGCAGAGTAACGCGCGCTATCGCGCAAATCCGCAGACTGGTTTCTACCAGGCGATTAACGCCGACGGCAGTTGGGCAAACGAATCCTTAAGTCCCGGCTTTACCGTGAATACCGGCTGGAAAAACTTCGTGCGGGTGTTTACTGACGAAGGGATTCAGAAGCCGTTCCTGGCGATATTTGGCTGGACGCTACTCTTCTCGCTGATCACCGTGGTGCTGACCGTCGCGGTGGGCATGGTGCTGGCCTGTCTGGTGCAGTGGGAGGCGTTGCGCGGCAAAGCGGTCTATCGGGTGATGCTGATTCTGCCCTATGCCGTGCCTGCGTTTATCTCGATCCTGATTTTCAAAGGACTGTTTAACCAGAGCTTTGGTGAAATCAACGTGATGCTCAGCGCGCTGTTTGGCGTGAAGCCCGCCTGGTTCAGCGACCCGACGCTGGCGCGCACCATGCTGATTATCGTCAACACCTGGCTCGGTTATCCCTACATGATGATCCTCTGTATGGGGCTGCTGAAGGCGATTCCGGACGATCTCTATGAAGCCTCGGCGATGGACGGTGCGGGACCGCTGCAGAACTTCTTCCTGATTACCCTGCCGCTGCTGCTGAAACCACTGATGCCGCTGATGATCGCCAGCTTTGCCTTTAACTTTAATAACTTTGTTCTGGTGCAGTTACTCACCAACGGCGGGCCGGATCGCCTCGGCACCACCACGCCAGCCGGTTATACCGATTTGCTGGTGAACTACACCTGGCGCATCGCCTTTGAAGGCGGCGGCGGGCAGGACTTTGGTCTGGCTGCTGCCATTGCCACGTTGATCTTCCTGCTGGTGGGTGCGCTGGCGGTGATTAACCTGAAAGCCTCGCGAATGAAATTCGACTAAGCGCCTGGCCCGACAGGCGTCATGGTTGCAGGCAGTCCGGACGCGAAGAGCGTGGAACAACCGGAACCTGGGAGGTGAGGATTGTGAGCACTACCCGGGTTCAGACTGACAAATAAAATAGCCTGATGGACCAGGCTCTGAGGAGTTGTTATGGCTATGGTACAACCGAAATCGCAACGGCTGCGTCTGTTCACCACGCATCTGCTGCTGCTGTTATTTATCGCGGCGATTCTCTTTCCCCTGCTGATGGTGATTGCGATTTCGCTGCGTGCCGGGAACTTCGCCACCGGCAGCCTGATCCCGGAGCAGATCTCGTGGGAGCACTGGCGGCTGGCGCTGGGTTTCAGCGTGGAACATGCGGATGGCCGGGTGACACCGCCGCCCTTCCCGGTGCTGCTCTGGTTATGGAACTCGATCAAGATTGCGGCAATCAGTGCGCTGGGCATCGTGGCGCTCTCTACCACCTGCGCCTATGCGTTTGCCCGTATGCGCTTTACCGGCCGTGCCAGTCTGCTGAAAGGGATGCTGATTTTTCAGATGTTCCCGGCGGTGCTGTCGCTGGTGGCGCTCTATGCTCTGTTTGATCGTCTCGGCCAGTATCTGCCCTTTATCGGGCTGAATACCCACGGTGGGGTGATCTTCGCCTATCTGGGCGGTATCGCGCTGCATGTATGGACCATCAAAGGCTATTTCGAAACTATCGACGGGTCACTGGAAGAGGCCGCCGCGCTGGATGGCGCAACGCCGTGGCAGGCGTTCCGGCTGGTGCTGCTGCCGCTGTCGGTGCCGATTCTGGCGGTGGTGTTTATTCTGGCGTTTATCGCCGCGGTGACTGAAGTGCCGGTCGCCTCGCTGCTGCTGCGCGATGTAAACAGCTACACCCTGGCGGTCGGGATGCAGCAGTACCTCAATCCGCAGAACTATCTGTGGGGCGATTTCGCCGCCGCGGCGGTGCTCTCCGCGATTCCCATCACCCTGGTATTCCTGCTGGCGCAGCGCTGGCTGGTGAGCGGTTTAACCGCGGGCGGGGTGAAAGGCTAAAACGATCATCATTGTACGTTGCCACTACTTACACAACGCCTGTTGTGGTTGAAGGATTCGGCGGCCTGCGGGCCGCCTTTTTTATGCTAATTCGATTCCGACGCACGGCTGCCTGCCACCAGTGCCACAACCATGGCAGTGATCGCCTGCTCTCCTTCCGGTTTGCTGACATCGCCCCGTGCCACCGCGCCTGCGATGGCATCCGCGCCCCCCAGCAAGCCCCACATGCCTGCTTCCGGAATACCGCTGCTGCCTGCCAGAGGGGCAAACCAGCGCTGACAGCGGGCGATAAAGTCGAGCTGATAGTGGCGTTTGACGGCAGCCAGTTCCGGTGAGGTGCTGAGCGCTGACAGCAACTCAGGAATTTCACGCCCTTCCGTCATCACACAATCTACATAACAGGCCGCAAGCACTTCCGCTTTTTGTTCCATCACCTTCGGCGCGGCATTCATCGCCGCTTCCATCTTTTCGGTCTGGCGACGATCAAAATCGTCATACAATGCCGCCAGCAATCCATGACGGGTGGTGAAGTGGTCATAAACCACCGGTTTACTGACCCCCGCCGCGTCGCCGACTCTGGCCAGCGTCAGTGCCTCGCTGCCTTCGGTTTGCATTATCTGCCACGCGACGTCTGATAACTGCCTGCGTCGTGCTTCGCGTGACAGACGCTTACGGGGTGTTTTTTCAACGGTCATGTTTTTCCTGATGGGCGAACAGACGCTGGCCCAGTTGATGCGCCAGCTGATAGTGTGACTCAGGATAACCTTCATCGCCGCTAAGCAACAGTTCACTGGTCACCACCGGCGCACCGCAATAGTCAAAGATGCCGTGATCGATCTGATTCCGCATGCTGGCGAAATAGCCGCGCCGCAGAAAGGTTCGGGTATCCGCCGAGCCAATCGCAACCAGATGAACGGGAAGATGGCCGAGGCGTTTTACGATATGGTCATCCTGCTCATCAAAGGCCCAGCCCGCGATGAAGACGCGGTCTATCCAGCCTTTAAGCTGTGCCGGAAATGACCACCAGTAGACCGGATAGACCAGCACCAGCGCATCGGCACGATCCAGCCGCTGCTGTTCTGCCAGCACATCGGGTGGCGTCGGCGCCAGACCGTTGAAATGTCTGTGATCGCTGAGCGTAAAACGCGGATCAAACCCTTCTGCTGCAAGATCGGCCTGTTCAGCCGTATGGTGGCCTGTCGCGATAATGCCCTGCGCCAGCTGGTCCGCCACGCGGTTGGTGTGAGCGTCCTGATTGGGATGGGAAGTCACTATTAATGCATGCATCGTCGTCACCTTACCTGATTAGCCATTAATCTACTAAAGGTAAGTTACTATTGGTAGGTTAGCAAGCGGCGACCACTGATCGATTCGCTGACCGCATTTACTGTTTAAAAGCAGCCGTCACCAGCAAGGCCTGCTCCAGCAGATGCTGATCGAACGTAAAGGGAAGATGCGCCAGACTGGCAGAGGGGAAATGGATCTGCTGCGCAATCTGTCTCACCCTGTCCGCGTTAATCGCCGCCTGCCAGGCGCGCGGCGAGGTAAGGATGTGAATATGCGAGGCAAGCGGCCGGATAATTTCTCCCACCCCGGCCCGCAGCCCTGGCCGTTGCAGATAGCCTTGTGGCGACATCACGCGAAACATGGTTGCTCCTTATCGACGATATGCCAGCGAGCGCACCAGCCGGTCGCCGAGTTTCTGAATCAGCATCACCAGCGCCAGCAGCACCACAATGGTGGCCGCCATGATTTGGTTATCGAAGCGCTGATAACCGTAGCGAATTGCCAGATCGCCCAGCCCGCCACCGCCAACCACACCCGCCATCGCCGAGAAGCCAATCAGCATCACAATCGTCAGGGTAACGCCCGCCACCAGCGCGGGAAGCGCTTCCGGCAGCAGCACACGGCTGACGATATGCCACAGGGTGCCGCCCATTGATACCACCGCTTCTATACGGCCGCGGTCGACCTCATCCAGCGCGTTCTCCACGATGCGGGCAAAAAAGGGAAATGCCCCCAGCGTAATCGGCACAATGGCGGCAGTGCTGCCCAGCGTGGTGCCGACCAGCAGACGGGTAAAGGGGATCAGCGCAATCAGCAGCACCACAAACGGCAAGGCGCGTCCGGTATTTACCAGCGTATTCAGCAGCAGTGAAATCGCGCGATTGGGCAGAATGCCTTTTGGCCGGGTCAGAAACAGCAGCACGCCCACCGGTAGCCCTATCGCGACCGTGAAAAGGGCCGCCAGCAACACCATATACAATGTTTCGCCAGTGGCGTTCAGCAGCAGTTCCTGAAACCGCTCACTACTCATGCTACGCATCGGGTTAATGCCTCACGCTGATATTTTTCGATAAACGCCCGGTCTGCTTCGCCATCCTTCAGCAGCATTTTGCGCAGGCGTCCCTCTTCACGTCCCATGATCTGGCTCAGGCTGCCGCTCTCAACCAGCTGGCCATTTTCAAGCAGCGCCGCTCCGTCACAAATCCGCTTCACCACCGCCATTTCATGGGTGATCAATACAATGGTGATATTGAGCTGCTGCTGAATATCGGCCAGCAGATCGAGAATCGAGGTGGTGGTTTCGGGATCCAGCGCGCTGGTCGCCTCATCGCACAGCAGATAACGGGGTCGGGCGGCCAGCGCGCGGGCGATGCCGACGCGCTGTTTCTGTCCACCGGAGAGCTGCGACGGCCAGGCCGCCGCAAAAGAGGCCAGACCCACCAGTTTCAGCAGCGATGCGAACCGCTCGCGGCGTTCAGCCGCAGGCACACCGGCAATCTCCAGCGCCAGATCGACGTTGTCCTGCACGTTGCGCGAATGCAGCAGATTGAAGTGCTGGAAGATCATCCCCATCTGCTGTCGCTGCTGACGCAGTTGCGCCAGGCTCATCGCGGCAAGATCCTGCCCGTCGATTTCAATCAGGCCGCTGGTGGGACTCTCCAGCCGATTGAGGCAGCGCAATAGTGTACTTTTGCCCGCTCCGCTCCGGCCGAGGATGCCAAAGATGGTCCCCTCTTCGATGGTGAGTGAGATGTCCTCTAACGCTGGCGCAGATGCGCCAGGATACTGTTTGCTGAGATGACTGAGTTTAATCATGCTGCTGGTCCGCGACCGGAATCACTGAGCCCTGATAATTTTTACGGATAAACTCCGCTACCTGCGGCGAGCGCAGATCTTTCGCCAGCTGTAACACGCGGGGATCTTTCGCCAGTTCTGGCGTCGTTACCAGCAGGTTGGCGTAGGGATTATGTGCTGCAGACTCCAGTCCCAGCGCATCTTTCGCCGGGGTCAGACCGGCTTCCAGCGCGTAGTTGCCGTTGATAATCGCGGCATCCACATCATCCAGCGAGCGTGGCAGCTGCGGCGACTCAATCTCAACGATCTTAATTTTCTTCGGGTTCTCACTGATATCTTTCGGCGTCACCAGCGTCGAACCCGTTTCACCCTGCGCGTTGAGTTTGATCACCCCTTTGTCCTGCAACAGCCAGAGTGCGCGGCTCAGGTTAGTGGTGTTGTTCGGTACCGCAATGCTGGCCCCTTCAGGTAGCGCCGCTAAACTTTTCACCTTACGCGAATAGATACCCAGCGGCTCGATGTGAACACTGGCGGCCACGGCAAAGGTTTTCCCCAGCGCCTTCTCCTGATCTTTCAGGTAAGGCAGATGCTGGAAGTAGTTGGCATCCACATCCCCGGCGGCCAGCAGCTCATTGGCATTCACGCCCCCGCTCAGCTCAACAATTTTGAGATCCAGTTTCGGGTCCAGGGTTTTGACATACTCCAGGATTTCCGCATGGGGCAGCGGATCGGCCGCTACGCGCAGCGGCGCGGCCTGTAAACTCTGGGCAATCAGCAGTGAAAGACCGGCCAGGGCCAGAAAGCGCTTTTTAATCATCATCATTTATCTCTTATCGTTATCAGTGGGTGTTGTGTTCAGGGTAGAAACGCCGGGCGACTTCCGGATGCGAACGCAACCGGCCTTTAAGGTAGTTCCAGCCCACTTCGCGCAGCAGCGGGTTAAGCGGATCGCTGCTCGGTCCCTGTGCCAGTTCAGCCAGTTGAGGAGGCAGTTGATAGATCGGCACCACGGCGTCGAGTTGCGCGCCCAGGAAAAAGGCGATGGATAAGCGCTCGCTGCTCTGCGGTGGCGACACCACACGATGCACCGTCGCGCGCAGATAACCGTTGGTTGCCAGTTCCAGCAGCTCGCCAATGTTCACCACAAACGCGCCCGGCAGTGGCGAGGCATCGATCCAGTTGTCCGGCGTCACTTCCACCTGTAAGCCCGGCTGGTCATCCTGCAGTAACATCGTCAGAAAGCCTGAATCTTTGTGCGCGCCAACCCCCTGGCGTGATTCGCCCTCCGTGCGGCCCGGATAACGGATCAGTTTGATATGTTCGTTGGGATAGTCGCCATAGAGGTTATCGAAGGCGTTGCGCGGCAGATTCAGTGCCCCGGCAAAGGCGCGCAGCAGCTCGAGCGCCACCGCTGTCATCTGCTGCTGCCAGCGGGTGACCACCGTTTGCAGTTCAGGTAAGGCTTCAGGCCACTGATTCGGCCCCTGCATCCGTTGCCAGGTGGGTGAATCGGCGGTAACGGGCAGCGCTTCCCGTTCCGCACCAATATCAAACTGCTCGCGATAGTCGGGCTGGCTGCGGGTTATTTCCACGCCCGCCAGGTTGTAGCCGCGAAAATGCGGCGAGTTAGCCATCGCCACCGCGGATTTATCCGCCTGCGGCAGGGCAAAAAATTTCCGCGCGACGTGCTGAACCTCATCTAATAATTCACGGTCGATGCCGTGATTGATTAAATAGAAGAAGCCGACATCACGCGCGGCCTGGCTTAATTTTTCCAGGACCTGTTGCTGCTGCTGTTGATTACCTGACAATAATGCGAAATCAATTACCGGCAATTCTGCTGTGGTTAACGCGCTCATGATTGACACTCTGTTGGCATAGAATCGCCTTACACTGCCATTTCATTTATGCGTTAACTACCAACTAATCCTGCTATGGATATGCGACGGATGGGAATATCCCACCATGCCGCGGGCTATAAACCCGCAGATTACTCTGCGCCGGAGCGCATATATTTCGGTGGCTATTGCACTGCAAACCGAGCAAAAAAGATCCAGCTAAAAGAAGAGCCCTAACCGCACAATATTACCAAATATTCAGACCCGTAAGCAGGTGTGAATAAGTTCACCATGCTGGTTTTGTCAGTAAATGCAGTTATTTCGGCTGAAAACTTGCAAAAACTTACAATCGTAGTCTAGAGTTTACCGGCTGCGGTTTCTGCCGCTTCACTTAAAAATTATTGGGCTTCTTATAGCTTTCATTTCCACGGTTTCTTCTGAACATTGTTTGCGGCTGCGAAAGCTATAAGACTCCTTCATTGATGCACCTGAGGAGAATATGGACACCAGAAACTCATCGTCTGAACACCCAAAGAAACATTTCTGGAACAGGAAGCAAAAAGAGCTGACTGTTGACGACATTACCGTAATCGACAACGACATGCTGAAGCGGGCAGTTGGCGCGGCTGCGTTAGGTAATGCGATGGAATGGTTCGACTTTGGCGTATACAGCTATCTCGCCGTGATCATCGGCAAAGTCTTCTTCCCGGATGCCAACAACGCGGTGCAGCTGATCGCCACCTTTGGTACGTTTGCGGCGGCCTTCCTGGTCCGTCCGATTGGCGGCCTGGTATTTGGCCCGCTGGGTGACCGCATCGGACGGCAGAAAGTGCTGGCGATGACGATGATCATGATGTCAATTGGTACGTTCTGTATCGGACTGATCCCGGCTTACTCTTCAATAGGCATCATGGCACCGATTCTGCTGCTGGTGGCACGTCTGATTCAGGGCTTCTCAACCGGCGGTGAATATGGCGGCGCAGCGACCTTTATCGCGGAGTACTCCACCGATAAACGCCGTGGCTTTATGGGCAGCTTCCTGGAATTCGGCACCATCGGCGGTTATCTGATGGGTGCCAGCCTGGTCACGGTGATGACCACCGTGATGTCGAATGAGGCGATGATGTCCTGGGGCTGGCGCGTGCCGTTCTTTATCGCCGCGCCGCTGGGCCTGTTTGGTCTCTATGTACGACTGAAGCTGGAAGAGACTCCGGCCTTCCAGCAGCACATGGAAAAACAGGAAGCGCTGGAACAAAGCAAGCCGCGTCTGACGCTGATGCAGATGCTGAGCAAATACCGCGCACCGATGATGAAATGTATCGGTCTGGTGCTGCTGTTTAACGTCTCTAACTACATGCTGACCTCGTACATGCCGAGCTATCTGACCGGCGTGCTGGGTCTGCCAGAGTTAAGTGGCCTGCTGCTGGTGATGGTGGCGATGTTCGTAATGATGCCGCTGACGCTACTGTGGGGTCGCTGGACTGACCGCATCGGTCGTCGTCCGGTAATTGCGTTTGGTGCGGTGGGTCTGATCCTGCTCGCCATCCCGAGCTTTATGCTGATCGGGTCAGGTAATATGTGGGCGGTATTTGGCGGCCTGATGATTCTGGGTGTACTGCACACCTGCTTCAGCGGCACTATGCCTTCGACGCTGCCAGCGCTGTTTACTACCGATATCCGTTACAGTGCGCTGGCCATCGGCTTCAACCTGTCGGTTTCGCTGTTTGGGGGTACGACACCGCTGATTACCGCGTGGCTGGTGGATACCACTAAAAACAATATGATGCCGGCTTACTACATGATGGGCGCGGGCGTGATTGGCCTGCTCACTATCCTGACGGTACGTGAAACAGCCCGTCAACCGCTGACCGGTTCATCTCCTGCGGTGGCGACCAAAGCGGAAGCGCATCGCCTGATCGACAAGCTGCGTAAGCGGCACAAGCCATCAGCGACCGCCGCGAAATAATTGCTCTGACACCCTGCTCTGCAGGGTGTTTTTTTATCTGCCGTCCGATCTGTTTACCCAGCTGATTTAACTGCCCTGAAACGCGCGACTTTCGCCCGATTGCCACACAGCGCCATGCTGCACCAGCGGCGGCGATGCGCTTTGGTGCGATCGTAAAACCACAGTGTACAGGCGGGATGTTCACAGCCACGGACTCTGCTGAAGTCCTCCTGCGCCAGCAACATCGCAGCCTGTTCCGCAACCTGTCCCAGCCGCTGCATCACGCTCTGGCCCGCATAGACCCGCCTTATTTTTAAGGCGCCCGGCTCCCCGGTTATTTGCAGATGGCTGGTCGCTTCATCCAGCCAGGCGTTCAGCGCCTGAATATCAACGCCCTCTCCCGCTTTGTGCTGCTGCACGTTGTCACGAATGATCTGACGTAAGTGACGCGCTGCTTCCAACAGCGCACCCGGTTCTTGCTGCGGAGCCGGGGCGTCTGGTGCCAGTCCGGCCTGCTGTAGCCAGGCTTCAACATCCTGATCGGTTTGCCAGAAGTCGTGCGGCTGGCCCTCCACGATGGCCAGGGTATTGATGAAATCCAGCGCCGGATGATCGGCCAGAAACCACGGTCCCTGGGCGGTGTGTGATTGCGTTTCCGCCATGATATTGCCTCCCTTGTTAACTCTGTTGATGCCACTGTAACCGACAAAAGACCATTTGAGTAGTTACACCGCACTTATTGTAACCATTATAAATTGATTTGACAGGTTACATCCTGGCTGCATAATGACTCTTAGTAACCCCATAAATATCATTTAACCAGTTACAGGAGTTCAGCATGCGTGATCAATCCATTTCGTACCGTTACCAGCAGGCCGATGGCATCAATATTTTCTATCGCGAAGCGGGCGATCCTTCCCTGCCGGTACTGCTGCTGTTGCATGGCTTTCCCACCTCTTCACATCAGTTCCGCAATCTGATCCCGCTTCTGGCCGATAAATTTCATCTCATCGCACCCGATATGCCGGGCTTTGGCTTCACTGAAGTGCCTGCTGAGCGCAACTATTCCTGGACCTTCGATGCGCTTGGCCAGACGCTGACCGCCTTTGTCGATGCACTGGGACTGGAACGGTATGCGATGTATGTTTTCGACTATGGCGCACCTGCCGGTCTGCGACTGGCGCTGGCTTACCCCGATCGCGTCAGCGGACTGATATCACAAAACGGTAACGCCTATCTGGAGGGATTAGGAGAGGCCTGGGCGCCGGTCCGCGCCTACTGGGACGATCCCAGCGAAGCAAATGGTCAGGTGATCCGTGACGCCATCCTGACGCTGGAAGGGGTGAAATGGCAGTATCTGCATGGGGTGCGCGATCCGCAGCAGATCGCCCCGGAAACCTATACCCTGGATACCCTGCTGATGGAGCGCACCGGTAACAAAGATATTCAGCAGGCCCTGTTTCTGGATTACGCCAGTAATCTGAAACGTTATCCGGAATTTCAGGCGTTCTTTCGCCAGCAGCAGGTGCCAACGCTGGTGATCTGGGGCAGGCACGATCCGTTCTTTATACCACCGGGCGCCGTGGCCTGGCAGCGCGATAATCCACAGGCGGTGGTCGAGATGCTGGATAGCGGCCACTTCGCGCTGGAGACCCACACCCATCACATTGCGTCGCGCATCTGCGAGATGTTTAGTGGCGACTGACCCGCTGCGCGCGGAGGCAGGCTATTCAGCGCTGCCTCTGCAAACGTGCAGGTCATTCATTGCTAAAGCGGCCGACGGTGCTGGCCGCGCCCAGCGCATGGCCTTTCAGCTGTGCCACCAGCTCTGCCTGGGTTAACCCCGCTTTCAACTGACCCACCGGCAAATCGGTGGCGATCAGCACAAAGTTATAGTGATGCAGACCACTGCCTGCAGGCGGGCATGGGCCATAATAGTGCAGCGTCCCTGGGGTATTTTTTCCGCCGGTGTAGTCCTTGCCCTTTGTCAGCGCCCCCTGCGCAAATGACGAGCGGCTGGCGGGAATGTTATAGGCCACCATATGGGTAACGCCGAGCCCTTTGGCCCCGACCGGATCGGTCATCAGAAGAGCCAGACTGCGGGTGCCAGCCGGAATCGCAGACCAGTTCAATTCGGGAGAGATATTCTCACCGGTACAGGAAGGATTGCTTTTATTGGCACCGGCAAACTTTTTATCCAGTAGCGCATTATCGCTGAAGTCCTGTGATTGCAGCGTAAATACCGATGCCGCCAGCGTGGTCATTGGCAAAACGGCCAGCACCGTCGCGCAGAGTAATTTTTTCACCAGCTACTCCTTATCAGATTAATCAAGAGATTATGTTCCGGATGGATTGCGTCACTGCCTGATTACTATAACGGCTTTAACGCGATTGACCCGACTGACCACCAGTTCAGGGGTAAGGAAACGGCAAATCTATGATCTCCGTCGCGCTGGCTGATAAAGCTGACGCGTTGCCCTGTGACGCATTACCCGATATAAGTTAACGCCTCTGGCTGAAGTTACGCCTGAATCATCGTCACTGTCACCGATAAGTGGACACTATGCAGATTGAAGATCTCCGGATTTACGTTGCGGTAATGCATGCTGGTAACTTTACTGCAGCAGCTGAGCATCTGATGCTATCGAAACAGTATGTCAGCCGCCGCATGGCTGCGCTGGAGGCATCATTGGGGGTACGATTGCTGATCCGTAACACCCGTAAGCTGTCTGTAACGGATGCAGGTTTACTGTTCGCGCAACATGCTCAGCGCATTCTGGATGAGATTCAGGAAGCGCAACTGGCGGTGTCAGAGCAGCAGCAGGCGCTGCGCGGCACCTTCCGAATCAATCTGCCGATGTCCTTTGGCATGAGCCACCTCTCCCCCCTGATTGCCGAATTTCTGAGCCACCATCCATCATTGCAGTTTCATATTGAGCTGGCTGACCGCTATGCCGATGTGATTGGCGAAGGCGTTGATATGGCGATTCGCATCGGTACGCTGGCTGATTCCACGCTGATTGCCCGTCCGCTCGGCGAGCTGAAGCGGGTTATCTGCTGCAGCCCCCGCTATCTGGAACGGGCTGGCACGCCGCAGCAGCCAGAAGCCTTGCTGCAACACGCCTGTCTGCGCTACGGACGTGAAGGTCAGAATGGCTGGGAACTGCAGGTCAATGGTAAACCGAAGTGGCTGGCGGTTCAGGGACCGATGGTGAGTAACAATGGCGAGGTCCTGCGTGATGCCGCACTGGCAGGATTAGGACTGGTATTGTTACCCGCCTTTATCGTTGAGACAGCCCTGCAACGCCGTGAGCTGGTGACCGTGCTGGACGACTATCTGCCGCCCCCGCTCTCCCTGAATGCGGTTTACCCGCAGCACCGTCAGCGCAGCGAAGTAAACCGCCAGTTACTGGCCTTTCTCCAGGCGCGTTTAGCGTCGTGACAGCACTATAGTTTTTTTAATGCCGCAAAGACTCTGGCGACAGCGACGGCACCCGGATCAGACACGCCGTTGAGGTTAGCACTGTTAAGATAAGATGATCGGCCCGCTTTTGCTTTCCCCATGCTGGCGGTTGCATCACTGCCCTGCTGTGCCGCATCAGCCGCCTCTGCCAGCGATTTACCCGCCACCAGCGCCTCGATTGCCGGTTGCAGCGCATCAATCAGCGTACGATCTCCTGGTTGTGCCCCGCCATACTGCTTCATCTTCTCCAGACCCTGTTGCAGGGCCGCGGGCAGCGCATCGCCTTCGGCCAGCTGCTGCGCAGCAGCGGTGAAAAAGATCGCCATCAGTACGCCGCTGGAGCCGCCCATCACGGTCGCCAGTCGCTCACCCGTCACCGCGAGCAGATCGGGCAAGGCATTTAACGGCAGCTGATTATCTGCACATTCGCGCTGGATCTGACGTGCGCCAGCAGCAAAGGTCGAACCGGTATCGCCATCACCGACCTGCGCATCCAGTTTGTTCAGCTCGCTTTCGCTGGCGATCAGCGTTTCACAGATGCTGTTAACAAACGCAGCGACGGTCGGGTTATCTGAGGGTTGCGCCGGATGCGCTGTTGCCTCTTTTGTCGCATTAACCGGCTGCAGCGGTGCGATTTTAACCGCCTGAACCCAGCCGGTGACCTCAACCGGCGCGCAGATCGCCTCCTCGAACAACGGCGTCAGCGTCATGGCGGTGACGGAAAAGCCCTTCATGTCCAGCGCGGTCATCAGCGGAGCCGGGCCAATCAGATAATCACTGCCACGGCTTAGCGGCGACTCAATCAGATCCCGCGTGACCAGACTCATCTCCAGCGCGGACATGCCGCCAAGATTATTGACTAACAGCGCACGTGGCTGATCGTTGCCCGGCATCACTTTCTCCAGCAGATGCTGCACAATCTGCTGACTGTTTTGCGTCTGCATGACGTCAACGCCCGGTTCGCCGTGAATCCCCAGCCCCATTTCAACGCTGCCGTCTGGCACCCGCTGGCCGGTCTGTTCATCCGGCAGATGGCAGCTTGAAAGCGCAACGCCCATGGTGGCGATAGCACGACTGGCTGCCTCTGCTGCCTCGGTCACCGCCGCCAGGTCATCACCCCGCTCTGCAACGAAGCCCGCCACTTTATGCACCAGCAACGTGCCCGCTACGCCGCGTGGCTGAGGGTTATCGGGCAACGCAACATCATCACCGACAATCACCATATTGACGCTGAATCCCGCTTTGCGCGCTTTTTCTGCCGCCAGACCGAAGTTGAGGCGATCTCCGGTGTAGTTTTTCACAATCAGCAGACATCCCGCCTCACCGGTAATATTGATGATGGCGTTGTACACCGCGTCAACGCTGGGAGAAGCAAAAACATCGCCACAGACGGCAGCCGTCAGCATCCCTTTGCCGATAAAGCCGACATGGGCCGGTTCGTGGCCTGAACCGCCACCGGAAATCAGCGCAACCTGCTGTTTTTGCCAGTCATTACGCATCACGATGCGAATGCGCGGATCGACCTGCAACCGGACCAGATTGCGCCACGGGCTGGCGTAAATCATGCCATCTAACGCGCTGTCGACGAGATCATCCTTTTTATTCATTACGAATCGGGTCATGTCTTCTTTCCTCATAGGCATGCGGGTTTGCTGATGACCCAGTGTTACATACCTCTGACGACAGTGAGAAATCCATCAACAGGTCTGTAGCCTGATTTCAGACATACCGCACGAAAACCAGCGGGCACAGGTACAGTGATTTTTACTAATTGATTGATTTTTATCAAATGTCTTTACCTGAAAGTGAGAGGTTCTGAGCAGAACATGAACCGGAGATCACGGATGGTAAAAATTCATTTGTTAACAGAGGATGTTTTGATGACCCAACGTATGATTCTCAATGAAACCGCCTGGTTTGGTGCTGGTGCTTTGCGCCATTTGCCGGAAGAGGTACAACGTCGCGGGATGCGAAAAGCACTGATCGTCACTGACAAAGCGCTGGTCGCGGCGGGTGCGCTGAAGCGGGTGACCGATCTGCTGGCGCAACATCAGCTTGACTGGGCGGTGTATGATGAGGTGGTGCCGAATCCTACCATTCGGGTTGTGCAGCAGGGTGTTGCGGTGTTCAGAGAGTCAGGTGCCGACTACCTGATCGCCATTGGCGGTGGCTCACCACAGGATACCAGCAAGGCGATCGGCATTATTATTAATAATCCTGAGTTTGAAGATGTCCGCAGTCTGGAAGGCGTCAGCCCCACCCGTCATCCGTGCGTGCCGATCATCGCCATCCCGACCACGGCAGGCACCGCCGCAGAAGTGACGATTAATTACGTCATTACCGATGAAGAGAATCGCCGTAAGTTTGTCTGTGTCGATCCCCATGACATTCCGAAAGTGGCGATCATTGATGCGGAGATGATGGCGAGCATGCCAGCGTCGCTGAAGGCTGCGACTGGTATTGATGCCCTTACTCATGCCATTGAAGGCTACATCACACGCGGAGCCTGGACCCTGACCGATATGCTGCACCTCAAAGCCATTGAGATTATCAGCCAGTCACTGCGCGAATCGGTGGCGGGGAATATTGAGGCGGTTGAGCAGATGGCGCTGGGACAATATGTGGCCGGTATGGGTTTCTCTAATGTCGGCCTTGGTCTGGTGCATGGCATGGCACACCCGCTGGGCGCCTTTTACAATGTCCCGCACGGCGTAGCCAATGCCATTTTGCTGCCGCAGGTGATGGCGTGGAATGCCTCAGGCACTGGCGAAAAATATCGCGACATTGCCCGTGCAATGGGTGTGAAACAGGTCGAGACATTATCGCTGGATCAGGCGCGGGAAGCGGCGGTCGCCGCGGTGCGTCAGCTCTGTCGCGATGTGGGTATTCCCCGCTCGCTGCGTGAAGTAGGCTTAAAAGAGGCGGATATTCCTGCACTGGCACAGGCCGCGCTGGATGATGTCTGTACCGGCGGCAACCCACGTACGCCGGACCTTGAGGACGTGATAGCGTTATACCGCCAGAGTTAAAGCGCATACCTTTTAGTGATGCACTGTCGATAACAGGCCCGTCCACGCTGGCGGGTTTTTTTACGTCATGGCAACGCTTAATCAGGGAGCATTCGCCAGAGGTTGTTGAGTCTGGCTGACGGCATCAGCCAAGGTTTTAGCCGTGTTTTCCTCGCCTGGTTTCAGCCTGAAATCGCCCGCTGTTACGCTGAAATTCAGCGAGCGAACCAACTGCCCTTACCCATGATTTCTTTAGATGCTAAACCCTGATTCACTTGATCTGGATCACAAAAATCCGCATCATGCGCAGCGAAAACCTTAATGCCGCTGCGGAGATATCGATGACACTGTACCAGGGTATGCTAATTTTCTATGCCGTTGTGGCATTGGTCGCTACGCTGATCACGTTCTTCATCGCCAAAGATAAGCTGAGCATCAAACTGCTGAGCGCCTTTCTGGTGGGTGCCACCTGGCCGATGAGTTTTCCTGTCGCGCTGATGTTTGCTCTGTTTTAATTGACATTATCCCCTTAGATACCACACTCAGGTAAGACGTCCCTGACCTGCAAACCGCCGATCACCGACGTGGCCTTGTTCATGACGGTTTATAAGGAGCGGATATGCGCGTTATCAGTGTGATGATTCTGGTTTCTCTTCTCAGTGCCTGTAGTGCCCCGTGGCACGCTGAAAAACCGGTTCCGGCGGCCGAAGCCCGCCAGCAGACCTGCCAGCCAGGCTCCAATCCCAGCCAGAACGACTGCGGTCATTTCCCTGAACCTGAATTCCATTGATCCTGTCACAAGGCGATCGCTGCTGCGAGATCTCAATTGCGCTATTTCATCGCATAACAAGGCTTTACACGCAGCTAACCGGTCAGTAAAGTAGCGCCCAGACATCAATTCTGATGCGTAAGCGTTAACGTCAACCAACGCCCCCGCAGCACTGCTGCATGTGATGATCCCTGCCATGATGCCTGTACAACACCCAGCTAAACCTCTCGCTGCGTATTCCAGCGCCACATTTTTTTTGTTCGTCCTGCTGCTGACCGCGGCTAATCTTCGTGCGCCCATTACTGTCATCGGCCCGGTACTGCAGGATATCCGCCAGACCTTTGGCCTGAGTGTCGGTGAAGCGGGCCTGTTTAACTTTATTCCACTGATGCTGTTTGCCCTGCTCGCCCCACTGGCCGCCTGGCTGGGAAATCGCGTCGGGCTTGAGCGCAGTTTATGGGGCGCGCTATGCCTGATCACTGCCGGTTCGCTGTTGCGCTGGCAGCCTGCTGAACCGGCATTGTGGAGCGGAACGCTGCTGCTCAGCGCAGGTATTGCCGCCGCCAACGTGCTGCTGCCGCCACTGATTAAACGCGATTTCACCGCCCACACCGCTAAATATATTGGCCTTTATGCCGCCACCATGTCGATTACTGCCAGCCTGGCATCTGGCATTGCCGTTCCGCTGAGCCAGCTTTCCGCGGCAGGCTGGCGACTCTCGCTGGTTGTCTGGGCGCTACCCGGGCTGGTTGCGCTGCTCGCCTGGCTGCCGCTGTTACGTCACCGGCGGTCAACCGCAGCGCCCGCAGATGCGCCCGTTGCATATCGCCATCCGTGGCGAACGGCAGGCGGCTGGCAAATTGCACTGTTTATGGCGCTGCAATCGCTGGCGTTTTATACCCTGATTGACTGGTTTACGCTGTTTGCCCAGGATAACGGCTTCAGTCAGGTCCACGCAGGCTGGCTGCTGTTCTGGTATCAGGCAATTGCGATCGTCGCTAACCTGGGCTGCATGGTGGCGCTGAAGCGGGTAAAAGATGCCCGGCTTACCGCGTTCATTGCTTCATCAGGCATTTTCCTCGGCATGCTGGGCTTATTGCTCAATCCGCAGTGGGCCGTCATCTGGCTAACTCTGGCCGGGCTGGGTGCAGGCGCATCACTGGTGCTCTGCCTCTCACTGTTTAATCTGCGAGCCACTCATCACCGTCAGGCGTCACAGCTGTCGGGCATGGCACAGTGTGTCGGATATGCGCTGGCGGCACTCGGCCCGCTGTTCTTTGGCGTGCTCCATGAGCAGAGCGGTAACTGGACGCTGCCCTTTAGCGTGCTGGCAATGCTGAGCCTGTTACAGATGTTGCTGGCTCCGCTGGCAGCGCAGTCAAAAACCATTAGCTGAAAATGCGGCGGAGCCGTTAACAATAAATGACTCGCCGATCACGGATACTTAGCATCACGGGTCAGCGGGAATCGACGGGAGAATGTGCGTGTCTGAACTGAATAATGCTCTGCTGCAGGAGATCCTGGATCAGGTACGTCCACTGATCCATCAGGGAAAGGTGGCTGACTATATCCCTGCGCTGGCGGATGTGGCTGCCGATAATCTGGCGATTGCAGTTTGCCTGCGTGACGGCACCCTTTTTCAGGCGGGCGATGCTGAGACGCGCTTTTCGATTCAGTCGATCTCCAAGGCGCTCTCTCTGACCGTAGCACTGACCCGCTATGAGGACAGCGAAATATGGCAGCGGGTCGGCAAAGAGCCTTCTGGCCAGCCATTTAATTCACTGGTTCAGCTGGAGCTGGAACAGGGCAAGCCGCGTAATCCGTTTATTAATGCCGGTGCGCTGGTGATTTGCGATCTGCTGGAAACCCGACTGACCGCCCCGCGTCAGCGAATGCTGGAAATTGTGCGCCAGCTGAGTCAGCAGTCCGATATCAATTATGATCGCCACGTTGCCCGCTCCGAGTTCGAACATTCGGCCCGCAATGCAGCCATCGCCTGGCTGATGAAGTCGTTTGGTAATTTCGATAACGATGTCACCGGCGTGATGCAGACCTATTTCCACTACTGCTCGCTGTCGATGAACTGCGTTGAGCTGGCCCGCACGTTTATCTATCTGGCGAATCAGGGCAAAACGCTGGACGGTAGCCAGATGATTACACCACGTCAGGCGCGGCAGATTAACGCACTGATGATCACCAGCGGGATGTACGACGGCGCAGGCGAATTCGCGTGGCGGGTCGGGATGCCTGCTAAATCGGGCGTGGGTGGCGGGATTATTGCCATTATCCCTGGTGAGATGAGCATTGCCGTCTGGTCGCCTGGGCTGGATAGCGCGGGTAATTCGCTAGCGGGTACCGCTGTGCTGGAATTGCTGACTGAGAAGCTGGGGCGATCGATATTCTGAGGCTGAGCGCGCAAGTCACAGGCTCGCCGTGATGAAATGCGGCGGGATTCCCTTGATTTCGGGAAGCTGATTTTGCATTTTCCGTGTAGTGTGCTGGCGATTTGAGTCGTCAGCGATAATCAGAACTCAAAAAATTTATTAGTGCGAAATCTGCGCCAGATCGTCTTCATTCAGACCAGTCATCTGCATAACGGTATTGCGATCCATGCCACTATGCAACATGGTACGGGCAATTTTGAATTTCGCCTCATACTCACCTTTTTCAAAACCGATCTGTATGCCTTCCGAACGTCCTTTTTCAATGCCTCTTTTAAGACCTATCTGCTCAAGCTGTTGTGCAATAGTCATAAGTACATCCTCATGTTGTGGCACACGCAATGCCAGCTCCCGTACAAAGGCTTTGGCGTCCGATGTTTCGCCCGCCTGTACGATGTAGTGTACCAGCGTTATCACCTGTGATGAAGAGTGATAGCCAGCCTGCAAAATGGTTACCAGCCTGTCCATCATTTCAGCCAGATCACGCTGCCGGATATGCTTCTGCAAAAGGGTCAGAGCCGCCATGCTGCGGTGTTGCATGATCTCATCGTCAGGGATCAGCGTGACATCGACCAGCGGAAAACTGCGGCTGTATAGCCTGTACGCCAGCGCCGGGTCATCGAACTCATCCAGCCACCGGGTCGAATAGGGATAGGGAGTGCGTTTGCCAGTGTAAAACAGGACGGGAATCACCAGCGGCAAACGCTTATGCCCTGCTTCAAGATGGCGCTGCATGGCAGCCACTGCATAGCGCATCAGCCGAAATGCCATATGTTTGTCTGGCACAGATTGATGCTCAATGAGTACATGGATATATCCATCGCCAGCGGTTGTTTTAAGACTGTAAAGCACGTCGCTAAAGTACTGCCGAAGATCATCCTCGACAAATGACCCCGACTCCAGCTTCAGCGTGCTGAGATCACAGCATACGCGCAGCTCTGGCGGCAAATGCAGCTCCATGAAATCCCTGGCAATATCCGGCTGAGTCAGAAATTGCCGGAATGTGGCATCATGGGGCACATGTGTGCTGTTCTTCTTTTTCACTGGCCAGAATCCTTTCTGTTCCTGAAGTGCTTACAACGGCTGATTCAGCCAGTTAAAGGCGCTAATTCCTGTAGCGCACGAACGTTTAAAGTCCTGATGGAAATAATGAAATTAATACCCTGATGACTAAACCGCGTAAAACGCTTTACCTGAATTCTACGAGATTGCTCTGAATATCAACCCATGTTGGGCATTAAAAACTATGCCACCTGACTCAGTTCACGACATTAATTGGCTCGCCCTGAATAAAGGCCGCGATATTGGCCATCACACCAGCCACCAGATTCTCCACGCCGCTGCGACTTGCCCAGGCGATGTGCGGTGTCAGCAGCAGAGTTGGCAGATCCGCCAGTAGCGGGTTATCCGGAGCGGGCGGTTCGCTGCTCAGCACATCCAGCGCCGCACCACCAATCTGCCCCTGCTTTAAGGCGGCAGCAAGATCGGCCTCGTTAATCAGTCCGCCACGTGCCGTGTTTATCAGCAGCGCCTGTGGCTTCATTTTATCCAGCGCCTCGCGATCAATCATCTGGCGGGTGATGTCACTCAGCGGGCAGTGCAGCGAAATGATATCGCTGGTCGCCAGCATCTGCTCAAAGCTGACATAACCGTCACGCACCCTTTCACTGCCTTTTCGCTCGGCGTACTGCACCTGCATTCCCAGCGCCTGGGCCAGCCTTCCGACCGCCTGGCCGATGTCGCCTTTGCCCACGATGCCCAGCGTGGCTCCGCCAATATCCCCTATCGGCTGATGATGCACACAGAAGTGCTTAGCCTGGGGCCAGACGATGCGGGTATTGCTGGCATAAGCCATCAGTTGACGGCGCAGGGCAAAAATCGCGGCTATCACCGCCTCTGAAACGCTCTGAGTCGAATAGCCTGGAACATTACTGACCACGATGCCGCGTGCGCGACAAGCATCAAGATCGATACAGTCATAGCCCGTCGCTGCGACACAGATAAAACGCAGTTCAGGCAGTTGTTGCAGTGTGTCTGCCCGCAACGGCATCTTATTGGTGATAGTGACCGTTGCGCCCGCCAGCGAAGACACAATGTCATCAACCGGGGTCTGCGCGCGAACCTCCCAGTCAGCCTGCTGTTGACCGGTCGGCAGGGGTACCGGCAGCGTGCCACCATCCAGCATTACAATTTTCATGTTTACTCCTTCATCGGGTTAGGTTAAACCGCAGGCGAATCATTAATGTTATTTGTATGTACGCTGCGGGTAACAAGTAAGTTAAATGATGCTGAAATTAAAGTGAAAATGTTCAAAGAGTGCGAATTTTTTCGGAACAGATGCCACTTTATTTAACCCTTTTATTCCCTTCGCGTTACACTGCCGCCCTGAATTCTGACCCCTTACATCCGTTAAAATAATGCCGAGATCTTCACTCAGACAACGACTCACCGCCGGTATTGCGATACTGGCCGTGCTGCTGTTGTTTGTTGCACCGATGATCTCAAAGAATCTCGCTGAGCATCATGCCAGGATGCAAGGCGCTTCGATCATGAGCGCAGAGATGCCGATGATGGATCATCACAGCGAGATGTCGATGGCGGACCACGGGATGATGATGGGCCCGGGCTTTGCCTGTGGCTACTGCGATCTGCTGGTGCATGTTCCGCTGATGCTCTGGGTTTTTATCCCGTTTATCTGGTGGATGTGCCTGATCAACCACGCCCCGCCGCCAGCGGCTATCAATCCACCCCAATGGCGACGGCTGTTGCGTCTTCATCGACCGCGCGCGCCACCCTTTATCACGTCACACTCACTGCTTACTTATCCGATTGCGTGACAACGTCACCTGATCGTCTTTGTCTTTTGAAAAGTGTGGAATGCTATGTCCTCTTCTCAGGAAATGTCCCCTGCATCGCGCGGCACGGTGTTTAATCTCTTTCGCCGCCTGCATTTTTATATCGGCCTGTTTATTGCGCCGTTTATTTTTGTCGCGGCACTCACCGGCACGCTCTACGTTCTGACACCGCAACTGGAACAGGCTATCTACCATGATGCCCTGACTACCGACGCACAAGGTGAGGCCCAACCGTTGTCCGCCCAGATTGCCGCTGCGCGAGCCCGTGCCGGTGAATCAGCACGCATTTACGCTGTGCGTCCGGCACCCGGCCCGCAGGATACAACCCGCGTGCAGTTTGCCGAGCCACAGCTTGGCCCATCGGAATCACGATCTCTGTTTATTGACCCCTACACCCTGCAGGTGAAAGGCGATTTGACGGTGTATGGCACCAGCGGTGTGTTGCCGCTGCGCATGTGGCTGGATCAGCTGCATCGCGGCCTGTTGCTGGGTGATTTTGGTCGTAACTACAGTGAACTGGCAGCTTCCTGGCTGTGGGTCGCCGCGCTGGGTGGTATCGTCTTATGGTCCGGCACCCGGCCACCGCGCACCCGCAACAAAGCACGGAGCGGCTTCGCGGCAACCCGTCACTGGCATGTCACGCTGGGGCTGCTGCTGGCAATCGGTCTGGTGTTCTTTTCAGTAACCGGGCTGACCTGGTCACAGTGGGCGGGCAATAATATTGAAAAGATGCGCAGCGACTTTGGCTGGAAAACGCCGCAGGTTAATACCGCGCTAAACGGCAACCCGCCCGCTGAAGCCGCCGATCCCCATGCTGACCATCGCGGCGCGATGGAAGGGATGACGATGTCCGGAATGACCATGCCGGCCAAAACCGCCGCGCCTGTGATTCTCAATCAGCCGAATGCCAGCTGGGATCAGGCGCTGGCAGCGGCGCGTCAGGCCGGACTGCACGCAGCGAAACTGGAACTACGCCAGCCTAAGAACGCTGAACAGGCGTGGACGGTTTCGGAGATTGACCGCAGCTGGCCAAGCCAGGTCGATGCGGTTTCAATTAATCCGACTGATTTTAGCGTGGTCGACCGCGTTGAGTTTGCCAGCTTCCCGCTGGTGGCGAAACTGACCCGCTGGGGCGTGGATGCGCATATGGGCGTGCTGTTTGGCCTGCCTAATCAGCTGATTCTGGCGCTGTCTGGCTTTGGACTCTGCACAATGATTGTGCTGGGCTACCGCATGTGGTGGATTCGTCGCCCGGCTGTTCCGCAGCTCAACCCCTCGCAGACGCTGTTATCCGCCTGGCTGGCGCTGCCGCGCTATGCACAGGGCACCAGTCTGATAGTGATGCTGGCGCTGGGATATGCCCTGCCCGTTATGGGTATCAGCCTGCTGGTGCTGGTGCTGCTGGATATTCAGCGCTGGCGCAGCGCACAGCGCGCCGCGGTCGTTCGCGTGGATGTCGCTCCGGACAAACAGTCGCCGCTTGCCATCGTCCAGTCGCGTTTTGCCGGGAAGCGCAAAGAGATGCGCTATTTTCTGCGCAGCGTGACGGTGCTGGCGCTGATTGTCATTACGGTGATGGCGAATGCGATGATTGGCGGAGTGATTGATCAGTATCAGATCCCCTTCAGTCACTGGTCGCTGACCATGTATATCACCCAGGCGATGATGATCCTGCTCTACTCCACGGTATTTACCGGGCTGTTGTCGATTCCACTCTGGTATTTCTTCCTCGGTGAGAGCGACGAACAGGGCAAGTAGGCTGGCAAGACACCCTAAACTCTATTATTCAAAATAACTGACGAAGCCGGGCAAAACTCCCGGCTTCTCAATTTCCGCCTGAGGTCTATGATCGTTGTTATGAGTCACTTTATTTGAGAGCAAATCATGAACATTGTGCGAGCTAATCCTGAACAATTGTTTGAGTACGGTCCTTTTACCGTCCGTCGCCAGCGTCCTGGCGAGGCGTTAAGCCCGCTGGTCAGTGTTGATCTGATGTCGCTAAAACTCGATGCCCGGATTCCGATGCAGCAGCATCAGGATGAAGAAGTTTTCACCTACCTGTGGCGTGGTTCGATGCAGCATCAGGACAGTAATGGCGAACGTACCCAGCTCTCTGCTAAACGCGTGATGGTGGTGAATGCGGGTGATGGCGTTCAATACGAAGAGTCGGTGCCGTTGTATGAAGCGGAACTGTTACAGGCGGTAATCCGGCCTGCACAGCAGGGCGGTGAAGCGATGACCCAGGTGCTGGAGCGTGAACAGGGCATTATGACTAATGGCTGGACCGAACTGGCCGGGCCGGAAGAGTCTGATGCGCCGCTGGAACTGCGCCAGGAAGTCTACATCTTCGACACACTGCTGGAGCGCAACCATACGCTGGACGTGCCGTCGATGCCGGGCTTTGTCGCTTATCTCACCGTGCTTGAAGGGATTATTCGCGTCGGCGATCAGCGACTGGGTCGCGGTGATGCCGTCAGCGGGCTGGATTCCAGCATTGAGATCGTGGGCGATCGGGATGCCAATCTGGTCTGCTTCCTGGTAAAGCCCGATAATTTTGCATAAAAAAGCGCGGGAACGTTCCCGCGCTCAGGTCCTGCTTAATACAGATTAAAGCGTGCTACGTTGCTGCATCGCCTGAACCCGTTTATAGGCATGATCAAACTGACGTACATCATCGCGCAGCCAGTGGCGTTGTGTCAGCGGTGCATCATCCAGCGCCTGCGGCAGCGGCACACCCGCCAGCGATCCCCGGCAGCAAAAGGCGCGCGCCAGCGTGGGGGTGGCAATGCCGATGTAACGGGCAAATTCAGGTAATGTCATCAGTGCTGTACTCATTTAACACCTCCTGTAAACACATTCTCCCCTGCATTTTCAGGCCAAATCCAGAATGCTTTTATTGATCTGAAACATAGATGTGGTACTAATCTTCTGCCTGCTAATGAAAGCGTTCACCGCGTCTGACGCAAACCGTGAAAGAAGTGAGGAACCCGTGCGCCATTATGGACTGATGATTGCCCTGCTGTTTTCCGGCTTTGCCACCGCCCACACCCTGACACCCGGTCAGCCTGTACCATCCGTCTTCGTTGCCGATAAAGGCGAAATGGTGCTGAATCAGGGCGACATAAATTATCAGCGCTGGAACAGTCAGACCCTGACCGGAAAAGTGCGTCTGGTGATTCATGTGGCGGGTCGTCTTTCAGCGAAGGATCAGAGTGCACGTTTAATCGAAGCCATTCAGCAGGCCAGCTTGCCGCGTGACCGTTTTCAGACCACCACCATCGTGAATACTGACGATGCGCTGCCCGGCAGTGCCATTTTTGTGGTGCGCAGCATCGCTTCCAGTAAAAAAGCGGCACCGTGGCAGCAATTCATAATCGACAGCAGTGGCGTAACCGCGCACAGCTGGCATCTTAAGCCGGAAAGCGCGTCCGTGGTGGTTATAGATCCGGCAGGCATTGTGCGCTTTGCTAAAGATGGCGCATTATCTGCGGAGGATGTCGCCAGCGTGATGAAACAGCTGCGCGCATTACTGGGTTAATTCACGCATAATGCCTGTCCGGCAATCGCTGCAAAACGCGGAATGATGCTGAATTCTCCGACATTTTTATTATCGTGAACTACTCTTAGTTGTAATGGATTACCCGCCGTTCTTTGAAAACCTGCCAACTATGCTATGGCAGTCGGGGACGATTATTGAAGATGGCATCGAATCATTCGACCTGCTGTGACTTCCTCTGTAGATAAGGACAGCCATGATGACGGTCTGTGCAGAACAACACGTCAATTTCATACACAGCGATGCAGCCAGCCTGTTGAACGACATTGAGCAACGGCTTGATCGGCTTTTACCGGTTGAAAGCGAACGTGACTTAGTGGGCGCTGCAATGCGCGACGGTGCGCTGGCACCAGGGAAGCGAATTCGTCCACTGCTGTTGCTGCTGGCAGCGCGCGATCTGGGCTGCAACGCAACACCTGCCGGCCTGCTTGATCTCGCCTGCGCGGTGGAGATGGTGCATGCCGCATCACTGATTCTGGATGACATGCCCTGCATGGATGATGCGCAACTGCGTCGCGGGCGTCCGACCATTCATTGCCAGTATGGTGAACATGTCGCAATTCTGGCCGCGGTGGCCCTGCTGAGTAAGGCATTCGGCGTGGTCGCTGCGGCAGAAGGCTTAACGGCAACCGCCAGAGCAGACGCTGTGGCAGAATTATCCCACGCAGTCGGCATGCAGGGGCTGGTGCAGGGGCAGTTTAAGGATCTCTCCGAAGGTGACAAGCCACGCAGCGCTGACGCCATTCTGATGACCAATCACTATAAAACCAGCACCCTGTTCTGCGCCTCCATGCAGATGGCCTCTATCGTGGCTGAAGCCTCAGGTGAAGCCCGCGAACAGCTGCACCGTTTTTCGCTTAATCTTGGTCAGGCTTTCCAGCTATTAGACGATCTCACTGACGGCATGGCCGACACGGGTAAAGATGCCCATCAGGATGACGGGAAATCAACGCTGGTGAATCTGCTGGGGCCACAGGCGGTTGAAACGCGACTGCGCGATCATCTGCGCTGCGCCAGCGAGCATCTGTTATCGGCCTGCCAGGACGGTTATGCCACACACCATTTTGTTCAGGCCTGGTTCGAGAAAAAACTCGCTGCCGTCAGTTAAGGATGCTGCATGAGCCACTTTGCGGTCATTGCACCGCCCTTCTACAGCCATGTGCAGGCGCTTCAGCATCTAAGCCAGGCCTTAATCGCACGCGGACACCAGATCACTTTCATCCAGCAGACGGACGTTAGCGCGCTACTCACCGATAGCCGTATCGGCTTTTTCCCGCTGGGTTTAGCCTCGCATCCGGCGGGCAGTCTGGCTCACACCCTGCAACTGGCGGCGCATCCTCTCGGCCCCTCAATGCTGAAACTGATCAATGAGATGGCCCGCAGCACCGATATGCTCTGTCGTGAACTGCCCGTGGTGCTGAGTACCCTGGCGGTTGATGGCGTGATCGTCGATCAGATGGAGCCAGCCGGTGCACTGGCGGCAGAAGCGCTGAACCTGCCTTATGTTTCGGTTGCCTGTGCGCTGCCACTTAACCGTGAAGCAGATTTCCCGCTGGCTGTGATGCCGTTTGACTATGCCAGGACCGATCAGGCACGGGAACGCTATCGCACCAGTGAAAAAATCTATGACTGGCTGATGCGGCGTCACGATCGGGTGATCGCCCGCAACGCTCATGCGATGGGATTAGCACCACGGGAAAAACTGCATCACTGTTTTTCACCGCTGGCGCAGATCAGCCAGCTGATCCCGGAACTGGATTTCCCCCGCCAGGCGCTGCCCGATCATTTCCATTCGGTTGGCCCGCTGCGTACCACTGAACCGGCACCCGCCGCATCTCAGCCTCGCTACTTCACGCATGGCGACAGACCGCGCATTTTTGCTTCACTCGGCACGCTGCAGGGACATCGCTACGGCCTGTTTAAAACCATCGTCCGCGCCTGCCAGGAGATCGATGCTCAGTTATTGCTGGCGCATTGCGGTCGGTTGTCACCTTTCCAGGCGGAGAAACTGGCGCAGGCCAGCCATGTTCAGGTGGCCGATTTTGCCGATCAGGCGGCTGCACTGGCGCAGGCCGATCTTGCCATTACGCACGGCGGCATGAATACGGTGCTGGATGGAATTAACCATCTGACGCCGCTGCTGACGATCCCGCTGGCCTTTGATCAACCGGGTGTGGCTGCAAGAGTGGTCTGGCACGGTATCGGACGTCGCGCCTCACGCTTTACCACCAGTCACTCCATGGCGCGTCAGCTCCAGACCTTACTGGCGGATGAAAGCTACGTTCAGCAGATGAAAACGCTGCGTACCGCACTTCGTCAGGCGGGCGGAACAACCCTTGCGGCGGACATCGTCGAACAGGCGATGCTGACCCGCCAGCCGGTGCTCACCAGGAGAGACTATGCCACGGTATGATCTGATTCTGGTGGGTGCGGGACTGGCCAACGGACTGATCGCCCTGCGCCTGCGGCAGCAGAGGCCCTCCATGCGTATTCTGCTGATTGACGCCGAACGTGAACCGGGTGCCAATCACACGTGGTCGTTTCATGCGGAAGATCTCACTGAAACGCAGCATCGCTGGATCGCTCCGCTGGTGGTACACCACTGGCCTGAGTATGAGGTCCGCTTTCCCCAACGCAGTCGCAGTCTGAACAGTGGCTATTTTTGCGTGACTGCGGAGCGCTTCGCGCAGGTCATCCGCGACAGGTTTGCGCCGGATCTGCTGCTGAATACCCGGGTTGCGGGCATCGCTTCACGCGCGGTTACGCTGGACGATGGCCGGGTGCTGGAGAGTGACGCAGTGATTGATGGCCGTGGCTATCAGCCCGATGCCGCGCTGCGCATGGGCTTCCAGTCGTTTGTCGGACAGGAGTGGCAGCTCAGCGAGCCACATGGCCTGACCGCGCCGATCATCATGGATGCCACGGTAGATCAGCAGGCAGGCTATCGCTTTGTCTACAGCCTGCCCTTTTCTGCAGACACCCTGCTGATTGAAGATACCCACTACATTGATAACGCCACGCTGGAAGGCGATCGCGCCCGTCAGAATATCCGCGACTATGCTGCGCAGCAGGGGTGGCGATTAGACCGCCTGCTACGCGAAGAGCAAGGCGCATTACCCATTACGCTGACCGGTGACGTGGCCGCCTTCTGGCAGAAACGCGATTTGCCCTGCAGCGGTTTGCGTGCCGGTTTATTCCATCCCACTACCGGCTATTCTCTGCCGCTGGCGGTCGCGCTGGCTGACCGGCTGGCGCAGATGCAGACGTTTACCTCTGAGACTCTGCACGCCACCATTCAGCAATTCGCCAGTCAGGCCTGGCAGCAACAGCGCTTCTTCCGCATGCTGAACCGTATGCTGTTTCTGGCGGGCGCGGCTGACCAGCGCTGGCAGGTGATGCAACGTTTTTACGGCCTTCCCGAAGGTCTGATCGCCCGTTTTTATGCGGGAAAACTCACTTTGCCTGATCGGCTGCGCATCTTAAGCGGCAAGCCCCCGGTCCCCGTTCTGGCGGCGTTACAGGCTATTATGACTCCTCACCGTCAACAGGCGATGCAATGAATAGAACTACAGTAATTGGCGCAGGCTTTGGTGGTCTGGCCCTGGCCATTCGCCTTCAGGCGTCAGGCGTTCCCACCCGACTGCTGGAGCAGCGTGACAAGCCTGGCGGCCGGGCTTATGTCTATCAGGATCAGGGCTTCACGTTTGATGCCGGCCCCACGGTAATCACCGATCCCAGCGCCATTGAAGAGCTGTTCACCCTGGCGGGTAAAAAGCTCTCTGACTATGTCGAGCTGATGCCGGTGAAGCCGTTTTATCGCCTCTGCTGGGAGTCCGGCAAGGTGTTCAGTTATGACAACGATCAGCCCGCGCTGGAAGCGCAGATTGCCGCGTTTAATCCGCGTGACGTTGAAGGATATCGGCGCTTTCTGGCCTATTCCCGAGCGGTGTTTGCTGAAGGCTATCTGAAACTTGGCACCGTGCCGTTTCTGTCATTCCGCGACATGCTGCGGGCCGCGCCTCAGCTGGCAAAACTTCAGGCGTGGCGCAGCGTTTACAGCAAAGTGGCGAGCTACATTGAAGATGAGCATCTGCGTCAGGCCTTCTCTTTCCACTCACTGCTGGTGGGCGGAAATCCGTTTGCCACTTCCTCAATCTATACCCTGATTCATGCGCTGGAACGTGAATGGGGCGTCTGGTTCCCGCGCGGTGGCACGGGCGCGCTGGTGCAGGGCATGGTGAAACTGTTTGAAGATCTGGGCGGCGAAGTGGAACTTAATGCCAGCGTTGCTCGGCTGGAGACCCAGGAAAACAGGATCACCGCGGTGCACCTGAAAGATGGCCGGGTCTTCCCGACCCGCGCGGTTGCCTCCAACGCAGATGTGGTTCACACCTACCGCGAACTGCTGAGCCAGCATCCCGCTTCGCAGGCGCAGGGACGGTCACTGCAGAACAAACGCATGAGCAACTCGCTGTTTGTGATCTATTTTGGCCTGAATCATCATCACGATCAGCTGGCGCACCACACGGTCTGCTTTGGTCCGCGTTATCGTGAGTTGATTGATGAGATCTTTAACAAAGATGGCCTGGCAGAGGACTTCTCGCTCTATCTGCATGCGCCCTGCGTGACCGATCCCTCACTGGCACCGGAAGGCTGCGGTAGCTACTACGTGCTGGCGCCGGTACCGCATCTCGGCACCGCCGATATTGACTGGTCCGTTGAAGGTCCGCGCCTGCGCGATCGCATTTTCGACTATCTGGAACAGCACTACATGCCGGGCCTGCGCAGCCAGTTGGTGACGCATCGCATCTTCACGCCGTTTGATTTCCGCGATGAGCTGAATGCGTATCAGGGCTCGGCCTTCTCGGTGGAGCCGATCCTGACCCAAAGCGCCTGGTTCCGGCCTCACAACCGCGATAAAAATATTAATAATCTCTATCTGGTCGGTGCAGGCACCCATCCTGGCGCGGGCATTCCTGGCGTGATTGGCTCGGCCAAGGCTACCGCAGGATTAATGCTGGAGGATCTGGCTTGAATAGTCCGTCACTGCTCGATCATGCCGTAGACACTATGGAAGTAGGATCGAAAAGCTTTGCCACCGCGTCAAAACTGTTTGATGCCAAAACCCGACGCAGCGTGCTGATGCTCTACGCCTGGTGCCGTCACTGTGATGATGTGATTGACGATCAGGTTCTGGGATTCAGCAACGATACGCCATCGCTGCAATCCTCCGAACAGCGCCTGGCGCAGCTGGAGATGAAAACGCGTCAGGCCTATGCCGGATCGCAGATGCATGAGCCCGCCTTTGCTGCCTTTCAGGAGGTGGCGATGGCACACGATATTCTGCCTGCTTACGCTTTTGATCATCTGGCGGGGTTTGCGATGGACGTGCATGAGACACGCTATCAGACGCTGGATGATACGCTGCGTTACTGTTACCACGTTGCGGGCGTGGTTGGCCTGATGATGGCGCAGATTATGGGCGTACGCGACAACGCCACGCTGGATCGCGCCTGCGATCTCGGTCTGGCGTTTCAACTGACCAATATTGCGCGCGATATCGTTGAAGATGCTGAAGCGGGACGCTGCTATCTGCCCGCTGCGTGGCTGGCTGAAGAGGGACTGACCCGAGAGAATCTCGCCGATCCGCAAAATCGCCAGGCATTAAGCCGCGTCGCCCGTCGGCTGGTGGAAACGGCAGAGCCCTATTATCGATCGGCGTCGGCTGGCCTGCCGGGTTTACCGCTGCGTTCAGCATGGGCGATTGCTACCGCGCAGCAGGTCTATCGTAAAATCGGTATGAAGGTGGTTCAGGCGGGTTCACAGGCGTGGGATCAACGCCAGTCCACCAGCACGCCAGAGAAACTGGCACTGCTGGTGGCGGCATCGGGTCAGGCGGTTACTTCCCGGGTGGCGCGTCACGCTCCACGCCCCGCTGACCTCTGGCAGCGCCCCGTTTAACGCCATGACGTTCTCGCAGCGTCGCCTGCAGTTTTGACAGCGGCGGCGCGTAAAGAAAGCCAAACGAGACACAGCCCTCTTTGCCTCGTACCGCATGATGCATGCGGTGCGCCATATAAAGCCTGCGTAAATAACCCCGGCGCGGAACATAGCGGAATGGCCAGCGCTGATGCACCAGGCCATCATGCACAATAAAATAGAGCAGGCCGTAGAGCGTCATACCCGCACCGATCCACTGCAAGGGCCAGACACCCGTGCTGCCCAGATAAATGAGCAAAATCGACAGAGCCGCGAACACCACGGCATAGAGGTCGTTAACCTCAAACCAGCCTTTATGCGGTTCATGATGTGACAGATGCCAGCCCCAACCCCAGCCATGCATAATGTATCTGTGCGCCAGTGCAGCCGTTATCTCCATTCCGATAACAGTGACCAGAACAATCAGGGCATTCCAAATCCACAACATAGTTTCTCCCGAACATGCATCCTGCAAAGTGGCGCAGAGGTTCAATTTTAACAGAGATTGGGGAAAACAGCGGGTCGGGTGTGCCGGTTTTAACGATTGCTGCAGGAGATAGCCCGGATAATGATTGTGTCAGCGCTCAGGGTAGAAAAGTGTGGCGCATTCAGCATGCATCACACCGTTGCCACCTGTAATGCACAGTCTGAACAACCTAGTTATAAACCAGGTTAAAGGTCACTGTGCTGTCCGCTTTGCCCGCCATAACCTGCCCGTCGGTCTGAATATATTGCGCGTTAAACGCCATCGACTTCGTCTGATTGGGTGAGGAGATCGTCGTCAGCACCGGCAGTTGATCGGTCGGCACATTCAGAGGGACCCGCTGGCCTTCAGGAACCTGCAGGCCCGACCCATAGGTCAGGGCAATGCCCACACCTGAAGCAGAGTTGCTCTGTGGCGTCAGGCTAAGGGCATCCTTATCACCCGCAGTAGTCATACCGAAGAAGCCCACTTTAACCGCTGCACTGTGTTCACACATCACCTGAATCTGAAAACCTTTTTCACTTCCCGCCCGGCTACCGATACCGCTAAACTCTGCCTTACTCACTTTTCCCATCTCCACATTAATCACGGACCGGGAGGTGACAACGGCACAGCTGCCATATTGCACGGTAAAGCTGGAGAGGAAGATCTGCGGCTTATCATTGATCGGCTGACTACTGGCTGCACTATCCCCCACCTTTAAGCTGGCATTGCCAATATTCACCTCACCGACATTGGCCGGTTGATTGCCTGGATTAAGCGGCGATTGCTGGCCCGGGATTTTATAGAATACCACATAGGACTGAAGTGTAATGTCATGTGCAGAATTCAACTGTGGGCCGGTCTGGGAATTACAGATCGAGCTAATTTTGCCCTTGCCGCTGGTATCAGAGAAGGTACCGGCGCACCAGGAGGGCTCCCTGAAACCGATAGCGAATCCGATGCTGTCTACTCCCGGCACACGATATATTGGCGTATTATGACCGCCCGCAATATTCGTCTGTAAGCCGGACTCTTCGGCGTTAATCTCAAACCCCAGATCCTTGTAGTTATAGCCCTGCTCACCGCTGTTTTTATTACAGGTAAAGGCATTACTGCTTTGCAGAGGCATCTGCGCCGAGATGGCCGTGCCATCGGCTGCGCCCGGCACATAGTTGACGTTTTGCACCTGTACCACAACCTGACTGATACCCTGACAGGACTCCTGCCCCAGCGCCTGCAAACAAACCAGCGCCGGGATCATCACTATGATCCCTGTCATTAGTCGCTGAACTGATTTCATCTTAACTTCCTGTGCATTACTGACAAACCGCAGAGACCAGTCTGACCGGATTAGTACCGGTGGCTGCTGGCAGACGGAATGGTGCGTGACAGCTTTTCTGCCCTCCCTCATCCTGCCAGCTCACCACGATGACGCCCTTAGCCGGTACACCGCTCAGATAAAGTTCTCCTTTTTCGGCCACGATGCCGCTGGTACTGCTCTGTTTACCCGCGGCGGCAAGTGCGACCTGGCCAGCCGCACCGAAGGGCGGAAATGTGTTGTGCCAGGTAAGGGTGAACAGCACCCTGTTACCTACGTGGGTGGCATAGTCCGCCATCACAATCGCTCCACGCGTAGGGATAGCCTTTTGCCCATCCAGTTCGACGTCAACGTTGTCGGGCAGCGTATCCGTTTCCAGTTCGATAGCGTTTTCCTGGTAGGGCGAGAGTGAAGGCACAATCGCATATCCGCGGCCATCAGTGACCACTTTGCTGCCGCTCTGGATGCCCACATCTGCCGTATCCGGTACCCTAACAATCGCGAAGGTATCGCCCAGCGGCTGGCTCAAAGTAATGCCGTGTTCATGCGCGACGATCCCACCCGACAGGCCATAGTTAAACTGGCTGCTGTGTCGATCGTGACTGACCCCGACACTGACGCTGCCGCGACTGCCGCGATAGTCCAGCGAGCCGTTGCTGTTCACGTTCTGTCCCTGACTGTCATGGCCCTGTTGCAGGTTGTAGTGCAGGTTATCGTCCTGCAACGCGCTGCCCGAAAGACTGACCTGCTGAGACACATCGCCATCATTGGTGGCATTCATGCTGTAGCTGACGGAGCTGTCTGGCAGCAGCGCGCTGAAGGGGATGGAGACATTAAAAGAGACCGCGCGATCAGCTTTACGGGCACTGGTCGAGTCGGTGTAAAACCAGGCGACACCCCAGGAAATGGCTTTGTAATTGCTGTAGAAGCCCAGATGTAATGTGCGATCTTCATTGTCTGATCGCCAGTAGCGCTGAACATACGCGGAGGCACTGAGGCTGCCATAATCACCGATACCCTGAGAGACTGAAATTTCTGAGCGACTGCGTTTATTTGCCACATAGCTTGCCGGACTGGTCATCGCATTGGCCTCGCTGAAGGCGTAAAAACCGCTGGAGGAGTAGCGATAGCTTGCCATGCTGAAAGAGGTATTGGTGGAGGCAAAATTTTTCTGATATTGCGCACGCAGCGACTGACCACTCCGGCTTTGTCCTTCAGGCATACGGGTTTTTGCCAGAGTCAAATCGGTTCCCAGCGAGCCAAAATCACCCAGGCTTTTACCCAGGCCCGCCGCCACTGCGTGATAGTTTTGCGCAACCTGCAGGCCACCAAAGGCGGTAAAGTCATGTGGCAGTCCGTAGAACAGTGTGGATTGCAAAAATTCAGGCGTACGCAGGTTGCTGCTGCCTGAGTAATGATAACGACCGCCACTGACGCTGTATTTCAGATGCCCCTGACGCAGCATATAAGGCACGGCAGAGTAAGGCTGAGTGAAGGAGCGCACTGAACCATCACTTTCATGGATAGTGATGTCGAGGTCACCGCTCTGGGACGTGGGATAGAGATCTTTGATTTCGAACGCGCCGGGTGCGACCACGGTTTCATAAATCACATAGCCATGCTGGCTTACCGTTACCCGCGCATTGCTATGGGCGATGCCGTGGATCAACGGGGCGAAGCCGCGCTGGCTTTCCGGAAGCATGGTGTCATCAGACATGATCTGCATACCGCGAAACTGCACGCTGTCAAAAACTTCGCCGGTCGTATAGGTATCTCCTACCCGAAACTGGCTTTTCAGTGCCTTAAGATCCCGCTCCAGAAAGGTGGTTTGAGACTGCCATTGACTGACCTGATCGTAGCGCCATGTGGACGTGTTACGCAGCCGCCATGCACCAAGATTGGCCCCGCTGCGCAGGCTGAGTAGCGTCGAGTTCCAGCGGTCACGCTGATTGCGGCTGCTGCTGCCAGAAAGGGTATAGTTCACAAAAGCAGCCGATACACCCTCATCCCAGCGTGCAGGATCGACATAATCGCGATCTTTCACCATCAGCGCGATTTGTGGAATTGAAAGGTTTAACTGCTGATATGCGAAATCAAAGTGGGTCGATGCTTCGGGAATGAAATCGCCTAACTCTTCGATGGCCTCATCTCTTTTCAGATGGGTGAGCGCGGAAAAACCGTTGACGTTCACCCCCATCGCGGCCAGCTCTGCCACCGTCAGTTGCGGAACCAGCCCGGCTCTGCCCTGCACGAAGCTGACATCCCGGCTATCAATAACTCTGTTGTTGAGCAACAGCGTGACATGATACGTGCCGGGTTGCTGTCCGCCCTCACGAGCAAAATAGTGGAGATCGGTGGCGTGATGTTGATCGGATGAAAATTCCAGCGCCGCCGGGTCAAAATAGTCATCCGCGCGAGCACCACGTGGCGGGCAGAACAAAATCAGCATTAACCAGGGAGAGGCATAAAGCGGCTTTGCGTACCTTCTGTTTCCTCTCTGAGCGTGCTGATCAACTTTCACTGATGATGGTCCCGGGTTTAAAACAAAATAAATTACAAATAACAACTAGCGCGTACGTTGTTCGGTAATGCCGCCATAGTCGTTGATTGCAGACCAGGTCACTGCGCCGGAATCAGCGACGCACCAGTGCCGATCTTCTCCAGGGCCAATCATGCCAGGATCCTGTATCTCGTGATGATTAACGCTGAGCGAATAAAATGAGACAAAGTAAGGCGTTGGGTTATGCACAATCAGCTGATTGCCTTCATGGCGGAATGAGAGTTGCTGCCAGGCATCAGCCGGATTACCCGGCAATCCTTTTGGCCGATAAAAAAGCTTAAATTTCGATTTAATATTGACCTGAAGCTGGTTACTTTTCTCGCGTGGCGTCGGTGAGATAGATTTCACATTCAGCCAGAACACCGATTCACGATCTTTCGGCAGGGGCATCCCCAGATAATTAATCCTTAACAGATTCTCTTTTTCCGCATCAAGCCGGAATAGCGGTGGCGTAACAATAAATGGTCCCCGGGAATGATTATTTTGATCAAAGTTCTCTATCCAGGATTCAACCAGATACGGCGTATTTTTATCCTGATTGGTGACTGAAAGTGTTGCCTCCTTTTTTCCTTCCACAAAAATAATACGCGTCCCTCCCATTACCACACCCGCATGGGCAGCCATGCTCAGCATGCACGCAGAAAAGAGTGAAATAAGTCTTATTACCTTAAACATAGATATTTGTGCCATTGATATTTCGGAGGGGAAGCAGGGTTACCCCTGCTATTAATCAGTTATAAATCATCACAAAGTTAGAGACTGAGTTGGCAGCACCGACGGCAATTGGCGCACCATCGCTTTTATAATCGGCAAAGAAATTTAAGTCGGCAGAACCTCCCTCTTCAGCCGCCACCACGTTGACTGCTTTGGAGACAGATCCAATCGCAATTGGCGTGCTGCGGTCAGCTTCATAAAGTTTAATTCCCACGCCGGACGCGCCACCGCTGGTAACTTTCAGCAGGGAGTTGTCACCGCTATCTTTGTCGCCATCAAACAGGACAGCCACCGTTTTAACTGATGAAGGACAATCCTTCACAGAGATAGTGAATGGCGTTTCCGTAGTTTCGTTACGGCTTTCGAAATACGATTTCGCCCATTTACCTAAATCAACGCTCTGGTTTTTACTGGCGGTAGAAACGTCACAGGAAACATCGGTAATTTCGCCGGTAAATTTCACTTCACCACCGGCACCCTTTGTACCGGCTGCTGCTCCCGGATTAGGAGTAATCGGTGATGGGCCATCAGCAGGCGTTGCTAATGCTGATCCGGACACCATAAGTCCAGCCAGTGCCACGGGCAGAATATGTTTTCTGATATTCATCAAACCTGTCTCTTTTTAATACATGCAAAGTGGCTGTAATTAGTCACCTGATGGATAAATATGCATTTACAGAAATGCGCCAACATAACAACCCGAGGTTTATTATGTTGCTGCTATATTAGCCTCTCACGGCTATATAAAAATTAAACGAGACGTTTAGGTTCTTACACAAAAGATATACATTAGCAGCCTTCCTTGATCCACATCAGTTTAAGAAGGTGAAAAATTATTTATTGAAAATAATATTTTTACTAAGAAGGCACTTAATATAAACCTTAAATATATAACTATTCCAGAATGCGAATATATAAGTTGGCCGCCGGGGAAATTATGCGATAGTGGAAGTTCTCAGCGGTGATTAGCAGCGGCTCACATCGGGTTTTACATCATCAGCCACACCAGGTTTTCGACTTGCGTGATTTTCACTGATGCCGCGAGCCAGTCAGCTCAAAGCAAATCGTGACCTATGGGAGTACGAAAAGCGTGGCGTGCCGCGGTCATTAACTGACTGGCGGTGACGGTCGTAGGTAATCGCATCAGAATTTTGCTCGCCTGCCAGTAACAGAGCAGCATGACCTCATCCTCCTCTTTTTCAGCCAGTTCATGCAGCCGGGCGCGCAGTGATAACACATCAATGGTCTGCTGCTCGTCAAGCATGTCAGAGATCGTCTGATTGATGACGTGATGGAGAGTTTTCCAGGTGAGATCGGTATGCAAAATTAACCTCTTCTAACGCTTATCAGCTCCGGGCAAACAAACAGCAGTGAAGCAGCTTAAATGGCTGTATCCTGCAAAAGATTGCACACTGCTGACAACTATAGCTGTACATGGGCGGCTACGCCGTGCCAGCAGTTGAAAATGCCAAAGTTTGTAATTCTAACGACTAATGGACCTGCCTGTCGCGTATTACACGCGACTCATCAGCTGATTGCTGTTTTTTGTAACAATTACAGCTGATTCTTAACTGGCTGATGTCAGAGGGATTTGCCAGGGTAAACAGGTTTCCCGTCTCGTTAATGTTCAAGGAGTTGTCGATGAGTCAGCACGCTGATGTACTGGTATGGGGCCACGGCCCTGAGATCTTTGAAGTCTTTCTGGAACCCACCTGTCCTTTTTCGGTGCGCGCCTTCAATAAATTCGACGCGTTACTGGCGCACGCGGGTGAAGAGAACATCACCCTGAAGATCCGTCTGCAATCACAGCCGTGGCACCTCTATTCCGGGCTGATAGTGCACTATATCCTTGCCGCCGCCTGCGAAAGTAAAGAGACCGCGAAAAAGGTCATGCAGGCGGTAGCCGATCACCGTGAAGAGTTTGAGTTCACCGATCACTGTACCGGTCCGAACCGCGATGCCACGCCGAATCAGATCCTCGCCCGCCTGAAAGAGGTCAGCGGCGTGGATGCCAGCGCCGCATTTGATCAGCCCGACCTGCAGAAAGCCATTAAATGGCACTGCAAGTATGCGCGTCAGAACGGTATTCACGTTTCACCGACTTTTATGGTTAACGGTCTGGTACAGCCCGAAATCAGCAGCGGTGACGATATAGCGCACTGGGCAAGCTTTCTGATTCGTTAATCTTAGTGCGCGGCTGTGCCTGGCCGCGCCAGACTGACTCTCTCCTTTGCGACCTCACTCACGTGTTAACTCAATATCCTGATAATTAAGCCTGTTTTCCTATGTGGAGGCCGGGTAAGCTGTACCGCTATCAGCAGCAGACGGTGGGAATACAGCCGCTGCCGCTGTTCATCTTAACGGCACCGCTGGCCTGCATGGCGATAACCTGACGTTACGCCGGGCCCGCACGCCCAATTCATTGAGGATTTGCTGATGACGATGACACTGCAACAACTGCAGGACAAATATCCGGGTGCCTTCACAGATGCATTCGGTGACTCCCCGGAATTAGCCAGCGAGCTCGCAACGCTGATTATTGCCGGTAAGAAAGTGGCCACCTGCGGGTCGTTGCGGAGCTGGCAGGATCAGGAAGCATTGCCTCAACCGGGCGGTTACAGCATTGTTCTCAACGGCGAACAGCAACCCGTCTGCGTGATCCGCACCACCGGCTTGTTCCTGACGCGCTTTGACCGCGTGACGCCCGAGATGGCGATGCTGGAGGGTGAAGGCGATCTGAGCCTCGACCACTGGCGTCAGGAACATCAGCGCTACTTCGAGCGTGAAGGCTATTTTCACAGCGAAATGGAGCTGATCTTCGAGACGTTCCAGCTGGTTGAGGTAGTCTAAACCGGCACGCTACAGCGTGTTTGCCGCCACCAGCGCCAGCCGCGTAATCCCCCGCGCGGCGAGGTTCTCAGCCGCCTGGGCTGCGCGCATGCCACTGGCACACACCAGTACCACACGCTGATCGACCGGCGGCTGCCAGTCCGCTATCTGCTGCGGCAGAATCCGCACCACCCGATCGGCCACACTGACCGGTGCCTCTTCCAGGCTGCGCAACTCCACTATGCAATCATCCTCCATGAGCATGGCCCGATCGATAAAGGGCGTGCCGGGCGCGTCAGGTTCAGGTGCGTCATCAAAACGAAACTGCCTGATATGCCAGTCAACAAAGTCACAGTGGATCATGCAGCCGAGCGGCGATGGCGTCAGTTTTAACAATACGCTCAGCGCCATCTGCGCCTGCATTGCGCCCAGCGTTGCTACCGCCGGTCCCATTACGCCTGCCGTATTGCAGTTACCCGAGGCCGTGGGCAACTGCGGGAACAGCGCGCGATAGCCAGGCGCACCGCCGCAGAATCCGCCAACATAGCCTTTGCGTCCCAGCACCGAGGCGCAGATCAGCGGCAGGCCTGCCGGATAACAGGCGTCGGAGAGCTGATAAGTCATAGCGAAGTTATCCGCCGCATCCACCACCAGCTCGATTCCTTCCAGCGCCTGCGGCAGTTGACTGGCGCTTAGCGCGTATGGATGCGCCTCAACGTGGCAGTCAGGATTGCGCTGCGCCAGCGCACGCTGAGCGCAAAATACTTTCTGCTGACCCACATCGTCGACGCCAAACAGCGTCTGCCGGTGGAGGTTGTGCAGTTCAACCCGATCGCCATCGTAAAGACGGATAAATCCCACACCCGCGCCTGCCAGTAACGGCAGCAACGTTGCACTAAGCCCGCCCGTTCCCACGACCAGCACCCTTGCCCTGCTCAGCCGCTGCTGCCCCGCTTCACCGATCTCTGGCAACATCGTCTGTCGCTGATAACGCTCCATCGCTGCTCCTTAACTGAATTGTGCCAGACCAAAAATGGGCGTAGAAGCAGACGCCATGTCGCGCTGCTCCATCAATCCCGCCTGAAACGCCTCGTGTCCACCGTGGATCGCAGCAGCAAAGGCACCGGCCATGCGCACCGGATCGCGCGCTTTTGCCACCGCCGTGTTGAGCAGCACGCCATCAAAACCCATCTCCATCGCCTGAGCCGCCTGGCCAGGTGCGCCAATGCCCGCATCAATAATCAGCGGCACATCTTTAAACCACGCACGCATAGCGCGCAGTCCCTCGATATTCCGCAGCCCCTGGCCGGAGCCGATCGGCGCGCCCCAGGGCATCAGCACTTCACAGCCCGCTTCCAGCAACTTTTCGCCGACAATCAGATCTTCCGTGGTGTAGGGAAACACCTGGAACCCGTCAGCGCAGAGAATTCGCGCAGCTTCAACCAGCGCAAAAGGATCGGGCTGCAGCGTGTCGGCATGGCCAATCACTTCCAGCTTGATCCACGGTGTGTCGAACAGTTCGCGCGCCATCTGCGCCGTCGTCACCGCCTCTTTCACCGTGTGGCAGCCCGCCGTATTCGGCAGAATACGTTTGTTGAGCTGTTGCAGCAGCGTGCGGAAAGCGCCGCCTTCACTGCCTTCCCGCCGCAGGCTGACGGTAATAATCTCCGCGCCAGACGCGTTGATCGCCTGATGCAGAATGTCCGGTGACGGATAACCGGCCGTGCCAAGCAGAAATCGGGATTGCGGAGTAAATTGATAGAACATAGTTAACCTCCCTGCATCGGTGACAGGATTTCGAGCTGGTTGCCCGCCTCAAGTTGCTGGCTGGTATAGCGGCTACGCGGTACAAACTCCCCGTTCAGCGCGGTGGCGACGGTCCGCGGATCGATCTGCTGCTCCGCCATAAGCTCCGCCAGCGTCGTTGCGCTGGTTTCAATCGTGCGTCCATTCAGTTCAACGCGCATGAGTTATCTCCTGAGTCAGTTGCAGCATAAGTTTTTCAGCCATGATCGGGGCCAGCAAAAAGCCGTGGCGGTAGAGGCCGTTAAGTGAGAAACGGCCATTTTCGTAGAGGACTTCCGGCAGGTTCTGCCGGTAAGCAGGACGCAGACCGGTGCCGCTCTCCACGATCCGCGCTTCGGCCAGCGCCGGATGCAGGCTGTAAGCGGCGCTGAGCAATTCCATCATCGCCCTGGCGCTGATCGGGCTGCTGTCGTGGCTTTCCACCATGGTGGCACCCAGCATGAAGTGGCCTCCGGCGCGCGGCACCAGATAGCAGGGAAAGCGCGGGTGCAGCAGCCGGACAGGACGGGAGAGTTGTACGTCGGATGTGTGCAGGATCATCATTTCGCCCCGCACGGCGCGCAGGGCTGGCTGCCGATCGGTGGCGTGGATACCACGGCAGTCGATGATTTTGCCGCCGGGTTTACCGCTGTGAACGGGGACGCCAGCCTGTTGCAGTTTGTCGCGCAGTTGCTGCAAGGCGCGGCGCGGATCGAGATGCGCCTCTGCGGCGAAAAACAGGCCGCGGGCAAAGCGGTTTTCCAGCGCGGGTTCAATGTCACCGGGAGAGACCCACTGATGCTGCTGCGTCATGCTGGCGAAGCGCGTGAGTTCGCGGCTGTCACGCGGCGGGGCAACTACCAGCGTGCCCTGCTGTTCCACGCCATCAACACGTTTCGCCCACCAGCTGGCCGCGTGCTGGCCCCATTCGATCACCTGTGGCGGTGCGCTTTCTGCTTCACACCAGGGCGCGAGCATGCCGCCCGCCCAGTGCGAGGCCGCACGGCAGTCAGGCTGAGTAATGACTTCGACGGTTTCTCCCCGCTCCAGCAGCAGCGTGGCGACACAAAGCCCGGCAACGCCGCTGCCTAGCACCGACCAGCGGCTCATGGTATCCACCGGACAGGAAAAGAAAGATTCAGGATGAGATTTTTCAATTTGGCCTCGTTATCAGTTAACGAAGACCCGTGATACAGAGGGAAAAGGCAGGAACGTCGCGAATGCGCCCCTGCGGCAAGTATCTGATGAGATACCCGTCTTCCTACGCCAGTATCAACTGGGTCAGGTTCTAAGGGTCGCTAAGCCGCGCGGTGCGCTATTAGCCTCTCAGTCTCTCTGGCGAGACTCCCCTGACGGGTTTAGTTGTAAGTTAAGCAGACAGCTTCGTCAAGCAGACTGCATGGAACCGGGTCAGAAAATCTGACTTAACCGGCAGAACCGAAATGCCAGTCAGTGGCCGTTGCCAGCGTCACAAAGGGTCCCGCCAGCGTCTGGTTGTGATGCGCAATAATCTTCTCCGCAGAGAGATGGGGATTATCGACGGTCGTGTGCGCATCGGAAATCAGTACGACGTTAAAACCCAGCTCAGGGGCTGCCCGACAGGTGGTATCAACACAGAACTCCGTTTTCATCCCCGCAATCACCAGTTGTTTAATGCCCTTTTGCCTCAGCTGAAGCTGCAGGCCAGTATCCCTGAAACAGCTGGGATATCTTTTGGTGAAGACGACATCACTCTGCGGGTTAACCTGCAATTCCGGGATCAGGCGCGTCAGCGGGCTTTGCTCGTTAAAAGGGGAATCATCCGGGCCGATATGGCGTGCGAAAAAGAGGGGGACGGCAGAATCCCGGGCTTTAGTAATGAGAAGTGAGATGTTCGACAAAATCGAATTTGCGGCAAAGGGAGCCTCGGGACCATTAAAAAGGCCCTGCTGCATATCGATAATTAAAAGTGCACTTTCAGATGTAACCAAGACCTGTCTCCATTCAGTTTTAAGAACGGAGAACAGCTCCCCGTCCGGTTCGGCGGGGAGTGAGAATCAGTTGTGTCAGGTGTCTGTCACAGAGTCGCTCACGCCGCCGCCAGGGGCGGTGGTGGTGGTGACGGTTGTGAAAGACTGAACTGACATAAACATTTTCTGACCCTGAGTTAATGCGTTCGGTGAAGTCACCCTCAGAAGGATGGCGCTGACATCTACATTACCCTGTACGCCGTCGCTTTTAAAGCGCCTGCAGCGATTGGGTTACTGCATCGGTTATTTCACGAATGCGCGGTTCGGCACGGCGATAGTAAGTCCATTTCCCGACTTTGCTGGCTTCAACCAGCCCCGCATTGTGAAGTGCTTTCAGGCATAACGAGGTGGCGGGCTGTGATAAGCCCGCCTTGTCCTGTATGAGGCTGGCACAGACGCCATACTGATCGAAGGGATAGAGCTGGGTATAGCCCGCAAACGCTTCGTCAGGATTTTTAAGCCACTTCAGCACTGCCACTCTGGTCGGGTTGGACAGTAACTTCAGGGCATTTTCGGGGGACATGCCGCCTCACAGAATATCAGGATGGGTAAAATGGATAGTCAGTATAGCCTTTCTCAGTGCCGCCATACAGGGAGGCGTGATCGACCTCATTCAGCGGATATCCTGTTTTAATCCGAGCGGGCAAATCGGGATTAGCGATGAATGAGCGGCCAAAACCAAACAGGTCGCCCCAGCCTTTTTCCAGCACATGCTGCGCTTTTTCAGCCGTGTAGCGACCCGAATAGATGATCGGAGAGCGGAATGTTTCCCGCAGCGCGACACGGAAGCTCTCTGGCATCTCCGGACTGTTGTCCCAGTCGGCTTCAGCAATGGAGAGATAGCCAACTTCCAGCTCGTTCAGCAGTGCTGCTGCGCGGATGTAGGTCGCGTGTGGATCACTTTCAACCAGGCCGAGATAGACGCGCTCTTCGTCGGTACTGGTAAACAGAGGAGCAAATCTGACGCCAACGCGGTGGCTGCCAAATACTGAGCTGACTCCCTCAACGACTTCACGCAGGAAGCGCAGACGATTCTCAGCAGAGCCGCCATATTCATCCGTACGGAAGTTGGTGTGCTCAGAAATAAACTGGTTAATCAGATACCCGTTGGCGGAATGCAGTTCCACACCGTCGAAACCGGCCGCTTTGGCATTCTCCGCCGCGCGTCGGTAAAGCTCTACGATCTCTTTAACTTCCGCTGTAGTCAGTGCGCGTGGCTCGCTGGGTGCGGTCAATATGCCGGCGCCTGGCCCGGTTTCAATAAATACCCGGACGTTATCGGCTGCGATGGCTGAAGGGGCAACGGGTGCCTGCTTGCCCGGCTGCAGTTCATTATGCGACACGCGGCCAACATGCCAGAGCTGGCAGAAAATCGTGGCCCCTTGCTGATGTACTGCCTCTGTAACCTTTTTCCAGCCTGCGATCTGCGCTTCGCTGTGGATCCCCGGCGTCCATGCATAGCCCTGCCCGCGAGGCTCAATCTGGGTGCCTTCGGTGATCATCAGACCCGCGCTGGAACGCTGGCGGTAATACTCCACCATCATCTCGCCGGGAATGTTGCCCGGTTGTTCACTGCGGCAGCGCGTCAGCGGCGGCAGTACAATGCGGTTACGAAGCTGAAGGTCGCCCAGACTCAAGGGGGTAAAAAGTGACGGCATGACAAAAAATCCTCTGATGTGTGAAGAGGCGACATTATATTTACACATTTAAATTTGTAAATGTGTAATCTGTGCTTTTTGTCCGGAGCGGTATCTGCGGTTTCTGGCAGAAGGTCACTATCTGGGTGGCGTGCTGACAGCGCGTGGATTAACAGTCTCTCAGCGCAGCGCCTGACTGCGTAAAGTCAGGAGGTGATCCTGCAGACGCCGCTTTCAGGCATATTGCTTCGCCGGGACGGAGGTGCTGCCTGCAGGATCATAAGAACATTAAGAAGCGTATTTTTCAGTGAACGCCTGCCACTGCTGGCGATAAACCTCCAGTTGACTGAGTGCGCCATCAATGGAGGGCTGTGCTTTGTTGTCAGGATTCGGCGTGGCACGAATCAAATCGGCAAAGGTGCTGAAGACAGAGTCCATATCACGGCCCGACTTCATGGCTTCCATCATCCCGGCCAGCTCCACCTGTGGCCGTGCGGTTGCGCTCTTAACCTGGCTGAGATAGTCACGTGCGCTCTCCTGCATGTCGCGTGTTCCATGACGTATGGCTAACGCCAGCGTATCCTGTGCTCCCAGCAACGTCTGACGTTCACGAATGGCGACTTTGACGCTTATCATCTCATCAGCAATCTCATTCGCCTGCTTCTGGTTATCGCCGGAGACATATTTTTCTATCAGTTTATGGAGCTTAGACTGCGTCAGGGTCAGCGCCATGGCTTCCGAGGTATCCGAATTATCGTACTGATTACGGCCCACCTGGCCTTCAGCCAGCACCTCGTGGAGTGCAGCGGCAAACTCATCCATAGCGGTCTGCTTATTGGCAGCCGCGCATTTATCCATTTCAGACAGGGTTAATTCAGAGGAAACGTTGTGAATAGTGCACTTCCATTAGACGCGCTTGGGCTACGCATTTGTATTATGGGTCCATCGAACAGCGGAAAATCGACCTTAGCTGAGGCCATTGCTCGCAAAACAGATCTACCAGCAGTTCATCTGGATCAGCTTCACCATATTCCGGGCAGTCAATGGGTGCCCAGAGCACCGGCAGAATTTCTCCATTTGCATGCTGAGGCGGTGAGTCAGGAAAGATGGGTGATGGAGGGTAATTACACCAAATGCATTGAAGAACGATTCGCTCGTGCCACCGGCTTAATTCTGCTGGATGTAAAAGTGACAGTGGCACTGCTGCGGTATATTCGCAGATGTTACTCATCCACGCCGCGTATTGGCGGTCTGAAGATTGGCAGAGAGCCGATGACCCTTGAGATGCTGAAATATATGATCTGTACTGCCCCGCAGAATCGAAAGCACCATAAAAAGCTTTACGACCAGGTCAGACTGCCAAAAATTCTGCTTCCTTCTCCCCGCGATGTTAAAGCCTGTTCTGACTACTGGGGATTACAGCTAACGAATAATGATCGATGAATACAGGCTGCAGGAATAACGTCTGTTTTCCGTTAATGGGGTCGCTCTGACTCAGTAACCTTTTTTGAAAAACAAAGAAGCACCACGGCCATCAATCAAAAAGCATTAAGCTTGTCAGAAGAGAGTCCAGCGAATCTACCGGCCCGGCATGATTTGTCTCGGAACGGATTGTGTCCCAGGGCATGGCGTCATCAGTACAATAATCACCAGTGCACTGCATATCGGCAGGCTCATTGAGTAAACCAACCGGAAGCCAGATATAAGGCCTGCCACGCAACCGGTTAGGCACTGTGGAGCCACACCTGGCGCAAAAATCGTTGCGATAACCTGTGGGTTTGCGCCATGACGCGATCTGGCTCTCACCAGAAACCCAGCTAAAGTCACTCTCTTTTACGATCGTTGCCAGGTTATAGCCGGTTCCGCTCTGTTTTCTGCACAGAGAACAGTGACAACGGTAATAGCGCGTGGGGGTTACTGATATTTCGAAAACAACGGTTTCACACAGACATGCGCCTTTCATTTCATCATCCTGTTCACTCAGATTCCTGGTTTGTCTGACTACCTGCGCGACCATAGTGGTGTTTGGGTAAGGGGCTGCTGAAGCGCTACCGGCTCCCTGTCACTTTAATGCCGCTCCGGCTCATTGCATGATCTTTTGCAGTTTTGAGCCAGAAGCGGATAACCCCTCGTACACCTTCATCAGTACTAACTGCGGCTGAATACCAGTTTCAGCCCTGCCAGCGCAAAGCAGCAGGCTAATAGCGCATCGAGTCCGCGACGAATGCGACGGTAGAATGCGCCCATCATGGCGGTTGAGAACAGCAGAGCATAACCGCCGAACACAACCACGCAAATCACCGCACAGCCGCAGATGATTATCGGCAGCGTGGCGGCGACCACATCCGGCTTCAGTGCAAACGACATAATGGCCACCCAGGTAAGAATCGCTTTGGGGTTGCCGATATGCATCAGGATACCCTGACGAAACAGTCTGCCATACGCGACACGCTCATCGCTGGCTTTAAAATCGCTGGCCTCAGTGCGGCGTAACGCAGATTTGCCGGCTTTAAACGCCAGCCATAACAGATATAACCCTCCGCCAATTTTTAACACGATCAGCAACTGTGCAAAGGTTGCCAGCACGGTCAGCACACCGCAGGCGGCGAGCAGCGCCCAGAGCATCGAACCACTCACGACACCCGCAGCCAGCGCCAGTGCGGCACCTCTGCCCTTTTTCATTGCCGTTCCCATTATCGCCATATTACTTGGCCCGGGACTGGCTGTAGCGACAAAGTAGGTGGTGAAGATCAGGATTAATTCGTGCGAAAGCGCCATGATGTCCTCTGCGATGGATTGTTATTAATCTGTTATATCGGCTGACGTACAAATTTGCTATCTCCTGGTTCGTTGCGGCTTCGTTTCTCGCTTTAAACGGCCTGCAGCAATCAAACGTTTTCCAGAGATAGCGGACTGCCCGGCGAGGGTCGGCAGCAGCATCAATGGATTCCCTTTCAGGGACATCTCAGGGTCGTTTACGGTCATCCAGACGCAGCTGCAAAAATGTCAAATCCAGCCAGCGTCCAAACTTAGTTCCAACTTCCGTCATTCTGCCGGACTCAATAAATCCCAGTTTTTTATGCAGGGCAATGGATGCCGCATTTTCCGATTCAATCGCCGCCACCATAACGTGCTTCCCGGCTTCGCGAGCAAGCTGGATAAGCCCCTGCATCAGGGCGGCACCCGCACCTTTACCTCGTGCATCTTTATGAACGTAAACCGAATGCTCAACCGTATGACGATATCCGTCCCAGGGACGCCAGTCACCATAAGAGGCATATCCCAGCACGGTATCATCATTGTCTGTCGCCACAATCACAGGAAAACCGGCCTGCTGGCGGCTGTTTATCCACGCGATGCGGTTAGCCACATCAATACGATTTTCATTCCAGATGGCGGTGGTGTTAAGCACCGCGTCGTTATAAATCTCTGCGATGATTTCAGCATCGCCTTCAACAGCCGCACGGATAATCATGGTGGACACCCCTTTGCTAATTTACTAAAGTAGATGAATTGTTCACTATGATAAATATCCATTATGTTAGATCAAAAGTCCAGCAAAGAAGACAGCCTGAACATCCGCATCGGTCAGAAAGTAAAACAGGAAAGGGAAAAACGAGGCTGGTCACTTACCGAGCTGGCTGATAACTCAGGCGTTTCACGGGCGATGATCCATAAGATTGAGCGTGGGGAGAGCAGCCCGACGGCGGTTCTGTTAGCGCGCCTCTCAGGCTCTTTTGATATGACTATCTCACAACTGCTTGCTCAGACCGAAGTGCAAACCGGAACGCTGGTCAGGCATGAAAACCAGCCGGTGTGGCAGGATCCGGAAACCGGCTATCTGCGTCGCCATGTTTCACCGGGCGAGATGCCGGTCGATCTGGTCAGCGTCGAACTGCCGGCAAATACCACCGTGCCGATGCCGGCAATATCATACGTTTCAAGACGCCAGCTGATATGGGTAATTGAAGGGACACTGACTTTTGAAGCAGGTTCCAGCACCTATGAGATGGCTGCTGGCGACTGTCTGGAACTGGGCGATCCGGCTGATTGCGTTTTCAGAAATAAAACGACTAACGGCTGTCGATATGCCGTTATCGTACTCCGGCCTGCCTGAGCAGGCAGAGGGCATAACTCCCTGAGTAAATCGACCATTGGCAGAGGGATGATTGTCACTCAGTCCGGCTAGTGATCGCCTTTCAGGAATCAAATCGGCAGCCGGACTGAATCTGCTCAGGGAAAGATTATTTCCCCAGAATCTCTCTGCGGACGATCTCAGCGCCCGCACTTAACGCATGCAGTTTGCCATTGGCAACCTGACGCGGCAGTGGAATCATGCCGCAGTTGGTTGAAGGATAGAGATTTTCAGCATCCACAAACTGCAGCGCTTTGCGCAGCGTGTTTGCCACTTCTTCAGGTGTCTCAATGGTATGAGTTGCCACGTCGATGGCACCGACCATCACTTTTTTACCGCGAATCAGCTCGATCAGATCCATCGGAACCCGCGAGTTCTGACACTCCAGCGAGACAATATCGATAGCCGAACGCTGTAATTTAGGGAAGACCTCTTCGTACTGACGCCACTCTGTACCCAGAGTTTTCTTCCAGTCGGTATTCGCTTTAATGCCGTAGCCGTAGCAGATATGAACCGCGGTTTCACACTTCAGACCTTCGATGGCGCGCTCTAACGCGGCGATGCCCCAGTCATTCACTTCGTCGAAAAAGACGTTAAACGCAGGCTCATCAAACTGAATAATATCCACGCCAGCGGCTTCTAATTCTTTGGCTTCCTGATTCAGAATCTTTGCGAATTCCCAGGCCAGCTTTTCGCGACTTTTATAGTGATTGTCATAAAGGGTATCGATCATCGTCATCGGACCCGGCAACGCCCACTTAATAGGACGATCGGTCAGCTTACGCAGGATTTTCGCATCTTCAACAAACACGGGCTTCTGACGTGAGACTTCACCCACCACGGTCGGGACGCTCGCATCATAGCGATTACGGATTCGAACCACTTCACGCTTTTCAAAATCCACACCGCTGAGGTGTTCAATAAACGTCGTCACGAAGTGCTGACGGGTCTGCTCGCCATCGCTGACGATATCAATACCAGCCCGAACCTGATCGTCCAGACACAGACGCAACGCATCTCTTTTGCCGTCGACTAACTCTTCATTCTGCAGTTTCCAGGGTGACCAGAGCACCTCTGGCTGCGCAATCCAGGAGGGTTTAGGCAAGCTGCCAGCAGTAGATGTCGGTAATAAGGTTTTCATAGCAGGTGACCTTCTATATTTAATTAATCAAAGAACGGATTCAGCAGACCATTGCGCGAGAAGTGTCTGATTCGGCTTAATAAAATGCGTCTCAGTAAACTTACCCTGTTCGACGGCCAGGCGGCTGCGTTCTTCGCGATCGTAAACAATCCGGGTTAACGAATAATCCTGATGCTGCAGCGTGGGCTGATAGCACTGTCCCGCTGCAGAATTCGCGTTGTAAATTTCAGGGCGATAGATCTTCTGGAAGGTTTCCATGGTGCTGATGGTGCTGATCAGCTCGAGATTGGTGTAATCGCTGAGCAGGTCACCGTGGAAATAGAAAGCCAGCGGCGCAACACTGCCCTGTGGCATGAAGAAACGCACTTTCAGACCCATTTTTCCGAAATAGAAGTCAGTCAGGGAAGGTTCATCCTGCTGATATTCAATGCCCAATACCGGATGCTGATTACCGGTGCGCACGTAGGTGTTTTTGCTCGATACACTCAGGCAGATAACCGGCGATTTACTGAAGTTCTCTTTATAGGCCGCTGAGTTCACGAAACTTTTGAAAATATTGCCATGCAGCTGACCAAAATCATCCGGCAGGCTGAATTCAGTCTGACCTTTGTTATGTTCAGACAGAACAACGCTGAAATCATAATCACGCACATAAGAAGAGAAGTTATTGCCGACAATCCCCTCGCTGCGCTGACCGGTTTTATGATCCACGATATGCGTTTTTAAAATCTCAATCGCCGGGAACGATTCGTCGCTGCTTCCGGGACGAAGATTCAGCTCAGCAGAAATAATCTCAAGTTCAACTGAGTAGCGGTCGCCCTTTGGATTGTCCCAGTGCGCCAGAGAGTTGAAACGATTGTCGATCATCACCAGGGCATTGTGCAGGTTTTCCTGACGTTTTTCGCCGCGCGCTAAATTAGCGAAGTTAGTCGTCGCCCGCGTATTTTTCGAAGGATTATAGTTTTCGTCGAAACGAATGCGCTTGAGGGTAAAGGCTAAGTTGTTCATCGCTATCGGGTATCCTGGTCGCTGATATGCGTTGTTGCTTTTAAGGGTTATCCAGCGTGGCTATCCCTTTACAACTATTCATATGACTCAAAGTTATTAACAATTCTTACTTTATGCCTCAACACAAGGTTGAAAAAAAGTGATTAAATTTCAATGAACATGAAGGAAATTCATGTTGAGGCAGTAAAGCGGGGAAATTTTCATGAGGCTGCGAGCCTTTTAACACCTGAGGTAAAATCCGGGTGTAAAAAGCCTCGCACAAAAAGGGCTTAACAAGAGATGTCAGAGGTGGCGTGATCTTTCGCCTCAACTTATGGCAAGCAGGCTTTCATAATCAGGCACGCCAGCATGCGGTTAGTCATTAGCGGAAATCAATCGGTTCCCACCCGCAGAGCGTTAAAACGCAGCACGGATGCGGCAACTAAAACGTTCCGGTCACAGCTAATTAAGACGACTAAATTTTATAAACGTTATCACACATCACTTTATGTGCGCCTGATTTTACCGAAAGCCTGCAGGCTGCCTCTTTCATCAGTTTTCCCATCTCACTGTCGCGCATCGACTGCGTCAGACGTGAAGCCGGACCGGTTAATGCCAGCGCCGCGAGCAGTTTGTTACCTTCACCAAACACCGGTACGGAGAATGCCGCGATATGCGGATCGCGGATACCTGACGTGAACAGCGGGAGTTCAGGTACAGAGTCAAACAGGGATTCATTCAGCCCCCAGTAACGAAGCACCTGCCCGATGGCCGAATTATCCAGCGGCAGATAAGTGCCGGGCAGACGTGTTTCACGCAGTCCCTCAGAGGGCTCCGCTCTGAAAAGACAGAGTCGTTGACCGTTTTCAATCACATACCATGTGGCGCTTTCGCCTGTCGCAGTCGCCAGTGCGTGAAGTTCAGGCTGAACGATACTGGCCAGATGAAAGGATTGTTCATAGAGCTTGCCCAGATAAAGCAGTCTTGGCCCAAGGGTATAAACGCCATTGTCGCGACGAATGACATAGTTCATGCGCTCAAGTGAGTTCATCAGCCGATAAACTGTCGTTTTATGGTACCCCGAAAGCTGCGCCAGCGCGGTCAGCGTCAGTGATTCCTCACCAGGCCTGAAACAATCCAGCAGCGCCAGCGCTTTTTCTACGGCAATTACGCCTTCATTCCCCATCGGTACGTTCTCCTGTTTGCGACGGCAGGCAGTTTACCGTGCAATTTGTGATTCACATCGTATTTACATCACAAATGAATGCTTAACACTGGTGCGAACTCAATTAACATCGATATAGTAGTTTTATATTGTACAACTTAGTTGTGCCTGGTAAAACAAAGAGGATTAATCTATGCCCCATGCAGAGAATACCTTCATCAATCGCGACATTATCCGTATCGCACCAGAGCGCGTAAAACAGGCTGCTCAGTTTCAGGCGGCGATCCTTGCTGATGTTGCCGGACGACGCGGAACGCTGCACGGTCGCGTAAAACCTGTGTCCCCCACAATGAAAGTCGCCGGACCGGCTATCACTGTCGAGGTGAGACCGGGCGACAACCTGGCGATCCATGCCGCGCTGGCGATTGCCCAGCCGGGCGATGTCATTGTGGTCGATGGCAAAGGCGATATCAGCTGTGCATTAATCGGTGAGATAATGTCCACCCAGGCAGAAGCCTCCGGCATCGCCGGAATTATTATTGATGGTGCGGTGCGTGACGCCGATGCACTGAGCGCAAACGGCTTCCCGGTTTTCTCTGCGGGCCTTAATCCCTGCGGCCCGACCAAGTCTATTGCGGGACGCGTCAACTACCCTATTTCTGTGGCGGGCGCAGCCATTCAGCCTGGCGATCTCGTCATCGGGGATATTGATGGCGTGGTGGTTCTGCCGCGTGAAGACGTTCCTGCATTGCTCGAACTGGCGCAGAAAAAACTCGATTTCGAAACCAGCCGTATCGCAGCCATTCGTGATGGCGACCTTCGCGCGCCGTGGTTAGAGAAAGCCCTGCAAACCGCTGGTATGCTGGTCGATGGAGAGACGCTCTGATGACAACCTCTTCTCCCGTGATTCTGGTAACGGGCAATGACCTGGCACCACAGGCAGTAAGCCTGCTTAGTGACTTCAGCATCGTTTATGCTGGCAAACAGCCCAGCGAAGATAGCCTGTTCCAGCTCTGCCAGCAGCATAACCCTGTGGCGATTATCGTCCGATATGGAAAAATCAACGCCCGCATTATGGATGCCGCGCCTGACCTGCGGGTTATTTCCAAACACGGAAGCGGCATTGACGTTATCGACCAAAAGGCGGCCGCTGAACGTCATATCAGTGTTCAGTCAGCCCCGGGGGCCAACGCAGCGGCAGTGGCCGAGCATACCTGGGCGTTGATTTTAGCCTGTGCCAAATCGGTGATACCGCTTGATCAGCGCATGCGCCAGGGGCACTGGGACAAATCGACCCATAAGTCGATGGAGCTGGAGGGCAGAACGCTGGGTCTGGTAGGGCTTGGCGCCATAGGCGGTCGTGTTGCCCGCATTGGCCGTGCTTTTGGCATGAAGGTTCTCGCTTATGATCCTTTTGCCAGAACCTTTCCTGATGAGTGTGAATCCTCCTCACTTGACGACCTGCTGCAACAGGCAGATGTCATTTCGCTGCACTGCCCGTTAACCGAACAGACGCAACAGATGATTAACGCTGAGAAACTGGCTCTGTTTAAAAAAGGCGCCATCCTGGTAAACACGGCGCGCGGTGGTCTCATTGATGAAGAAGCGCTGTTAGCGGCGCTGGATAATGGCACTGTCGCCTGGGCCGCACTGGACAGTTTTGCCACTGAACCCCTGACTGCGCCGCATATCTGGCAGAGTGTTGGAAATGTGATTCTGTCGCCACACATCGGCGGCGTCAGCGATAACTCCTACGTGAAGATGGGTACCGTCGCGGCCAGTAACATATTAAGCGTACTGGCAGAACCACTGAAAAATGAAAGTCCGGTAGCCTGAACCGCCCTCTCCAGCCGATCAGACAGGCAACAGCGCTGTCTGGTCGGCTGGTTAATGGGTTTAATCTGCTGCATTAGAGCGTAATGCTTAGCTGTCAGGATTTCCGATAAGAATCTTATTCTTTTCTATGCCGTCCTGGCTTACTTGCCTTCGCCCACATTAATGGGTTTATTATCCTTCAATCGTTAACGACTCTTCTCGCGTATTGAATGAGGTGGCTGCCTGCAGCGGTTTCTTTGAAGTGTTAATTGAAGGCATCTGTTATGAAGGATATGTCCGCTATGAGCGAAAAGTGGACAGGTTAACTGAAAGGAAGATGTCCGCTTTGTGCGATGAGCGGGCGTTAATGTCACCTTCACCAGAATAATCATTTGGTCGTTTAAACATCCTTTTCAGCTAAATTGAGCGGAGTGCGGTGAAAGTCGCACGCTCCGTTATCAGGAGAGCAAATGGCTATGCTTACATGGCTGTTAAGGTGAGATACTAAAAAGCGGATAAACTTTGCACTTATCCGCCCTGCTACATTCACACTATTCGCTTAGCCAACAATCTGATCGCCTTGCACTTCAATATTGTTCGCCAGATTCCAGCGGTTTGGCGAGGTTGCGATCACTACCTGGTGAATACGCTCAAACTGTTCAACAGTACCATCGCCTTTCACGCTAATCGTGTAGTTAATTTTGTCATAACCTGGTTTCACTTCGCTATCAAGGCCCATAAAACCGCGCAAATCTAAATTACCCGTGGTTCTGATTTCCAGTTTTTCGAGTATTACGCCTTCTGCGGCGGCAGCGATGACATAACCAACTGTCATACAGGCATTCAATGCGGCTAATAACAGTTCCTGCGGATTTGGAGCGCTTGCAACACCGCCCAGCGCGGAAGGTTCATCGGCCGCAATGATCATCGGCTTTTCCGCTATTGGCTGTGGCACACCTTGCACCGTCCATGGATTAACCGCAGCTTCGCTGCGCGTGCCACCACACCAGGTGGTAGTGACATCAAAACCGACAATACCTTTCTCAGAATTTGCAGCGACATCATCACGTAATGCGCCAATAGCCTGTAGGTCGATACCGTTAATCAAGTTAATCATGATTATTCCTCAAATTTCTTTCTCCGGCAGCCTGTTACCGCTACCAGCAACAATATTAGTTACGGCCAGCTATCACGCCGCCATCAATATCCCAAATAGCACCCGTCACCCAACTGGTTTTATCGGACAGCAGGAAAGCCACAGTTTCAGCAATATCACGCGGCGTGCCCACACGGTTAATTGGGTGGAAACTGTTGAAGCTGTCCATGACGCCGTGGACTTCTTCTTTCGGAATAAAGCCTTCGTAAATCGGCGTCTGCACTACCGCTGGCGATACCGCATTCACACGTATTCCGTTGCCGCCAAGCTCAATGGCCATGTTTTTGGTCAGTGCGTGCAGCCCGGCTTTCGCCATGGAATAAGCGGATGATGGTGTGGCACCAATTGCCTGTTGCGCCCACATTGATCCGATATTCACGATAGAACCTTTGATTCCCGAAGCCAGCATGTTTTTCACAACATCGCGGGTGATAAAAAATGTCGCGCGGTTGATGCTCATATACATGTCGTAATCCGCTTCTTCGTGCTCGGCAAAAGGTTTCGGGAAGAATACACCGGCAGCATTCACCAACAGGTCGATCTCACGGTGTTCGGCATTGACTACGTCCATTACATGTTTCATACCATTGGTCGTCATCAAATCAGCGATGATGGTGGTAACCTGGCCCAGAGGTGCCAACGCTTCACGTGCTTCTTCCGCTTTCTCATGGCGATTACCTACCAACACCACGCTGCCACCTTGCTCCAGAACCACGCGAGCTGTTTCCAGACCCATACCGCTTGTGCCGCCAACAACCAGAAGTTTTTTACCTGCGAATACGTTGCTCATGTTTATCTCCAGAATAAATTCTTTGTTAGTTGATACAGAGAAGAAGCTTGTCTCCCTGTCGATGAAAAGAATGCCAGTCCTACTCGACTACCACGAACCATAAGAACTACACTTACGAGATAGAAAAACTATCTCGTTAACTTAAAGAGGCTCGATGCGTATTCTGAACAGACTGAAATGGTTGCAGGCTTTTGAGGCCACCTCTCGGCACGGTAGCTTTACGGGTGCTGCGAATGAACTTGGTGTGACGCCTGCGGCGGTAGGTCAACTCGTGCGGGCATTAGAAGAATGGGTTGGGCATCCACTTTTGACACGTATTCGCTCGGGCAATGAACGCCTGACGCTGATTACCGAAGCGCAGGATGCACTCGACGATATTACGGCTGGCCTGGATAAACTCGAAAGCGGGCTAAAAAAACTACGTGGCAGGAAAGCGAGATCGGTGTTGGTTGTCACTGCATCGCAAGTATTGGTGATGAACTGGCTGATGCCGCGTCTTCATAAATTTTCAGAACATAATGAGTTAATAGACGTGCGCCTGGATGTGGCGGACCGGCTTATCGATCTCAGCCATGGCGAAGCCGACATTGGTATTCGCTGCGGAACTGGTCATTGGAAAGGCTTAGTGGCCGACTGGATGATGGATGAGGAAGTCGTGATGATTTGCAGCCCTTCCGCTTTGCCCGCCAATGAGCCTGCGAATGAGGAATGGTTATTTGAGCAAAAGCTGATTCAGGACGATACCCCACACCCCGGCGCTAACTTTCCGTCATGGGAAAGCGTGTTGCAAAAAGTGGGGCTCGAAAGCGTGCAGCAAACGCATCTTCATATCAACTCCACCGCCACGGTGATTCAGGCAGCGCTAAGTGGTCGGGGAGTTGCGCTAGTGCGCAAAGCCCTGGTGCAGCAGGATCTGGATATTGGCCGCCTGGTGCAGTTGTTCCCGGAAAACAGCTGGCCTATTAGCTGGTCATATTATGTGGTGAGTACGAGTGCGTCATTGAAGCGGCCGGAAGTGAAAGCGTTTCATGACTGGATGTTGAGTGATGTGCGAGTTAAATAGCTCTTCTTGCCCTCACACCATTCTGAACCTTCAACGAAATGGAGCCTAATCACATCAGTCGTATAAAAAACAGACTTAGCGTGGGATATTTTCCGTTTTCCAGGCGGGCTCCCTATAGGCCGATTCAGGCTGCAATTTATGTATATATAAATATCAAATCAGTATTAAAGCTTTTTAAGGAGGGTACGTGCGCATTCGACCATCATCTCGACTGATCATTCTTTCGCCTGAAAATCGCGTCCTGCTCTTTATGTTCTGTCATAAAGATGGTGCTCTGAGAGGAAAAACATACTGGGCAACGCCAGGTGGAGGGCTTGAAAAAAATGAATCTTTCGAGCAGGCCGCTATACGCGAATTATATGAAGAAACGGGTTTGAGAAGAACATTAACAGGACCACAGATAGCATCCCAGACCTTCACAATGATGCTACCAAGTGGGGAGAATGTACTTGCTGAAGAGCATTTCTTTATGATTGATGCAAATACAGTTGAGCTCGACCTCTCAGGGTGGAGTAGCAATGAAAAGGAAGTCATACGCGATTATCATTGGTGGACAATAGAGGAACTCATACACACCAGTGAGACAATTTTTCCACGCGATTTAATCATTAACATACTTGAAAGCAAGTAAGCCGGACCTTCAACGTTAACTCAACATGATACCCTGAACGTCCGCTCCTGGCACAAAGCGGACCTGCGTCCAGGCTTATGTCTGCTATGGGCGAAGAGCGATTACTCACAGATCCCGGGCTTGATAATAAAGTGCTCTTGATTTTAATAAGATTATTATTTACCCATCCATAAGCCCTCTCTCGTTAGTGGCGTCATACTTGAAGAGTTCACCCTTCATTTTTCCCTGCCATCGGTTGATAAACTCTACAGTGTCGGTTCTTATAAGATGGGCACTAAGTGCGTCCTGACCCAACCAACGTTCTGATATAAGCAATCTTCCGGTCTGATAGTCCTCCACGGCAGCGTTATATGAAAGGTTTCCATGACGTTGTCGAACGGCATTAGCCAATAACTTAAGTTCTTTTATAAATTGTTCCAGGACAGAAGGATCAATGTACATATAACCGGAAATGATAAGCATTTTATTCTTCCTTTAACTGACTGCTACTCGCCCTCAGAAAATGGCTAATCAGGTTTGGGGTAATCAGAAGTTAGTCAGCACAATTTTTCCCTGGATACTTCCTGACGAAGCGCGCTGGTGTGCGGCTGATGCCATGGCTAACGGATAGGTGCTGTCAATCACGACGTTGATAATGCCTTTTTCCAGTAAAAGCCCCGCTTCGGATAGCTGCAGACCACTTGAACGCACTTGCGTTGTTGACACAGTAATCCCTTTTTGAGCGGCCTCAGTCTGCCCGGTAAAACTTAAAGGATTCACCAGAAATAGTGCTCCGCCCTCTCTGATACAGCTTAAAAAGCGCTCTATATGCTTTCCGCCAACAGCATCAATAACCAGATCGACGTTTTTCACTACATTCTCAGCGGCTACTTTGGTGTAGTCGATAAAATCATCCGCACCCAGTTCGCGCATAAGCACTTCATGACGGGAAGAAGCGACGGCAATGACTCTCGCACCCTTCCACTTCGCGATCTGAACAGCAATGTGCCCTACGCCTCCTCCTGCACCGTTAACCATCACCGTCTGGCCTTCAAGCAGGACCGGTTTATGGTTGAAAGATTGAAACGGATTGGGCGCATCATGGCCAACGTCGACAAGAAATTGCCACGCGGTGAGCAGTGACATCGGGGCACCCGCTGCCTGGATATGGTCTATTCCCTGAGGTTTTAACGCCACCTCTGATGCAGGAACGCTTACATAGTCGGCATAAGCTCCACTACCGGCCATTACCCCATCAGGAAAACGCACCATTGAATAGACTTCATCTCCGGTGCTGAATGCGGAAACATTTTCGCCCACGGCTTCTATGACACCTGAAACATCCGTTCCCAGGATTAAGGGAAAGTGGGGTTCGGGCCGCCACTCAGGCGGAAGCGCCCGATAGCCATCACGCAGATACAAGTCTGGTGGGTTCAGACTTGCGGCATGCACGCGCACAAGGACTTCGTCAGTCCCGATAGTTGGGCGGGGTGCATCTTCATACCTGAGATTTTCCGGGCTGCCAAACGCATGTAGCTGTACTGCTTTCATCATTTCAGTCATGGAAATTTCACTCCAACACAGATTCAGATGCCAGAATATGACCAATTGTGATGATTGATAATGGGGCTGGATTTCGCTTTAATATTGCCATGAAGGAACAAATAATCTTTGAAAGACTCACAGGTCTGATTGCATTCGCTCGCGCGGGATCGCTCGGCAGCTTTACCGCTGCCGCTCGCTCGCTTGCAGTGTCCCCTTCCGCGATAAGTAAAAGTATCCAGAGACTGGAGCAGCGTCTTGGCGTCACATTGTTCACCCGAACCACCCGTTCGCTGGTGCTGACTGCTGAAGGTCGTGAACTGCACGAGCGCACGCTGCAGTTATTACGCGATGCTGACGAGCTTGAGCAGGTCGCCATGCGATCGCGAGAGGAGCCAGCGGGAACGTTACGCATTGCGGCATCGTTTCCGATTGGTGTTCATGTGATCGCGCCTCTCCTTCCGCAATTCTGTGCACTTCATCCTAAAGTGACAATCGACTTAAAGCTGAGTGATCGCGTAATTAGCATTGTTGACGAGAGTATTGATATAGCCATCCGGATCGGCGACCTCGCAGATTCAAATCTTCTGTCGCGTCGCCTGTCGCCCTATCAGATAGGTTGTTATGCTTCGCCAGATTATTTGACCCGATGCCCGGAACCCGAACACCCCAATGATCTTATCGGGCATAAAACGGTTAATTTGCGATATCAAAATACGGGGCAGATTTTTCGCTGGCCGTTCCGGCTTGGCGAGCGGGAGATTGAAATTGTGCCACCATCTGCTGTCATCGTCGATGCAAGCGAGGCCGTTATCGCGGCTGTGGCTGCCGGTGCCGGGATAGGCATGGTGTCGAGTTTTATGGCTGCTTCCTGGGTTAAGCGCGGGGAGTTAGTGCCCCTTCTCACTGATTTTTCAGTAGAGCGGCATAATATTTCTGCGGTATGGCATGCGAGCCGGCGTTCAAATCCTGCTGTACGCGCCTTCATTGATCTCATGCTTAACAGTTCTGAACGCTCTTAAACTGGGTATTGTCAGTAAATCCCCAAAGGTAAGTTTTTTCCGCATCTGATACATAACAGACATCAACAACCAGCAGACTGATTCAGGTGATGACAGGATGTGGAATGTTTATATGGCAGAGATAAAGCCGGAAGAACCTGCCTGCAGATGCGCTGATAAGCTTCTGCAGGCGGGATTACTTTATTTACTGACTGACGAAGCGCTATTTTCAACGTCGATGGTTAACTCTTTTTTGCGGCCCATGACCAGTACGGCAATGCCCCCGATGCCACAGAGGATAGCCAGTGGCACCATAGCCAGCGTATGGCTGCCGGTCGCCTGATTGATAATGCCATAAACGTTGACCATCACCCCACCGCCGATCAGATTCGCCATCGCACCGATAGCCGCCAGACCCGCTGCAGCCGTTGTGGATGACATCCATCCCGATGCCAGCGCCCAGAAAGGTCCTTTCATTGAGTAGGCCCCGATTAATACCAGCGACAGGATTACTACACTGCCGGTCAGACTATTGGTGATAAAGGCTGACAGCAGGCCACCTGCAATTAAGAACAGCGTTAACGCGGTGTGCCAGCGACGCTCGCCGCTGCGGTCAGAACTTCTCCCCCAGATAATCATCAGAATGGAGGCCAGGCCGTAGGGAATCGCATTGACTAAACCGGTGGTGAAGTTATCCAGTCCAAACGATTTAAGCAGTTGCGGAGACCACACGCTCAGCGTTGAGCCCGCCGCAGACGCGCCTGCATAAATCAGCGCCATCACCCAGATATGTTTGTGACGCAGCAACTGCCACAAAGAGATATGACCTATTGCCTTCTTCTTCGCATTTTCGGCTTCGAGAGTGCTGTTCAGCCACGCTTTTTGTTCCTGATTTAACCAGCTGGCATTAGTGGGGCGATTGCTCAGTAAAAAGAAGGCTGCAATTCCCAGAATGACCGCCGGAATACCCTCCAGGATAAATAACCAGTGCCAGCCACGCATACCGTACCAGCCATCCAGTGACAAAATCAGACCAGAAATGGGCGATCCAATAAAGTTCGCCGCAGGAATGGCCACCATAAAGGTAGCAATCACGCGTGCACGGTACTTTCCGGGGATCCAGTAAGTCAGATAAAGAATGACGCCAGGGAAAAATCCGGCCTCAGCGGCACCCAGTAAAAAGCGCAATATATAGAGTGTATTGGCACTTTCAACAAAGGCGGTACAGACAGAGATGATACCCCACGACACCATGATGCGAGAGATCCAAATCTTTGCGCCAATTTTCTGCATGGCCAGATTGCTGGGTACTTCAAACAGGAAGTAACCGACAAAAAACAGACTGCTCGCAAAACCAAATACCGCTTTCGACAATCCTAAATCTTCGTTCATCTGCAACGAAGCCATCCCAATGTTGCCGCGATCGATAATAGCAATCAGATAACAAACAATCAGGAAGGGCAAAATGCGCCAGACCACCTTCTTAACGGTCTGCTGCTCAATATCGGCAGAGAAAGTCGTGATGTGCTGTTTTTCAGACATGATGATCCTCACAATTTTGTCATCGCTTGACGTGCAATCCGCAAAGCGCTTTGTTTTACCCTGTAAAACAGTAATGTACTGAGTAAAACCATTATCACGATAAAAATTCTTTCCCGCCGGAAGATGTAATCAGGTTGTGTTATTTGTCACAAAAAAGTATTCGTCAACCTTAGTTTATGTGACGAGTATGTCGTTAACGCGTGGAGTTCAGCGATCTTTTTAATGAAGTGACGACAGGAGAACCGGAAGGATTGAGAGGGAACAGAGTAATTTGAGTGCAGCGGTCGGGTTGTGAGGCCTTAGCGCTTGTGTGAAGGTATCAGCCAGCGTCCGGGAAGTTTGCATCTGATGAAGCACTCGTCTGCCCCTGTCGAACGGCCACATCATGAAATTCCCTGACCGATAACGGCGAGTTTCTCCTCACAGTATTCGATAACGTCATTATTCGCGGTGTTACGATGAAAAGAGAGGGATGCTATGAAATATAAAATTTCTGGCCTGAACGCCGGGCAATTTGCTCATCTTTTTGGACAGAACGATGAATATCTGAAAAAATACCATGCAGTACGACAAACGGTAGAGTGCTATCCGGGTTATCCCGACAGAATCTCATTGTGCGATATCCCCGTTGGAGAAAGCGCCCTCCTGATTAATCACATCTATCAGCCTGCCGACACGCCCTATTTTGGTACTCATGCAATCTATATTTGGGAGGGATGCACCCGGCAAGGCATTTACATCAATGAATTACCTGAAGTCCTGCTAAGCAGGACGCTGTCATTAAGGGCCTATGACGGAAAGCATTTTTTAAAAGAAGCGGATATAGCTGAGGGGAAAGTTGCTGATGATCTCATCGGCCATTTTTTTGCCGACCCGCAGATTAGTTATATCCAGATACATAATGCGAAACGGGGATGCTATTCCTGCTGTGCAGAACGTTTTGAATGACGGTTTGTATTGAGAAGCTCTATCCGCAATAGGAAATTATTCGTTTTCAGGGTTGCCTTCGTATCATGGCCCTGTTCTGAAGAGGAAGCTAAGAATTATGTCAGTAACCCTGCCCTATCCGATATGGCAAAAGGAGTGCCTGTTTCTGGAGGGAACGTGATGCGATTAGCGCCCGATTTTCTGATGAGACGCCTTAAATAGGCTCGGCGACTGAAATCATTAAGTCGTGAGAAAGATTGTCAGGGCGCGGCATCGTGAAAACCCCGCCCTGGCATTAAAGCTTAAACCAGCGCACTATTAATTTTAAAGACGCTGACACTGGCAAGCAGCATTTCGGCCTGAGCCTGTAAGGCCTGCGCTGCGGCTGTGGATTGCTGAGAAAGCGCGGCATTTTGCTGAGTGGCCGCGTCCATATGGGTGACCGCCAGATTAACCTGATCGATACCAACACTCTGCTCATTACTGGCCGATGATACGTTTTCAATCAACTCGCTGACCTGATGAATACGTAAAATAATTTCCTCCATCGTTGTCCCCGCGTGTTGAACCAGTTCATTGCCCTGGCCAATTGAACTCACAGAACGTTCGATCAGGATACGCACATCCTTTGCCGCTTTTGCAGAGCGCTGTGCCAGAGCACGTACTTCGGCCGCAACCACCGCAAACCCTCGACCTTCGGTGCCCGCACGCGCCGCTTCGACCGCAGCATTCAGTGCCAGAATATTAGTCTGGAAAGCGATACCGTCAATCACCGTAATGATCTGGTTAATCTCGTTCGAGAACTGCTGGATCTCGCTCATGGTGTGTACCACTTTTTCCACCACATTGCCGCCCTGACCCGCAATGGAGCGGGCATCCTGCGCAATATTGCTGGCATGATATGCGTTCTGCGCGTTGTTTTTCACCACCGAAGTGAGTTCCTCCATGGAGGCAGCAGTTTCTTCAAGTGCGCCAGCCTGCGCCTCGTTACGTGAGGAAAGTTCCTGGCTGCCCTGCGCGATTTGAATTGACGCCGAGGCGATGTTTTCTGTACCGGTACGTACACCAGAGACGATTGAAGTCAGGCTGCTATTCATTTCACGCAACGCTGTCATTAACTCTGCGGTTTCGTCACGTCCGTTTGGACGAATAACGGTCTGCAGATCACCTGAAGCCACGGTGCGCGCAATATTGACTGCTTCGCGTAATGGATGGGTAATGCTGCGGATTAACCAGACAGTTATCACTATGCCGGAAAGTAAAATACCGGCCATGGCGATCCATAAGGTCATACGGGTTTCACGATACTGAGCAAGATTTTGCGCTGTCAGTTGCTGATTGAGTTTTTGAGCATGTGCCAGCGTATGATGAACGACATCATCAATCATTTTGGTCGGCTCACGATCGATGCCATTGACCTGGCTATCAACCAGCTGGGCGCTGGCGAGGTTATGCGTGTCGTAGTTTTGCAGCGCAGCGAGATATTTTTGTCTGAGCTGGGCGTGTAGCTCAATCGTCTGTTTCACCTGCGCCGTATCCATCCCAAGCTCGGGTTGCAGTATCAGCAGTTGATGGAGCAGTGCCTGAGTTTTGTCACTTTGCGTCAGAAAGGCCGTTTTGTATTTGTCAAAAACACTCTGGCCTTGTGTGCCGCGTAAGAGGGCATTTTTCCACTCCTGTACCTGAATTTTAAACTGAACCTGTGCATTACGTGCAGTATCAATGCTCTCTGCGACACGTGTTTCGCTTGCCATGATGTCAATATTTTTTTGCAGAGCCTGCGCGTTCAGGGTTATGCCCCTCAAACCGACAATCATTGTCGCCAGCAGCAGGATTGCTGCCATCACACTGAGTCTTTGCCCTATCGTAAAATGATTAAGTTTCATATTTTTTCCGTGGTGAAAACAATAATGCACCGGCAAATCCCGGTACAACGGTTATCGTCACGGTAAAGCATGGACTTTATGGCTGGGGGAGGATTGATGGCATAATTTCATGTAAATAAGCGTCTCTTTTAAGCTGACAGAGGCTGAAGAGAGGCTATGAATTAAAGCTTAAGCCGCTGGCTGCTCAGTTTTGAAAGGCACTGCTGGTCGTTGTCAACAATCAAGTCATCACAAATACTCGTGTTGTTAAAGCAGAGAAAATGTGGGGTGTCAGCAAGCTTGCTAACGCTATGCCGCTATTAACTTGTGAAGATCATGCCGGATAACAGTTTTGTGCGCTGAATAAAGCAGGTAGCGTGCCTGATCATTAAATCTGCTCTATGCGGAATTGATAATCAGTCACTGGGCATCACGGCAGCGATAAGCTACTCAGAGATTTTCTTAATAGGATAACTAACGAGTGGTTTGATCTCTTTAAGCACAAACATACTTTGCATTTCTTTAATTCCTGGCAATCTGCGTACCACTGACATTGCAAAATCAGCATAGGAGTCCAGATCTGAAGCCACAACCTGTAGCAGAAAGTCAGCATCTCCACCGATGCTATAACAGGCAACCACATCCTCAAGGGCGGTCACTTCCGCTTCAAATTTCCTGGCCTCCGCTTCGCTATGGCTGTCAATGACGACCCGAATGAAAACCATTACTCCCAGCCCAATTTTCTTGCGGTCAAGAACAGCACGATAGCCCTGAATCACTTTATCTTCCTCGAGCTTACGAACTTTGCGCCAGCAGGGAGATGCTGAAATATTTATCTTCTCCGCCAGCACCTGGTTAGTTACCCGGGCATCGTCCTGTAAAATTTCGAGAATTTTCATATCTGTCGAGCTAAGCGTCATAAGGGGAAATTCCTTTCTTTATGGAGGTGGCATAGGGTTACTTTTACCTAAAAAAAGGCATTAAGTAAATAATATAGGTAACAATTTTCCGCTTTCCTGCTGCATAATAATTTTACTTTTCCAGCCTGTTATTACAAACAATATAAGGGAAAAATGAACCCTGATTTAATGCATATGATTCAATTTAATTTAAAGAATGCAGGGAGCTGATCATCTCTGGAAGAGAGGATCGGATAGAACACTGCGCGCAAATGAAAATTAAACTTGTCATCTGCGTAGTTAAATCAATGCAGCAACATCCGCCCAGGAATAATCGAACCTCCACTTTAAACGTTAAACCAACTGATAAAAAGGATGCATATCTTTAACCCTTAATTAAGCTTTTTATATGACAACCATCGCTCAGAACCAGGCATTTTTGAACAACTAACTCTGTTCCCTTTTACCGAAATGCATTTCAACAGGAATAACCATGTCAGGAACTACTGAAATAATATCTTATATTGCTGCGCTCGGTTTAGCTGCAGCAATTCCGGGTCCGGGGATGACCGCATTAGTCGCTCGCAGCGTGAGTGGGGGCGCAGTGACGGGCTTTACGATGCTGGCCGGTCTCATTCTGGGAGATTTGATTTATTTATCTGTTGCGGTATTTGGTCTGGCGGTGATCGCTCATACCTATACCTCTCTCTTTACGCTAATTAACTGGGCTGCCTCGCTCTTTTTATGCCTGCTGGCATGGCAGTTCTGGTGCCACCAGCCTCAGGCAATAAATATCGATCAAAAAGTGACAAAACGAGAACTGGCATCAGCCTGGTTTTCAGGACTGACCATAACGCTGGGAAACCCTAAAACCATCGCTTTCTATCTGGCTATACTGCCTCTGGTTATCTCTCTGGATAATGTATCTTTTCAGATGTGGGGAGGACTGCTGGTTCCGCTTACCGTGTTAGTTCTTTTGAGTGTGGGAGCCGTTTTTATTTTTGCAGCCCTCAGGATACGCCTCCTCCTGACCAGCGCTAAAGCGCAACGACTCCTTTTCCGTTCAGCCGGTACCATCATGATGCTGACCGCGGCTGGAATGGTGGTAAAGACTCTTTAGCGTTCATTACCACCTCCTCTGCCTCAGGAAAATGGGGCCGGTCACGTGGCCATGATTGAAAATAATCAAGCTCTGGCCTGGTTATCAGGCAATAAGCAATAAATAGTAAAAGTGATTCCAGCCAGAAAAGCCTGAGGGTCAAAAGCAGCTATCTTCTGATAGCTGCTTTTTTGCCTTTCAGGTCTCCCATTTTTTAATGCTTACGTTCCTGCTTCAACGTTTCCTGACTATCCACCCAGGGCGCATTAGCGGCTAACCCTGTACTTCACATCTATAATTCAGTGACTCAGGCCCATGTACTCGATCCGGCTAGCCGATTAATCAATTTGGGGATGGCTGGACGTCGTAGTGTCAGCGATACATCGATATTCACTCCCCTGATGATGCCGACCGGATTTAAGACGCTCATCATTTACAGAAATAAGGATGCCTCATGATCTTTTCTCTCAAAAATCAGGTTGCGCTGGTTACCGGTGCCAGCTCGGGTCTCGGCTATGCCTGCGCAGAAGCACTCGCTAAAGAAGGTGCCTGTGTGGTGATTAACTACCATAGCCAGGCGGAACCGGCCGGGGAGCTGGCTGAGAAAATCCGCGCCGATGGAGGCCGTGCAATTGCTGTCAAAGGAGACGTGTCTAAAGAGGCGGATGTAGAGAATCTTTTTGACCAGACAATCAGGGAATTTGGCAGGCTGGATATCCTGGTGGCGAACTCAGGACTCCAGAAAGATGCCCCATCCATTGAGATGACGCTTGAGGACTGGAATACCGTTCTGGACGTGAACCTGACTGGCCAGTTCCTCTGCGCGCGTGCTGCGTTGCGTCAGTTCAAGCGTCAGGAGCATCGCAAGGACATCAGCAAAGCTGTCGGTAAGATTATTCATATGAGTTCGGTTCACCAGCTCATTCCCTGGGCCGGACACGTCAACTATGCCGCATCAAAAGGCGGCGTTGACTTGCTGATGAAAACGCTGGCTCAGGAAGTGGGTGAAGAACGTATTCGTGTCAATGCAGTGGCACCCGGCGCTATCGCTACCGCCATCAACGAGGAAAGCACCCAGGGTGAAGCGGGCAAAGCGCTGTTAAAGCTCATCCCTTACGGGCGCATCGGTGCGGCTGAAGATGTGGCGAATGCCGTCGTCTGGCTTGCCAGTGATCTCTCTGATTACGTTCATGGCACCACGCTTTTTATCGATGGTGGAATGAGCCTTTATCCCGGATTCCGCGACAACGGCTGAGTGATGCGTCACTGTCCCTGGTGGGTGGCCGACTGATTAATAGCCCGTTGATGGGAATGGTATCCGGAACGGGAAGTCCGGATTACGCATTCTCGCCGTTCATAATAAACGCCAGCGGGCTGGTGCGTTCAGTCCATGCCGCAATCGCTTCAGTAAGGTTGAACGGCAAGAGCATCGATTCAATCCTTACAGCTATCCGGGCTAAGCAGACGCGTACGGCAGACCTCCAGAATTTCATCAGCAAGCCCGGAACTATCCGGGCAGGCACGCGAAAGCATCAGGGCACCCACAAGATGCGCGAGCGTATTGATCAGATCCGGACGGGTGACCTGTTCCGTTTCTAAAACGGCAAGCTGTCGTTCAATTCCGGCCGCAAAGGTCTCGCGGATGGATTCAGACTGGCGCGCTGCATCGGTGCCCAGGGCCGACATGACACACCCCTTTGCCATATCATCGCGATGCTGCCGGGAGAGATAATATTCAATAAACGCTTCCCGACTCGCCCCTTCAGTTTTCTCAACAGACTTCGCGAAGCCGCAGTTCATCGCTTCGGCTAACAAATCGGCTTTCGACCCAAAGTGCTTGTAGAACCCGCCATGCGTTAACCCTGCGGCTGACATCAGTTCAGCGACGCCTACCCCATCGTAACCCCGCTCACGAAAAAGTTCTGACGCCGTTTCAACGATTCGGTTCCTGTTTTCGCGAACCTGCTCTTTTGACACTTTCATCTTTTCCTCCTGAAACTGAGCTTAAGTATACATTGATGATGATCATAATCAAACCAGTTGACTTTAATGATTACGATCATCATCATTAAATCAGTTTACTGACCCGCTAAGCCGCAAAGGAATAACCATGACGAATCAATCCTTATTTCAGCCCTATGAACTGGGATCTGTCACGCTTGCGAATCGCATCGTGATGGCCCCGCTTACGCGTAACCGGGCAGGCGCAGGTCTGGTGCCAGGTGAACTGGCAGCGACTTACTACGCTCAGCGTGCCACAGCAGGATTACTGATTACCGAAGCTACGCAGATTTCAGCAGAGGCGCAGGGCTATCAGGATACGCCGGGGATCTACACGCAGGCCCAGATTGAGGGCTGGCGTAAAGTCACTGACGCGGTTCATGACAGAGGCGGACGGATATTTGTGCAGTTATGGCACACAGGTCGAATTTCACATGTCGATTTACAGCCAGAGGGTGCCGCACCAGGCGCGCCGTCAGCTATCCGTGCTGAAACCAAAACCTTCGTGAACAACCATTTTGTTGATGTTTCAGAACCCAGAGCGCTTGAGCTGAAGGAAATAAAAGGCATTGTTGCCGATTTCAGAAAGGCATCAGCCAATGCCATTACCGCAGGTTTTGATGGTGTAGAGATACACGGTGCGAATGGCTATCTGCTTGAACAGTTCCTGAAAGATGGTGCCAATCAGCGTACCGATGAATATGGCGGTTCAGTTGAGAATCGTGCGCGTCTGCTACTAGAGGTCGTGGAGGCCGTGAAAGATGAGATCGGCGCCGCGCGGACGGGCGTTCGCATCTCACCGGTCTCACCTGCTAATGCAATTTCATGCAGCGATCCGCAGCCACAATATGACTACCTGGCAGAGCAACTTGATGCTTCAGGTATCGTTTATCTGCATGTCGTTGAAGGCGCGACGGGAGGTCCCCGTGATGCCTCACCGTTCGATTACGCTTCGCTGCGTCGCCGCTTTAAAAACACCTACATCGGTAACAATGGCTATGACCTGGCGCTGGCGTCTGACCATCTTGCACAGGACAAAGCCGATTTGTTCGCGTTCGGTCGCCCCTTCATTTCTAACCCCGATTTCGTCGAAAGACTTAAATCGGGAGCGCCTCTGGCCCCGCTTAATCCTGAAACACTGTATGGCGGTGGTGCGGAGGGCTACACCGACTATCCATCGCTTAGCGGTAACAGTTAATAACTCTTTAGATATCACGGTTAACCCTGCATCGCTAACGGCGATTTTTATTAAACAAATGAAGAAGATAAAATTATGACTCGTACATCAGTCCTCATTACAGGCGCTTCAACGGGTATTGGTGCTGTTTACGCTGAGCGCTTTGCGCGTCGTGGACATGACCTTGTTCTGGTTGCTCGCGACAAATTGAAATTAGAGGCGCTTGCTGAACGGCTGCGACAGGAAAATCATATTTCCGTCGATGTGCTGCCTGCCGACCTCACGCTGTCGAGTGATTTAGCTACTGTTGAAGCACGCCTCCGGGAAGACTCGCGGATAGGTACTCTTATCAATAACGCAGGTATCGCTCAGTCCGGCACGTTTACCGAGCAGACGCCTGATTCCATCGAACGCCTTATCGCGCTTAACGTCACTGCCCTGACGAGACTGGCCAGTGCTGCAGCGGGCCGGTTCGCAGAAGCCGGAGAAGGTTCGATCGTAAATATCGGTTCCGTAGTCGGTCTCGCCCCGGAATTTGCAATGACGGTTTACGGCGCAACAAAAGCCTTTGTTCTTTTCCTCTCTCAGGGAATGAACGTTGAGCTCTCTCCAAAAGGCATCTATATCCAGGCGGTGCTCCCTGCAGGTACATACACCGAAATCTGGGATCGTGCCGGTATCGACATCAGTAACGCTTCAAAAATGATGGAAGTGGGTGAACTGGTTGACGCCGCTCTGGCGGGTTTTGACCGCCGCGAGCGCGTGACGATTCCGCCATTACATAATGCTGAGCGCTGGGATGTTCTTGATGCCTCCCGTCAGGGTCTGCTCTCGGACATCAGGCAGGAAGAGGCCGCAGAGCGATACAAAACCCTTTAGCTAAGCCCAGCTCAGCAGATCCTTTTCAGGGTTCAGCTGAGCGGTAAATCGACCATGAATCTCTTAATGCGTCTCTCTTCTCTGAAGGGAAACTGAACCCAATCACACGAGCGTATCCATAATGAGTCAACAACGTGTAGCACTGGTAACCGGCGCCTCTTCAGGTATCGGCGAAGCCTCTGCCAATAAACTTTTAGCCGCGGGTTACAGGGTATATGGCACCAGCCGGCGTGGCCCACAACCAGGACAATACGCCTTTCCACTACTGGCGCTGGATGTCACGGATGACACTTCGGTGAAGAGTGCCATTGAGGAGTTGATTCGGCTGGAGGGGCGAATCGATCTCCTGGTGAACAACGCCGGTTTTGGGGTAGCGCCAGCGGCGGCGGAAGAGAGTTCAGTTGAACAGGCGAAGCAGATCTTCGATACAAATTTTCTGGGGATTGTCAGGCTGACGCGCGCCGTGCTGCCTCACATGCGTCGTCAGGGCAGCGGGCGCATCATCAATATCGGTTCAATTCTGGGGATCGTGCCGTTGCCGTATGTGGCCCTCTATGCGGCCAGCAAACATGCAGTTGAAGGGTATACAGGCGCACTTGACCATGAACTGCGCACGCTGGGCATCAGGGTTTCTGTCATCGAACCGGCATACATAAAAACGCAGTTCGAAGCTCACAATATTGAACCGGATGCAAAACTTGAAGAGTACGACCGTATCCGCGCTAAGTTAACGAAGGTGGTCAGTAAGGCAATGGCTGAGGCGGAAAGTCCGGAGGTAGTAGCGGAGGTGGTGGTCAAAGCGGCTCAGACTTTACGCCCAAAGGTACGCTACACGGCAGGAACGCTGGCCGCAAAATTGAATTTCATCCTCCGATTTGCCCCGGCAAAACTCCTGGATAAGGTCGTGCGGAACAGCCTTCAGCTGGATGCCAGAAATTAAAAAATCACATTTTCGCGACTGGCCGCCGGTATCCGCTATCTGTTATTTCAGTCGTGTCCGGTTTCGTTGAATGAAGGCATGAGCATATTAACCGGCAAATCCTTATTCCATTATTTATTACGTTGCTCCCGGGAGCTTTTTTTGCTCAGTAACAGAGGCACCTGAGAAGACTTCAGTGCTAAAAATCAGAGGATAAACACCAAATGAAAACCAGGACGATGCGAGCCTTTACGTTTAAACGCTACGGGAAATCACCTGAGCTGGGATTTGAAAATGTAGATTACCCTTCCCCCGGTGCCGATGAAATCCTGGTAAAAGTCTATGCCGTTGGTCTGAATCCCATTGATAACATTATCCCCAGCGGAATATTCAAACCGATTCTGCATTTTAAACTTCCGGCGACGCTGGGCAGTGATTTGTCAGGCGTGGTTATTGCAACAGGAAGTCGGGTGACACGTTTCAAGCCGGGCGATGAAGTCTTCGCCAGCATTTTCGACATTGGAACAGGTTCACTCGCCGATTTTGCACGCATTCCTGAACGTCTCGCGGCTTTTAAGCCCGAAAATCTGGATTTCATTGAGGCTGCTTCGCTGCCGATGGTTAGCCTCACCGCCTGGCAGGCGTTTACAGAGAGAGCACATCTGCGGCCAGGACAAAAAGTATTTATTCCGGCAGGTTCGGGAGGGATTGGCACTATTGCGATTCAGCTGGCGAAACATCTTGGCGCCAGGGTAGCGACGACGACCAGTTCAGCCAACGTAGAGTGGGTGAGTCGGCTGGGCGCAGATGAAGTAATTGACTATAAAAAGCAGGGATTTGAAAAGGTGCTAAGTGGCTACGATCTCGTACTCGGCACGCTGCGGGGGGATTCCATTGAAAAAGCCATGCAGATTCTTAAACCTGGCGGAAAGATACTTTCTCTGGTCGGTCCATTAGACGTTAAATTCGCGCGAGCCCGGCAGCTGAATATCTTGCTGCGGATGATATTTGCCCTGATGAGTCGCAAAATTATGCGACATTCAAAAAAGCGCGGTCTGGATTATTCATTTCTCTTTGTTCGTCCTGATGGCGATCAACTCACCCAAATCGGCAAACTTATAGAAGCAGAACACATCAAACCGGTGATCGACAGGGTGTTCCCATTTGCAGACACAAAAAATGCCCTGGCTTACCTTGAACAGGGACATGCAAAGGGTAAAGTCGTGGTTAAAATTCATCAGGAATAACAACCAGATCTGACGTGGAAAATAATCATTAACCCTGGCGGTAGCGCCTGAAGTCAGAATGCTGGCCTGCTAACTAAGCATCTGCTTCCCAGACCCCGCTGTCGTTATGCACTCTGTGTTAATGTTAACGTCATACGGTTTTGCTCTGAGGATTGCGACATGTCTCCCTTTTATCAACTTACTGCCACCAGCCTGAATGGCCAGCTTATCCCGATGGCCGACTACACTGACAAGGTGGTTCTGGTGGTAAATACCGCCAGCCATTGTGGATTCACGTCACAATACGCAGGTCTTGAATCGCTCTATAAAAAGTACGCCGCGCAGGGGCTGGTGGTGCTGGGTTTTCCCTGCAACCAGTTCGGAAAGCAGGAACCCGGCGGTGCCGAAGAAATCGCGCAGACATGCCACATCAACTATGGTGTGAGTTTTCCGATGTTCGGGAAAGTTGAGGTCAATGGCACATCAACGCACCCGATTTTTCGTTACCTGAAAGATGAATTACCCGGCGTGCTGGGTGGTCGTATTAAGTGGAACTTCACTAAGTTCCTGATCGGCCGCGACGGCAAACCGATCAAACGCTTTGCCCCGACCACCACCCCGGAGAAAATGGAATCCGCCATTCTTGCTGCTCTTTAAGTGAGGTGTTTTACCCTCTCACTGTCAATGACGGGATTACCAGTAAACTGTTTCTTTCCGCTCCACCTGGCAGCGCCTGTAACTCATCGACGTCTGTTCAGGGCCAGAAGCGGACGTTACTCACTGTGAGAAGCTGAACGCATAGCAGCGCTATGCCCGGTTTTGTCAGTCAGTCCGGATATAACCGCCAGAATCAGCGCTATAACCGAGAGTATCGCGCCTGCCCAGTCAGGCGACTGAAGACCAAAGCCGGCCGCTATAACTGCCCCTCCCAGCCATGCGCCCAGGGCATTACCGAGATTGAAGAAGCCTATGTTAACGGCTGCAGCCAGCGTCGGAGCCCCTGCCGCCCGCGCTTTGTCCATCACCAGTTTCTGGATGGGGGACACGGTCGCAAACCCAAACGCAGCCATCAGAAAAATACAGACCGCTGACATGACCTGGCTGTGGGCAGTAAAGTTAAATACCAGCAGGACTACGGCCTGAGCGGCCAGGGTGACGTAAAGCATCGGCATCAGCGCGCGATCGGCATATCTGCCGCCCAACTGATTACCGACAAATAGCCCCAGACCGAACAGCAGCATCAGCCATGCCAGGCTGCTTTCGCTGTATCCGGCCAGCCCGATCATCATGGGTGCGATATAGGTAATGGAGGTAAAAAATGCACCCGGCCCAAAGACCGTTATGCCCATCGCCAGCAGAACATTGACGTTGCGGAAGGCATTAAACTCGTGTGCGAAATTATGGTTCTCCGGACGGGGCTGATGCGGGATAAGCATACCGACGCTGATAACCGTAACAACTCCAATTGCGGCAATAACCATAAAAGCATCCCGCCAGGAAAGATGCTGCCCGATCCAGGTACCGACGGGAACACCAATAAGATTTGCTACGGTCAGTCCCATGAACATGAATGCAATCGCCCTTACCCGCTTAGACGGCGCAACCATATCGGCAGCAATGATCGAACCAATACCGAAGAAGGCGCCGTGAGTCAGAGACGTGATGATCCTGCCCAGAATGGCAATGCCCAGCGTGGGCGCAAAGGCCGTAACGAGTTTACCCGCCACAAACAGCAGCATCAGGAAAACCAGCATGGCTTTTCGGGGCACTTTTGAGCCCGGAATAATCAGGGCCTGCGCGCCAACAAAAACACCCAGCGCATAAGCCGTTGCCAGATTTCCGGCCACGGGAATAGTAACGTTGAAATCAGCGGCAATAACGGGAAGCAGGCCGGCAATGATGAAGCTGAAGCACGGCCCGGGACTGGAACTTTTTGAAATGAAGGGGCCAGAGCAAAGTCAGCCCGTGCGACCAGCGATTATGGCCTGCAGCATTTTGCCGTTTACGTTGATGACATCAACGAGGCTATCAGCCTGTTCGAGCAGGCTGGCGGGAAAATGTTTACTTCTCCTCAGCCCCTGATGTTTCCAACTGAGGCGGGAGAGAATAACTTTTTCTGCTATGGCCGCACGCCGTGGGGCAGCGTCATTGAACTGATTTCTTTACCTTCAAAGCTGCCGTATGAAGACCATACCTCTCTGCGCCGCTGGAAGCCCTGAGTGTAACCGGGTGCGCCAGCGCAGGCGTACCCGTAAATACTAAACGTCCGCTCCTCGCTCATAGCTGACTTGCCCACGAATAATCTCCGACTCATACCCTCGTACAAGACAGTTGCTTGCAGCTGGAGTAGCGGGTTTCCAGGCGGCCCCTATAACGCCGCCCCGGCACGTATCACATACATGTCCGGGAGGGCCCACTTCTGGTTTCACTATGAATGTTGACACCTGCAACATCCGCTCACAAGAGTGTGAAAATCATCCCTGAAACCGATTAAGGTTCACAAGTTGTCGCAGCATCTCGATATGAATCGGTTTATCATTAAGCGCCGGTATGTAAGTAAACGATGTACCACCCGCATGCATAAAAATCTCCCTGTTCTGCTCATCAAGCTCCTCAAGCGTTTCTAAACAGTCTGATGCAAACCCCGGGCTGATTACCTGCAGGCTTTTTATTCCTTCATTCGGTAGATTTTTAATTGTCTCATCAGTAAAAGGCGTTAACCATGGCTCTCTGCCGAATCTTGACTGGAACGTCATCAATATTTTCAGTGACGGCATATTGATTGCTTCAATGAGTAATTTTGTCGTTAACTCACATCTTTCCTGGTATCGGTCCCCCTCTTTGACAAACCTTACCGGTATACCATGATATGAAATTAACAATGCATCTGGAACGCCGTTAGCTTCGAAAGATGCCTGAACGGATGCTCTTAACGCTTCAATGTAGGCAGGGTGATCGGCATAGTCATTGATGAAATTTATGGAGGGCGTATACCGGTTCTTCATTATCTGCAGGTGACGGCTCACGCTATCCCAAACAGAAGAAACGGTAGAAGATGAAAACTGGGGATACAAAGGAATGACGATAATTTTATCGACGCCTTTTTCCAGTAGCCTGTCAATTGCACCACCTATACTCGGCTCGCCATAACTCATCCCCAGCTCGACGGGCATACCTGTCACTTCTTCAAGCGCACGGGCTTGCCTGACGCTGTAAACCATAAGAGGGGAACCTTCCTCCATCCAAATCGAAGAATATAATTTCGCCACTCGCCTTGCACGTAATGGGATAATCACGCCATGTAGAATGGGGCACCAAATGATTCTTGGTAAGTCGACCACTCTGTAGTCATGCAGAAATTTAGATAAAAATTTCTTTACCGCAACAGGCGTTGGTTCTTTTGGTGTTCCAAGGTTAACAATCAAAACACCCTGTTTATTCGTCATCAGGTGGGACCCTCAAAGCCATTGTCACTAACTCACTCATGCCAGTCACTCCGTAGCAGCTTGTCTTAAAGGCCTCAATTTGACCTCATTTTGTAGAAATAATTGAAATGCAGATTGACTGTTTCACGGCTTATGATGCTATGAGTCTGATTGCAGCCATCGTTTTTACTCAATGATCATGATTTTAGGACAAATCATCAGTGAAAACATTACTTTCTCTATCGTCAGATTTAACCGGTGCGGGGCTACGCGACGTCATTATTGAAGTCGGCGTGTGGAGGAGTTAGCTGGAGGAGGTGAGAAAACCGCATCTGGATGCCCGCGCAGATGCATGCCTTAGGCTTTATCTTTTTATGCGTAAAAGTGATGAAGGCAACTGACCTGCTCCCTGTTAATCCTTACAGCACGCTTTTAGCAATGTCCGTTACTCGCTTAAAGCGGACTGACATGCCTCAACAGCTTACCACTGCTTTTACCAGGCTGGACGACGTTGCCTGAACTCATTTCGGGTAATGTCGTCAGCAGGCGAGCCGCGCAGCGGTGCGACAGCTGAGTTTAATAGTGACAATATACTAATGCGATTTAATAACCGGCGGAGGATTAGGCCGGCGAACCGGCCTGAGGCATTATCAGATGGCGCAATAAACGCGTGCTTCACGTGGCGTGTAAATACCAAACGTCACCACGCTCAGTAAACCATTAACAAACGTCTGCTGCACTTCAACCCGGTTAACTTTTTCCTGGCCGCCGCACACCTGCGCCGCATCAATGCTTTTACGCTGACCGATACCTGAAACAAAGAACGACTGGCTGGTGGTTTTCGTCGCCGCGCCAACTTGATTCTGTTTCATTACGAAAGTCTGCTGCGCACAGCCGGTTAAACTCAGAGCCAACAATGCCGCAACACAAAGCTTGTTCATAAATATCCTTATCGCCTGAAATAAAAAAATAAATGCTGAGTGAAATCATCACTCAGCCAGCAATCAGGTTATCGACAACGAAAGCGGAAACATGAGAAAGATTTTCAAGTAAGCCTAACGGATACGTTTTGCTGAACAGCACAGCAATAAAAAAAGCCCCCGCACTGCAGGGGCTTTTTATGTTTACCGCAGCATTTCCGCTTAGCGAGTCAAATCGTAGAAGAACTTTTTGACGTCATCGAGAAAGCTTTTTGAATGCGGACTGTTCTTCTCGCCCGCCGCACCACCAAAGCTCTATTCCGGCTCACGCAGCAGCGACTTATGCTTCTCGCTCATAGCGGACCCTGGCCTGCCGTCAGTCCGCTTTGTGCCAGGAACGGAAGTCAGGGCCGACAAATACAATCATCACAATACCTTTGCGAAACAGACAGCCTCTTCTCTACCTATATATGGACCATAATTCTCAATACGGACATATCCATTTTTCTCGTAAAAATTGACGGCCCGACGGTTGATATGCCGGGTTTCCAGTTTCAACTCGCGATATCCCATTTGTTTTGCGGAGGTTTCCAGAAAAATAAGTAAAGCACTACCCACGCCTGGCAAGCTTTGGTCTGAAAACATTCTTTTAATCTCGGCTGTATTTTGAGTTAATGGCCGGATTGCGCCGCATCCTATCGCATCCCCATGAGCATTCTTTGCCAATACCCATAATGCTTTGCCATCATTCATTGCTTCAACGATGAAGTTGGTTTTGCCATTATCGCCAGTAATAGCGGCAAGCTCAGCGGACAGCATTTCGATTAAGCGATGGGATTCTGAAGAAAATGGATCTGATTTCTCTACGGTTATCATGGTCATATCCTATAAAGGGAGTTTAACCAGCATAAAGTACCCTCGCTGAAAAATCATCATCCCAAAACGGGTGATGGGACAACACTTATTCAAACCATCCTATGGATGTCAAGTCCGCTCCTCGCTCAAAGCAGCCAGTCGATGCGCTAACATCACGTTTTCAATCAGTCACCGTTTGCTGCGCTGGCGAACGTGTGCGGAACCCCCGCGATGTCTGTTCCTCTGGGCTCCTTTCTTCCCATAATCTGCCGATTGGCATGCAGTTCTGCGCAGGATTTAATCAGGAGAACTTATTGCTGGCACTGGCGGGTCAGCTTGAAAGCGCCTATCAGTGGCAGACAAGAAAACCAGCGGTGTGGGCTGGTCGCTAAAGACCCTTTCAGAAGCATCGCCTGATGCTTTTTTCCAGAACGTGTAAGCGATGACCTCCTCTCTGCTATTTTTTGTCTCGAAAATAGCGGGGAGAGGCGACCGGCTTATAAAGTCACCTGGAAAACTTTAGCTCACTGCTCACGGTTGACATGACTCTCCGTAACAGGCATACCACTTTGTCAGTTTTGCCGTTAGCGAACAGGTGAACAACCGGGAACTTCCGCTATCGACCAATCTGATGCTGTGAGTATTTGCGCTCGTCGTCAGAAGCGGAATAATATCGATTTCGGTGGTTTAAACTTTTGAAGTAATAACCCAGGGCTGAAACAGCTGGAGATTAATATGCAATCAGTTCGCCTCATGGGTGACGGATACGAACCTCATGTGACACAGGAGGAAGGTAAACTGATTTACTCATTGCCTGTCGATTCTGGTTTTATCAGCTATGAATTTGCCTTTGAGATCAGCCGGCACGATCTGGATATTCTGCTTTCCGATGATTACAGACGTGCCGTGCTCGAAATTACTGCGCATACCTTGCTCCAGCGTTCGACGCTAAAAGACTATGACCGCTTTACCCAGAAAGACTTCGATAAACTGGTCACGAACACCCTTCACTCCACACCCGATTTCCTGCAAACATTCATTTCTCAGATAAGCCATGAACATCACATTGTTATTGAGCATTACGTTAAAGAAATCATGGACTGACGTTCTGCCCTAAAATGAATAAACCTGGACCCGAACAAAACTAAGGCAGGCAAATATCAGTCTTAGATTTGTTCTTAGCTGGAATAGCAGAGAGAGAGCTTCTCAAAGAGTCAAAACCCTCCCCGCCATGCCATTGAGCTATCCCGCAACGTCCGCCGCTAATCCCCTATGCTGTCATGCCGCCATCAATCACCAGTTCAGTGCCACTGACGTAACTGCTTTCATCGGAGGCCAGAAACAGGGCCGCAGCCGCCACTTCATCAGGATTACCCAGCCGCTTTGCCGGGATCCGTTCGCTGAGTGTCTGCCTGACTTCATCGCTGGCCTGGCTAAACATCGGTGTATCGGTGGGGCCAGGACTGAGTGCATTAACTCTGATACCACGCGGTGCCAGCTCGCTGTTCCAGGTGCGGGCATAGGATCGCACCGCAGCCTTGCTGGCGGAATAGGCAGCATAGCCAGGATTAGCAATGCTTCCCGCGATCGACCCCACCAGTACGATGCTGCTGCCCTCCCTCATGAGCCGTACCGCGTGCTGCACCGTCAACACCATGGCACGCACATTCAGATCAAAGATGCGATTAAGGTGCTCCTCCGTGGTCGCTTCCAGGCTCGCAGGTTCTGACACGCCAGACGAGTTGACGAGGATATCAAGTCTGCCAGCCCTGGCATTGAGGGTTTCAAACAGACGCTCAAGGTCGCTTGTGTGGGTGATGTCACCCGCAATCGCCTCGACCTCACCGCCAATCAGCGCTACAGCCTCTGCCAGCTGTGCTTCACGTCGGCCCGTTATAAAAACCCGTGCGCCTTCCTGAACAAAACGGCGAGCAACAGCGAGGCCAATACCGCTACTACCACCGGTGACCAGGGCGATCTTTCCACTTAGTTTCATTATTACGACTCCGGATAGGGGTTAGACACCTGATGGTATATTTATTATATTTAGTGTCAATTACGCACCTGATGTACACCAGATATCCTCAAGGAAACCAAATGACCACTGATATCACCGTAGTGCTGGCCGAGATCAACAGCACGCGCCCTATCCTGGAACAGGTGGCAAACAAGTGGTCAGTACTGATCCTGACCGTGTTGTGCTCCCAGCCCTCACGTTTTAACGCCATCAAGCGCAGGCTCGACCCCATCACACATAAGTCTCTGACGGAGGCATTACGACGGCTGGAACGCAACGGATTAGTGAGCCGCCACGTGATTGCCTCCTCCCCTGTGGCGGTGGAATATGCGATTACGCCGCTGGGCCGAACGTTGCAGGATCCTTTTATCGCGCTGGTGAGCTGGGCAAAGCAACATGGGGGAGCGATGGAACAGGCGCAGACGGTTTATGATAATGGACGGGATATCGATGAGTCTGTATGAACTCCGCCAGGGTGGCGTTCCTGCCTGTCAATAGCGTCAGGTTAATGAGAAGATGAGTTCAGCAGGAACAATGAATTGCCGTACGCGGAGTTCCGCGAAGTCACTCAGACCAGTTCATCACAGACGTTTGAGGGAATTCAGTAGCCTGTCTCGCACCTGGATGTTGGTCATCAGCAACAGACTTCTTTTTGTGCCTGAAACAGAAAACCTTTCTGCCGTGGCACGCGGTTTCAGAATATAAGGCGGGTTAATCAGGCGTTCAGGAAATGTGTCCTTGCGGTAACAGTCGGCAAAGCGTTAAACGTAAGATCCATTACCGTTAAACCGGAAGGTCATACCAGCAATCATTTGCATCGACTAAGGCTCTTCTGACTCAAAAAACTGATACGACCCATCACGTCGGGCTTTGGCCTGGTACATCGCTTTATCCGCGTTTTCGAATAATATTTTGGCCGATGCCGTCCCGAAACGGGCAAGGCTGATACCGATAGCCGCGCCAATGCGCACGTCCATATTATCAATGGCGAATGGCGCGTGCAGACTTTCAATAATACGCAGGGCAATGGCAGCGGCTGTATCGCGATTTCTGCACTTTGCCGCCACAACAAATTCATCTCCACCCAGTCGCGCCAGTGAGTCGCCCGGACGCATACAGCGTTGCAGCCGTTCACTGACCTGCTGCAGCAAGGCATCCCCTGTCGCGTGGCCCATCAAATCGTTTACCGCCTTAAAGCCATTCAGATCGATAAACATCACCGTCGTAAAGGCCTCATCATCCACCTTCGCCAGCATGCGCCCGACCTGGTCGTTGATCCAGGTACGATTATGCAGCCCGGTCAGCGTGTCCAGCGTAGCCAGCTTCTCCAGATTGCTCATCCTCTCTTTGTCTCGCGTAATGTCGCGCGACACCAGAACTGCACCGATATTTTTGCCGGTAGAGGGATTGATGACGCCACAGGCTTTGGTGCCCAGAATGATGTAGTGGCCGTCACGATGCAGCTTGCGCACCTCAACGACGTCCGGCAGTACTCCTCCGTTAAAGATGCAGGCGAGTGCTTCAGAAGCGGGGCCGCGGTCATCGGGATGCAGGAAATCCACCACCAGCTGACCGACAACTTCTTCGGCTGTCCAGCCAATCATTTCGCTATAAGAGGGCGAGATTGAAACGTACCGGCCATCCGCGTCGCAATGGGCAATCAGATCGGTGCTGTTTTCAATTAACAGACGATATTCTGCCGCCGTGCGCAGCGCATCTTCCAGCGCTTTACGCTGTCCGGTCACATCCAGAATGAAGCCGTTATACTGCAGACGGGACGTGCCAGGCTGGCGATCCGGCAGGCCAGATACAATGACCCGACGCGTCTTGCCATCCAGACAGTTGATCGGCACTTCAATATGAAAAGGCGTCAGGAAATCAAGCGCTGCGGTCAGTTGCAGCGCGATCTTTGCATCGTCGTCGGCCTGTGCCAGTCTCAGCCATGAACTCAGCGTCACACCCTTCAGTTCAGGCATCAGACCAGCAGGGCTTTCCTGACTGGCGACGCAGATACCCTGGGCGTCTGTAGACCAGACAGCGGTAAAAGAGGGTTTGATCATTGTGTTCATGGCGGCCGGCTCCGACGTGGCTGACGATATTAAACAGGCTCAGTACTCGTCGCTACAAACCTGATTATAACCGTTAATGTCCGCCTGTAGCTGAAGGAGGATCCGGAGACAGGTTCATCATTGCGAGAATACCCGCCATTGACGACGGCTGACGCTGCGCTTGTCCGTCTGCAGCTGCTGAGGTGCCGCCCTGCCCGCACAAGAGTGAGCGAACCCGGGATTCAGTGTCAGAAGTATGAGCCAGTGTTTATCGGCCGATCGGGCCAGAATCTTTAATGATGCCACCTCTGCCAAAAGCGCTGGGGTATGATTATGTTGATTAATAGCAACCGGATAATCAGGCGTAAAATCACTTTACTGTTTTAGTCTTCTTAATACCTTTTTGCAGCCCGCAGCAAACGCAGGCTGCAACGGTCAGCTGACCAGACCTGGATCAGTCTGCCGTATGTGTGTGATAGATCTTGCTGACCACGGTCCAGCGATCGTTCACTTTCAGCAGGTTAAAAAAATCAGTGAAACGGAAACCAGAAATGTCGTCAGTGTCGATGCGGGCACTGGCGGCAGACCCAACAATATCTACGCGCACAATAGCCGCTTTTGCTTCGGGTGAAGGACGGAATGCGGTGTCGATGGTGTCAAACAATCCCTGAATTGGACCGCCGCTGAGGTTGCCGTCACTGTCGAGACCAAAAATGGTCGCCCTGTCGCTGAAAGCGGGCTTCATGAGCTCGCTTTTCGCCTGCTTACCTCCTTCGTTATACTGATTGAGCACTGCCACGATGGCGTTATAGTCCTGCACATAGGTCGTATTATTCATCTGTTTTCTCTCCGTTCTGATTAATAAGGTATCCCTTCAGACACCCCCGCTTTTGGGTGATATTTTCTGACACAGACATGTACCGACTCAGCGCGACAGCAGCCTGCCGGGGGAGCGAAGGCGTGAACAGGGCGAGCCACTGTGGCGATTTAATTATGTAGTGATCACTACGTAATATTATTATTGTATAGTGATCACTATGTAATATGTCAAGAGAAAGATTGAGGCCGTCTATGAAAATGCCTGACCAGCCTGCCGTGACTGAAAAGCCGAAAGGCCGGCCACGAAGCTTTGACCGTGATAAAGCGTTGCTGAAGGCGCTGGATCTGTTCTGGCGCAAAGGTTTTGAGCCAGCATCGGTTGCCGAACTTTGCGCCGCCATGGAAATCAACCCACCCAGCCTCTATTCCGCCTTTGGCAACAAGGCAAAACTTTTTCTGGAGGCCGTGAACTACTACGAAACGAAGTACTGGAAAGCGACCTGGCTGCGGCTTGAGGAGAGGCAGGATATTGGTGAAGCGATTGACGGTTTCTTTAGCGAAGCAGCCGATATTCTGCTCTCCCCTTCAGCGCCCTGCGGCTGCATGGTGGTGCTGGCAGCCATCAATGTTTCAGCAGAATCGACGGACGTTGTCAGGGCGGTTAGCGTTCTCAGACAGGAAGGGAAAGATCTGTTTGAAAAACGGCTGGTCAGAGCGGTTCAGGAGAAACAACTGCCCGCAGATACCAACACCGTCGCGCTGGCTACCGTTCTGAATACGCTGCTGGAAGGCATGTCGATAGAGGCGAAAGATGGTGCGACGCTTCAGAGCCTGAAATTGATCGGCCAGCACGCCACCCGACTGCTTCACCCGCTCACAATCAGAAACTGATAGCATGCAACAGGTTAAAAGTTACTAGACGACCGGTCAGTTTTTCACTAGAGTGTGCACATTATGAAAAGAAACGTGACAGATATGCGGCAACACATCATTGATGTGGCCAGGGCGATCATTACTCACAAGGGCTACAGCGCCGTCGGGATTTCCGAGATTGTAAAAGCGGCAGATATCCCAAAAGGCTCGTTCTATTACTACTTTCCCTCGAAAGAAGCGTTTGCAGAGGCGCTGCTGGAGCACTACTTCAGCCACTATTTGCTGGAAGTAGAGCATCAGTTAGGCGGAACAGGAACGGCGAGAGAGCGACTGCTGCGCTATTTTACCTTCTGGAAAACGACCCAGGGTGCAGACCTGCCTGAAAGCAAATGTCTCGTGGTCAAGCTGGGGGCGGAAGTCTGCGACCAGTATAAGAACATGCGGCATGTGCTGGCCACGGGCACCCATGAAATTGTGCTCAAAATTGCTGCCTGTCTCCGGCTCGGTCAGGAAGATGGCTCCCTGCCCGCCGTAACGGATGCCACTGAACTGGCAGAAGAACTCTATCAGCTCTGGCTGGGGGCTTCCCTGATGGCGAAAATCCACGATCCTGACAAAGCGTTCAGTCAGGCAATGAACGCAACAACACGGCTACTCGGGTAGCCGGTTTTTTTTATCCAATTACTAGACGACCGGTCAACTATTAAGAGGCTTATATGACTGACAACAGTACCCGTACCGATTTATTTTCACCTGTTTCGATGGGCAGCCTTCAGCTGTCAAACCGCATTGTCATGGCGCCGGTCACGCGTAGCCGTTACGGTGAAGAGGGTGTGCCTGATGAACTCCATGCGACCTACTATGCACAGCGTGCCGGGGCTGGCCTGATTATTTCTGAAGCCACCAACATCTCTCCACAGGGACGCGGCTACGCCGCGACACCGGGGATATGGAGTGAAGAGCAGGTAGCTGGATGGAAAAAGGTCACCGAGGCAGTCCACGCCAAAGGCGGCAAAATCGTCTGCCAGTTATGGCACGTGGGCCGTTTTTCAAGCGTGGAACTGCAGCCTGACGGCCAGCGTCCGGTTGCGCCATCTGCCATTAAAGCTGAAGGACAGACTTATACCGTAAACGGCTTTGTGCCGGTATCGACGCCACGTGCGCTGGAAACAGAAGAAATCCCCGGCATCATTGAGCAATACAAACGTGCAGCTGAAAATGCCCTGCGTGCCGGTTTCGACGGCGTTGAGGTCCACTCTGCCAACAGCTACCTGCTCGATCAGTTCCTGCGTGATTCCACCAATCACCGTACCGACGCCTACGGTGGCTCTATTGAAAACCGCGCCCGCCTGACGCTGGAAGTGACAGAAGCCATCATCAACATCTGGGGCAATGACAAAGTCGGTATCCGCCTCTCTCCGGTCACGCCTGATGCCGGTAACACGCCGCCAGACAGCAATGTTATGGCGATGTACGGCTACCTCATTCAGCAACTTAACCGGTTCAGCCTGGCTTATCTGCACTTCGTTGAAGGCGCGACGGCCACCTCTCGTGATGTGCCTGCCGATGTGGACATGGACGCGCTGAGCGCACAGTTCAACGGTCCGTTTATTGGCAATAACAACTATGACCTTGAGATGGCCATCAGCCGCCGCAACGCCGGAATTATTGATGCGGTTGCCTTTGGACGCCTGTTCATCTCCAACCCGGATCTGGTTAAGCGTCTGCGTTACGGTGCCGCGCTGACCATCGCGCCGAAAGAAGCCTATTACGGCGGTGGTGCAAAGGGTTACACCGACTGGCCGGAAGCCAGCTATTGATAACGGTTTATGGCGGGTGACTACCCGCCCCTTTCACCAGAAGGAGAATCAAAATGAATTACCTGCAACAGAAAACAGCCATTATTACAGGTGCATCCTCCGGGATCGGCGCGGCTACCGCGCTTGAACTTGCGCGTCATGGCGTGAATATTGTGGCGGCAGCACTGGACCAGAATGGTCTTGATACGCTGGTACGCCAGATAGAAGCTGAAGGGGGACGCGCTGTCGGCCAGGTAACCGATGTTACGCGTCTGGAAGAAACCCAGGCGCTGGTGAAGTTCGCCAGTGATACTTTCGGCTCGGCAGACATACTGATTAACAATGCGGGCCTGATGCTTTTTTCAAGCTGGAGTGACGTTGCCTGGGAAGAGTGGAACAAAATGGTCGACGTCAACATCAAAGGCTATCTGAATGCCATTGCCTCTGTGTTACCCGTTATGCTGAAGAAAAATGAGGGACAGATCCTGAATATGGCATCGGTTGCAGGTCATCAGGTGGATGCGGGTGCTGGGGTTTACAGTGCAACAAAATTCTTCGTCCATGCCATGACAGAATCGATGCGCAAAGACTTAGGGGTTAATAACGGGATACGCGTCAACACTATCAGCCCTGGCGTAATCAATACCGGCTGGGCCGATAAAGTCGGCGATCCTCAGGGCCGTAAAGTGGCTCAGGAACTGAATAAATTAGCTATCAGCCCACAGGATGTGGCTAATGCGGTGGTGTATGCACTAAATCAGCCGCAGAACGTTACCGTCAACGACCTGATCGTCTCTCCCACCAGACAAAACTGGTGATATCCGGATAACAGCGTCGGGGTTGCCACGCCATCCACCCTGTCCTGATGCTGATTATCAGGGCAATACTGCCCCGGTATGGCTCGCACGCCCTGACGCTACTTTTTCTGCAATTCTTACCTGATTAAGCCGCCGGGCTATCACTATTTGCATCGCCTGAAAATTAAGAAGAAAACAGAGTAACTCAGAATTAATTCTTATAGGTTAACAGGAAAAACAGCCCAAACACCGCACTCCGACTGAGCAAATATTACATTAAATCATAGGGTAAATGCCGGTTTGGTGATTGACAAGCTGTGATCAAAATTCCTGTCATAGTTTTCTTTAGCTTAACATTTTCTTAAGATTAATCTTATAACATCGTCTCTGTATTAGCCCATGTTGGGCTGTTCCGGAGTATCACCCTATGCAAAATAACAACACAGCGTCTCACTCTCTCAGTAAAGTTCCGGCCGTTACCGCGGCTTTCTGGTTAACCAAAATCGCTGCGACTACCCTGGGTGAAACCGGCGGCGATGCGGTGACCATGTCGATGAATCTCGGTTACCTGACCGGGACATTGATCTTCGCCATCATCTTTCTGATCGCGGTGATGGTGCAGATAAATCGCCACAGTTTTAACAAATGGATTTACTGGTTCACCGTGGTGGCCACAACCACGGTCGGCACGACGATGGCAGATTTTGCCGATCGCTCACTGGGCATAGGGTATTTAGGCGGCACCGTGCTGCTGAGCACCCTGCTTATCCTCTCGCTTTTCCTGTGGAAAATCACCTGCGGTACGGTTGCGGTCAGTTCAGTGAGCAACGGCGTCACAGAGAGTTTTTACTGGATCACTATTATGTTTTCACAAACCCTGGGCACGGCCTTAGGTGACTGGACGGCAGACACTGAAGGGCTGGGCTACGATGGCGGGATCCTGCTGTTTGTTGGCGCGCTGGCAATCATCTGGGCGGCCAGTCGCTTTACTTCACTTTCGCGTACGGGGCTCTTCTGGGCGGCCTTTATCCTGACCCGACCACTGGGTGCCGTGGTCGGCGACTTTCTGGACAAACCCCTTGCCTCAGGCGGACTCGCGCTAAGCCGCTACGGTGCCTCGCTGACACTGGCACTAATCATCATCGCTCTTCTGGTGATGCTGCCCCAGCGCCCGGCGATGAAGACCGCCACGGCGAGTTAAAAACATTACAGGCAGATTTACAGATAACGCATCGACTTAAACGTAGTCAGGGCCGCCAGCGATGGCGGCTTTTTTATTTTCTTATGCGTAACAGGCTACATCAGACAGAGCGCTCAAAGGAGACGATTTGACCATCGGGTGCAGCAGAGAGTACCGGCAGGCTCTCTGGTGGCTCAAACATCTTCACCCGAAACGCAGTGTTGCTGGCATCAAGGAAAACGGTTCTGAGATGACGGTTACAGATGAACCATATTTCATCGCGGTCATTTGAAAGAATGTAGTAAGCATCTGATGTTTCAGAGGGGTTAAAACAGCCCAGCGCGCGATAAGCCGTCTGTGGGGTAAAACCGCTGGAAAGCGGCAGCGGCCTGGGGCCATGCGCTAACTCTTCGATCCTGAGATAAAGTCCCTGTTCAAGCCACAACATAATGTCACTCCCTGAAAGTAGAGAAACCGGGCTGAACGTGTCGGCTGCATTACCGCGAAGCAGAATGCCCATTCACTGACCGATTTAGTGATCGGATAATTTTTCCGGCATGCAGAAGCGTTATCCTGATCTGAGCATAGCAGCGGTGCGTTCTTATGCTTTTTTTATCTTCTTCCGGTTCTCTGCTACTCAAGACGACTGGCGAGCAGCCGCAGCTGCTCAGCAATCTGCTTCAAATCCCGCTGCTGCTGACCGGCGATACCCGTCGAGCTGCGCACCACCAGTTTTGCCGGAAGGATAGAAGAGGAACGCTGCTCATCCTGCTCACTGGCTAACAACAGACGCGCGACCGCCTCTTTGCCCTGTAAATCAAGATCGAGCGACACCGTGGTCAGCGCCGGATGGAAGAAGGCACTTTCATAGGTGTCATCGTAGCCAATCACCGAAATCTGCCCCGGCACCGCTACCCCGCGCTGATGCAGCGCGCTCAGCACACCCAGCGCCATCTGATCGTTTCCCACCAGCAGCGCGCTGAACTCCGGCGCTTCACGCAGCAGTTGCAGCACGCCGTTGTAACCACTTTGCGCATCCCAGTTACCGTGGCTGACGCTGACCGGCTTCAGACGATAGCTCTCCAGCGTATCCAGCCAGCTCTTTAACCGCAGATTGGCAGAAACGGACTCCTCTGGCCCGGCCAGCAGAGCAAATTCCCGATGCCCCTGCTCATAGAGATATTTGACACTGGCACGGGTGCCGTCAGCGGGGTTAAACGAAACGTTAAACACCGCACTGTAGGGATCAACATCAAGAAAAAGGCACAGGATATCGTCGTTCTCCTGCACGATCTGCTCCGCATCACTGCTCTCCAGCGGGACGTTGATAATCACCTTATCCACGCGCTGCGACTTTAGCTCATTGATACAATTCTGCAGACTTTGATTGACGTTCTCATCAATCATGGCGATCAGCACCTGATAGTCAGTGGCATTGGCATATCGTTTTACCGCAGCGGCCACCTGCGAGGGAGCATGCAACGCCAGTGATGTGGTCACCAGACCCAGCGTTGTGCTCTGCTTACCCACCAGCTGTTGCGCCAGTCTGTTTGGCACGTAGCGCAGGGTCTCAATAGAGTGCTCCACCTTGCGCCGCGTTGATTCTGAGACGTTTGCCGACTTATTCAAAACCCGCGAAACCGTCTGATAAGAGACGCCAGCATGGCGGGCGACATCCTCTAAGGTGGCATTTTTTGATTTCATAATTCGCATCCCTGATTACCGATGGCGGAATGGTATCACAGCAGCCGAATAAGCCAGGTTACCGCAGTCACATTGCGAAAATAAAAAGTAAAAGTCATACCTTCACATCACGAGATTTGGTGATCTGATTCACTAATCGTTACAAATACCGCCACTTTATTTGCACTGCATCACACATTATCGCGATTTTGTTTGTCACCTATCTGACAAAAAGCGTTAACTGCCGCTGTCATGTGAACGTATTACATATAAAATTGAAGATAACATGGAAACAAGGTTACGTACTGCTGCTGTGGCGCTCGCTGCGGCCCTGACCTCCCCGACGCTCTATGCTGCTATCGACAACATTGATTTCCATGGCTATCTGCGTGGTGGCGTTGGCGTATCGCAGGATGGCGGTATTGAAGAGTATCAAAAGAACAAGATTGGCCGTCTCGGCAACGAAGCTGACACCTACGGCGAGGTTGAGCTGGGCAGCGAAGTCTACAAAAAGGATGACGTCAGTTTTTACGTCGACACCATGGTCAGCATGTTCTCCGACGGTTCTAACGATAACGAAACCACCCTCGGCGACGATGCGCAGTTTGGCTTGCGTCAGCTCAATCTGCAGATCAAAGGACTGGTGCCGGGTGACAAGAATGCGGTGATCTGGGGCGGTAAACGTTACTACCAGCGTCACGATTTGCACATCATTGATACTAAATACTGGAATATCTCCGGCTCCGGCGCGGGTATCGAAAATTACACTCTGGGCCCGGGCGCGATCTCCTTTGCCTGGATCCGTGGCGATGCCAATGACGTCGATTACCGGGTCGATGGCGATAACGACGTCAACATTAACTACCTGGATCTTCGGTATGCTGGCTGGAAACCGTGGAGCGGTGCCTGGACCGAGTTTGGTATTGATTACGCCATGCCGAACACGACCAAAAAGCAGGAAGAGTATGGTGGCCTGTATGATGCGGAAAACGGCGTAATGCTCACCAGTGAAATCAGTCAGGATATGTGGGGCGGCTATCAGAAACTGGTATTCCAGTACGCCAATAAAGGCCTGGCACAAAACATGATTTCACAGGGCGGCGGCTGGTATGACATGTGGAACGATACACGCGATGCCACCGGCTACCGCGTAATCAATACCGGCCTGCTGCCGATCACCGACAAGTTCTCCCTGAATCAGGTCTTTACCTGGGGTTCAGCGGATGATGTCACCGCGCAGACCAGCAAAAGCACCCTGCTGTCGCTGGTGGGTCGTGGCCAGTATCAGTTCACGCAGTATGTCCGCGGCATCGGCGAAGTGGGTAGTTTCTGGCAGAAAGATGAGAACAAAGTGGGCAGCGACTACAAACAGGCGGGTCAGAAATATACGCTGGCGCTGGGTCTCGCAGCCGGTCCCGAATTTATGTCACGCCCGGAACTGCGTCTGTTTGCCTCTTATCTGAATGACTCAGAAGACGGACACAGTTTCTAGGACAACACCAGTAACAACACCTGGAACTTCGGCGTACAGGTCGAAGCCTGGTGGTAACCGAGCAGTCTCCTCATTGTGATCATTGTTAAGCTCTTATGCAGGGGCTTATTTGGATAACCGGCGACGGTTATCCATTTTTTTTACTCCGGCTGAAGCGGCTTAAAGAATCGGGCTTCCAGCAACTGACGCAGCTGGTCGGACTGCGTACCAAAGATGGCATGAACTTCCTGCCCCAGAATCACCACGCCAATCGCCCCCGCTTTCTGTAATCCTGCCGTATCCACCGCCCTCAGCGATGTCACTTTCACCCGCAGCCGGGTTAAACAGGCATCCACCTGCTGAATGTTTTCACGCCCGCCAAAGCACTCTACAAGACGCTCCAGCAGCGCACTGTCTATCTCAACCTCTTCCGCCGTCAGCGGCTGCCGACTGAAATATTGCTTAAACGATTTCAGACTCACCATGTTGTTCTCCTCCAGATAATAAAAAGGCGGGCTGCTGCCCGCCACTCACGACTGATAAACGAAAACGAGGGGGACTGTCTTCAGGGCACTCACAGAAAATACACTCTTCCTGCCCTTAAACCCTATTCCCCCGCCACAAAGTCCGCAATTAAAGCCACGGCAGAACTTTCCACACACAACTCCCCTGAGCCTCTGCTCAGACTTAACCAAACCAGCTCCATGCCATCAGTTCCAGGCACTGCCCCAACCAACAGGCCACTCCCAAACTTAAAGCGATGGGGGCCAGTACCTGTAGCAAAGCATCACGGGCCACGGACAAAAACGCCGGGAGCGTTTTTGAACAACGCAACGCGTTGGCCCGGGAACGGGCGCACCTCAGGGATGAGGTGCGTAATTGCCCGTGTTGAGCTGGCAGGGATGCCATCTTTTGCGTCTTTGCGGAAGGTACTGGCCCCCTGAGCCTCTTCTCAGACTGTCAGCAAACCTAACCAAACCTGCTCAATATCAACAGTTCCCGCCCCTGCCACAGACAACGCCCAGACTCAAAGCGATGGGGGCATATGCCCCCTGAGCCAGTGATCAGACTACCAGCAACGTCCACCTGACCTGCTCCATGCCAGCAAACGGCATTCAACTAACTTTAAAGGCTTGCGCCTTCAGTTAGCGGCACACTCAGAACGCGACATCCCCACGGCGCCAGCACCAGCGATTCCCCCACAACCGAGCCATCGATCAAATCGCTGAGCCCGACAGGCAACGACAACTGCTGCACCTGGCCGGTAAAATTCTGCACAAAAAGAAACGCCTGTTCGCCATCAGTGCGCCGCTGAACGACCACACCCGGTGGCAGATCAATCGCCAGCGCGCGTGGCAACGCCAGCAGCTTAATCAACGCACCATAAAAATCCCGCTGGAAAGACAGATCATTACGCGACGCAATATACCAGGCTTTGCCCTGACCCACGCGATTCATCGTCACCGCCGGGGTACCGGCATAAAAATCGCTCTCATAGCTGGCCAGCGCCGTTGCCCCTTCCAGATGAATATGCTCGCAAAGCTCTCGCGCCTGATAAGGCCCGCTCAGACCCAGCTCATTGCCGCGCACCCCGCGCACGCCATTGAACTCCTCATCAGTCAGACTATCGATCTCTTCTGACCAGATGCCGAGCAACGGCCGCAACGGCCCCGGGAAGCCACCGGGATAACACAGATCGCTCTCATTCACGATGCCGCTCCAGTAGCTGGCAACGAAATGCCCGCCCTGCTCAAGATGCTGCTCCACCCGCGCCGCAAAACCCTCCCGCACCATATACAGCATCGGCGCAATCACCAGATCGTAACCGCTGAGATCGCAGTCGCCGTTAATTACATCCACCGCAATGCCCTGCTCCCAGAAAGCACGGTAGTGCTCGTTCACTGTGCGCTCATAATGCAGTCCGAGATTGCGCGGCCCCTGCGCGTTATCCATCGCCCAGCGACTCTCCCAGTCAAAAATAATCGCCACCCGCGCCTCAACCCGGCTGCCCATCACCGGCGTCATCGCGGCCAGCATCCGGCCCAGCTCACTCACCTCACGACCGGTGCGCGTATCAAGATGACCCACATGATCGACCACCGCGCCATGAAACTTCTCGACCGAGCCGCGGCTCTTACGCCACTGGAAATATTGCACCGCGTCCGCACCATGGGCCACCGCCTGCAGTGACGACAGAATATGCATCCCAGGCTTCTTCAGCTTGCTGGTCGGCTGCCAGTTGGTGGCGCTCGGCGTCGACTCCATCAACACGAAAGGCTTGCCCTGCTTCAGAGTGCGCATCAAATCGTGGTACATCGCGGTATAACAGGCGAGCGTGGTTTCATCCTTCTCGTTATGCCACATCGGGTAGCTATCCCAGGAGATAAAATCGAGCACCGGTGCCAGCTTCCAGTAATCGTAGTCGTAGAAATATTCCATAAAATTGGTGGTCGCAGGCAGATCGGGATTGGCCTGCTTCAGCGGTTTAATCTCCTCACGACAGAAATCAGTAACCTGATCGGTCATAAACCGCCGCCAGTCCAGATTCAGACCGTGAATCGACATCTCACCCTGTGGCGCTGGCGACACAATCTGTGACCAGTCGCTATAGGTATGGCTCCAGAAATCACTCCACCAGGCGAGATTAAGGTTCTCCAGCGTCTCATAACGGCGCTGCAACCAGCCGCGAAACGCCTGCTGACAGCGATCGCAATGACATTCTCCGCCATACTCATTGGAAATATGCCAGCCGAGCACCGCCGGATGATGCGCATAGCGCGCCGCCAGCCGGCTGTTCATCGCCTGCACTTTCTGGCGATACACCGGCGAGGTCATGCAGTGGTTATGACGGCCACCATGCAGAGCCGGCACGCGATCGCGCCCCACACGCAGCACCTCCGGGTAAGCCTGCGACATCCAGGCTGGCCTGGCCCCGCTCGGGGTAGCAAGAAATACAGAAATCCCCTGCAGCCAGAGCGTATCAATCACCTCATCCAGCCAGCCAAATTCATAGCGCCCCTCTTCCGGCTCCAGCTTCGCCCAGCTGAAAATACCCACCGACATAACGTTGCAGTTCGCCTGCTTCATCATCATTACATCGTCATCAATAATGCCCGGCTGGTGCGTCCACTGTTCCGGATTGTAGTCAGCACCATGCAGCAGCCGGTTAACCCGGGCGCTGAGCGGGGGAAATTTATTCATACCTGTTCCTCAGAGGTAGACATCAGCGTTTGCGCTAATGGTTAATGAAAAACCTGCAGCGAAGGCAGCGCCTTGCCGTGACAGTCAAACAGCGCCTGGTTTTCGCGGGCGTTACCCTGTTTCCATTCGTCGTGGATATATTTCATGCCAGCGGGCGTCGCCCAGGTATTGCCGGGCGCAGGGATCCACGCCGGTTCCCAGTAGACGACACCCTTGCCGCGATGGTCCGGCACCGCCAGCACCGCTTTAATCAGGTCATGCAGATAGGCCGCCTGGCCTGCTACGCTGCCGGGATAGCCACCCGCCTGCTCCTCTTTGGCCTGGAAACTGTTCTCCGCGCTATCGCAGTTTTCCAGCGTGTAGCCGTAGGCCGCTTCCACCACCATCACGTCTTTGTCATAGCGCCGGGAGATATCATCCATGTTGGCTTTCAGGGCGCTGATGGGGCCGTTCCAGTAGGTGTACATCGACAGGCCAATCACATCGAATGGCACATCACGCTTAACGATCTCGTCGAACCACCAGCGGAACATGTCGTTCTTTGTGCCCTCAGCCAGGTGCAGCATGATCTTCACCTGATGCGGGTCGCTGAGGTTCTCACGCACCCCGCTGATCCCGGCTTTCAGCAGACCGGCCAGCCGATCAAACTCACCGCCGTTCTGGCCCCAGCTTTTGCCTTCCGGCCAGAGCATGCCACCGTTAAGTTCATTGCCAATCTGCACGATATCCGGCATCACACCTTCCGCTTTAAAACGGGCGATGGTGTCGCGGGTGTAGTCATGAACCCGGGTTTGCAGCTGCGGAAAAGGCAGCGACTGCCAGGCTTTGGGCTTGAACTGCTTGCCTGGGTCAGTCCAGAAATCGCTGTAGTGGATATCCAGCAGCAGCTTCAGGCCCGCCGCTTTAACGCGCTTCGCCAGCGCCAGCGTGGTCGCCAGATCGTTGCCACCACCACCGTAGGTCTGACCGCTGTCGTCGCGGGGATCCACCCACAGCCGCAGCCGGATGGTGTTGATGCCGCTGGCTTTCAGGATAGCGATAGCATCCTGCTGCTGGTTATCTGCGTTATAGAATTTCGCACCCTGCTTCTCCAGTTCAGCCAGCGATGAGATATCCGCACCTTTGATAAAATCGGCTGGCCACGGCCCGGCAGAGCCGATGACAGGCTGATCGGCGGCGAGCAGCGGTGTCGCCCAGGCCAGCGCCAGGGCGAGAATCAATGTTTTTGGCGTCATGATTTATCCTTTAGTACTGCCTGAGGCCAGGCCAGAAACGAAGTATTTCTGCAGGGCCAGATAGAACACCGCCACCGGCACGGCGATCAGCACGGCACCGGCGGCATAGGTGGTGTAGCTGGCGCCCATTTTTTGCGACACCAGGTTATAGAGGCCAATCGGCAGCGTGAACTGCTCTGGCGTTCGCAGAATGGTGCTGGAGAGGATGAAATCACCCAGCGGCCCGGTGAATGAGAACAGCGCCACTACCGCCAGAATCGGCTTCGACAGCGGCATGATAATCTCAACAAAGATGCGGAAGTTGCCCGCACCGTCCATGCGCGCCGACTCATCCAGATCTTTGGGAATCGAGTCGAGATAACCCTTCATCAGATAGGTGTTCATCGGGATCATCCCACCAACGTAGATCAGCACCAGCGCCAGATGGCTGTTGATCAACCCCAGTAGCTGCGACAGCACGAAAATCGCGATTAGCGCCGAAAACTGCGGGATCATCTGTAACAACAGAAACAGCATCAGTCCGTTCTGCCGCCCCTTGAACCGAAAACGGGAAAAAGCGTAGGCGGTACAGCTGACGCTGATCAACGTCAGCACCATGGTCAGGAAACTGATCTTCATCGAGTTCCAGTACCACGTCAGGTAAGGCACCGTGCCATTGAACAGGTCGCGGTAGTGCTGCAGCGACGCATTCTCCGGAATGATCGAACTGCTGAGCAGGCTGTTACCTGCATTCAGTGATGCTCCTACTGTCCAGACCAGCGGATAGATAATGATGGCCGAGACGGCCAGCACCACCAGCCAGGTCAGCGACAGGCGTATCCACCTTTCGCGTTTAATACTGCCGGACTTCGCCATAACTGCTCCCTTACGCCATCTCATCTTGTTTAAACGACCGGGTCGCGCGGAACTGCCACAGCGCCAGACCTACCACGAAAATCGACAGCAAAATGGTGATAGTGGCGGCGATAGCATATTGCGACGACGACATGGTGAGCTTGTAGATCCACGATACCAGGATATCGGTTCCTCCGGCATTCGACCCCGCCACCGCCGGACCGCCGTTGTTAAACAGATAGATGATGTTGAAATTATTAAAGTTGAAGGTGTATTGCGTGATGATGATCGGCGCAATGGCGTAGAGCACCAGCGGTAGCGTGATGGTTTTCAGCCGCGTCCAGGCGCTGGCACCGTCCATGATCGCCGCCTCATAGAGATCGTCAGGGATCGCCTGCAGGACGCCGGTAGTCATCGCAAACACAAACGGGAAACCGAGCCAGGTCTGCATCATAATCAGCGCAGTTTTGGTCCAGAACGGATCGGTCATCCACGCTTTGGGTGCAATGCCAAAGAAGTCGAGAATGGCGTTGTTGATCACCCCAAAGCTGTCGTTGAACATTCCGGCGAAGACCAGAATGGTGACGAAGCCCGGCACCGCCCACGGCAGGATAAAGATGGTGCGGATCAGCGGCTTGAAGCGCAGGTCCTTCTGATTGACCAGAATCGCCAGCATGACGCCCACGGTGCACTGCAGCGTGGTAGCGAGCAGTGTCCAGACCACCGTCCACTGCAGCACGTCAAAGAAGGTGGAGCGCCAGATTGACAGGGTAAAAATGTTGATGAAGTTTTTGAACCCCACCCAGTCCACCAGCTTCGCCGGTGGCGTGTGATAGAGGTTGTAGTTGGTAAAGGCAATGGCGAAACCGAACAGAATCGGAAACACCACCACAAACACCAGCAGAATAAAGCCGGGTGAAATCATCAGATAGGGGAAGCCATCGCGCAGCAGTAACTGATACTGCTGGCGCACGCTGTTCAGCTGCTGACCCTTGTCGCGCTTAACGCCATTGACCCAGGCGTCGCGCATTGACACTCCCCAGACTGCCACGCCAAAGGCGGCAATCAGCACGCTGATAATGCCCTCGGCCAGCAGGAAAATGGAGTTATCACGCGGCACCGATTCGCCCAGCGTATAGAGCCCCCAGAATCCCTCACGCAGAAAATCGTGGAAAACGCCGGTAAAACTGCTGAGCAAAATCAGAAAACAGAGCCCTTTAGCCCACTGGCGGTGGTAAAACTGGCCGAAGCCAGGCAGCAGTGCCAACACAGCACCGGTGGTCGCATGACGACGCGGACGCTTAGCCGTCACCAGATTTTCATCGGAAGATATAGCCACACCCTGATCCTTATCCTGTACGGTTATCCCGTGAACCTGCATTACTGGTTGCTGGCCTGCATCGCTTCTATCTGCATGGTGATCTGCTTCACTGCATTATCCAGTGCCGCTTTTGGCTCCTGCTTGCCGGATACACTCAGCTCAAGGGCAGCATTAGCTGGCCCCCACACTTCCTGCATTTCCGGCACGCCTGGCATCGCTGACGCACGCGCCGCCTGCACCGCGACCGCGTTGGCCTTCTCATCATCTTTGATAATCGGATCGTTCATCAGCGCGGTGACCGGTGGGATCTCCTGGGTTTTCTGATAACGCTCTTTCACGTACTGCGGCTGGTTGATGAAGGTGAGGAACTTCTGCGCCAGCGCCTGATCTTTGCTCCAGGTAGAGACCACGTAGCCTTTGACGCCCAGGAAGGAACTCATCGGCTTACCGTTAGGCAACAGCGGCAGCGGTGCCACGCCATAGTTGATTCCGGCAGCCTGATAAGGCTGGAATGCCCACGGCCCATTGATCACCGCCGCCGCTTTTTTCTCGGTAAACAGCGAGTCGATGGCGTTGAGACCGTTGTCGCCCATGATGCCGCCTGGCAGCAATCCTTCACTGAAGAAGCGCTTGAGATAAGTCACCGCTTCCACGCTGCCTGGGGTGTTCAGACCGATATCCTGAGTGTTAATGGCGCCTTTGGCGTCTTTGCCAAAGATGTAAGAGCCCATCGGGGCCATCACGCCCCAGCTGTAATAAATCTGGTCAAACTTAGCGAGCAGGCCATACTGCTTCGTCTCGCGCTGCTTCTGTGAGAAGGCACGGTATTCCTCCAGCGTTTTCAGTGGTGACGGCAGCAGATCTTTGTTGTAAATCAGCACCAGCGTTTCCACCGCTTTGGGTACGCCGTAGACCACATTGTTCTGTGTGAAAGCCGCCATTGCTGAGGGGGTGTAAGCGCTCTGCTCTGCCGCATCAATTTTCAGCGGTGCCAGTAATCCCTGTACGACCGCGCTACCGAGCTGGTCATTAGGGATCACCAGGACATCCGGGCCAATACCCGCCGGGCCATCCAGACGCAGCTTCTCAATCTGCTGTGCAAACGGCATCTCCTGAACTTTCACTTCAACGCCGAACTGTTTCTGAAAATCGGCGATCGCCGTTTTGATGCCGTCTGATTTTTTAATGTCTTCCCAGACGGTAAGTTGCTGAGCGGCCCAGGCGGATTGATTAAGCATCAATGCGGAAAGAAGTAGCGTAACGCTGATTTTGATTTTCATTACTGGCCTCGTGTGAATGTATGACATTTTAAGCTGTCATTTGCTGATGTTCTTTTTTCAGGCACATGCTGAACAAGGAATTATTGAGCATATGAAGTGTGAATAACGTATCGCATTTGAGCCATACGCTACGCGGAATGCGCACCGCGCTCCAGCCCGTTCGCATCAATGTGTGATCGCTATTACAGAAATCAAAATCAGCGGTAGGGCGCACCCTGGCGGAACGATATAGTCAGCGCAGGCACCATCAGGGCTGAGGTGTAAAAAGACAAACTGTTATACGTCGTACATTTTAGCCGCCAAATCCCTTGCCATGAGGATCAGCATGTCCAGCATCAGATTGAGAAACGTCACCAAACGCTTTGGTAAAACAGAAACGCTGAAAAATATCGCGCTTGATATTGAGGCCGGTGAGTTTGCGGTCTTCGTCGGTCCGTCAGGCTGCGGTAAATCCACACTCCTGCGGCTGATCGCCGGGCTGGAAGAGATCAGTGACGGTGAGATTTTGATTGGTGATGAGGTCATGAATGATGTCGCACCCTCGCACCGCGGAGTGGCAATGGTGTTTCAGTCTTATGCGCTTTACCCGCATATGACGGTGGCGGAAAATATCGGTTACGGCCTGAAGGTGAACGGCCTGCCGAAAGCGCAGATTCAGCATCAGGTGGAGATGGTGGCGAAGACGCTACAGCTTGCGCATCTGCTGGATCGTAAACCAAAGCAGCTTTCCGGCGGTCAGCGTCAGCGTGTCGCCATTGGTCGCGCAATCGTGCGTAATCCCCGGGTGTTTATGTTTGATGAGCCCTTATCGAACCTGGATGCGGAACTGCGTGTCGATATGCGGCTGCACATCGCGAAGCTGCACCAGGAGCTGAAAACCACTATGGTCTATGTCACGCACGATCAGACGGAAGCAATGACGCTGGCCGATAAGATTGTGGTCATGAACTACGGCAAGGTTGAACAGGTGGGTTCACCGATGGAGCTCTATTACAACCCGATTAACCGCTTTGTCGCCGGTTTTATCGGCTCACCTAAGATGAACTTCCTGCCTGCACGCGTGGAGCAGTGCGGCCCTGCAGGGCTGGTCGCCCTGATCAATGACGGCGAACATCGGCTGCAACTCCCCTCGCCCATCCGCCAGTTGCAACCAGGTGATGAGATCACGCTGGGTATAAGGCCGGAACAGTTGCAGATCAACGGCGATGCACCACTGAACATCAACTTCCATTGCGAAGTGGTTGAGCGACTTGGCAACAACACCTATCTGTTTGGTCAGAGCCACGGCCACGACGGCTTCAAGATGCTGCTGCCCGGCGATGTGCATTTCCGTCCTTATCAGACGCTGCGCCCCACCTTCCATCCGCACCACTGCATGGTGTTTGATGCTGAAGGTGCGCGAATCAGCGCGGATATAGCGATGCCGCAGGTTCGCGCAGCCTGAAGCAGAGGTTTGCAGGGCGTTAACGAGAGGCCGGAGACGGCCTTTTCTGTTTTCAGGCCTGGCATAACGCCTGAAGAAAGAGCTCTGGAAAGGGGTTTGCGGGCAAGCCTTGATGACGCGCAGAAGCATCAGCCCGAGCTTAAGCCTGAACATTGTTCAGACAAGGCATTGCAGGTGTGTTCTGAGTAAACTCATGAACCCCACCGGCAACCCCTTCTCCGGGTCGATCAGCTAACCGGGCTTATCGACTGAGGCCTTACTTACCGAGGATATTGTTTACTGCTTTCAGGTGGCCAGCCTTGTCTTTGTGGTTTGAAACCACCTGAATAACGGTGAATTTCTTGTTGGCGGCTGCCAGCAGAGTGGCCTGCTGCACATCGTTGCCACCCATTTTGTCGGTGGCTTCAATATGATAGACCGGCAAACCGTTGGCATTTTCAGTTTTCTCACTGATCACCGTATAAGACGGTGAAGCCTGCTTCTGCTTGTCTTTGATAGACTTCCCGCCTTCAAGAAAATCAGCGTCACTGCCACCGCGCGCAATCACCGGGATCTCTTCTTCGCCAATGATCAATACGCGTTTTTCCTGCTTGTTCACATACATGGTACCCGGTCCGCCGCCCGGCACAGGCTGCTTTTCATAGCCCTGCAGTTTGAACGTCTGTTTGCCATCCAGCAAAGAGATCGTCTGAGTCTGCGTATTTGCAGCCTGCGCTGTTTTCGCTTCGGCTGCTGATGCGATCATCGGGGTGCTGCCAAGAGCAGCGGTCAGGCAGAGGGCACCCATAATGTTTAATGATTGACGTAATTTCACCGTGAACTCCTTCGTGTAGTGGATATTTCCATTTCACTGACACCACATCCGGCGTCAGCGAGGCAGAGGTGTTATCGGGTCAGGTCGTAAATACAGATCCCTGAGCCGAGCAGAAACAGAATAATCGGCCAGTAGAGAACGGGAATAAAAAAGAAGTTATGGGTTTTTTCGGGGGCCATCATTGGCTGGCTTTTCGTTGCCTGGGCAAGGGAGTCCAGCCATTTTTCCTGCCGGAGCACCCAGACAAAGGCCGCGCAAAAAAGGGCAGAAACGATCAGCGTAGCCCCTGTCGCCCATAGATGTGCGACAAAGAAACCGTCGTAGTAATAAATATCTAACAGCCATTTACACAGGAGGTAGGCGGCACAAATTAATACTGCGACGAAAAAACCCACTCCGCTCCATGCGATCATCTTTATATCCTTCTAAGGTGTGAGGAACGAGGAATATTTTTTTTGAAAATTAACATATTTTTATCATTGTGGCGATATTTTCTTTGGTGCTAATATCAATTACATCCAGCACAGAAAATGTCCGGCCTGTGCAATTTTCACATTGCTGATTCTGATGGATTTATTTTCAAATACTGCTGTTTAACCTGAGCCGGCACCCGTGCAGCTAATTGCGCACCCAGGGTACTGCATGGCTATTTGTACCGTACCGATATTATTTTTGTGCGAATTAACGCGGCTTCTCTGTTTTTAAAATACGTATGCGCTGTTCTGGCGGTCGATGAGCACCATTCATGCGGCTGTCATCCGTCTGAAACAGTGTCGGTCTCTGTAGTTTGCTGCGCAGGATTTTGAGGCAACCATGAATCAACCTATTGAAAATAATAATAAAGTTAACGAAACTAAAGAGTACAGTGCGAAATGGCAGACCCGATTTGATTTTTTCGACCTTCATGGTGCTCCCAGTACACCAGGCTTCAGACAGGCATTGAAACAACTGCCTTTCAGGCAAAAATTAAAAGTGAACATGAATTTAATTGCCTTCCTTTTCGGCCCGATTTATCTGTTCGTACTCGGCCTGTGGAAGAAGAATGTCATGCTGATTTTAATTATGGTGGCTGTTTATACTATTTTGATCATCGCCTTAGCGATAGCGGGCATGGAATTTCCACGGTATCTTCAGGTTGGCCTGGGCTATGGCTTTAATGCCCTGTACGGCATGAGCACCAATTACAGTTATTACCTGAAAGAGAAAAAAGGCGATAACGGCTGGAATCCCTTTAAAGGGATGCGGTGGTAATTTTTTCGCACCGCTCTGATGGTAAAATATAGAAATAGGGTGTATCGGGTGCAGACAGGTGGCGGGGGTTAGCCCTCAATCAGGAGACCAGACAAAATAAGTGATGCACACTAACTCAAATTAGTGCTGTTGCGGCAGAACCACCGGAAGCCGCGAGGAAAATAACCTGCCGGAAAAGAGAAAAATCGCCGAAAATATCCGGCTATATCTTTTCAAAACGGGTTCAGACTGGCTTATAATCGCTCTGCAATAATTATAATATCGTGAAGCTCGCATAAATGTTTCAGCACCGTTTAACCGGGGCCAGGATATCCTTTTCGGAATTTCCTGATAGCGGCAGCTTCTCCCTTTCATAGACATGCAGGAAGTTATTATTTTGAATACATTAACGGAATTGAAAAAGGGTTATCTAAAGGTATTTTTCTGGCTGCTATTCACACTGTTTCTCGTCCCCGTCATTACCCTGTTTTTTGCTGAATATGGCAACAAACAACTTGATCAGCAATACACGCAGTTCTTCATGGACGATGCGCGGGAACAACATCAGGATACGGACAAACTACAGGCGTTTCTGCAGCAGAACCCGCCTTCCAGTGTCTGCGGCCCGGTAGATGAAAATCTGCAGGATTACAAAAACGCCGTCTGCGAACCGCAATCCGAACTGTGGCAGTTCTACATGATGGATAAAGTGGCATTCTGGACACTGATCGGCAGCGGCGCTGTCCTGCTGATGGTGTTGCTGTTCAGTGCGCTGGCCTTTAAAAGCCGCCAGGGACAGGTTATCAGTCTGGCGCTGGCTCGCAAGTTCCTGATGCTGGCCTGTTCGCTGGAAGTCATGGTACAGGGCGGCATGCTGGTATTGCTCTCATTCTGGGGCACCGCCTTCTTCAAGCAAACCTACTATCCAAAACTGGTGATGGCAGTAGGACTGCTGGTGCTGGCCGGTATGTATTACATGATTAAAGGCATCTTCAAAAAACTCCCACCGGAAGAGAGTATTGAAGGCGAAGTGGTTACCCGCGAAGCGGCCCCGGCACTCTGGTCACAGATTGATATGCTGGCCGCCAGAGTGGGCACCACGCCACCCGATCATATTGTTGCGGGTATCGACACCAACTTCTACGTGACCGAAGCTCCGCTGAACGTGAATGGGAATCCGCTCACTGGCCGTAAGCTCTATGTCAGTATTCCGCTCCTGCGTCAGCTCACCGTTGCGCAGGCTGATGGCGTGATGGTCCATGAACTGACCCACCTGCATGAAGGCGACACCGCCTCCGGCGCATTACTGGGACCGAAACTGCACCGGTTTGATCTCTATATGCAGCTGATGGGTCAGAATGTGGCCACGCTGATCGTCTTCTATCCGCTCTATCTTTATCGCATGCTGTTTGAACTGGCGTGGCAGCGTAACAGCCGTGAACGTGAATTTGTCGCGGATCGCAATGCATCAACGCTGGTCTCCCCTGCCGCGATTATCGAATCACTGATCAAAGTGTCTGCGTATGCCAGCTACCGGAATGAAGTTGAGCGAAACTTCTTTAATAACCAGACGCTGCACGAAAATGAACTGGGGATCAGTAAAGCTATTGCTGCCGGTTTGCCAGAACATGTCGCCTCTCCGGACTTCATCAGCGTCATCCGTGAGCAGAATGTGCCGCACCCGTTTGATTCACACCCGCCGCTGGCGGAAAGGATGCGCAACGTAGGGTATGAGATTAACGAAGCTGACTATGCAGCGATCGCCGCCGATTTCCCGGCCCAGAGCTGGGTCGATCTGATGCCGGTTGCCGACGAGATTGAACAGCAGTTGTGGCAGAAATATGAGCGCGACTTCTCTTCTGTGCATGAGGAGAGCCTGGCCTGGCGCTATCAGCCTGACGGTGAAATGGAAACCGCGCTGGTGCTGAAGCATTTCCCCAATGTTCCTTATACCCTGAAAGATGGCTCGCAGATCGTCATCACCTGGCAGGGCATCGTGTCGCCGAAAACCGGCGAAGTGCTGGAGTGGGATAACGTTAAAAACATCAACGTCATTCGTAACTTCGGCCGGGATAAGCTCTACGTGCAACATGTGCAGCCAAACTCGCAGGGGAAAAAACGCAGTGAGATCCCTCTGCCGGGCCTGAAAAAGGAGATTGAAGCCTTTAAAAACACCCTCGGCTATTACTGGCATCGTCATCAGACAGTCAGGGCGTTGCTGAAAGAAGAAACGGCGACAGCGACGCAAAGCGCATAACCCGTTTGTCATCGGCTCCCTCATCGCAGCTGAAAAGGGAGCCAATGCGAATATCCATTTTCAATCTCTATTTCTGACCACATAAATAAAGGAACGATTGTGTTTAAACGAGCAAGCAGGGCCATGATACCCGGGATGCTGGTGACTGCCCTTGTGCTGCCGCTGGCAGCATGTGACAACAGTGACAAAGCGGATGCAAAACCCGCCCCGCAGAGTCAACCCCAGACTGTTGCGGAGGATAGCGCTGCGCAACTCACCACAAAATTAAACGCCTATGTGGGTTGCTTTAACACTACGGATGGATCGGTTCGCGATAGTGCCCTGCGCTATGTGAACTGGATGGCGAATGCTGAAAAGGGGCCAACCGGCAAAGAGCGCAGCGTCAACGTACTGGGCGAGGTTACGCCTTATGAACTGGAGAGCTGCACTAAAGCCATCAACGAGGCATCGAAGGCTAAACCGGCTTTGCCGGCGCTGGATGCTGCAGCAACACAGTATCTGACGGATTTAACGACATTGCAGCCGCTGGTTTCGCAGGCTCATCTTTACTACAGTCATGAAGATTACAAGGATGATGGCTTCGCGAAAGCCAGGCAAATGCATCCGCCACTCATGAAGGCGTTTAACAGCTTTATGAAATCCAGCGACCAGTTCGGTGCCGAAGTTGAAAAAGAGAACAATGAGGTCGTGGCTGCCCAACTCGTTGAGATTGAAAAGTCTGAGGGCCGTCATAGTCGCTACTACCGCCTGGCATTAGTCACACAGGCCAAACCGCTGGCGACCCTGTTTACCTCCTCCGCTCCCGACGTGGCAGAGATGACAAAAGCGATTGATGCTTACAGTACGCTGCTGAATGAGGCAGAAAAGGCAACGGCCAGCGAAGCGGGCAAGCCATTAACCTGGTCCATCTTCCAGGATAATGCCGGAACCTTCCTGAAAGACTGCAAAGATCGCATGCGTCGGATTCGCGATAAAACACCTTACAGCACGGGTGAGCAGAGTCTGCTTAAAGGAAGCGGTAATTCAGGCTGGATGGTATCGGGTTCACCGATGCGCGTTTTAAAATCCTATAACGAACTGGTTGAGGCCGGTAACCGCCTGTAAGCTGAATACCTGCCCCGCTTGCCTCCGGGCAGGCAGCGTCAGTCGGGCTGCTGCGTGCAACCCTGCTGACGCTGCCACATGCCGCGAAAAACATAAAAATGTTCACGCGCCAGCATTTCGTTAAAACGTCATGCCAGGCTAGTGGGCTGGAGGGATCTGAGATCCGCGGCAAAGCGTACCCCTGAGCAGGATGCCCGCTGCATCAGATTTTCTGACTGTAAAATTTTTGACTGAGAGGAGCGAGAGTGCAAGCAAAGGTCGGCGATATCTACAGCGTGTATTCCCCGCAGTTGCAGCAGTACGTCGCCTGTCAGGTGACACACCTCCAGCAGCCTGCTAATGCCAGAGGCAAAGTCCTTGCAGCCATACTCCAGCTCGACTGGGCAGGTGATCATTTGCCTGACAGGGCGGAGGCCAGCCGTATGCAGCCTTTGCGCTGCAGCTACTATTTTGTCAAAGACAGCTTCGATCACGGTTATGTCTCCGCCAATGTTCCACCGGGACATGTGCTGATTGCCAACCTGCCGCCGCTGGCAGATCAGGAAGTAAACGCCTACAAGTTCGGCTGGGACGTGGGAGACAGTCTGGTTCGTCAGCGAAACTGGGAGAAGATCGACCCGGCCAGCCGTACGCGGTTTAAGGCGGCTTCAGGCGCGCACAACGTGGTTGTCGGCGGCCAGACACTTCGCCAGGACACCACCCGTATCAATGACCACCTCCTGCAAACCCTGACCGATCTCTCTGAACTGGATCGCCTGCCCTGCCTGATGACCATCGAAACCAGTCATGGCACTCCGGAACTGATGGCCTACATACAGCAGCATGACTTCATTAATGAGCTGCACTGGCAATCCGCTGTCGTCAGCGAAATCGATGTCGGGGCGACCCGTCTGTCGCGTTTTATTCTGCACCCGGAAGGCGTCAGCCGCGTGCGTCTGAATCCTGATCTCTCCCTGCTGTCACTCACCGCAACGCCTTCGTCAGGCTTTCAGGTAGAGGCTGATCAGGAAGGGCGCAACCTGTGCCTGCAATGTTCGCAGGCTTTGCCTGTGCTGCAGGGTATTGACCGGCTCAGGGCATTGTCACTGACAGGCGTTAAAGAGATTGACCTGGCGCCAGTCGTTGAGCGCTTTCCCTGTTTAACTGAACTGCGCATCTGGGGAAATCCCGGCGTAGCCAGCAATATGCATCGTATTGCCGCACTGCCACAGTTGCAGATGCTGACCTTCTTCGACCTGTTTGGCTTCAGCGCGGCTGACTTTCCCTCACCAGAAGCGTTGCCCAATCTCTCATGCCTGTGGATGACCAGCGTCCCGCTTGACGTGGTCAGCTCTGTCAGAGCCGCTTATAAAAAGGCGGCAACTCAGGGGTTGGATCTCTCGCTGAGTAAAGCACGCAAGCCGGAATGGCTGGCTGAGAATCTGCACAATCCGTTCCGGGACTGGGATGGACGCGAACATATTTCGGCCACTTATGCCAAAAAAGCAGCGCTGGCTTACAAAAACCTGCGGGCTGCCACGAACAACATCGATAGCAGCATGGATGTGGCGAGCCTGTTAACCGCCGCCGTAACCGCCTACACCGAAGTCTTTAATCTCATCGACCGGCGTTCAAAGGCGATTGAGACGGTCGAGCGTGAGGAGATCTACAGTGTGCTGTGCGATGTTCTGAACCCGCTGGAGCAGAAACTGGGCGAGCAAGGCGCCACGCTTGTGGATCAGCCGCGGTTGTATCAGCTGTTCGACCAGTTACGCGAATTCTGAGCCATCCCGATGATTCAGGCGTGTTCCGCCACGCCATAAAACCGTTATTCGCCCCGATCACCCTATGCGGCAAAGCGTTAAGACGCGAGTTGAGAAAGGATCGCGGTCGGGAGAGTCTGCAGACCTCTCTTTCCCGGCCAGCCATTCTGCTGTTTATGATCGGGTAATGGCGGTTAAAGTCAGCTGTGCAGTGGGTTTATCCGGAGATATTACCCTGCCCTTTACGCAATCCGTTCAGGAGTGCCTGCGTCGCGCCAGAAGCTTTTCCGGAAGGCGAACAGACCAGCCCGAATTCCCGGTGCAGAGGCGGGATGACCGGCATCACTGACAGGCCGCGCCGCTCCGCTGGCAGGGCTGATTCCGGCACCAGCGCGACCCCCATGCCTTCACGCACCAGCATGCAGGCGCTGATCCAGTCGCGGACTTTTACCCGCACGTCAGAGAGGTGGCATCCTGACTGTTCCATCAGGCTTTTGCCATTAACGACGCATCCGCCTGTTGCAAGCACAAAGGGCTGGTCTGCCAGTTCCTGCAGGGTTATACCGTTCGCGCCTGACTGACAGATGTGCGGAGCGCTGGCTGGCATGACGGCGACCCATGCGTCCTGCCCCAGTATCACCTCAGCACGTCCGGGTACGGGGTTCATTATCACCCCCAGCTCAACGGTGTCCGCTGCAAGCCACTCCTCAACTTCTTCATCCGTCCCTTCCAGCACCACCACCTCCATGCCCGGATGCAGACGCCTGAAGTTCCGCAACAGCCCAGGCAGGAGTGTGGACGTCACAGAGGGAAAGCTGGCAAGCCGAATGCGTCCACCCTTTAAACCCCGGCTCTCATCAGCCAGCACGCGGATGGCGTTGAGCTGCGACAGCATAATTCTGGCATGTTCAATGACCTGCTCTCCCAGCGCAGTAACACCGATGTGCCGACGCTCACGCACGAATACCGGGAACCCGAGTGACGACTCTAACTGGGCGATAGCCTGGCTGGCACCGGACTGTGTCATGCCTGTCGTTTCAGCAGCACGCGAAATATTGCTGGCATCGGCCACCGCCACCAGCAAGCGCCAGTGCAGAAGATTCATCATGGTTATCAGTAGCCCAGCTAATAGTTATCTTTTGAAGCATTAATTTTACAGAATTCTCTGCGTTAAGCACAGTCTGTTCCGTAACGACAAAGAGAATCTCACACCGCTTTCAATGTTAACGGAGAAGACATGAAACTTTACTACGCCCCGGATACCTGTTCGCTGTCACCCCATATCGTGCTGCGTGAACTCGCACTGGAGTTTGAGCTGGTTAAAGTGGACAACAGGAGCAAACTCACCACTGACGGACGCGACTTTCGCCTTATCAACCCCAAAGGCTATGTTGCTGCACTGGAACTGGACGACGGGCAGATACTGACTGAAGGGCCGGCGATTGTGCAGTACCTCGCCGACCTGAGGCCGGAAAGTGGGCTGGCTCCGCCAGCAGGCAGCTGGGCACGTGTTCGACTGCAGGAGTGGCTGAACTTCATTACCAGTGAAATCCACGCGGGTTCCGCTCTGTTGTTCAACAAATCGCTGCCCGAGGCTGTCCTGTCACTGTTTCGTGAAAAACTCTTCCGGCGGTTCGACTTTTTGCAGGATACGCTCGCCGAAAAAGCGTTTCTGATGGGGCCGTCATTCAGCATTGCTGACGCCTACCTTTTCACCGTACTGGGCTGGTGTAAGTTCTTCAGCATTGAACTGGATCGCTGGCCTGCGCTAGTGGCGTACAGAGCAAGTATCAGTGCGCGCCCTGCTGTGCAGGCGGCATTACGGGCAGAGGCGGCGCAGTAAGCGCGGAAAGGTTGGTGGCCTGACGCCAGAGTAAGGATAAACGGTCCGCTTTGATCTGCTGCTTGCGCCTGGCGTACCGGTAGTCTGAAGCCAGAAGCAGACGGAAATTTATCGTTTCACCTGGAACAGGTTAGTATCTCCAGACTGACCTTTTAGCGGGGAGTCGGCTTTATGATTAACAACACCAGGGCGGAAACCTCTGTCATCAGGCATGCCGACAGGAATTTTGACGTCACGTTATTGAAGGTGAATGAAGCCAGCCAGTGCATCCTTTTTGCGGCAGGTGCTGGCGGAAGTCCATTGCGTCATCTTGAGCTTCTGCAGACCTTTAGCCGCAATGGTATTTCAGTAGTAGCGCCCCATTTCGAACGGTTAACCTCTTCCACGCCCTCAAAGGCTGACTTACTGGAACGCAGCCAAAGGCTTGTCCTCGCCCGCGATGCGTTTTGTCAACATTATGCCTCGATTTCCGGCGTCGGACACTCACTCGGCACCGTGATTCTGTTGATGCACGCCGGGGCGACGGCCTGGACTCGCACCGGAGAGAAGGTGACATATGCAGGCAGACAGGATTTGAATCAACTGGTGCTGTTAGCGCCACCTGCGGATTTTTTCAGAGCACCCTCGGCCCTCGCCTCCGTGAAAGTGCCTGTCAGGATCTGGACTGGCGAGCAGGACACCCTGACACCGCCATCGCAAGCGCTGTTCATCAAAGAAGAATTAGATATTCGAACTAAGACGAATCTTTGGGTGGTGAAAGATGCCGGGCATTTTACCTTCATGAACATCCTGCCGCCGCATATCATTGACACCCACCCATCACGCGACGCCTTTATTCTCAATCTGGGAGAAGAGATCTCCCATTTTGTCACTGGCTGGATGGCTCAGCCAGATAATGAATCACCTTAATTAAACCGATCCCTCTTTTTCAATTACCAGCACGCGGGCGACGCCCTGTGGACGGGCAATATGCTCTGTCCCTTCACTGGCATAAAAAATATCACCGGCGTTGAGTACCCGGCTTTTAACTTCGCCCTGATCTTTATAATGCATTTCAACACATCCATCCATGACAGCAAAAACCTCCTGACCATCGTTGATGTGCCACTTATAAGGCTGATCGGTCCAGTGAAGTTTCACGCTGACATTATCGAAGCTGGCAATATGCTGTGAGTCCCAGGCCTTCGAGCCGGTAAATTCCTTACTGCAATAAAAATTCATTTTAACTCTCTCAACAGAAGTGATTTACGCCATCGACATCATCAATATCAGAGAGAGTTGATGGATTCTATACGTCAGGCATCTCTTGTCCTGATCTGTCCTGTGATTGTCCGTTTAATGCTGGAGCGGGGGTTGTGACGATCAGTGTGACCTGCCGTCTTTTACTGAATCGGCCAGACAGGCGCGACATTCTGATAAAGCGTAACGCGGCCAACGCGCTGGCGATCTCAATTACATGAGTTTCGCTTTGGGTCGGTTTTCGGTGTCATGCGAATGGCCTCTGTATAAGTGTGAGAGCCACGATCATTTGAAATAAATCCTGATAGTTCATCCTTTAACGTGTTATCCGAAGCAACATATCTTCAACTGTAACGACGGTTTACACCTGTAAATAATGGGGTATTATCGGCGATATTATGTACAGGGAGAAGATAAATGGATGTAGCATTGCTTGATATGATGCGCTCAGGCAGAAGTAAAAACTGTGCTGAAACAATGATTAACCTTGAGGCCAGAAAGCTGATTAATACAGCTAATCATGTGTCCTCAGTCCATCTTTCGAATGGCATGACTCAGGTGAAGTTTGTTCAGGAGATCAGAAATCTGGTTGAGCAGCAGTTTGCGTCTGCCCGACGTGCAAAATCAGACGAAGAGTGCATAGCCTGTATTAAAAATCTGAGGGTAGAAACGGAAAACCTTCAGGAGCAGGACAGAATGCTGCGCATGAAAACGGCGAAACTTTATGCCAAAGTGGAGTTCGTCAGGGAAAATAATAAAATTGTCGGGTATGTCATTTCGGCTGTAAATGTGGTTTTGTCGGGGGCTGAAATAGCTGCTGGCCTGACCCTTATAGGAACTATGACACCATTGGGCATTCTGGCCGGTGCAGTTTTAGTTACTGATGGTGCGAACGGCATAAGCAAAGAAATTGCGCACTATGTAATGGATAACAAACAATCTGAAGGATTGGTTGCTGATGCCGCTATGTCCACTGCTGCATTCATGGGGTTCAGCCCTGATAGCGGGCTGGGAATCTATAAATCAATCTCGCTTGTTGCAAATGCCTATAGCGTCTTCGGTCTGTTCAGACGCCCTGGAACCTGGCGTCTGTTCAGATATCTGCCCGCGGATTATTACAGGAAAGTCAGCACTATGAGCCGTCCAAAACTCACAATGAAAATAGTCAGTTATGGTGTTAAAGCTAAGGTCATATTTGACCTTATGTCTGTCACTGATGCTGCTCTGAATGAGTCGTGATTCTGCGATAGCGCCATGACTTGTATGCAAGTTTTGCTGGGGCTAAATACCATATAAAAGGCAATACAATCGCAAGTGTGGCCGCCAGCGTGATGCTGGTATCTACGGATGCCAGCATCAGCGTAAGAGCAAGTATGATAAAGGCAATAATAGTAATCCACTTCGAGGCGTTAAAGCGGTTAGCAAGATCATGGATCATGGAATCCAGAGAGCCACCATAATTAGCCATATTGTTTTTCAGTTTTAGTAGATCTGCATGACTAAAGCCGGATTCCAGTAGTGCTTTTTCACTCACTTTCATAGTTTTTCATCCTTAAAAATTACCTGAATAGCTTAAGCAAGTTTACCTGAAAACGGCACTAAAAAACCCGTGAAGTGCAGGCTTTCTGTCGCGTGATACTTGTAACCGTCCATTATCCACAGAGCGGGTGGTTAGCTGGGATCAGCATGATGTACCAGTGCGCTTTTCGTGATCTATCAGATAGTGCCCGTTGTGGATGTACTCCTGATCGCGAAACAGCGGCGGCTAATCGGGATTTCCAGATACTGTTGGCATTTACTGAGGGATTGCCAACTCATCAGCCAGCCCTGACTCGCCATCTTTTCCGTAGATAATTAGTTAATACAAACAGTTAAATCTGGCCACTATCTGGTCGTCAGTGACCACTGTTCGGGTAAACTGCGTTCGTCATCTCCTGTGACATGGACGAATCGACGCAACGCTATCCTTAAAGATGGGCAAACCGTTGAATACATGGTGATATGTTTGCGATCAGCAAAGGGGATATGCCTGATAAGTTATGGGCAGCAATAACAACTCACTTCTCAAATCCTTATTATCCCTTAAAAATTAATCGAATAGCCTAAAATACCAGACAGAAATACTATTAATGACGAATCGCCTCTGTTCATACCAATGCCAAAGGTCTGTAATGAAATCGATAAATCTGGAAAGTCTGTATCGTTCTGCCAACGAGAATACCTTCTCCATCTGGTCGGAAAATGCAGGAGTTGGGGCAATTAAACAGGGAAATTACTACGATCCTGTAAAGCTGGCTCTTGCAGCGGGCATTCAGCCGCCGGTGTCCTTTGATGTCTCACGTCTTATTTGTGAATTACAGCAGCTCACAAAGGATGATCCCCTTGTCGATATTCTGCCCACACAGGGTTTCCATTTTACCTTCCTGCCCCTTACCCTGCCGCTCTATAACGAAAACGAGCCATTGCACGAAAAAATCGATGAATTGACGAATATCTGGAGCGAATTTGATGCGATAAAAATTGTTATCAGAGATCTGCGGTTAGTTGCATTGCCCAGTCAGTTATTGCTTGCGGGGATCCCTGATAGTTCGGCAATAGCCATGCGCCACTCATTCTGCGAAAAAGTTCTGGATTCGCACTGGAAAAATGAGTTGCTGATGCGTCATAACGCCAGCCCATTACCGGCACCCTTCTGGCACAGCACGATTCTGCGCTATGGCGCTGATTTTTTACCCGCATCCGTACGTGAGTTTATTTTTGAACGTCAGACCATTAATTTTGGGGATGTAGATGGAGATTTAAAACTGGCGAGGGTCAACTACAACTGGACAAAATGTTATCCGTTGGCGGATTAATTAAGACGAAGTAATTACATGATAAATAAGATGTCTTAGTTTCCTCTGCCTGCCCTCGCGTAAACGTTTCAGAAGTGGGTAATACGCCCCTGTTTTCGCTCATAACAGTCATTAACCCGCACACATTCCGCTCTATACCTGACTACCCTCTCCGGCTGAAAAAACAGAGCCTGCGCGCAACACTTTCTGTCTTTCACAACCCTGATATCGTTAGCCCTATGGCGCCTCATTCACATCATGTCACTTTTTACACGAGTAAAAACCTCAGGAAATTTAAAAAACCGCCGCGAGCTGCCGATAACCTCAGGTATCGAAACTCTGTACGCAGGAAACAACATCCATGTCACCATCCGACACCCATAGTAAGCATCAGGAAATTGGCGAAATTACGGCGCGTGCTGGCTTCATCCTGCGGCAGCTTCGCGACAGTCTGCAACAACTGGGGCTTGATAAAACCATCGCCGATGTGGCGGGAAGCATCCCAAACGCCCGTGAAAGGCTGGGTTATGTCGTCACAATGACCCGCGAAGCAGCAGAGGGCGTAATCAACAGCGTGGAAATCACGCAGCCTCTGCAAACCGATCTGGGAGAAAAAGCGGAGAAACTCACGCAACGCTGGGATGCCACTTCCGGTACGCTGTCAGACAAAGAACAGACCCAGGCATTAGCGGCAGATACCGTTGCCTTGCTGAATGATGTCCCCCGTGTCACAGGTCTGACGCAACAGCAGTTGCACGCGATTATGATGTCACAGGGCTTCCAGGACCTCACAGGACAGATTGTGCAGGCTATGATGGCCGTGCTGAATCAGGCTGAGCAGCAACTGATACAGGTCATCCGCGATAATACTGGCTCACACAGCACCACCGAGCGCACTGCGCCGTCTAAACCTTCCTCCGTACCAGAGACTCCTGCCAGTCAGGATGATGTGGACGACCTGCTGGCCAGTCTGGGAATGTAAGCCGACCCGAAGAAAATACGTGATTTAAAATGACGATTAATGATTAAAGGTCTGCGCAGGACAAACAGTTCGTCTGACAGCAAACACGCTATTGCGGCTAAATGTCCGCTTTGCGCTATTAGCTGACGCGATTTACCTATCGGCCCGTTGATAAACAGGGTTCTGACCAGGCCAGATTGCAGAATCTGGCACTTCAGAAATAAGAGCATAATGAGGAATGGTATAGTCTCTTATACGATTTATTTTCCCATATTTATTATATGACGGTAGGAAATATATATGGCATAAGAGCATTAAAAGAACACTAAAAGGAGTGACGTTATGTCGCTTTATGACCTTAGAATTGAATCACATGCATTACCAGAGGCCTGGCACTCTCAGGTATTAGGCCACATTGGCACAGCGAATCTCAAAGTTTTACGAATGGATGAACGCTCTGTAATTGAAGAGGTGCATGAGTATGATAAAGGGTTACTGGTCATTGACGGTCGTCTTGAACTGAGCGTGAAAGGAAAACAAATCTCTGTAACTTCTGGCCAGCTTTATGTAGCCAAAGCAGGGATTCCTCATACTGTAAAAAAAGGCAGTTTTGGCACCCTGGTTATCATAGATTTGCCAGAAACACGAGTAGCCTAACGATAGTTTGTCCGATATTTGCTCAGAAGATAATTTGCCTGATGCAGATGTCCGCCTTATGCCATAAGCGGACATTTATGAAAGTTGCAGTAGATTACACGCTGCGATGTTTCTCCAGTTTGATATCGGTATCGTTAATCTCTTTTTTATTACCCCAGCCGAACTGCATGTAAAATTTCGCCGCGCGACTATTTTTATCGGTTTCCAGCCACGCAACCTCATGATGTTTAAATAATTCCTGCTCGGCGAGAAAAACCAGCCTTCGACCTATACCTCTGCCTTCATATTCCGGGAGAACAAAGGCCGCAAAAAGACAGCCTTCATCCGGCAAAATCATTGAAAAGCCGACTATTTTGTCGTTTTCAGCCGCAACCCAGGCGCAAAGACTCTTTTCAATCATATCGGCCAAGACGCTTTCGGTGATCCCCAGCTGACGCATTTCTTCACGACTCAAATAATTCTCGAGCACTGAGGTTCTGACTTCGAAAATACTGTCAACATCAGAAGCCCGGGCTGTTCTTATATTAATATTCATTAGTCTTACTCCTTGTATGACAAAAATATATCTTGATGATGATGCCTGACATTCCCTTAAACGAACCATAGAATCTTGAGCAAAAAGGCTGTTAAACGGCAGTCCGTCAAAGGCGGCACTACCTCAAAGCCTGCGTAATGAATGAAGCCGTTATGATAAGAACGTTGCGCAATAAGAGCTCAGCCGACCTTAACTCCGCTCTGTTTCTTCATAGTGACGCCTCATTAACTAATTTGAGATAGCGGGAGCCCGATATGTTTCTACCGCTCACCACACAGACAACTTTACGCCCGCTCAATTCTTTTGCATAACGGATGGCTGCCGCAACTGCGGGTACGCCTGAAGGCTCTACAACATGGCTGTGCAGATTAAGCATTAACAGCATCGCTGCTTTGATTTCGGCTTCTGAAACCAGAAGAACACGATCGACGCGATCGCGTATGAGGGGCCAGGTCATCGCTTCAGGCTCTATATAGCCACTTATGCCTTCAGCGATTGACGACGATATTTCCACTGGGATCGCCTCACCAGCTTCTTTCCAGCACGCAAACGTCGGGCTTGCTTCACTCTGCACTGCCCACACTTCGGCTGCAGGGTTTATGCCCTTGATGGCTGTTGCGATACCGGAGGCCAGCCCGCCGCCGCCAATGTTTACGAGAATAACGTCAGCGTCTGGCCAGTCTTCCATGATTTCCAGACCGACGGTGCCGCCTCCGGCAATCATCTGCTGATTATTGTAGGCTGAGACGAACGTTGCGCCGGACTGTTGCGCTGCGACAATGGCTTCCTGCCTTGCGTCTTCAATGTCGTCAAAAAACGTAATCTGCGCACCATAACTTTTCATTGCAGAAACCTTAATCGGGTCTGCTGAAAACGGTAGGAATATGGTTACGGGTATGCCTGCTGCATGTCCCGCACAGGCAAGCCCTAAACCATGATTCCCTGCCGTCGGGGCGATGACGCCGGCACGTCGCTGGTCTGCATTAAGACTGGCAAGAACGTTTGCAGCACCTCTCAGCTTAAAGCTACCGGTATGCTGAAGATTTTCCATCTTAAGCCTGACCTCCGTCCCGACAAGAGCAGACAGCGAGTGGGAAGGCTCCAGTGGAGTTTTGCATACTGTTGATTTAATTCGCCCGGAAGCTGCATAAATATCTTTCAGCGTGACACTGTCTGTTAGCCTTTGTCTGTGGTTTGTCATAGTATGCCCATAAAGTTATATAAGAAAATGACTATATAGGTGATTGGCTATATGCACAACTCTAAGACATTAATGGCCGATATTTTTCGTGCCCTTGGTAATGAGCATCGGCTCGTGATTGTTGAATGGCTGTCCGATCCAGAGTCACATTTTCCGGTGCAGCAGGACGGCGATCTGGTTAAGGATGGTGTGTGTGTCGGATTTATCACCGAAAAAATTGGTCTGAGTCAGCCCACCGTGACAGGCCATCTGCAAATTCTTGCTAAAGCTGGGATTGTGACATCGAAACGTATCAAGAACTGGGTGTTCTATAAACTTGATCGTCAACGGATGGATGAAGCAACGGCAATGTTGTCTGGATATGGGAAGCAGGCGACTGGTTCACCTGAACAGCCATAATCGGTCAGTATGTGTATTTACAGGGCACTAAATCCAGTGTGTGTGTGTATCTCGCTCCTGCCGTGACCGCCTTTCAGATAAATTTATTCGGTCATCGTTATCTGTTGTCATCTTCTGCAAAACTGCCGTTTAAATTCATAAACTACCCCGGCTGATGACCAGCGTGTAGGTTTGGGTCCGCTTTTCGCTGTGAGTTCAATGGGTCGATGCAACGGTATCTTTAATCGAAGGGGGACATTTACAAAATCTGCATTCACTAATCCGTGTAGAACAGATCACACTACATAGTCATGCAGACATTCTGGAATCATCAGGTGCGTTTTTCAGGGTTAAAGCTGGGAAAAAGGTGCCGAAAATGGGCCGTACGCACCAGGAGCGCACTGAGGGGCTCTGTGGGGGTCGGCCAGGTAGTCTTATATTAAATAATGCTGACTGGCTCGCATGGAAGAATTTTGGCTGTCAAGCGCCCGCCTGCCCGTTAACTTCTCTATTAAGGAATGGTAGCATTGCCCGGTTCATTGGCATGCCTTATAACCTACAGGGAGCGTTTAATGCAGTTAATGAGAATGACCTAATACGATCTGACAAAGGGCGGCGGCGAGGCAAAGCTGCACGTTTACGGCGTGGGTACCTTCCCGGTCTTTTCCGGCCAAAAGCCTTATACCAATGATCCAAACTGTACCTACAAGCCTAACAGTGCCATTCCGGTCGGGCGCTACTGGATTGTTCCGCGTCCTGAAGGCAGTATCGCTAACCGGATCAGAGGATGGGCCGTCGACACCTGGAACAACTCAAATCATTCAGAGTGGTTTGCGCTCTTTAATTCGAAAACAATGACTGATTCAATCTTCATCAATGGCGTTTCCCGTGGCGGTTTCCGCCTGCATCCTCTTCGGCCAGACGGCTCCGGAGAAAGTGAAGGGTGTATCACTTTTGTGCGGCGTACTGATTTCTATACGGTAAGACAGGCGCTGCTCCGGAGAAAAAAAATTCGCGTGCCGGGTTCGCGAAACAGCTTGATGGCATACGGCTATGTTGACGTTCAGGGAGAAAGTAACTTTGCAAACTGCAAAATTCGCTAGAAAAGCAGCGGGTTTTTTCGTCTGCTTTATTGTGGCCTTTATGGTGTCGCGTTACGGGATGCCACTCTATCCGCTGACGGCGTGGCTCGTTGAACATTCTCACCAAATTTTCAGCAGTTATCAGGATGACGTATACGAAGCCGGTACGGATCCGGTTACGTTCTTTTCCCTTTTGACCGTTATCGCGTTTTACGCTTTAGCCATGTATTGGTTAGTAAAAATGACAATTAAAAAAGTAAAACGTGGATAGACTGGTTGCAGTAAAAACCGGGGGTTTTATGCTGCCCTGCAACTCTGTCTGAAAAATCAACACCAAAAAGGGTTCGCGAGCGGGTTGTTATATTTATTATGGTAGAACGTCCCTGCCGCTATTATTTTGACGTCCGCTTTTCGCTCAAAGCCACAGCGGCCGCTCATTTTAGTGACCAGTGATGATGCCCACACCAGTCGGCTTCATGGGCTGATCTAACCGCTACTACCTCACCCCGTGGCCCTTGCGCTTCCGGACTACCAGCCGGCTCTTCCTGTTGGCCAGCAGCCCGCATGGCAACCAGTCGACAGTAATTGCCAATATGTAACTCACCTGAAAACCCGTTTGAATCAAACCTCTCCACTCATTTGCATTTTTCATCCCTCCGGCGTCATTGCCCCCCTTCTTCAGTTATGCCTCCGCTGAAATATCGTATCAAGCAGGAAGGTCACCAAAAAATTAACCTAACAAGTGTTAGACATGTGTTGACGTGTGTTGATTTGACCGCTAATGTTTACCTACCTAACGTTAGTTAGATACCCCAACCATCAACCTGTAGGATCGACCATGACTGCTAAACTTCAGCTTTTTACATCACCTTCGGCCTTTCCTAATCCACAGCGCCTGCGGCTTTTCATGCACGAAAAGGGCATCGCTGACCAGTTTTCCGAGACCATCTATGACATGTCCCCTGGAGGAGAGCAGCGTGGCTGGCGACATTTGAATATGAATCCGTGGGGCGAAACACCTACCCTTGAACTGGCTGACGGTAGTTATATTTCTGAAACGGCTGCCATCGTTCGCTATCTTGATCAGGAGTATCCGGGCCGCAAGATTATGGGAGAAACAGCACTGGAACAGGGTCTGGATAATATGTGGGATAACCGGGTGTGGGTGCATATCCTGTACCGCATCGTTACAGCGTTCCACGTGTTGCACACCGGCCTCGGCTTCAAGCTGGAATTGACCAAAAATGAGGCCTGGGGTGAACACTGCCGTAAAGAAGCTTTGGCTCACGCCGCGCTGGTTAATCGCCATCTGTCAGACGGCCGCGAATGGCTGCTTGGCGGCGATGCCCCGACCTTCTCGGATATGACTCTGGCGACCGCGATCGCCTTCTCGAAATTCCCGGTCAATGCCACTCCACTGGACGAGCGTTTTGAGTTCTTAGATGCGTACTGGCAGCGCTGGACAAAACGTCCTGCCTTCCAGGCGGCCTACGCCGATCGCAACAGCGGCATTCCTGAGCTGGATTCGCCAACCCGGTAATAGCGCCACTCAATGTAAACTCCGGTACGCCGGGTTCGTTATCTACTGACTTTCCCGGTGACCAGAGTGCTTATGATAGCGTCGGCTGTCGATGTTACTTGCTAAACCATGATGGAATGACGTCTGCCTGAGCACCCTGGATGCATTGAACTTACTGTTTTTCATGGCAATCACCCTGTCACCCGGTAAGCGTTTGCTGTAAATTAGCGTTCTCTATTTAAGAGATCATCCCAATACCAAAGGCATCAAGATGAGCGTCAACACCAGGGAAGCCATTTTGCAGGCGGCCAGGAAAATTGCCCAATCTCAGGGCTATAACGGTTTGAATTTCCGCGACCTCGCGCAAGATGTGGGTATCAAAGCGGCGAGTATTTACTACTATTTTCCAGGCAAAGCCGAGTTGGGTATTGCCGTTGCCAGACGATACTGGGAGGACGGTGCGCTCGCGCTCGAGATGATCGAATCAGAAAGCCCCTCACCCATTGATGCGCTGGGTCGCTTTCCTGAAATCTTCCGAAGATCACTTGAGGCCGAAAATCGTCTCTGCCTGGGCAGTTTCATGGGCGCTGAAAAAGATACCTTACCTCCTGAAATGAATGCAGAAATACAGAAGTTTGCTGATGTGAACATTGCATGGCTGAACAAACTGCTGGTGGCTGCGAAGGTGTGCGATTCAAGTGAGAGTGAATCCAGAGCGCGTGCAATTTTCACGGCCATTGCCGGTGCCCAGCTTATCGCCAGAAGTCGCTCAGATATCTCGCTTTTTGATTCACTGGTGGATTCATACCGCGCCTTCGGACCTCTGCCAGCATAGCAACTGCCCGCAATCCGATTCAGTGAATGGGCGTTTTTCTGCACGCGCGCCCAATGCGGCGCGGCTTCCGGTAGCGTATGTGCTTTTCCACTCAGGAACTCACCCCTTTGAATCAATGCGCGACGGGCCAGAACGGATAGGCGCTGTGTGTCAGGCTGGATGGGATGGAAAAGTAAGTTTGGCACCACTTCGTGCAGCGCCATGCCGGACGCCACTTTCTGCAGTTCCTGAAACTTAGGGATCCAAACATATTCATTCAGGTACAGGTTGCCGTAATAACTTTGCACGGTATGAGCGTGGGTGCCTAAGAAATACAAGCGCGCGGCGGTGGTCAGTTGCATCTGATCCAACGGGCCATAGTCGCCCACTTATCACGCTTAATCCAGCTGTGCACGGTTGCGGATTTCTCTCCCAGCATTTCAGCAACGCGGGTGATGCGGTACGCCTGAGAGTACAGCAGTAAAGCCTGCCTGCGGGGATCGAGTTCGTCGGGGGCGGATGTCATGTTCACGCAGCCAAAATACGGCCACGATACTATTTGATCAAAATAATGCGGCAGATTGCGCAGAGTTCCCCCTCGCCTTTGATTTACGCTGTTATATCCTGGAAAAGATGTTTACATTTGTTCAGCAAAATCATCGGCCGCTCAGCAGAGCGTTACTGACCGACACGCGGATTGATCGCAGGGAAGAACAGCCGTTAACTTCATCATCAAAGTCATACCGCAAACAGAGGCAGGGAAAGAATGAGGGAGCTTGCACCCGATGGCATCACCGGGATGCCGTCACGGACGGCAGAGTATCTTTGTCGCCAGATCGCACGCCTGCTGAAAGGAGGAAGCCTGACCCCGGAGACCTGCGAGCGTATCTTTGCTTTCTGTGGAATCAGACCGTCAGATGCTCAGTGGCGTCAGTTTCTTATCCCGGTTCTTTCCTGTCTGGGATTACTGTCATTGGTTGCCGGAGCGGTGTTCTTTGTTGCCTGGAACTGGGCCTGGCTGCCAAAAATGGCGAAATTTGCCCTGGCCGAGCTGTTGATCGTCGCGCTGGCGGTGATTGTCTGGTGGCGCTGGTACAGCACGCTGGCACGCAACGCATTACTGGCGACAGGGTTAAGCTTCGGTGCCCTTTTTGCGCTGTATGGACAGATTTATCAGACCGGTGCTGACAGCTGGGAGCTATTCCGGGCCTGGTTATACGTTCTTCTGCCGCTGGCGCTGATTGCCAGGCAAAACAGCCTGTGGTTTTGCAGCTGGCTGGTCGCTAACCTGGCGTTCCAGCTCTATTACAACACCCTGCCGTCGTCACTTCTGGATCTCGCCGCGTCTGACAGTTTAACCAGGCTCCCGATCACTGTGCTCTACGCATATCTGGCGTTGCTGGCAGCCTGCCTGATTGTCAGGGAAGCGCTGGCCTGGTGCGCGATAACGCATCATCCCAAGAGCTGGCTGGCAAGCCGCTGGTTCTCGCGAGTCATGGCGGGATTTTTACTGCTTCAGCTGACCGCCATCGTGGCCGGGAACCTCTCTGACTGGGGCGGCGGTGACCACCTTCCTTATATCACCGGCGGTTGGGTGATCACCCTGCTGGCAGGTTATTACCTGTACCGTTACCGCTATCAGGATCTCTGCATGCTGACGCTGGGCATTGCCAGCCTGTCCGTGGTTGGCTGTGCGCTAATTATGCAGTTATTTCTTTTAGCCTACGATACGGGTGATCTGTTTTTGACTGGCATCCTGTTGGCATTCTGGGTGGCGGTAAATGGTTCAATTCTGCTGAAGTGGCAACGCAAACTGGTTGAAAAGGGGCCAATCGATCTGGTTCCGGCCAGGCTGACCTTACTGACAGACACTTTGCGTCAGCAGGGTTTGCTGAGCGCCTCACAGGTTGAGGAAATTAAGCAACGCGGTCACGCATCCGACCTGCCCTGGTATCTCAGGCTGGCGCTAAGCGTCGGAGGCTGGGTGGCAGCGATCATCATTCTGTTACTGATGATACTGATGCTCTATGCCACTGATCTGCTGGAAGACCCGAATGCTGCCACCCTTATTATTCCTTCGCTGCTGCTTGCCGCCATTGCACGTGGCCTGTTAAGCAGTCAGCGTGACGGTAAACATCATCTCGGGCTGGCATGGGCGATTGCGGCAACGTGCGGGCTGATAACCGGTGTTCTGCTGCAAATTCAGAGCAATGACGTCAGCTTTATTATGCTGAGTTCACTGACTGCCTTGCCGATCCTGGCCGCAATGGCAATGGCGATGCCCGACCGCACTTATCGGTTTATGGCCATCACTGCCCTGACCTTTTTCCTGGTGCTGGCGGGCTACTCTCTGGCCCGGATCTGCCTGTCTCCGATGGCTGCACGCCTTGCTGTGTCCGTACTGGTGGCGGCGGTTATATTTTTATGGATGTGGACTGTCAGTCATCAGTTGAGGTTACAGGCAGGGCCGTATGCTGACGCGGTACACCCCCTGCTGTATGGCATACCTTGTGGTCTGATGTTGCTGAGTTTCCTTGGGATTAACGCGGCGTATCTCACGGATTTCCTCTGGTCAGCATCGCAATTTTCCACGCTGCAGTCTGGGACCGGCACAGGGATCGCGGCTGGCTTAGTGCTGAGTGCGCTCAGTCAGAAAAGGCACAGACAGCCGCTGTTTTCGATTATCACGCTGCCCGCTGCGCTTATCTGCGGGGCCGCAGCCCTCTATGCACCGGGTATAGGGCTGGGATTGTGGTTAATTCTGATGGCACGTTATCAGGGAAGTCTGGGGTTGCTGGTGGTCAGTGGCGGTTTCATGGTGCTGTATGTCATTGGCTGGTATTACTTCCTGGAGGTAATTCTGCTGCAGAAATCCCTGCTGCTGCTGGTCAGCGGTCTGGTTTTACTTGGGCTGGCATGGGGAGTCAAAAAAGTATTACCTGCACAAATCGGAGGTGCCAGTGAAAATGCATAAACAGAGCCGATGGCTGGCTGGCGCTGTGATAGCGCTGGCGCTGATAGCCGTCAATGTCAGCATCTGGCAAAAAGAGCAGTTGCTGAAGCAAGGTGCGGTCATGATTTTACCTCTTGCCCCGGTTGACCCGCGATCCCTGATGCAGGGTGATTACATGGCGCTGAACTATGCCCTCACCCGCCCGCTGGAACTGACGTTGTATCAACAGGCTGAGTCCTGCGGCGCGACCCTGTCAGCGCCATGCCTGCCCACCAGCGGAACCCTGATTGTTGACCTCGATGCGGAGCGTCACGCGACTCAGGCCCGTTTTGATCAGGGTGAACCTCTGCAGCCAAATCAGCTGCGGGTAAAATACCATCAACATTATGGCTCGCTGACCATCGGCACCAACGCTTATTTCTTTCAGGAAGGTCATGCCGACAGATTCGCGCAGGCACGTTACGGGGAATTTCGGGTGGGAAGCGATGGCACGGCCCTCCTGACGGATCTGCTTGATGAGCAGGGTAAGGTGATTCAGCCTTAAGGATGCGAGACGCTCACTGGCCTGGCGCTAAATACCCTGACAGGCGGCCTTGATGTCCGGATGCTCCAGTCAGATAGTCAAACGTACAACCTGCCGCCGCAAGCGTTGTTGTCAGATTTGCAAAGGTCATTTTTACCGTAGCCGTAAAATCGGGTTCCGGGGTGCCATTGTCTCGGCTGCCTGTCTGACCCGGGACAAACAGCAAATCGCCTGAACGGATGGCAGCAGCATAACCATGCTGCTGATAGCGGGCGAACTGAAGTCAGCGTTTTGCCAGAAGCGGACATGGCTTACATCTGCTGCTTTAATCTCAAGAGAAATGCCTGACCCTCTTTCTGACTTGAACTACAACATGTACGGACTACATTAAGATTTCTCATTTCATTCAGGAGAATTGGTAATGTTTAGTCATGTTCACGTTGGCGCGAGAGATCTCAACGCATTAGTGGCTTTCTATGAACCTCTGCTTGCGAAGTTAGGCTTTGAACAGATGCCAGAGGGTAATGGCGGTCAGGCTAAAGGGGTTGGCTGGAAATATCCTTATAAACGATGGCCTCAGTTTTACGTGCAGGTGCCTGAAAATGGCCTTCCTTCAACCTGGGGAAACGGTATGCAGGTCAGTTTTTTAGTCGCTTCTCAGGAAGAAGTTCAGGAGATTTGGCACCTCGCCATGAAAATGGGAGGTGCCGACGAGGGTAAACCTGGTTTCAGAGAATACGCTTCAGACTTCTATGCGGCTTATTGTCGGGATCCGGAAGGGAATAAGCTGTGCTTTGTCCACGCTCCTGAAGAATAAATGCAGAAGACCAGACCACTGTTCTCATGTTGTCTGTACAATCTCCGCCTGGCGCTTATAGGACGTCAGTCCCCCATCTTCCCTGAGGCGGATATTTTCAGACAAGCAATAGCCCGGTGAAGCGTTATGGACATTGCTGGGCTGGCTCATCATGTCACAGACTGCCAGATAGAGGTGACCTGCAGGTATTGCCCCTTTCAGGCCGCCCACGTGATACGGGCATTGCTGACGCATGTCATACCTTAGCTGCCTTTATTGTCCAGCCAGAGTGATGGAACAGCGGTTGATAAGGGCAGTATTGCAATGGTGCCGGTTAGTGATCCTGACTTCTGCTTTGCCAGATGATGTGCGATCAGATCCTTCTGCTCAGCAAAATTTCGATTTATTCAACAACGTCCGTTGCATCATTATGAAGTAATGATTAAAGCATCATTTTACCTCTAATTGATTTTGCTATAAGGTTCTTCTGCTCGCGCAACTATACAGAGGATGCTGTGCCGGAAGCCTGTTTTGCTATAAACCTCGCGGCGAAAATTTAAGCGGATACGTTGCATCAATATAGCTGCTCAGACATAGAGAAAATTATGACGAACATTACTAACGACAACTGGATTAGGGTATCTGTGATATCAGCAATATTTAGTAGTGTCGTGGGTTCATTACTGGTTTTAACCTATCTTTCCTGGGGAAAAAGCAGTACACCCGTAGTGGGTATGATTTTCACTTATTTTTTTATTGTAATGACGAGTATTATTGGGACCACGATGGGCTCTTTAATAATTGGCATGCCATTAGCGATGATTTCAAAGCGATTTTATCCTGACGCTTCCCTCAGGGGGAGCTTTTTTATCGTGTGCTCTACGCTCTTCATGTGGCTGGTTGTACTGGCATGGCCTGTTATCAGGATATGCGAAACGCCTTATTCGGATATTTTGCTTTTAAGCCCCTATGCTTTCTGTTCAGCTGCCGCACTTGCTTATCTGGTTTACTGGGATTAATGCGTATTATATCAATCAGGATCGGTGCAGTAGGACCGTTAATGAAAAGAGCTAATGGTATCATTTTTCAGCCAGACATATGGAAACAGGTGAGTCCAGGGTGTCGGAATTCCCATGTTTTCCAGCCCCCCTGTGAGCAGTTTTAATTACAGACTCATCTGGATATTAATTAGATAATTCTTACGTGAGAACACGTGATCACATTTTGCCTGCCAGATAATCATGGATTCTGCTCGAAATATTGTTTATCCATCTCGACAAGTTTCTTTTGTAATCCTGACTCCCCTTCAACCACTTCGTAAAATTTACTGTGAGTATAAAGATAAATACGCTCGGATGACGCAAACATAAACATGTCTGGTGAAGCCATATTTGTGAAGCGACTTTTCAATTCGGGCTGTAAAAAGATGACATCATTCCCAACCTGAGGATTATTTTGCCACTCAATAAAGATAGCGCTTTTCTATTCCCCCATTTACATCGGCTTTTTCTTTAAAAAACCCCAGTAGGTAATAGTATAAATTAAACCTGTAGTATCTACCGTGCCACAAATGCAAAGAGCGTACTCATGATTACTTTTACTCATCCAGTAAATTACCACCCTATCGACTTGCACTGACTGAATTCAGTTTTTGGAACAATTAGCGCCATATGGTTTACTGCCATGCACTGTTTAAAAACCTGCTCTTTGTAATGCCCCACCTGTAAACCCAGCATGGTGCTGGACCGTTCCGCTGCATTCTTTTCAATGTAATAGCCACAATTTTCTTTGAAATCCTGAGGATTATCGCTATGAGACATCGACCATCTCAGCTGAGCTTCAGCTGCACCAGCTGACTGATGCTGAGGGGCGTCTTTTGCTGTTGTAGAGCCAGAAAAGAGTGGATTGCCCAGTAATTTCTGTACAAAGCGTTGGTTTTCACCGGTTATATGGCCGGTTTTACACAGCTGCAGATAGGCCTGCGAAAGGCGTTGCTCCTCAGCATTGGCAGCATGAGTGCATTCCTCCAGGACTTGTTCATTGGTCTTAGCGGGTTTTTTATCTGTGGATCTCCAGTAACTATTTTTAAAGTCCGGAACTGTGCCTTCAGTGGTGCCAAAAGGGCAAAGTGCACTGGCGCAACCCTGTAAAAACATGGGCACACACGTCAGCATCAGTACACGTAACAGGGGAAAGGCTTTAAGACTGCTTCTGTTCATTTTATTTTCACTTTGGTCAGCTGCGGACATGGTGTCTGAGCAATGTCATTTTTATGTACGTCGTTCAGATAATACCCGGTCTGCTGCACAAGGTATTCCGAATTCAGTGTTTCTGGTGCTGTACTCCTCGGCTGGCCACAAGTCTGGCAATGAACCACTGTCATCGGAAGCACATACTTATTATGTTCTCGACACTAAGCTGCCTGACTTACGCCTTATATGTTCCGCTTTTCGTTCATAGCTACCAGTAAGTTCCTTTGATTTCCTGAAGATGTTTCAGCCGCCGTTCTGCATGCCTGGTAAGAAAAGCAGCGTGTCCAGGGCGGCGCGGATTTAACGGTAATGGCTCTGATTTGCCTGAAAGTGGTTTGGTTATGTCAGCGCTGTATCCCGGCAGGCGTTTCTGAAAAGCGGTTCACCGGACAGAATATGCGGTCTATCCAGGAGGTGACTGTATCAATGCGCTGGGTCTCTGAGGCAGAGATGGTGCGTCACTTTTTCAATGCCGTTTAAAGCAACAAAGCCAGCTCGTTCATAGAAAGTGAATGCCGATGAAGGAGCGTTTGTGTTGATAAAATCAAACCAGTGGCCAGAATCCTTAAGTATCTCACTGAGCAGGGCACTGCCAACCTGCCTTTTTCTCCATCCTGAGTCTACATAGAGATGTCGCAGACGTCCGATGCCAGTTTTTAGTGTAAACGGGTCGATGTTGAGTCCACACACGCCAATGATTAATCCCTCTACAGAAGCCCCAATGAGTTTTTCTCCGGGTCTGTCAAAACGGTTGTGTCCGCTAAGCCAGTTATCTTCCAGTCGGCGTAACATGTTAAATCCTTCAGCCATGCTCTGCGATCTTAACTCAGCAAATCCTGGGCTGTCCGGGGTGACGCTTGTGAATTGGATATCCATGATTCTTCCAGTGATTTCAATCTGCATAGTCTGGACAGAATGATGATTGTGTCCAGTATGACAATGGCACACTCATACTTCCTACTGCCATCAATGTCCGCTCTGTGCCAGGAGCGGACGTTGAACATCGTGAAAATCAGGACGTATAGCAGCTTTATTACCTGTTTTTAAAAAACTATTCGATTCATTTTGGGAACGTCTGGGCTGATGTAAGTATCCCGCTATATCAGTACCCGCCCGTTTTTATTATTTGGCGATGCCCATGTTTTGATGAGCCTCAACCTTCATGCTTTACAGCGTGGCCAACAGGAGAGCCTTATCAGGAGAGTTTATGACCGACACACTTAAACAGTCCTGTCACTTCTGTCGATCTTCATCAATGGTCAATGACGTAAATTCGAAAGGCACGGGCTGATCCTCTATTAACAAATTGTGGATAGCCGTGTTTGAAAAGCATGCCATAGGTGTCTGCAATTACTTCCGTTTTAGCTGCGTTATCCATGAAGGTGAGTGAATAGACAGCAATATCATCGACGTAGAGGGAATACACCATTCCGCGGGAACGAAGGCTGGATTGAAGCGCCGGCCTGGATTCCCAGAATGAACGCGAAATTTTCACAGCTTTTCTATCAGTGATTTTAATTGTGCAATGACGGATTTTTTCTCATCCTCTTCTTCTCTACCGTAAGGACGGGTTGACTCGCGGATAATCAAACGCGTCGGCAGCAATTCACGGAGGTGCATCTGCGGTGCGGCCATCTGCTGGATTAACAACTCAACGGCCCGTTTACCCAGCTTGTTGAAATCCTGCGCAACGGTTGTGAGAGGTGGCTGGAAATAGAGGCTGTCCGCCGTATCATCATAACCGGTGACGGAAACCATCCTGCTGCCGGTGCGGTTCAGTTGCGCGAGAGCACTCAACACCCCGAGCGCCATTTGATCGTTCGCTACGACGATCGCGCTAATCCGCGTATACTGATGTAACAGTTCAAAAGCCTTATGCCAGCCACTGGCAGCACTCCAGTCACCAAAGACCGTTACCGCATTACTCACCCCAAGCCGGTGTAAAGTCTCACGCCAGCTGCTCAATCGCATACGCGCCGAAACGGAACTCTCAGGCCCTGCAAGCAGGCCGAACTCCCGGTGCCCCAGCTCCCAGAGATGACGGATGCAGGCTCCGCAGCCATCAAGGTGATCAAACCGTACGCAGCAGACATTAGTTTCCGGTGAGACATCTAAAAACAGACAGCAAATATCCGGGTTCTCATTCACCAGTTTTTCCGCAATGTTACCTTCAAGGGGCAGATTAATAACCGCGCCTCGGATATTTTGCGCGCGAAATTCATTCAGTCGCGCCTGAAGTGAGACATAGTCAGCCATCACCGGCATCGCGATAGCAACCTCCAGATGATGTGTACCTGCGTGACTTTTTATCGCAGCGGCGATTTGTGAGGGCGCATGCAACGTCAACGACGCGGTAATCAACCCGATAGACGGTGCCGACTTTCCCGCCAGCAATTGTGCTGAGCGGTTCGGTACATAGTGCAACGCCTGCATTGCACGGATGACTTTATCGCGAGTACGTTCAGTCACCACACCAGGTTTATTCAGTACACGTGAGACCGTCTGCTGGGATACACCGGCCTCGCGAGCCACATCTTCTAACGTTGCTGTACGGCGTTCCATCGTCTCCTCCGTTACTCGCTAACAAGAATGTCGTTCGCTAACATTTTATGTCAGAAAATCGACATTAAACTATGGTTTTCGCTCTGTTTCGTGATCGTCCGTGAGTTTCAATCTCACCATTGTTGCCGCTATTAACAAAATATCTGATAACTCATTCCATCTTGTCTAGCGAATGACATTTCACATTTATCCTACAGGTATACCTATGCGACATCACGCTTGCCACCTCTCCGGTGGACCTCTGTTTCATGACGTGCTTGCCCGTGAAGACTGGCAAAACCAGACCATTACACACCTGAACCGTTTACCGGCCCATCCGACCTTTGCCAGCTGGCGCGATCTTCGCTCGGCAAGGGAAAATCAGTTCTCTGCACACCGCCGCCTGCTGGATGGTCAGTGGCAATTTTCTTATGCCCGCAGCCCGTTTGAGGTGGATGCCAGCTGGCTGGAAAACGATCTGGCGGACAGCCGCAGTACACCGGTCCCCTCGAACTGGCAAATGGAAGGGCATGACGTGCCAGTCTATACCAACGTGCGTTACCCCATAGATACTACGCCACCACGCGTACCTGAAGAAAACCCGACCGGCTGCTACTCACTGACGTTTAGCGTCGAGGAAGACTGGCGGGCGAAGGGTCAGACGCAGATTATCTTCGATGGCGTGAACTCCGCATTCCATTTGTGGTGCAACGGCGAATGGGTCGGTTACTCACAGGACAGTCGTCTGCCCGCGGCCTTCGATCTCAGTGCGCTCCTTAAGGCGGGCGAGAACCGCCTCTGCGTCATGGTGATGCGCTGGAGCGCAGGCACCTGGCTTGAAGATCAGGATATGTGGCGGATGAGCGGAATTTTCCGCTCCGTCTGGTTGCTGAATAAACCAACGCTGCACCTTAGCGATGTTCAGCTCACTCCGCAGCTAGATGCGCTTTATCACGACGCCGAGCTGGAGGTCAATGCCACTGTCGCCGCCCCGACACCGTTGCTGGAAAAACTGACGGTGGCCGTTGAGCTGTGGAATGACACGCAACAGGTCGCCAGACATCAGCAGCCGCTCGGCTCACCAGTCACTGATGAACGCGGCAATTATGCTGAACGCACCGTGATGCGCTTGCCTGTAGAACGCCCGGCACTGTGGAGCGCGGAAACACCAAACTGCTACCGGGCCGTAGTCTCACTGTGGTGCGGCGATGAACTGATTGAAGCCGAAGCCTGGGATATCGGTTTTCGTCGGATTGAGATCGATAATGGCCTGCTGAAGTTGAATGGTAAACCGCTGTTGATCCGTGGTGTAAACCGTCATGAACATCACCATCAGCGCGGTCAGGTCGTCACCGAAGAGGATATGTTGCAGGACATTCTTCTGATGAAGCAGAATAATTTCAACGCTGTTCGCTGTTCTCACTATCCTAACGCACCACGCTGGTACGAGCTCTGTAACCGCTATGGTCTGTACGTGGTCGATGAGGCTAATATCGAGACTCACGGCATGGTGCCAATGAGTCGTCTTTCCGACGATCCGTCCTGGTTAGCGGCCTGGAGCGCCCGCGTCACGCGGATGGTACAAAACAATCGCAACCACCCGTCGATTATTATCTGGTCGCTGGGCAATGAGTCCGGCGTGGGTGGCAATCATGAAGCCATGTATCACTGGCTCAAGCGTAACGATCCGTCACGTCCGGTCCAGTATGAAGGGGGCGGCGCGAATAGCACAACTACCGATATTCTCTGCCCGATGTATGCCCGAGTAGAAAGCGATCAGCTTATCCCTGCGGTGCCAAAATGGGGGATTAAAAAGTGGATCAGCCTGCCTGGCGAGCAGCGCCCGTTAATCCTTTGCGAATACGCTCACGCAATGGGCAACAGCCTGGGAAATTATGCCGATTACTGGCAGGCGTTTCGTTATTACCCGCGACTGCAGGGGGGCTTTATCTGGGACTGGGCCGATCAAGCCATTACTAAAACCTTCGATGATGGCAGTGTCGGCTGGGCGTACGGCGGTGATTTTGGCGATAAGCCCAACGATCGCCAGTTCTGCATGAACGGTCTTGTCTTCCCCGACCGTCGCCCTCATCCGTCATTAATTGAAGCCAAACATGCACAGCAATACTTCCAGTTTGCCCTGCTGTCGCAAACCCCGCTGCGTATTAGCATCACCAGCGAATACCTGTTCCGCCTGGCGGATAACGAGGAACTGCAGTGGCAGGTTCAGGCTGCTGGTGAAACGGTTGCCAGCGGCAGCCTGGCCCTTGAACTTCTCCCTGAAGGACAGCGCGAGCTGACGCTGTCGGAGAAATTGACGCTGCCTGCCGGGGCCGAAGAGGTATGGCTGACGCTGGAGGTTATCCAGCCGCAGGCCACGGCCTGGTCCGATGCCGGTCATCGCGTCGCCTGGCAGCAGTTTGCCCTCGCAGCCCCGCTGGTTCTGCGGGCACCTCTGTCTGCAGGAAATGCTCCTGAGCTTGAGCGCAGTGACAGTGCCTGGACGGTGCGCAGCGGTGCGCAGCAGTGGGCGATCGACCGTCAAAGCGGACTATTGACGCATTGGCAGGTGGACGGCGTGGAGCAACTACTGGTTCCGCTGCGCGACCAGTTCATTCGGGCACCACTGGATAATGATATTGGCGTGAGTGAAGTGGAGCGCATCGATCCCAACGCCTGGGTTGAACGCTGGAAAAGCGCAGGCCTGTACAACCTCACCACCCGCTGCGTGCAGTGTGACGCGCATCATCTGAACAGCAGCGTTGTTGTCGATTGCCGCTGGCACTACCTGAACGGGGATGAGGTTGTGATCGTCAGCCACTGGCAGATGACCTTTGACGCACAAGGCAAGCTGCACCTGGCCATTGACGGCGAACGTGCTGGCACACTGCCGCCGCTGCCACGCATCGGGCTGAATTTTCAGGTACTGGATCAGAATAAACCGGTCTCATGGCTGGGATTTGGCCCGCATGAGAACTACCCGGATCGTCGCACCAGCGCCTGTTTCTCCCGCTGGGAACTGCCGCTGGACGAGATGACTACACCGTACATATTCCCCACCGAGAATGGCCTGCGTTGTGATAACAAAGCACTTGACTGGGGGCGCTGGCACGTGGCGGGTGATTTCCACTTTTCCCTACAGCCTTACGGCACCGCGCAATTAATGAAGACTGACCACTGGCACTGGATGCAGCCGGAAAGTGGCGTCTGGATAACCCTTGATGGGCAGCACATGGGCGTCGGCGGTGATGACTCCTGGACTCCCAGCGTACTGCAGCAATGGCTATTGCTTGAAACACAATGGAAATATCAGTTAACGATTCATTTCCAGTAATAATCGAAGCGTGAGCCCCGGGCTTACCGGCATAACCAGATGGAACAGTCAAAATGAAACTCTCTGAACTCGCACCAAGAGAACGACATAACTTCATTTACTTTATGTTGTTCTTTTTCTTCTATTATTTCATTATGTCGGCCTACTTTCCTTTCTTTCCGGTCTGGCTGGCAGAAGTTAACCACTTAACCAAAACAGAAACAGGGATTGTGTTTTCATCTATCTCACTGTTTGCAATTATTTTCCAGCCGGTGTTTGGTCTGCTCTCCGATAAACTGGGGTTACGCAAACACTTGCTCTGGATTATCACGATCTTACTGATTTTATTTGCGCCCTTCTTTATTTTTGTTCTGTCTCCTTTACTGCAGATGAATATTTTCGCTGGTGCACTGGTTGGCGGGATCTATCTGGGAGTCGTCTTCTCCAGTGGATCCGGGGCGGTAGAAGCCTATATTGAACGCGTAAGTCGGGCTAACCGTTTTGAGTACGGAAAGGTTCGTGTTTCCGGCTGTATTGGCTGGGCGTTATGTGCATCCATCACCGGTATTTTATTTAGCATAGACCCTAATATTACATTCTGGATTGCCTCCGGTTTTGCCCTGGCGCTAGCCGTACTGTTATGGATGTCACGCCCGGAAGGGAGCAACAGCGAGCGGGTTATCGACGCGCTTGGTGCCAACCGCCAGGCTTTTTCTATGCGCACCGCCGCCGAGCTATTGCGGATGCCACGCTTCTGGGGATTTATTATTTACGTTGTAGGTGTCGCCAGTGTCTATGATGTGTTTGACCAGCAGTTTGCTAACTTCTTCAAAGGGTTTTTCTCCAGCCCACAACGCGGGACCGAAGTGTTTGGCTTTGTCACTACCGGTGGGGAAATACTCAATGCAACGATTATGTTTTTTGCCCCTGCCATCGTTAACCGCATTGGTGCGAAGAACGCCCTCCTGGCCGCAGGCGTCATTATGTCGGCGCGTATTTTGGGTTCTTCTTTTGCCTCTTCAGCCACAGAAGTGGTTATCTTAAAAATGCTCCATATGTTTGAACTTCCTTTCCTGTTGGTCGGCACCTTTAAATATATCTCCTCCGCATTTAACCCAAAACTTTCGGCAACCTTGTTCCTGATTGGTTTTAATTTATCAAAGCAACTTTCGGGCGTTGTACTGTCGACATGGGTAGGCCGGATGTATGACACCGTAGGCTTCCATCAGGCTTATCTTGTTTTAGGCTGTATCACACTGAGCTTTACCATTATTTCCCTCTTTACCCTGAAAGGGAGTAAAACACTGCTTCCGGCAACCGGATATAACAGCGCCACCTGATAATAAGTGCCCACTTCACATAGCGGGCGCTTATCCTGGCCGGGTGTCTTATTCCGGGGTAATGGTTGTCGGCGACTAAGCTCCCGCGCTGCTGTATCGAAGGGGTGATCCTGGCAAAAAGGGTGGAGGCCCTGTTCAGGGCGGCGCCGCCCAGCCTGTACCTGTCACTGACGTTTCGAATGTCAATGACGTTATGCTAACCGCAGAGAATGACGCCATCATGCCCTATTGGCAAGGTCCGCTTCGTGCCAGAAGCGGACGTAGCTCATGTCCTGGAACTTTAAAATAATCTATCTGACGAGTCGCAGCCCTCTGGATACAATTTTTTTGAATTCTTCACATTCTAAATGCTCGGTTTTTGTACAACATGCGACATGTTTCAGCCCCCGGCTTAACAACTGGAGTTTGCGGATAGTGGCGTCGATCTCCGTTGCTCGTTGAAGAAGCTGAACGCTATCTAATGCGAGTTTGTTCTCTGCACTAAACATTGCGCCTATTTCATCAAGAGAAAACCCTGCAGCCTGCCCAAGCGCGATTAATTGCAGTTTATTGATAACATTTTCATTGTATTGCCTTCTTAGCCCGTTACGGCCAACAGGTTTGATTAGTTCTTTCTTTTCGTAATATCGCAACGCTGACGGGGTAACTCCGGTAAGGTCAGCGATTTCCCTGATATCCAGTTCTTTCATTGTTGACTTAAACCTCACTTTAAGTTGCACACTGATTATTATGTCATTTAAAAGAAGGAGTACGCTTTGGATATCATTATTTTTTTCAAAACTGTCATCACGGGCATTGGCGCAACACTGGTCATGGATTTGTGGTCGTTATGTCAAAAGCTCATTTTAAAAATTCCACCATTGAATTATGCGCTGGTAGGCCGCTGGATTTTATGGCTTCCACAAGGAAAATTCAGGCATCACACCATTCTTTCAGCGTCACAGATACGTGGGGAGAATCTTACTGGCTGGGTATTCCATTATCTGACCGGGATAATTTTTGCTGTTATCCCGCTTTTGCTTAACGGAAGGGGCTGGCTCCATGAGCCTTCTCTCTCAACGGGTGTGTTTACAGGTTTGTTAACTTTGATTGCTCCGTTCTTAATTTTGCAACCCGCGTTTGGCTTTGGTATCGCAGCCTCCCGTACACCTCGTCCATGGGTGGCGCGTTTGTTAAGCCTGATTACGCACCTTGCGTATGGTATTGGGTTATATGGCATTACCGCTGTTATGGCGTCATCAACATAGCGATATTGAGCAGTTCAAGTGTCAGAACACCCACTTTTATTGACTGGCACTGACCCTATCGCTGTTTTGATAAGCCGGATGAACAGAAAGTTATTAATAGGCGGACAATTTCAATGTCCGCTTATCGCTCAAAGCGGACTGACATGCCTCAACAGCTTACCACTGCTTTTACCAGGCTGGACGACGTTGCCTGAACTCGTTTCGGATATCGTCGGCAGCAGGCAAGCCGCGCAGCGGTGTGACAGCAGAATTTAATAGTTACATTATACTAATGCGATTTAATAACCGGCGGAGGATTAGGCCGGCGAACCGGCCTGAGGCATTATCAGATGGCGCAATAAACGCGCGCTTCACGTGGCGTGTAGATACCAAACGTCACCACGCTCAGTAAGCCATTAACAAACGTTTGCTGCACTTCAACCCGGTTAACTTTTTCCTGGCCGCCGCACACCTGCGCCGCATCAATGCTCTTACGCTGACCGATACCTGAAACAAAGAACGGCTGGCTGGTGGTTTTCGTCGCCGCGCCAACTTGATTCTGTTTCATTACGAAAGTCTGCTGCGCACAGCCGGTTAAACTCAGAGCCAACAACGCCGCAACACAAAGCTTGTTCATAAATATCCTTATCGCCTGAAATGACAAATAAATGCTGAGTGAAATCATCACTCAGCCAGCAATCATGTTATCGACAACGAAAGCGGAAATATGAGAAAAATTTTTAAGTACGCCTAACGGTTACGTTTTGCTGAACAGTACAGCAATAAAAAAAGCCCCTGCACAGCAGGGGCTTTTTATGTTTGCCGCAGCGTTTCCGCTTAGCGAGTCAAATCGTAGAAGAACTTTTTGACGCCATCGAGAAAGCTTTTTGAATGCGGACTGTTCTTCTCGCCCGCCTCACCACCAAAGCGCTATTCCAGCTCACGCAGCAGCGACTTATGCTTCTCGCTCATAGCGGACCCTGGCCTGCCGTCAGTCCGCTTTGTGCCAGCAGCGGAAGTTGCACATGTACTCTTATGCTAAATACTGAAAGCCGTCATAGATGGAATATTATGTTAGATTCAGTAGTTAAAACTGAATCGAGGATAGCGAATGTTCAGCATTTCAGAAGTAGATAAAAGTGATTCTGACCTGCTGTGGCTGGTAAGCGAACTCGATGCCTTTCAGAACGCACTATATCCTGCAGAAAGTAATCACTGCCTTGATCTTCCAAAAGTTAATGATGAGCAACTCCGGTGCATCATCGTACGTGATGAAGGTGGCTTACCTGCAGGTTGTGGTGCTTTGCTATTTCATGAAAATGGCTCAGCTGAGATTAAGCGGGTTTATATTCGACCGGAATATCGGGGGAGGAAGCTCGGAGAACAGATAGTCAGTGCAATCGAGACGATTGCTTCAGAAAAAAATTTGAGCCTATTGCAGCTTGAAACAGGGATTCATCAGCAACCGGCTATAGCACTTTATCGTAGATGCGGTTATGAGATATGCAATGCATTCCCACCTTATGCAACAGATCCGTTGAGTGTTTTTATGTGCAAAAAACTTCCTTAACTTCATGTTTTTGGGGTGCTAAAGGGTGTAGATGCAAAGTTATAATGTCAGCACCCCCACCTATGAACAGGCTATCTGGTCTTATCGGAGAGGCTTTTTCATTGAAGGTGATGTGTGAGCCACAAAGCCATTCCGTTCATAAAAGGGTATCGCCTGCTGTCGGGCATCAAGGAACACGAAGTTCATATCCCTGCTTTCTGATTCAGTGGTGGCAAAATCCAGCAATTTTTTCCCTATCCCTGTGCTTCTTAAAGCCTCATCTACGATCAAATCATCAATATGGAGATGTGATCCTCTGGCCAGAGTATGAACGGGACGGAAACCCATCAAGCCAAGCATTTTTTCATTGCCAAATGCGCCAACAAGTTCATAACCGTTCAACGTCTGAATTCTGACGCTTTCGATAAATTTTTCCCTGGAAATGTTCCGTAGCTGTGAAATCAGACTGTAAGCATGATCCCATTCTAGCGGCAGTAACTTTCTGATTGAAATATTCATAGTGCCTTCATTTCCATATAGGTTTCTGATTTTATAAACTTATGAGCAATGATTCGCAACAGTGAAGTTATGTTCAACGTACTGAAACCTTCAGCTGTCAAAAGTGAAACGTCCGCTCCTCGCTCATAGCGGACGCGGACAAAGATAAAACCCCCTGGATCACGCATTTCAGGCCTGCCGCTTACACTGTGGGAACCGGAGATCACAGCCCCCGATTCTCTACCCTGGTTAAAAGACAACCTTCATAAGCCCTTCTGCGCTCAGCAGCCAAACTTGCCCATTAGCTTTTTCTTCATGCTCCGGACATAGAATGGCGTAAACTGCGACTTTATATGAGAATCCAGTCCGGTGTGGTTCTTAACAGAGCACATCGGAGCCAGATGCTGACATCCTGTTCTATAAACCCGTGAGTCAAAACCGTTGCCAGCGTATTCATCAATGTCTGTTTAACATTCATGTTCACGCTGACGTGCCTGACGGCTAAAGAGAACGATATAAGTTCAGCTATCCAAACCAGGAAAATAAGATGTTTTTACCAGCTGGACGATTCGCAAAAATCTTAACTCATTTCTCATTCCTGGCATGAGTCGTCAGCTTTTTGTTTCTCTGGATGGGCCCAAGGGAACCGGTAAAACCACCCTGCTGGAGTCCATTACGCAAGTGCTAAGAGCAGATAACAGGAAGGTGATCCGACTTAGCGAGCAAAAAAGCGATCCCTTAAGGGCAGAAACAATGACGCTGGTTAACAGGCTCGCCAGAAATCCCTCCGTCGAACTGGAGCGGGAAATTTGTGAACGCTTTGCCGTTAGCCGTGCCTGGATTTCACAGAATGTACTCACTAAACAGCCCGGGAACTGCATTATCCTGATGGATCGCTGGTATCCGTCTGATGCCGCGTTTCGGCGGATGATGCCCTTTGCTGAGATTTTGCAGCGAAACATTGAACTCAACGTGCGAACACCAGACCTGCATGTCGGGGTGGTCACGGCACCTGAGATTTCATGGGAACGAGCCGCGGCACGATCCCGTGGGCTGGGCAGTACAGTCATTCACAAACTGGAAGAGCATGTCGCTTGCACCAGAGTGTTCGAGCAGGAGATGACCAACTACGGCTGGTTTTTATGTCGCAATGAAGGAACCGTAGAAGAAGCAACGATGCAGGTGATTGCTGAAATCTATAAAACGCTTTGATGCCGTACAGGCATCGTTTTCACGGGCGGATCCTCACTCGAAATAGCCCGTTAACAGGACGACCTGTTCCGTTTCGCTCTCCCCTGCTCGGGCCTCATGAATATATCGCCTCTGCAGATCACTGTTTTCGGTCTTTGACACCAGAAAATAAACCCCATAACAGTCGCGTTATAATCTCTTCTTCGAAAATTCGTGCCACCTTTGGTTGTTAACTCAAAAATCATCCACCTGAATTTTACTTGTCTGAAATCAACATTAGTCAGATTACCGCTGGCACAGATATCCCGCTTTCACCTATAAAATTCTTTTACTTTTTTAGAGAAGGCACAGGGAATTGCGCTACGCATCGATACCATTTAATCACAATCAACTGGGCTGGCCTGCGGGTGAGCATTATTTTCCGCCGCAGCCCATGCTGCGAGAGGATATCACTGCCGACTGGGTTATCGTCGGCGCGGGATTTGCAGGTGTTGCCTTTGCGCGCCGCCTGGCTGAAATTAATCCTGGTCTGAAAATTATCATCGTCGACGCGCACAGCACACGGGAAAGCGCATCGGCACGTAATTCCGGGTTTGTTATCGGTCTGCCTCATAATATTGGCAGCTCCACCGCTGAATTAAAAAAGGCCAACGCTTACCGTAACCTGCTTCAGGAAGGCATTCGTCAACTGGAGCAGGTTATTTCTCAGCATCATCTTCAGTACGACTGGGAACAGGTTGGTAAATATCACTGCCAGGCTGAGCGTGGCAACGATCGCATTTTAAAGGAGTACGCCAGCCACCTCGATTTAATGGATGAGCCATGGCAGATGTCAGACAGCGAGGAGCTTTACCTTAAACTCGGTACGCGCTTTTACAGCAAAGGGATATACACACCAGGCTGTGTGCTGGTTAATCCGGCGCAGTTGGTCGCCGGGCTAAACCACTATTTACCTGAAAATGTTCAACGGTTCGATAATACACCAGTGCTGGGGATCCGCTACGGCAGCGTGGCTGAAGTGCTGACACCATTTGGCATCATTAAAACGCCAAAGGTGATGCTGGCCACCAATGCATTATCGCCAGAGTTGCGACCGGGACTTTCGCGTCAGGCTGCAATGGCGACCTTCGCCAGCATTACCGATCCACTGACCGATGAACAACTGGCTACTCTGCCTCCCATGCAGAGCTGGGGGCTTACGCCGGTTAATGCGATTGCCGGTGCAACCTTCCGTTTTACCTCAGACCGCCGTTTCCTGATTCGCCAGCACGTGATACCCGCACTTAGCGGTCAGGTGAATGCCGCGCAGACCTGGCAGGCGACCCGGCTGCATCAGCGCTTATTTCATAAAGTCTATCCGACCCTGGGCAGCGTAAAGATAACCCACACCTGGTCCGGCACCATCAGCGTTACGCGAAACGGCGCGCCTGAATGGGGCATGCTGAACAACTTTATCTGTACGGCGGGTGGCTGTAACGGCGCAGGCGTTTCAAAACAGACCGTGGCGGGCAGTCTGCTGGCTGATTTCATGATGAAACAGGACAACCCATATATTGCGGATATGCTGTCGCTGGGCAAGGCCAGTTTCATGCCGCCATCGCCGGCGCTGGATATCGGCATAAAACTGTCACTGATGAAAGAGCGTTATCTGGGCCGTAAAGAGGTCTGATAATCTGTAACTGTAATGGTCGATACACGGGATATTGCTGAAGTGGCCGCAATTGAACTGATAAGGCGCGCCCAGGCCGGCGAAGAATTACCGGTCGAAACGCTCAATCTCGTAGGGCCAGTACGCTGACCGGAGAAGAGGCAGCAGCAGCCTGGCAACAGCTTCTGGGCCGTCCGGTAATTTATGGAGAAGATAATCCGGATGCGTTCGAAGCGAATATGGCGGAGTTTATGCCGCGCTGGATGGCGTATGAAATGCGGCTGATGGCTGAACGTTACGCCAGTGATGGAATGCTTCCACAGGAGGGCGACCGGGAACGTCTGGTCACCCTGCCTGGCCGCCCACTGCATACCTATCGCGATTTCATTACCGCACTCGCCAGCCAGTAATCTGGATCTGAGGCTTAAGGACAAGCCTGTAGAGCAATGCCGTGGACAATTGATGCCTGAGCCAGCAAGCCACCATGCAAAAATATTCTCAGATCAATCTTTATCCAGAACTTCAATACAGACAGATTATCCTTCCCGGACGATTTAAACCGGCCAGTTTATGGCACGGTTGTTTTCGATAATATCCTGATGAGAGGGCGCATCACCCAGCGTCGCGAAACTGGCATAAAGCTGTGGCAGCCGGGTCAGCCCTTCGCCCTTTCTGGCCAACGGCAGAGCTCGCAGCATTACGGGCGCTTCCCAGTCACAGCAGTAACAAGGTGTGCAGGGCTGCTGACGCCATGATTCAGCGATAGTCCCAGAGAACACAGGATCAAAGCCTGTGTCGTTAACCAGTGACATGGCCGTCTGCACAGCTTCAGGATGATCTCCCGCTACGGCAACCGCCAGACGACCCCGACTTCCCTGCGGCTGGCCCAGATCGGCGAGCGAGTCGGCAAGAATATTATTAAAAGCTTTAACCACAGGGTGCCCGATCTGCTCCTGAACCCATTCGCTTTCGGTCTGCCCATTATCCAGTGCAGTAATCGGTGCGTCGCGCAGGCCTGGATAATAGTTGCTGGTGTCGATCACCGGGACATGGGGTGGAAGGTGATCGAAAAGCCCATCAGGCAGGCTGCTAAGTGCCGGCAGCGGAATGGAGAGAATCACGGCTTCGACGTCTGTAACCGCTCCCCTGATGTCTGTGGGTTCTGCATTAATTTCACCCGCAAAAACACGCACGCCATCAACTCCACGTGAATTAGCGATTTTTACCTTGTGCCCCGCTTCACTGAGCTTACGTGCCAGGGTACCACCGATATTACCTGTGCCAATTACGCCGATTTTCATATTTTGCTCCTGATTCAGTGGTGAGTGAGATACCCTACATATTCACTGAATAAACAACAAGAACCGACAAAATAGTGGGTTACTAACCTGAAGGTAAGTATGGAAAGAGACTGGCGTTGTGATATTCCGGAACAGCGACTGGTGTGGGCTCAGGCTACCACCGAAGCGCTGAAGATTATTGAAGGTAAATGGAAGACAATTATTATCTGTCAGCTTTTCGCCGCTAAAGGCCCGCTGCGCTTTTCAGAGCTGGAGCGCCGGATTGAGGGCGTAAATCAAAAAATGCTGATCCAGCAGCTTAAGCAACTGGAACAGGATGGCATCGTGACACGCACGGTTTATCCCGAAGTTCCACCGCGTGTTGAGTACTCACTTACCGATCTGGGAAAAGCGCTTGGGCCATCAATGACTGCTCTGATTGACTGGGCCTTCCTGCGTCGTGAAACGCTGGGGCTTGATGGCTCCTGAAGCTCGCAATTCAAGCCAGTTATACCGATGTGTCTGAGCGCAGAAAACGCTTAAAATATCCTCTCAGGCACGTGGTTTTTCTTAACATGAGCATGAGCTTAAACGCTTCAGGAATCGCGCCCGAAGTGGAAATAGCTCGACAGTGATTGCACAGGAGAGCAGCTGCGTCAGCATGGAGATCGATCCTGAACGCATGTTACTTCACCAATCAGATGTCACCTGAACGGGTCATGCCGACCGCTGGCCACAAAAATCGCTCTTCATGCGTGCTGTCGAAATCGGGATCGGCATAGATATGAAGCCGCTTAATTTTAAGCCCATCGAACTGGAAAACGTTACAGTAACGGCCTTCAGAGCGACCCTTTACAGGCCAGGGCGTTCCGTTAGCGCTGATTCCACTCTCAAACCCTTCAACGACAATGTGATCGCCAGCAACCAGAATATTCATCCGCTCGAAATCGTGCTCGATCTTTTGCAGGGTGCTCATCATTCCCTGAGCGGCGCGAGCCACTTCAGCTTTTCCGTATCCCACACCGAACTTTGGAAAGTAGATCTGAATGTCGTCTGTCAGAAGATCCATCATTGACGAATCGCCCGAGTCAAGTTTGCGAAAATAGTCCTTAACAACTGTAACGCGCTGGTTGTGCTGCTCTTCGTTCACACTCTTTCCTTCTCTGTTTCGGGCCAGACGCTATCATCTGCGCCAGCAAAAAAATTTAATACTGGTCGTTATAGTATTATTAGTACAGAGTTGGACGCGGGCCGTCAATTTTTTTATAATGACCGTTATAGAATCGGAGGCTAAATGGGAAGACATCGGGAATTTGACGCGGAGGTCGCTTTAGAAGCAGCCCTGGTGGTGTTCTGGAAAAACGGTTACGAAGGCACCTCCTTTGATGACCTGACACGTGCGACGGGCGTTGCGCGTCCGAGTCTTTACGCCACCTTTGGAAACAAAGAGAGCCTTTTCCGTAAAGCGCTGGAGAGATATGAAGTCAGATATATGGCTTTTATGACCGGAGCACTCCAGGAACCAAACGTGCATGATGCGGTGCGACTCATTCTTAATGGCATGCTGGATACCCACACACTCGGTGGTGAATGCCGGGGATGTCTCGGTATTAATGGCGCTCTGGCATGTTCAGAGGGGGCTGAGACCATTCGCCAGGAATTGATCACTCGCCGCATTGGCTCAGAGACGGCTTTGCTGGAGAGGCTCAAACGTGCAAAGCACGAGGGCGAGCTTTCTTCATCCGCTGATTGTGAAATGTTAGCGAAATACCTTATGACTGTAGCGCAGGGCATGGCTGTTCAGGCAAAGGCTGGCGTAACGAGAGAGAAACTCCAGCCGATGGTGGATTATGTCATTTCTGGCTGGTCCCGATGATCCCGTAACAGCACTTGCGGATAATTCGGAACCGGCCAGCCTGGTTACATCGCCATGTGCTGGGCGGACTTCAGATGCTGTTCTACAACAGGGGTATGCGCGTCAGCCAGCGCCTTCACATCCGGATCCTTTATCTTCGTCGCGTCGCTCTTCAACGTCGACAGCACCATCTTATGATCCATTATTCCGGCGTTTTCCATATACATTTTGTCAAAGGCACCGCCGCTCTGCTTTTCCAGCTTGTCGGCCATGGCCTTATGTTTAGCGTCTGGCGCAGTCGGTAATGTCACCTCTTTTTGCTTAGCAACCGCCTGAACTTTTGTCAGGGCACTGCCATGATCTTCGACCATCTTCTGTGCAAAGGTTTTAACTTCTGCACTTTGTGTTTTGTTCAGCGCAATTTTGGCGGCGGCAATTTCATTGATATTGGCCTGCGCCATATCCTTCAGTGCTTTTTCATCACCAGGGCTGAGCTTGTCATTCTTTACGGTCTGCGGTGTATTCCCACCCTGCGGGGCGCTTGTCTGCGTCTCAGCCTGTACGCTGGCAGTGCTGAAGAGAGCGACGACAGCTGATATAGCCAGCCATCCTTTATAGCTTTTATTAGTTTTCATTTTGAACTCCTGCATATTATGGGAAGACCGATATCAGAAAAATTCTGCTCACAATTACCTGCTCCGTCTCATGAGTCGTCATGTTTTCTACCTCACTTAAGGTGTCTTATGTAGCAGAGTGATTAAGCGTTGTACTAAAATCAGGTAATCGCAAGTATAAACAATGAATTGCAGCAGCATAAAAATAAAGATAATGTATTCCGCCTCGCTTAAAGCCGAAAATTTATCTATTGTTAGCAAGGGTTTCAGCATAAAATTTATACGAAATATCAAAACATCGTACAGCTTTTCTTTGATTAATTTGAGATAATTCTTAAGATTGCTATGTGGTTGTCGGCCGTTTAATGCTGAGTAATAACTAACAGGTGACATAATAATGTGAAGAGGTTGAACTCATATCACCTCCTTACATCGCTTTATATTTTCTGGTTCAGATTACTGAATAATATTAAGGAAAGATAACATGCTCAAATCTCGCGCTTTAAAAGCCGCATTTGCGGTGGTGATATCTTGTACCGTGCTTGCTGCGCCCGTTTTCGCAAATCCGGGCAACGGCAACGGTGGTGGCGGTCAGGGTAATGGTAATAGCGGAAACCCGGGTAATAACGGCAAAAGCGGAGAGCACGGAAACAAGGGGCATGGTAATGCGGGTCCGAAAGAAAAACATGGAAATCGTAAGAACGCTGGACGACCGGATCACGTCGAGTCAGATATCAACTACTCTCTTGCACGTAAACTTGCCGTCAATTATGGCCTTGTCGGCTATCAGTCTTTGCCGCCAGGAATAGCTAAAAAAGTTGCGCGTGGTAAACCTTTGCCTCCGGGTATCGCCAAAAAAAGTTTGCCATCATCAATGCTAAATGAGCTGCCCTATTACCCTGGTTACGAATGGCGAGCTGTCGGAGATAATCTTGTGCTGATAGCCCTGAGCACCGCTGTCGTGACCGCCGTAATTAATGGGGTTTTCGATTAACCTTCAAAACTTTTTCGAATGGGTTAACTTTCCTGGTGGAGCGCCAGTAACACGCTTAAATGCTTTTCTGAAGGCGCTCTCCGACTCATATCCCAGTGCGGCAGAAACGCCTGAAATCGTCTCTCCTGAATTTTGCAGACGATCGCTGGCGAGCAGCATCCTCCGTTGCGTCAGAGATTCTATGGGCGTAATTCCAACCGTCTGACCAAAGTGTTTTGCAAATGCAGCGCGGGACATCCCTGTCTGTGATGCCAGCATATTTAACGTCGGGCATGTCATCGCAGCGCCCCTCTCCGGTGTAAAGTGCCTGACAGGCAGATTGCCACTCACGCTTTATGCACTCTGTGACAGGCTCCGTTCGTCCCGCTGATCGGGAATGCGCGCAATCACCTTAATTTCAAAATCAAATCCCGCCAGCCACGTTACACCCACCGCTGTCCAGTTAGGATAAGGAGGCTGCGGAAAAACGCGCTGCTTTATCTGCATGATGGTTTCGAATTGTTGCTCCGGATCGGTGTGAAACGTGGTGACATCGATCAGATCGTCAAAGGTACACCCTGCCGCAGCGAGCGTGGCTGCCAGATTCTCAAATGCCCGTTCAACCTGAGCAGCAAAATCGGGCTCCGGCGTGCCGTCGGCACGGCTGCCCACCTGACCTGAGACAAACAGCAGATCGCCTGAGCGGATAGCCGCTGAATAACCATGCTGCTCATAGAGAGCGTGACGATTTGCAGGAAAAATGGGTTCGCGAGTGATCATTAGAATTTCCTCAATAGCCTTTAAGGGATTGCAGGATGCAGCGCACACGCGTTTGATTTAATATACGCGGCGTATGTCACATTAATCACACATACGTCGCGTATTTCAATTAATATACCTCGCGTATGTGAAAGGAGAATCTATGGCTGCTAAACGTCGCGCTGAAACAATGGAAGAGAACCGGGCAAAACTGATTGCAGCAGCACGCACTGCCTTTGCCGAAAAAGGCTTTGCCGCCGCATCAATGGATGAACTGACGGCCAGCGTAGGTCTGACACGCGGGGCGCTCTACCACAATTTTGGTGACAAAAAGGGGCTGCTTGCAGCGGTCGTCGCACAGGTTGATGGCGAAATGGCCCAGCAGGCTAAAGCGGCAGCGTCTGGGGTGAGCGATGCGTGGGAGAAGCTGGTGGCTGAAGGCATCGCCTACATCCGCATGGCAATGGATGCCGAAGTGCAACGTATTGTGCTGCGCGATGGCCCGGCTTTTCTGGGAGATCCCTCGCAATGGCCCAGCCAGAACAGCTGCCTGGAAGCCACGCGTGAAACTATTACCCGACTTATCGACAGCGGGATAATGAAGCCGGTCAACGCCGATGCCGCCGCTCATCTGCTGAACAGCGCGGCACTGAATGCCGCACTGTGGGTCGCTTCCAGCAGCGAGCCGGAAAAGGCGCTGCCAAATATGATCGACGTGTTCACACAGCTGGCAGGCGGCTTGCGCCATCGTGCAATTTAACCCTGAATGTTCACCGCTGATTTTACTGATAGCCCTGAAGCTGTGAGTGCTGACGCCTGCAACTCTTTCAGGCGCGGTGTCGTTTAATTCAGTGTGACAGCGGAATCAGGCCGCTCTCCTGATAGGTCGCAATCAGGTTATCAAAAATGGTTATATCCTGGCGCGTGCGGGCTATTAACTGCGCGCCGGCAACTGCGGTGTAGATTGCCAGCGCACGCTGCGCATTTTTCTCCGGGTTATCGGGCGACTTTTCGTAAAGGACTTCTGTCAGCCAGTCAACGTTCGCATCAACGAAACACTGAACTTCACACTTCACTTCCTCGGGCAGATCTTCATATTCCGCCGCCATAAAGCTGGAGAGACAGAGCCGGTTGGCATCTTCAAGCGACTTGCGGAAAATCTGCGGATAGCGCTGCAACGCTTCATCCGGTGAGGCACTTTGCTCGCGGATATTCTTTAAATCCTCAGCCGTATCCTGCCAGTATCGGTTGGCGACCGCGGCCCCCAGATTGGCCTTACTGGCAAAGTGATAATAGATACTGGCATTCTTGATGCCTACTTCGTCAGCGATACTGCGAAAATTAATCCCGTTATAGCCATGATTCTGGGCAGCACTTTTTGCTGCCGCCAGAATGGCTTCGCGCGCGTTCAGGCTCATAACTCAGTTTTCCTTCATGAGGTGGAGACGCATTATAAGGGGAAAATATTTACCTGCCAACTGGTAGACAGGGATTGACATAAGGAAAGTTCAGCCCCACAATCAACCTACCAATTGACAGGTAGGTAACTTAATCATGACTGATATCCACAATGCATCTGCTGTTCCGTCACTCCCCGCGATGAAGATTTATGACTGGTATGATGGCCCTTATCCTGCACGGGTCAGGATTGCCCTGGCGGAAAAGGGCTTACTTTCTGAGGTCGAATTTATTCCGGTCAACCTGTGGAAAGGTGAGCATAAAAAACCTGAATTTTTAGCGATCAATTATTCCGGGATCCTGCCGGTTTTAGCGCTGAATAACGGAACGCTGATCGCTGAATGCACTGCCATTACGCAATATCTCGATGTGCTGGATGATAACCCGCTTCTGACAGGCGTCACGCCGGTAGAAAAAGGCGTAATCCATATGATGACCAAACGGGCTGAGATCGAATTTCTTGATGCGGTCAGCGTCTATTTTCATCATGCCACCGCAGGGCTGGGACCGGAGGTTGAGCTCTATCAGAATCCGGAATGGGGTGCGAAGATGCGTGAAAAGGCCATCAGAGGGATGCACTACTTTGACGGCGTTTTACGCTCGCAGCCTTATGTCGCGGGCAATACGTTTTCGATGGCCGATATCGCCGTAACCGGCGGAATGATTTTCGCGGCTTTGGTGAATCTTGCTGTTCCTGACGAGTGTCGCGCCCTGAAAGCGTGGTATGCAAAAATCCAGAGCCGCCCCAGCTATCAACAATGGCAGGCAATGGTTGAAGCGGGCCGCCCTGCTGCTGCATCGTCTCAGGACCGGGCGTGAGATCGCGCTGATCGTTCTGGATAACGTGGTCTGGCTGCTATTAAAAAACCCCCGGAAAATCTTCCTGATGCTGGTCAGTTAAGATTAGATTTGTAAAGGCTGCCACGGACAAACGTGGCAGCTTTTTTTCCGGGCGAGCGAGCCGCAGTGCGGGCCAGCGCACCTCTGCTGCTGCCGGGCCGTCCTCGCGCCGCTCACGCGGTACCTTCGGCTTTGACGTCGTGCCGACGAACCGTTCGGGGATCGGCCCTCCCTGGCCGGCACAGGATGTGCCATCCCCGGCGGTGCGTCATGCAGGCGAATGAAGTGAAGGAACCGCGCAGCGGCGCGAGGACCGCCAGCCCCTTCCCGGCACCAGAATGCGTTGTCACCTGTCGCTTAACTGACTGGCATCAGGAAAATCTTCCGGGGTTTTCTGATCTCAAAACACGAAATTTCAGCGCGTCAGCCTTATCAGAATGCCGCTTCAGCCTGCATTGCGCTCAAAGTGGCTGTTCACAAAGGCGCGGCAGCGTGGCGAGATCGGATCGAGGAACACCTGCTCCGGCGAACCGGACTCCTCAATCATACCCTGATGCAGAAACACCGCTTTGTTCGACACGTCACGCGCAAAGCCCATTTCATGGGTGACGATAATCATGGTACGTCCCTCTTCCGCCAGACTGCGGATCACCCGCAATACTTCACCCACCAGCTCCGGATCCAGCGCCGAAGTTGGCTCATCGAACAGTATCGCTTTCGGCTGCTGCGCCAGCGCTCGCGCAATCGCCACACGCTGCTGCTGTCCGCCGGAAAGCTGTGACGGCCAGGCGTCGCGTTTTGCATAGAGTCCCACTTTATGGAGCAGCGCTTCCGCTTCTTCAATCGCCTCTTTATGGCTGCGCTTCTGCACATGAACCGGCGCTTCAATGATGTTCTGCATCACCGTTTTATGCGGCCACAGGTTGAAGCTCTGAAATACAAAGCCGAGCTGCATTCGCATCAGCTTGATGCGACGGCGCTGCTCGCGGCTCAGTTTTTCGTCGGCGTTATCCAGCGTGACGTTCACCTCACCGACCGCAATTTCACCCGCCTGTGGTACTTCAAGAAACGGGATGCAGCGTAACAGCGTACTTTTGCCCGACCCACTGGCACCAATCAGCGATATCACATCGCCATCCTGCGCGGTCAGGCTGATGTCGTGCAGCACTTCGTGTCCCGCATAACTCTTTCTGAGATGGCTCAGCATGATGGTAGGTGCGGTCATGAGCGTGCTCCAGAATAGTAAGGTGATAAGCGTCGTTCCAGAATCGATACCCCTTTGCTGACCAGCATGGTGAGTATCAGGTAGATCACCGCCGCGCTCAGGAACACCTCCAGCGCCCGGAAAGTGGAAGAGACTATCGAGTCGGCAATGCCGGTCATCTCCATCAGGCTGATGGTGCTGACCAGCGACGTCGCTTTGATCATCGAGATGATCTCATTGCTGTAGGCCGGCAATGCCTGGCGAATCGCAATCGGTAAGGTGATGCGGGTAAAGATTTTATACGACGACATGCCCGAGACTTTAGCGGCCTCCAGCGACTGCTGACTGACGGCACGCAGCCCGCCGCGCAGGATTTCCGAGGTATAGGCGGCATCATTGAGAATCAGCGCCAGTAAGCCGCACCAGTAGGGATCGCGCAGCAGCGGCCAGAACAGGCTTTCCCGCACCGCCGGTAAACTGCCCAGGCCGTAATAGACCATAAAGATCTGGATCAGCAGTGGCGTACCGCGAAACAGCCAGACGTAGAAGCGACAGAAAACGCTGCCGACACGCGTCATGCGCAGCAGGTTAAGCAGCAGCGCCAGCACGCCGCCGCCAAAGAGTGAGAGCAGCGCCAGGTTGATGGTCAGCGGCAATCCTTTCAGCAGCGCCAGCAGCGTCTGCTGTAAAAACATGATATCCACGTGGACTCCTTAGCCCTTCACGCGCTGTTGACCGCGCATCGCAAACTTTTCCACGTAGCGGAAAACCATATCGGAACAGGTGGTGATAATCAGGTAGATCACCGCACCCACGCTGTAGAAGAAAAAGGACATCTGGGTGGAGTTGGCTGCGGTGGAGACCTGGTTCATCGTTTCCACCAGCCCGGTTACCGAGACCAGCGCCGACTCTTTGATCACCGATTGCCACTGGTTGCCCATACCGGGCAGTGCAGTGCGTAACGCCTGCGGCACGATAATGCGGCGAAACATCATCAGCCGTCCCATGCCGGTCACCGTCGCCGCTTCCAGCGTTCCGCCGGGAATAGCGAAGAAGGCGCCACGGAATACCCCGCTCTGATAGGCTCCGGAGATCAGCCCGATGGCAATCGCGCCCGCCACAAAACCGTTCACATCAAACGGTCCCTGGAAGCCCAGCGCGGTGCCCACAGTGGAGACCACCTGTCGTCCACCGAAGTAGAAGAGGTAGATCACCAGCAGTTCCGGCACGCCGCGAAACAGTGTGATGTAGCCTGCGGCCAGTCGCTGCTGCCAGCGTGAACCGGCAATCTGCATCCAGCAGAGCACGCTGCCCAGCAATGCCCCCAGCAGCCAGGCGCAGAGTGACACGCTGACGGTGACGGCGGCGGCATTAAGCAGCACGCCACCCCAGCCCTCATCCCCGAAGCCCAGTATCTGCCAGTCAATATTCATCAGCATCAGCGGTTACGCTTTCGGCGCGACATCTTCGCCAAACCATTTGATCGACAGTTTGCTCAGCGTCCCATCTTTGATCATGGAGTCCAGCGCCTGATTCAGCACCTGCTGCAGCTCACTGTTGCCTTTACGCAGACCAATCGCCGAGCCTGCACCCAGCACGCCACCGGAGAAGCCATAGCCGCTGCTGCTGATCGCCTCAGCATGTTTTTTCACAAAGGCATTGAGGTTGGTACGAGATGCCATGACGGCATCCACCCGGCCATTCATCAGGTCGGCGAAGGTTTCAGGACCCGCCTGATAGGTGCGGATAGTGGCAACATCGCCCAGGTATTTCTGCAGGAAATCCGCCTGAATGGTGGCGACCTGCACCGCAATGGTTTTTCCTTTGAAGGTAGTTTTCAGATCGTCGATCGCTTTTTTCATGCCGGCGTCATCATCCGCCGTCACAATCGTGCCGCTGCCTGGCAGCGTGGCCAGCGGGCTTTTTTTCGCAGTCACAAAGCTGGAGACGCTGACGGTGTACTGATGGGTAAAATCGATCGCTTCAGCACGTTTTGGCGTTACGGTCACCGCATCGATCACCGCATCATATTTACCGTCGATAAGGCCTGGGATCATGCCCGACCATTTCTGGGCGATGATTTCATATTTAAAGCCAGCACGTTTAGCCAGCTCCGCCACCATATCCGGCTCATAGCCGACGATTTTGCCGCTCGGTGTGGTCTGGTTGAACGGAGGATAAGCCGCTTCAGTCGCAAACTTCAGGGTGCCGAAATCTTTCGCCTGGCTGAACGCGGAAGTGGCGAGCAGCGCCACGGTCAGAGAAGCCGTGAACAGGCGGTTACGCATCATCATATAAACCTCATTTATTTATTATTAAGAGAGTAAATCAATTGCAAGGCGGGTCAGCGCCTGCGTCCCGGCGGTAATGCTGCGTTCGTCCGGCTGATAGTCGGAGTTATGCAGGTGATCGTCACGGCCCGGCGTGGCCGATCCAATATGAATCTGGCAGCCCGGTACCCGTTCCGTGAACAGTGAAAAATCTTCGGCACCAAAGCTGGCGCTGGGCTGCGCGATGATGGGCTTATCAAACTGATGCGACAGAATCTGTTCCAGTGAATCGATCAGGTGATCGTCATTCATCAAAGGCGGGACACCACGCTGGAAGTTAACCTCCACCCGCACGTTTTGCGCCAGCGCCACCCCTTCGCACATCCGTTTAAATGAGGTTTCCATAGCAGAGCGTACTTCCGGCGACTTAGTACGGATGGTGCCCCGAAACAGGCAGCTATCGGGAATGATATTGTGGGTGGTGCCACCCTGAATGTGCCCGATGGTTAATACGGCGGAGTGAGCGAGATCGCGTTCACGCGAGATGAGGGTCTGTAGCTGGCTGATGAGATGCACGGTCGCGATGATCGGATCGGTGCCCATGTGCGGACGTGCCGCGTGGGTCGATACGCCATGCACCGTAACGTCGAATTCATCGCTGGAGGCGGTACTGGCCCCGCGCGTCAGGGCGACTTCCCCCGCAGCCAGTTCAGGCTTGTTATGCAGGGTCACAGCCCAGTCGATGCCATCTGCCGCGCCGTCCGCAATCATCGCCTCAGCGCCACTTTCCGGCGTCTCTTCCGCGGGCTGGAATATCAGCCGGACCCGGCCTTTGAGTTGCTGACGATAGTGCGGCAGGATCGTTGCCACACCCAGCATCGTTGCGGTGTGAATATCATGCCCACAGGCGTGCATTTTTCCGGGATAGCGGCTGGCAAACGGCAGACCGGTCTGCTCATGGATCGGCAGCGCGTCCATGTCGGCGCGCAACAGCAGCGTCTTACCCGGCTCTGCGCCGTCGATATCCACCACAACACCGCTGCGGCCAACGCCGGTGCGGGGATTCAGTCCAAGCGCCTGCAGATAGTCTGTGACCAGACTGGCGGTGCGCAGCGTATCAAAGCCTAATTCCGGATGCGCATGGATATCACGTCGAATCGCCACTAACTGCGATTCAAGTTCATTAACTCTGGCTTTTATTTCCCCGGCCAGTCGTGCTTTTTCCTGATTCATAGCAGCCCCGGCAATATGCGTTCGGCACTCTGCTGCCGACCGCTATTTTAATCTCATCCTGATGACGGACGTTTATGACCGTTTATTTATTCACAGCACGCGACAGAAAGCAACGCGCAACAGCCTGCTCTACATACTTAAAAATCAATAAGATAGTGTTATTTATTGGAAACCTGTATGAGATAACAGCGGATCAGCAATAATATTAATAATCTGCCACACGACATTACTTTCCCTACTGTCACTGAGGTGATATTTCGCTTTTATCCGGAGAGGTAATAAAGAAGTCTGCCAGTATTTCCGCTAATTTCTCGGGTTGTTCGTCGGGAATAAAATGGCCGCAGTTGAGAACCGTTTTACTGCTTACCTGATGCGCTACGGTGCGCAGCGGGGTGGCCATATCGGGTATCGATCCCTGGTCGGCACTGACAGCCAGCAGCGGTAAAGCCAGTTTGCCTTTTAACGCGCGCTGTCGATTCTGCTCTGCCGACTGTGCGAAAGCGCGGTAAAAAGCCAGCCCGGCCCGCAAGGCCCCGGGCTGCTGAAAAACGCGCAGATATTCATGACGGGCCGCCGCATCTATGCAATGTGGATTGGCTGACTTACGGTTAAAAAACCAGTCGAGGTAGATCGCCTCTCTGCCAGTGATCAGCGCTTCCGGTAAATCATCCACGCAGTGAAATCCAAAATGCCAGGTTTTCCAGGCGCTATCACCCACCATTGGCAGTAAGTCAGGCAGCGTGATGCCGGGAATGCCGCCATCCAGCAGCGCGAGACGGCTAACCTTTTCGGGATGGCCTGCCGCCAGTGACCAGGCGACCCACGCCCCGATATCATGTCCGGCCAGATGAAAGCGTTCGATACCCAGCTGGTTCAGCAGCGCCAGTATGCGCTCTGCCACGCTGTCAGTGTCGTAACCACTGGCAGGAAAGTCAGAATCACCCTGCCCTGGCAGGTCGGGTGCGATCACATGAAAGCGGCTGGCAAGCAAGGGAATAACCTCCCGCCAGGCATAACTGCTTTGCGGGAAACCCGCGAGCAGAACCACAGCCTCAGCGTGTTCACTGCCTGCGCTGAGGTAGTGCAGCCGCTGCGAGTCAATATTAATAAAGTGGTGCTGGTAGAGTGGATATACGGGCATAAAACCTCCGGATAATAAGGAAACGACCACTTCCTTAATGAGTAAAAAATTTAGTCGAGTAACTTCAGTGCCAGGGGGATGATGCTGGCATCGGGCCGGGTCGCAGCAACTTTACCGGCGACCCGCATCCCCAGAACAATGCATAGCATCAGCGAAGCGGTGGCCTCTCTGTCCAGTGCAGGATTGACCGAACCATCCTGCTGACCCAGGCTGATTATCTGCTGCAGATTCTGCTGGTTGCGTATCAGCGCCGCGCTGACGGCTCCGGCAAGTTCCTCATCCAGAGTTTGCAGCTCTAAGGCGCTGACAGCCACCAGACAGCCGCGCTCACCTTCTACATCGCGCACTGAATCCACATAAAAATTGAGTAGCGCCGCCAGTTGCTCACGACCATTTTCACATTGCGTCAGTCGCGCCGCTAAACTGCTGTTACGCATTGAGAGATAGCGAGCAAAGACGCTTGCAAACAGCGTGCGCTTGTCGGTAAAAGCTTTATAGATGCTGCCGGTAGTGAGCTGCATAGCCTGGCCCAAATCGCCGATCGAGGTGGCGTGATAGCCCTTTTGCCGGAATACCAGCATTGCGCTGTCCAGTGCCGCATCGGTATCAAACGCCCGTGGTCGTCCCCGCTCTTTATAACGGTTATCGTTCATCGCAAACACCATTAGAGAATGATCATTTCCTTTAAGATAGACTGATTTGTCCGCCAGATAAAGGCTTACTTATGCCTGGGGCTCGCCTGGAAAAGGAACCCGCCCCTCACCATGACCTTTTCAGATAAAACACCGTATCGACGGCACGTGAAAGGCATAGGCCCAGACATGTTCGGCACGTCAGGCACACCGTTTTAATCTCGCGTTATGTAATCAGACCCATCTGAGCCACGTATTGCCGATCTTGAGCAGGAGCTGGAAATTCTGGTTCAACTCAATGGAATGCCCTCTGGCAATATCCGCTTTTCCGCAGGGGAGCATGCAGCTCGAACTCTCGTATGGCCGAAATTAAAACCTTTATCACGGGGAGTTTGAGAAGGAAGGAAAATCGTTACGTGTCAGAGTTGAAGAACAGATCACGTTTAATTTTCTGTCAGAAAGAATCGATGCCGTATTATCGGGTTTTGGTATTGCCTGTGTTCCTGAAGATACGATCACGGAGCATGTAAAATCCGCAAAGCTAATTCAGATTCTGCAGAATTGGTGCCCTGCATTTCCCGGTTATTATCTCTGTTATCCGAGCCGTAAACAGCATCCGCCCGCTTTTGTGCTGATGATAGATGCGCTTCGGCACCCGGAATAGCGGGTCTACAATTCGATGCAGACCCGCATGAATCTTAACGGCCCACACGAGCCTGATGTTCAGGGGAGTAACGCTCGCCGACGATTTCTATCGTTTCAAGCGCCTCTTCTATCTGCCGCACGTCGTCCCGTGAAAGAGTGATGTCGGCAGCACCCAGGTTTTCATCCAGCCGGTGCAGCTTAGTAGTGCCGGGGATGGGAACAATCCACGGTTTTTGTGCCAGCAACCATGCCAGTGCTATTTGTGCAGACGTAACCCCTTTTCCGGCAGCCAGTTCACCCAGTAATGAAACTTATGAATATGTGTGAGTCGCGACTTGCTCTGACACATGACCCTGAAAGGTTCAAAGTGACCGGTTTTCCTGATTTACCAGATCCTGAAATTTGCGCCCTTCACACCAAATGGTTATAGTTAAATGACCAATTGGAGGTGACAGATGAAAACATTCAGCTTTTCTGCGAATAAAACCAGGGCGCCACGCTTATGGCAGGCCGCAGGCCTGAACAACGCTGATGGTGTCGCCCTGCTGGGCCAGATTAATGAAGGCCTTGATGGCAACGTAGCTCACCTGATCGTCAATTGGGCGAAGATTACGCAAAACGATCTGCGCAAAATGTCCGGTATTCCCTCCACGACGTTCAGCCGGAGCGTGAAAGCGAAATTCAGCGCTGAACAAAGTGAACGACTGGTACGAATTATCCGTGTCATTGATCGCGCAGTTGAACTGTTCGAAGGTGATAAGGATGAAGCGCAAAAATGGTTGAATGAGCCTAACAGGGCGCTGAGCTGGAAAATGCCCGCAGAACTGATGGCGTCTGAAACCGGGGCATACGAGGTCATGAAATTAATCACGCGCCTGGAGCACGGAGTTTACTCTTGATTCTCTACAGGCTGACCAAGACAAAGTATCTTTCGACAGCCTGGACGGGATTTGGCGCAAAAGAGGCGGGCGGCCGCTGGAACAGCATCGGCATCTCCATGGTTTATGTTTCTGAAACAGCATCGCTGACTTTGCTGGAAACACTTGTCCATCTGCACTCAGCACACATCCTGGACGCATTCACACTTCTGCGCATCGATGTTCCCGATGCGCTGATTCAGACCGCTGATATCACTGAGTTGCCTGCAAACTGGGCCGATGAAGACGCACCGGCAGAACTGGCTGACTATGGAGACGCCTGGTGCTCTGCCTGCGATGCGGTTGCGTTGCGTGTTCCCAGTGCCCTCTCCCCTGTAGAATATAACTATCTGTTAAATCCTGAACATCCCGATTTCTTCCGGATAGTTCAACAGGCTGAGGCCATTCCGTTCCGGTTTGATCGTCGGCTGAAACCGGATCGTAAATAAATTATCCGGATAGCTTTTAGTCGCGCATTCGTGCGTTGAACAAGTGCCGGAAGCCACCGATGATCGTCTCTTATGCCCTGAGACAAGCCTTTCTCCCTCTGACCTGACGCAAGGCACTGAAGCTTAAGCCTCATCTATACTGCAGCTTATCTTTGCTGAAGGAGCCCAATCATGGGACTGAGCTGGTTTACCCTCTGGCCGCCGCTGGCACGCGTGCTGTTTATCCTCGCCTGTCTGACCATTATTCTGACCGGCCTTTATCTGGCAGCACCGCTGATCAATCAGGTCCTGCTGGCGATGTTACTGGCAATCATGCTTGATCCCCTGATTACCCGTCTGGAAAACAAACGCATACCGCGCATCGTCTCGTCACTGCTGGTGATTATGCTGATGCTGTTGATTATGGTGGTCACTATCCTCAAGTTAACCGTGCTGACGCCCGATTTAATGCAGCTCAGCCGTCAGGCGCCCGTGCTGCTGGCGGCCCGGCTTGAACAGCTGACGCTGGCCTTTGCCCGGCTTGATATCGGTATGACGCCCGACCAGTTGCTGACCTTTGTGGATGCGGGGGCGATAGTGCGCATTGTCACTGCATTTCTGACGCAAATCCCGGGGGTCATCTCATGGTGGATCATGGTGTTCCTGATGCTGCTGTTTATGCTCTATGAGATGCCGCTGCTGAAAGCTGCACTGCAACAGCGGGTAAAGGGAAAACATCAGGCCTTTTATCTGGCGCTGCAGGAGGGAATTCAGAGCGTTATTGTGTATGCCAGAGTGAAAACGCTGACCAGTATTCTGGGTGGCTTAATCGTGGGCGTCGGTGCGCATCTGATCGGGCTGAAGTTTGCCTTTTTCTGGGGCGTGCTGATGTTCATCTTTAATTACGTGCCGGTGCTTGGCTCCTTTCTGGCCGCCATTCCGCCGGTGATCCAGAGTTACATCATGTTTGATTTACAGATCGCGCTGGCGGTAGCAGGATTCTTTGTGGTGCTGAACCTCTGCCTGAGTTCGGTGATCGAACCACTGCTGATTGGTAAACGACTCAACCTGGCGCTGACCACGCAGCTGCTGGCGTTTCTGTTCTGGCAGGCGTTACTGGGGATTACGGGCGGGATACTGGCTATTCCACTGACCTATCTGATTAAAAAGGTCCTGCTGGCAAGCTATCCGCAGCAGGACCCGGAGGCAGAATTAACTCAGTGATGGCGTCTTCACCCGCCATGCGCGGGTGAGGCGTTTTTCGATCTCAACCACGATGAAGATCGCGATGCTGACAATCAGCGAAATCAGCCAGTAGTTGAGCGGCAGTGGGCGCGTACCAAACAGCGTGTTCATTAATGGCACATAAATAATGATCGCCTGAAGGACAATCAGAACCAGCGTCACCAGCCAGATACCGCGATTTTTCAGCAGACCGCGATCCAGTGAGAAGCCATCTGAATTACGGCAGTTAAGCATGTAAGCCCACTGCGCGGTGACCAGCATCTGCAGCAGCACGGTACGGATAAATTCGGCACTGTATCCACGCGGTTGCAGCCAGGCTTCCAGCACAAAGGCACTGATTGAAATCAGCAGACCGACAAACACCACGCGCCAGATGGCGTAAGCGTCCATCACGTGTGCTTTGACATTGCGTGGTGGCCGGCGCATCGCATTCGCTTCAGCAGGCTCGAACGCCAGACCAAATGACAGCGTGGCGGACGTTGCCATGTTCATCCATAGAATCTGTACCGGGGTTAACGGCAGCAGATTGCCCATCAGAATCGCGATAATAATCAGCAGACCCTGCGCCAGGTTGGTGGGCATGATAAACAGGATGGTTTTCTTAAGGTTGTCGTAAACCCGACGTCCCTCTTTAACTGCCGCAGCGATGGTGGCAAAGTTATCGTCGGCCAGAATCATATCGGCCGCCTCTTTTGTCACCTCGGTGCCTTTAATACCCATCGCAATACCGACGTTGGCCTGTTTCAGCGCCGGAGCATCGTTGACGCCGTCGCCGGTCATGCCGACGATCTCGCCGCTCGCTTCCAGCGCTTTCACCAGACGCAGTTTGTGTTCCGGGCTGGTGCGGGCAAAAATGTCATAGGTTTTTGCCGCGTCGGCCAGTTCGGCGTCGCTCATGTGTTCAAGCTGATAGCCAGTGATAGCAGCCTGACTGTTACCGATTCCCAGCATCTGACCAATCGCCATCGCGGTTTCCTGATGATCACCGGTGATCATTTTGACGCGAATGCCCGCTTTCTGGCACTCGTCAATGGCGGCAATCGCCTCGGGACGTGGGGGATCCATCATACAGGCCAGACCCAGCAGCACCATGTCACTTTTCAGATCGGCATGATCCAGTTCGGTAACGGGTGCAGAGGTTCTCTTCCAGGCGGCGGCAACGGTGCGCAGCCCTTCGCTGGCGTAGGTGGTGATGGCGGCATCCCAGTACGCACGGTCTATCGGCTCTGCACCCTCCGGTGTTTGCTGCTGCTGACACAGCGTCAGCAGCACGTCTGGCGCACCGGTCAGCAGCACATAAGATTCGCCGTTTGCAACACAGCTGACCGACATATATTTATAGAGGGAATCGAACGGCAGCTTGCTCACCACCTCAACCGGCTGAGGTGTCGTCTGACCCTTCGCCGCCAGCACCTTCAGCGCGCCTTCAGTCGGGCCGCCAACAATCGTCCAGTGTCCCTGACTTTCCTGACGCAGCTGGCTTTCATTACAGGTGTCTACCGCATGCAGGAACTGCTGAAACAGCGGATCCTGTGCCGCAGAGAGTCCACTTGCGTCGCCCTGCTCAGCAACAATCTCCCCTTTGGGTTCATAGCTGTTTCCGCTGACGCGCCAGCGGCTCTTCGCCAGCACCACCGCTTTCACCGTCATCTCATTCATGGTGAGCGTGCCGGTTTTATCGGAGCAGATCACCGACATCGCGCCCAGGGTTTCAACAGTCGGCAGTTTACGGATAATCGCCTGGGTACGCGCCATCGACTGCACGCCCAGCGACAGGATGATAGAGATAATGGCAGGCAGACCTTCCGGCACCGCAGCAACCGCCAGGCTGATGACGGACAGCGACAACTCGCCCAGTGGAATGTCACGCAGCAGATAGCCGAAGATAAACAGGGCGACCATCATCAGCAGGATGATGAAAAAGATCGCTTTACCGAGTTTGTCGATTTGCACCAGCAGCGGGGTTTTAACCTCTTTTATGCCGCTGATCATTTCGTTGATATGGCCCAGTTCAGTATCACCGCCGCTGGCGATCACCACGCCTGCGGCGGTGCCGGAGCTGACGGTGGTGCCTGAAAAAGCCAGGTTGAGACGGTCGCCCAGCGATTTTTCACCGGTCAGCGTCTCAGTGTTTTTCGACACCACCGTCGACTCCCCGGTGAGGATCGCCTCTTCAACCCGCAGATTATTGACCTCAAACAGTCGTAAATCAGCCGGGATTTTATCGCCGGGGCGTAACATCACCACATCACCAACCACAATATCGCGCGTCGCGACCGTGACCTGTTGGCCGTCCCGCACCAGCATCGCTTCACTGGCGAGCATGTTCTGAATACTTTTCAGTGACTTCTCGGCATTATTCTCCTGAATAAAGCCGATCAGGGCGTTGATGACGGCCACGCCGATAATGACAAAGGTATCGACCCAGTGACCCATGATCGCGGTGATCACCGCCGCGGCCAGCAGAATATAGATCAGCACATCTTTGAAATGCGCGATGAATTTGAGCAGAGCCGATTTCTCAGCTTTTTGCGGAAGGGCATTGGGACCGTGTTTCTGCAGGCGTTCCTGCGCAGTGGCGGTGGATAATCCTGCTGATGAGCTCTGCAGTTCGGAGAATATCTCTGCCACACTACGCTGATACCAGGGGCGCTCAGATAAAGCTAACGCTTTATCCTGCTTATCATTATTTAGCATATATAAACCTCGTGCCATTTAGCGATGAAATAAAGGCGCAATTAAAAGACATGCATTTTGCAGGCAGCCCCTCCTGCAGGTAATGACCGATATCATATTTACGTAAGAAACGTCTGACGAATAACATAAAATGGCTAAATTAAATCTAACCTATATTATGAGAATGACAACGTTGTTTTTGTTTAGCTAAGGTTTAAGTATGCTGATGCAGTGTGCATCGGCTTATACTCTGGCTCGCAAAAGGAAACTCTGATGAAAAAACAGAGCATTATCATGCTTTGCGGTTTCGTTATTCTCGCGGTCGCCGCAACGACTCTGGTGGGCTTAGTGACCTGGCTGGTGGTCTCTCAGATGGCGGCGTAAGCCGTTTCAGGCGAAGCGGCCCTGCCGCTTCGTTAAACTTATATGACGAAGATTAAAAATAAGTTTATCCCGGTCGCGATAAGCATCAGGGTTTATTACGACTTAATGCTTATCAAACCGCAGTTTAAAAGCTGATGTTAAGGCGAAGAAAATGATTAAACGCAAGGTTATCCTCATTTTGCTCTGTTGTTTTTTTATGACAGCGTGTGATGAAAAAAAAGAACCGGATGCTCCCCCGCCCCGCGTAATTAAAGTTTTCACCCTTGAATCGGACATCGCTCAAAATATCCGGGTATTTCCTGCGCGTATTCAGGCGGGTGATAATACCGATCTTGCGTTTAAACGGGCAGGCCAGCTGGTACAGCTTGATATTCGTGACGGAACGCCCGTGAAAGCGGGACAGCTTCTCGCTACCCTGAATGATGCAGATGCGAAACTACGGGTACGCGACCGCCAGACTGCGCTGCAACTGGCGGAGCGACAATTTCAGCGCTTCAATACGCTGGCCCAGCGCAGCGCCGTTTCAAAGTCTGAGATGGATGTGCAGCGTGCTAATCGCGATGCCGCCGCGACTGCGCTGAAAATCGCACAGGAGGAGTTACAGTTTCTTAGCCTTCGCGCGCCGTTTGATGGCGTGATTGCAAGGGTACAGGCGCGTAATCATCAGGTTGTGGCCGCCGGACAGCCCATTGCGCTGCTGACCCGTGCCGATCTGCTCGACGTCATCTTTACGCTGCCCGAAACCCTCTTCACCAGCCTCGATATCCAGAATATTGACTATCAGCCTGAGGTGCAGTTTAACGCCCTGCCAGGCCGCTTTTTCACCGCACAATACAAAGAACACACCAGCCAGACGGATGCCGCCACGCTGACCTATCAGGTGGTGCTGACCATGCCGCGTCCGGCTGATCTCCCTGGCGTTGCCGGTCTCAGCGGCTCGGTGCGCGTCAGGCTGCATAACCTGCCAAATGCCCCTGCCCAGCCGCGTCTGGTCGTGCCTGCAGCAGCGGTATTTAATCCCGATCGCAGCCCCACCAATCAGCCGCACGTCTGGCTTGTTGAGCAGGATGGCGAGGCGCTGCGCATCAAAGATCGACCTGTCGAAGTGGGTCGTCTCACCGCCCAGGGCATTGAAATCATCAGCGGGCTGAAGCCGGGCGACCGTATCGTTGCCGCCGGTGTGGGTGAGTTGCGTGACGGTGAAGCGGTGCGCATCTGGCAGCGCGAGCGGGGGTTATAATGCGTATTCAGGAGCATTTTCTTGATAAACCCATTCGCATCTGGATGGTCATTCTGTTGCTGGGCGTGGGCGGAATCTATGCGCTGCTCAACATTGGCCGCCTTGAAGATCCGCTGTTTACCATTAAGTCGGCGGTGATTGTTACCCACTATCCCGGCGCGTCCGCACAGCAGGTTGAAGAGGAGGTGACGTTGCCGCTGGAGAATGCGCTGCAGCGCCTGCCGTCGCTGGACAATGTCACGTCCATTTCGGGCAATGGCCTGTCGCAGATTACCGTTAATATTCATACCCGCTATCTGGCCGATCAGCTGCCGCAAATCTGGGATGAGTTACGTCGTCGGGTCGGCGATGCGGCCCGGCAGTTCCCGCCTGGCGTTCAGGCCCCGCTGGTTAACGATGATTTCGGCGATGTTTACGGTTACTTCTTCGTCATCCACGGTAAAGACTTTACCAACAGCGAACTGCGCAACTACGCCGATCAGCTGCGGCGCGATCTGGTGCTGGTGCCGGGTGTGGCTAAAGTTGCGGTAGCGGGCGTCGAGCAGGAGGAGATCCGCATCGCTCTCTCCGCCAGCAAAATGACCGCCTATGGTATGACGCCGCAGCGCGTCGCCGATCTGCTGAGCCGGAATAACAGCGTTGCCAGTGCCGGAACGCTGCGGGTCGACAGCGAATCCATCCGTTTTCATCCCACCGGTGAACTGCAGACGCTGGACGATCTGGCTAATCTGCCGATTCTGCCCGCTGGCAACCCACAGAACGTGCATCTGCGCGATATCGCCACCCTGACGCGTGGCGTTACCGACAATCCCGCCAATATCTACTTTGCAGACGGTGAAGCGGCTCTGGCTATCGGCATTTCGTTCGCGCCCGGCGTCAATGTGATTGATGTTGGCGACGCGCTTTCCGCCCGAATGGCGCACTATCAGCAGGATACGCCCGCCGGTATCAGCCTGAAGGTGTTCTATAACCAGGCGCATGAGGTAAAACAGTCGGTTGATGGCTTTATCCTCAATTTCCTGATGGCGCTGGCGATTGTGGTGGGAACGCTGCTGCTGTTTATGGGCCTGCGCAGCGGCATGGTGATTGCCGCCTCGCTGGCGCTTAACGTGCTTGGCACACTCCTGATCATGTACCTGTTTAAACTTGAGCTGCAGCGGGTGTCGCTGGGCGCGCTGATTATTTCGCTCAGCATGCTGGTGGACAATGCCATTGTGGTGGTCGAAGGGGTCAAAATCGATCACCAGCGCGGGCACCCTTTACAGCAGGCCATTGACCGTATGGTCCGGCGCACTGCCCTGCCGCTGCTGGGTGCCACGGTGATTGCAATTCTCGCCTTTGCACCGATTGGCCTGTCGCAGGATTCGACCGGCGAATACTGTAAATCGCTGTTCCAGGTGCTGCTGATTTCATTGATGCTGAGCTGGGTCACGGCGCTGACCTTAACGCCGGTATTTATCAACTGGGGTGAGAAGCGCCGCAGCACGGCTCAGCCTGAGCAAACCGAACCCTCCGTACCTTATCAGGGCATCGTATTCCGGCTCTATCGTCAGGCGCTGGGCGGCCTGCTGCGTTTCCGCCTGACCACGCTGACGGTAATGGTGGCACTGCTGGCTCTGTCGCTGTATGGCTTTACCCTGGTAAAGCAGAACTTTTTCCCCTCCTCCAGCACGCCGGTCTTTCTCACCGATCTCTGGCTGCCCTATGGCACCGATATTCATTACACCGCCAATACGGCGGCGGATATTGCCCGTTTCATTAACCAGGATCCTGAGGTCGCAGCCACGGTCACGACGGTGGGCCAGGGCGCTCTGCGCTTTACCCTGACCTATGACGCGGCACGGCAGTACAGCAACTTCGCTCAGATTATGGTGCGGGTTAAGGATGGCCGACAGCTTGATGCGCTGGCGCTGAAAACCGAGGCGTATATTGAGCAGAACTTCCCGCAGGTGAATCAGCGCATCAAACGTATCCAGTTTGGCAGCGCCAGTGACAGCGCCATTGCTCTGCGGGTGATCGGCCCCGATCCCGAAGTGCTGCGCCACATCGGCAGCCAGCTGGATGCCATTTTCCTGGCGGATGGCTCGACGTTCCCGGTGCGCAACGACTGGCAGGAGCGCAGCAAAGTGATCCGCCCGGTCTATTCGGCGCTGCGTGGTCAGGAACTGGGTATCGATAAACGTGACATCGATCAGGCGCTGAGAATGAATTTCAGCGGTGACGCGGTGGGCATTTTCCGTGACGGTTCCCGGCTGATGCCGGTGATGCTCTACCCGGCTGATGAAGAGCGGCAGAGTGTCGATCACATCGAGAACATTCAGCTGTGGAGCGCCGCCCTGCAGCACTTTGTCCCACTGAGCAATGTGATTTCTGACTTCCGGCTGGAGTGGGAGAATCCGCTGATTATGCGCCGCGATCGTACGCGCGTGCTGACCGTACAGACCGATCCCGATCCTGCCTCAGGGTTAACCTCCGCACAGGTGGTAGCGCGGGTTCAGCCACAGATCGATCAGCTTAAACTCCCGGCGGGTTACCGGCTTGAATGGGGAGGTGAGCTGGAGAGTTCACGTGAAGCGCAAAGCGGGCTGCTGAGTTCGCTGCCGGTAGGATTCCTGGCGATGTTCATCATTACCGTGCTGATGTTTAACTCGCTGCGCGACGCCGTCGCTATCTGGATTACCGTGCCGCTGGCGCTGATTGGCGTCACCTGTGGCTTTTTGTTCACCGGTATTCCGTTTGGCTTTATGGCGCTGATTGGGCTGCTGAGCCTGTCGGGCATGCTGATCCGTAACGGGATCGTGCTGATTGAGGAAATCAGGCTGTTCCGGCAGGAGAAATCGCTGCAGCTGGCGATTATTGATGCCGCGACCTCACGTCTGCGTCCTATTCTGCTGACCGCCTTCACCACGGTGCTGGGCCTGCTGCCGCTGCTGCGCGACGTCTTTTTCCAGAGCATGGCGGTGGTCATTATTTTTGGCCTGGGGTTCGCGACAGTATTGACCCTGCTGGTGCTGCCGGTCATCTATCGTTGCTTCCATGGCCGGGAGGCGCGCGGTGAATAAGAGCGGACTGGCAATGCTGAAGACGCTGGCCTGTATCACCGCCGTCTCGTTTTTCACGCTTTACCAGAGCTACGACAGCTACCATTACGACATCAATCTGACGCTGAACGTGCTGAGCTTTGTTTCGACAATCGCCACGCCGCTCTATTTTCTGCTCAGCGGTTATATCGACGCCGGTGAGCGGCATACGCCCGCGTGGCAGCTCGGCAAAATTCGCCGCATTCTGCTGATTTTTATCTTCTGGTTCAGCTTTTTCTGGTTTGCCGGGATGCATCATAAGGGCTATCTGATTCAGCCGTGGTTTGTAATTGCGCTGATTGTGATTTATGTGTCACATCCGCTGATTGACCGACTCATTCAGCGGCCTGGCCTGATGGCATCGGGGATTTTACTGCTGCTGGTGTTAGCTTTTGCCTATGACCTGCTCGCCAGCCTCTACCCGGGCCAGCGGGCCTTTTCGCTGCTGCCGCAATACCGAATCTGGACCTGGGTGCTCTACTACCTCACGGGTCGGCTGATGGCCGCGCCGCGCGTGATGCAGTTGCTGACATCACCCAGAGTGATAAAGATCAGCCTGCTGCTGCTGCCCGCGGTTTATCTCTTTACCTGGCTGTATGAGCGTCATTACTTTCTTGCGCGCTTTCTGGCCACCCATAACGATGTGGTGCTGACGGGCTCGCAGGTTTATCTGCTGGTGGTGCTGATTGTGATCAGCATTAACGCCATTCGCCTGCCGGAAAAAGTCCAGTGGCTGACGCCGTTTCTGACGACCCTGGGGAAGACCATGACCGGCGTCTATATCCTGCACTATCTGATTTTTGGCCTGCTGGCGGCGGCAATCCGCATCCAGACGCTGGGCGATAAACTGCTGGTCATCGCCCTGACGTTAATCTTCTCAATGGCGCTGTCACTGCTGCTGTTGCGCATCCCCGGCGTCAGTAAGCTAATCAGCCTGTAGTCGCCGTGCGGCTCGTTCGGTTGCCGCACGGCGAGTGGCAAGAAACTCAGCCATTTTCGCCCGCGCCTGCTCCACTTCCTGTGATGGTGCGGTATGCGGCGAACCGCTGGTAAACGGCGGTTCAGGATCATATTCCATCTGCAGCTGAACCGATTTCACTACCGCGTCACCCGAAATTTCTGCCACCAGCGTCAGGGCAAAATCGATGCCAGAGGTCACGCCTGCGCCGCTGATACGATTGCGGTCGCGCACCACCCGCTGACTGACCGGCTCCGCGCCCAGCAGTGCCAGCTGATCGATGGAACTCCAGTGCGAGGTCGCACGATATCCCTTTAGCAATCCGGCGGCCCCCAGCACCAGCGAACCGGTACAGACCGACGTAACCCACTTCGCCTGAACGGCCTGCTGGCGAAGGAAATTCAGCGTGACGTCATCCGACATCAGGGCGATCTGTCCCGGCCCGCCAGGCACACAGATCACATCCAGTGGCGGGCAATCTGCAAACGTAGTGGTCGGCAATATCGCCAGACCACGATCGGAACGCACGGGATGGCGAGCTTTCCAGATGAGATGGCATTCGACATCAGGCGTGCGCGCAAACACCTCCCACGGGCCGGTTAAGTCGAGCTGAGTGACATCAGGGAACAGCAAAAGACCAATCTGTAGCGGACGATTCATGCGTGAACTCCGGGCAGGTGATGAAACGCCATCATGCCGCGATGCCCGGTCAGATATCAATCCCGGCTACCGGAAACTATTTTCAGCGTATCCACCAGCGATGAGGGTAATATCTGGCCGTGACTCTGTCCGGGATAACGCGACAGAATCAGTCTGGCACCGCTCGGGCGAAGGATGTCAGTAAGCGCACGCTCTTCCTGCTGAAGATCGTCAGAGTGGCCGGTTCGGCGTTCGGTGATGCCATCACTCTCCATCAGATAGAGCGACAGATATTTAAGCGGGCTAGCCTCAGCGCGTCGTGCCAGGGTAAGAATGCGCTGATGATTCCAGCTCAGCGAGGGAGCAGCCGAAAAGTAATGGCTGAACCAGGCGGCATGAAAGAAGGTATCCAGCACGAACAGTCCGCCGTAGGAGTGACCCCAGAGCGCACGCCGCTGCGGATTACTGGGCGCAAGGTGTTCTGCCCACGGGACAATTGTGTTCAGCAGCAGCTGACGAAACTGATGGCTCCCTCCACCTTTGCGGCCCTGAGGCTGAGTGACCAGAGTATCAGGCGCATCATTGGGTGGGGTGTAGTCGTAATTACGCGCCGCCACATCAAAGGGCAAATGGGTGTCGTAACCCACCGCTACCAGCACCGGCGGCGTGCCGCTGCTCATTTTTTTCAGCAGAGGTTCTGTCAAATGTGCCATCGCCGCATTGCCATCCAGTAGCCAGAGCACCGGATAGCCGCCTGGCGGCGCATCGCTTTTGGGGATAGCAAGCCACACACGATAGTGCCGTTCCCCATCCTGTGAGACAAACATTTTACTCTGGAAGCGATACCAGGCGGAGCCTGTGTCGGCGATGTTCCTGCCCAGCGGACGCATATCGGGTCGGGCAATGGCCGGAACCGCGGTTAAACCGACTGTTATCACAGTCAGCAGCATCAGGAGGAAACAGGTAAGGACAGTGTTCATTCAGCAATCCCTGCAAGGTTATCGGGCTAATCACGCCTGAGAGAGTGCCATCCTGACAAATTTTCACCGCGATAACATCCCCGCTTTTGCCGGGGTTAATGACATCCTCAGGGCACGCCGAGAAAACGCAACAGCGCCGTCATTGCCGCCGCCCCCAGAATAATCATAATCAGCGGCGCCCGACGCCACGCCAGCAACAGGGCAAAGCCTACACCCGCCACCCGTGCCACACCGGCAAAATGCTGACCTTCAAACAGCGTGGTGGTGGCCGCTACCGCCAGCAGCAATATCGTGGCGGCGTCGGAGAGCATCTGCTGGGTACGCTCGCTGATCGGCAGTCGGTTTCCCAGCCTGACGCCTGCAAACCGCATCAGATAGGTTCCGGCCGCCAGCAGGGCAATCCCGGCGATAATCATTCCCTGATGTGTCATTTGCGCGATCTCCATGTCAGCAGGCCCAGCAGTGAAAACAGCACCGGCATGCCCGCCGGAACCAGTGGCGTCGCCAGCAAGGAGAGCAGCGCGCCGACGGTCGCGGGGATCCGGGTGCGTCGCTGGCGCAGCGCCGGGAAGATCAGGGCGATCAGGATCGCAGGAAACACCGCATCCAGTCCGATCACCGAGACATCAGGAATAAACTGCCCGATTGCTGCCCCGATCATGACGCTGACCGGCCATATCAAGCCGATACCGATACCGCACAACCAGTAAGCGCTGCGGCGTTGCGCCAGTTGCGGCTGAGAGATGCCAAACACCACACTTTCGTCGTTCATGATGTGACAGCCCAGCCAGCCTGACGGACCCTGCCCCACCAGATCCTTGACGGCGATGCCAAACGGCAAATGACGTGCATTTACCAGCAGGCCCGCTGCGGCGGCGGTAAATGGACTGCCGCCACCGGCCACAATGCCGATAAACAGGAACTCCGACGCCCCTGCCAGCACCAGCGTTGAGAGCGCCAGCGGCACCCAGAGCGGAAACCCGTCGGCCGACGCCAGGGAGCCATAGGATAAACCAACAATTCCATCAGCCAGGCAGACCAGAAAAATCGCTTTGATCACCCCTTTGTCCAGCAACTGCATTTGCGGAAAAAGCATCACTCTGTCTCATAATGAACATATAATCCGATATAATGAACATCGCGACAGCGTTTTACAAGATGAACGTTATGTTCGATATAAAAAACATTCAGGTTATCAGGAGTGCGTTTGAATACCCCTATCAGCATTATTGCCAATGCCTTAGTACGTGAACGTCAGCGAGCCGGTCTTTCACTGGCTGAAGTGGCGCGCCGCGCAGGGATCGCCAAATCTACGCTGTCACAGCTGGAAGCGGGTAATGGCAATCCGGGCATTGAAACCCTGTGGTCGCTTTGCGTAACGCTGAACATTCCATTTTCACGTCTGCTGGAGCCGGATGCGCGTCGTCTGCAGGTGATTCGGCGTGGAGATGGCCTGACGGTTACCGCCGATCTGGCCGATTATCAGGCCGTTTTGCTGGCCTCCTGCCCGCCCGGCGTTCGGCGTGATATCTATCTGCTGGAAGTTCAGCCCGGCAGCGAACGCATTTCCCAGCCCCATATCCCCAATACCATTGAGCATATTATTATCGCTAAAGGGCGTGCGCTGGTGGGCCCGGTCGACAGTGCGGTGGAGCTGGATGTGGGTGATTACATTACCTATCCGGGCGATGAGCTGCATATCTTTCGGGCGCTTGAAGCCGATACGATGGCGCTGCTGGTGATTGAGCACAGCTGATCACGGTTTAGTGAGCTTCTGCAGGGTTTCTGCGGGCGTGAGGTGAGTGATCAGCTGCACCTCACTGCTCAGCCTGATCTCCGGATAGTGCTCGCGCATCCCTTCCAGCAGCACCGCATCTGGCCATTCCTCCTGTTTCCCCTGCGTCGCGGCGACTTCGCTTAATCGCAGCGTGTCGACCTGCGTCACCCACACGATTACCGCGTCCGTTTCATCCTGCTGATTCACCAGTCTCAGCGGACCCATGGTGATATCGCCCTCCTGCCAGCGAATCGTCGAGATTTTCTCTCCGCACCTGACGGCTGGCATCAGACGCGGGACAAGCGTGAGTTGTTGCATTTCCACTCCCTTTTAAAACGCTCATTGATACCCGAAACAAAAACACAAATCCGGATTGAAAACAAACTCATTAATGTTATGTTATAACATATCTCTAATCGCGTTTTCACAGGTAACACCATGACACTCTCTGCTCTGACATCCGACGATCTCCGTCTACCGGTTGCCGTTCTCTCCGGCTTTCTCGGTGCCGGTAAAACTACCCTGCTTAATCATATTCTGAACAACCGCGAAGGACGGCGGATCGCGGTGATCGTCAATGATATGTCTGAAATTAATATTGACGCTGCGCTGGTACGCGATGGTGGCGCGCAGCTCTCCCGCACCGATGAAAAGCTGGTCGAAATGAGTAACGGCTGCATCTGCTGCACGTTGCGTGAAGATCTGCTTCTGGAGGTAAAACGTCTGGCTCAGGCCGGGCGTTTCGATCACCTGGTGATTGAGTCTACCGGCATTTCTGAACCGCTGCCGGTCGCCGAAACGTTTACGTTTGAAGATGAAGGGGGTGAAAGTCTGTCAGCCTATGCCCGGCTGGACAGTATGATCACCGTGGTCGATGGCTTCAACTTCCTGCGCGATTATCGTTCAGCCGATGATCTGCAGTCACGTGGCGAATCGCTGGGCGCACAGGATGAGCGCTCAGTGGTTGATCTGCTGGTGGATCAGATTGAGTTTTGTGATTTGCTGGTGCTGAACAAAACGGACCTGCTCAGCCCGGCGCAGCTGCACCAGTTGAAGAGCATGCTGCAGGCGCTTAATCCGCACGCGCTTATTGTGAACAGTGAGTTTGGGCAGGTTCCGCTGGACTGCCTGCTGAATACCGGCCGGTTTGATTTTGACCGGGCAGCGCAGGCACCCGGCTGGCTGCAGACCCTGCGCGGTGAGCATCTGCCGGAATCGGAGGAGTATGGCATTCGTAACTTTGTCTATCGGGCCCGTCGTCCGTTCCATCCGCAGCGTTTCTGGCATGCAATAAACCACCAGCTTGATAACGTGATCCGCTCTAAAGGCTACTTCTGGCTGGCCAGTCGGCCGGAATATGCCGCGATGTGGTCGCAGGCGGGCGCAGTGGCACGTCAGGGTTATGCCGGGCGCTGGTGGGTCAGCGTGCCGCGAACTGAATGGCCACAGGATGCGGATTCGCTCAACTTTATCGCTGAACAGTGGCAGGAAGGTACCGGCGATGCACGCCAGGAGCTGGTGTTTATCGGCATTGAGATGGACGAGAAGAGCGTCCGTGCCGCACTGGATCATGCGCTGCTGACACCACAGGAGATGGCTGCGGGGCCTGAACAGTGGATCACCCTGGCCGATCCGGTGCCCGCATGGTTCGATGAAACCACCGCCTGACGCTGCGGTTGACGTACTTCTTTGACTTCGCAATAGTAAACGAACCGGCGGGTAGCAGTTTTCCACTAATCCCTGTTCAGGAGAGACCAGATATGCCACAACGTATTGCCGTAATCGGTGCAGGCGTGCTGGGTTTAGCCGTCGCGCAGTCATTGTCGCGACGGGGCGCACAGGTCACCGTCTTCGATAAAAACTATCCTGGCAGCGGAACCAGTCAGATCAGCTATGCCTGGGTCAATGCCAACGGCAAAGAACCCACCAGCTACCATGATCTTAATGCCCATGCGATAGACGAGCACAAGCGCTGGCAGACCAGCCATCCTGCATCGCCCCGATGGCTGCTGGAAACCGGCACGCTGGAGTGGGCAGCCGATGAATCATCCCTGCGCCAGCTGGCGCAGCGCGCAGCAAAGCTTACGACGCTCGATTACCCTGTAGAGAAGCGTAGCCGCGCCGCGTTACTGGGTACAATGCCCGAGTTGCGGCTCGATCCCCGCGTTCAGCACGCCTGGTCTTTCCCGTCGGAGTGTCTGCTTTATCCGAGCCTGTTTATCGCCTCTCTGCTGGCTGACCTGCGTGCCAGTGGCGGGCAGCTGGTCTGCAACAATGAAGTGACGACGCTGACTGAATCGGCGCAGGATGTCCATCTTACGCTGGCCAGTGGGGATGAATGGCGCGGCGATCAGCTGGTGCTGGCAACCGGTCGCTGGGCGCCGGAACTGATAAGTCAGTGCGGGCTTGAACTGGCGATGACCGATGCGAACCGCGCCGATCCCGTTGCCTGCAGTTTTCTGGCGCAGACCCAGCCTCTGCCGATCCCACTTAAATGCAATCTGATTACCCCGGAACTGAATGTACGGCCGGATGGCGGTGGCCGTCTGATGCTGCAGGCGCTGGATCTGGATCAGCATGCCGATCCAGCGCGGCCAGTCTCGCCGGATGGACTGATTGGCAAAGAGATGCTGCGTCGATTGCGGCGGCTGTTTAAAAACACGGAAGGTGCGAGAATTGAGCGGATTGAAACAGGACAGCGGTCGCGTCCGTCAGATGGCTTGCCGGCATTAGGCTACATCAGCGAGTCAGCACGCGTTTATCTGATGGTCAGCCATAGCGGCATGACCCTTGCCCCATTGCTGGGCAGGCTGGTGGCTGAGGAGATGCTGAGCGGCACAGCGTCACCAATGCTGAGTGCGTTTGCACCGCATCGGTTGCTGCGTCCGCTCAGTGCAGTCGCTAAAACAGCGCCCGCTTATCTTCCGTCGGCACAGTAAACACTAGCGACGATTCTTCCACACGGTCTGCACGTTACAGAATTCGTGCACACCAAAGTGCGACAGCTCACGGCCGTAACCGCTTTTCTTCACACCACCAATGGTAACGCGCGGATCGGACGCGCCGTTGCCATTAATAAACACAGCACCGACTTCCAGCTGCAGCGCCAGACGATCGGCAATTTCTTCATTACCGCTCCAGACGGTGGCGCTGAGGCCAAATTCGCTGTCGTTGGCGATCTCCAGCGCATGTTGTGGATCCCTGGCGACCGCAATAGCGGCTACCGGGCCAAACAGCTCCTGCCTGAACGCGGTCATGTCGCTGGTGACATCAGCGAGGATGGTCGGTGCGTAGTAGTTACCCTGCCCTGCCACTTTCTCGCCGCCCAGTACCAGACGTGCACCTTCTCGCAGCGTGGCTTTTACCTGTCCATCCAGTTCGTCACGCAGATCGGCGCGTGCCATCGGGCCCAGGAAGGTGTTTTCATCCAGCGGATCGCCCATGGTGAGTGCCTGGACCGCGGCAGTGAAGCGTTTTTCAAATTCTTCAGCGATCGGAGCTTCCACAATGAAGCGTTTGGCAGCCATACAAACCTGCCCGGTATTCTGGAAACGTCCAATAACGGCTGATTTAACCGCTTCATCAAGATCGGCATCCGCCAGCACGATAAAGGGATCGGATCCACCCAGTTCCAGCACGGTTTTCTTAAGTGCTGCGCCCGCCTGTGCAGCGATCGCGGCGCCAGCCCGGACACTTCCGGTAACGGCAACGGCGGCAATGCGGTCATCTTTGATGGCTACGGAGACACCGTCGTTATCAACGTTGATCAGGTTAAAGCCGCCAGCAGGCAGATCGGTTGCCCTGAACAGCTCAGCCATCAGTGTGGCGCTTCCCATGACGTTAGGCGCGTGTTTGAGCAGATAGGTGTTGCCTGCCAGCAACATACTCACTGCGCCCCGCAGAACCTGCCACAGGGGGAAATTCCATGGCATCACAGCCAGGATCACCCCGATGGGACGGAATCGCTGCCACGCATCGGCAATCTGAGTGGGCTGATCGGCCAGCATTGCAGGGCCATGTTCCGCATACCAGTCGCATAAGTTAGCGCATTTCAGAACTTCAGCGCGTGCCTGTGCAATGGGTTTACCCATCTCCAGGGTGATCATGCGGGAAAGATCCTGCTCACGCAGACGGATCTGTTCGCCAAGCTGACGCAATACGCGAACGCGGTCCGTCATGGTGCTGTGTTTCCATGCTGCAAAAGCAGATGCGCTTTCAATCAGTGTCTGTTCCAGCTCTGCACTGTTCTGCAAAGGATAGCGTGCCAGAATTTCACCAGTTGTGGGGTTACGTGATAGGGCATGTTCAGTCATGGTGCCGTTTTCCTCATTCTGTCAGTGATGGAGAGACGATACGCGCTGTAGTTGATGATGAAAAATGAATAATAGTGAGGAAGTTGTTTATCAATTGAGAATGAATGCTGCTATGGCTGATTAGCCTGTCAGGCATTGGGCAGATTGCGGGCCAGTTTTTGCTGATGGTCAGCACGTCTTAAAATGATGTCACGCCTTAAGTTTTCCACTTATACAGTGACCAGATCCTAATAAACGATCCTTAATAGATCATATAGAGATCCTAAGAGATCCCCGATCGTCGCAGGCCGCACCCCACAAGGGCTGAAAGGGTGATCGCGTTCACTATAATCAGTAAAGTGTTCACTGTAATCAGTACTTTATTCACTGTACCAGGTAGAATGTTCACTGTAAACAGTGCTAATGTTCACTGTAGTCAGAAAACGATCCCTTTCATCCACAGAATGAAGATCTTACGCCATGGCAGATAAAGACAACGAAAACAAAGCGTTACTTGAACCTTTTCTGTCAGTGACAAAAAACAGTGGTGAAGTTATTCAGCTTCATCCCAACAAGAATAATACCGTTCAGCCTGTCGCTTTAATGCGTCTTGGGCTGTTCGTGCCGACGCTGAAATCTACTGCACGCGGTAAATCCGGTGCTATGGCATCAACGGATGCGACGAAAGAGCTGAAGAATCTGACGCTGGTGAAAGCGGAAGGCTACGAAAAGATTACCATTACCGGCGCGCGGCTGGATATGGATAACGATTTCAAAACCTGGGCAGGTATTATTCAATCTTTTTCCCGCTATCCGACCAAGGGCGATACCGTCACGCTGCCGTTTATCGACTTTGTGAAGATGTGTGGCATTCCCTCTGCCAACTCTTCAGCCGCCCTGCGTAAGCGTCTTGATGCCTCTCTGCGCCGCATAGCGACCAATACGCTCTCCTTTGAAGGTAACGGTAAGGCCTATCATACCCACCTTGTTCAGTCTGCTTATTACGATCGCGAAAAAGATATTGTGCGCATCCAGGCCGACCCCAAGCTGTTCGAACTCTATAACTTCGACCACAAGGTCCTGCTTCAGCTCCGTGCGATATCCCGTCTGAAGCGTAAAGAGTCTGCACAGGCGCTTTACACCTTCCTGGAGAGCCTGCCAACCAATCCGGCGCCTATCTCGCTTGCACGCCTGCGTATGCGCCTGAACCTCGGCTCTAAGACCACCACGCAGAACCATGTCGTACGGCGCGCGATGGAGCAGCTGAAAGAGATCGGTTATCTGGATTACTCAGAAGTGAAGCGTGGACGCTCAGTCTTTTTTATTATCCACAGCCGTACGCCTAAGCTTGATGGCATCAGTAATCTGGAGAGCATCGATTCGCTGGATGAGATCGAGTTTGATGATTAACCCCTCACGTTCACTGTAATCAGTATTCCTGCGTGGCAGTGTCACTTTTTGCGTTACCGGTGACATTGCGCCATCTGCACTTCGTTCACTGTAATCAGTATTCTCCAGGCATTCACTGAGATCAGTAACGTTCACTGTAATCAGTATCCGGGCCGCTGCGCAAAAGTGTTTTCATCCCCCTCTCCCTTCGGCGTGCAATATTATAAGGCTTTGTAAGTAAGTTAGTACTTACTCTCGTACTGGTTAGCACTCACTTATACCGGCTTTACTGATTACAGTGAATGCCCTGAATCCGGTTGGCTAAGCCCCTTTCTGCTGATTACAGTGAATCCTTTATACTGACTATAGTGAATGCCCTTGCTCTGCCCTGTTCTCAAAGAGCATTACCGGCTGAACAGCAAATCAGGGTCTGATGCGCTTTACCGTGATGGGTCTGTTCAGCGTGTATCAGATGATACTTATGACCAGAGGGACCAGAAGGAGCAGAAGGAGCAGAAGGAGCAGAAGGAGCAGAAGGAGCAGAAGGAG
>NZ_VLTF01000030.1:0-1229 GCF_007558755.1 Pantoea sp. paga
TGAATCGCCACGGGTTTAACAGACACCTCAGAGTCATTTAAGATGGCTTAAAGAGAGGTGTCCATGAGCGGTAAGCGTTATCCCGAAGAGTTTAAAATTGAAGCAGTCAAACAGGTTGTTGATCGCGGTTATTCTGTTGCCAGCGTTGCAACACGTCTCGATATCACCACCCACAGCCTTTACGCCTGGATAAAGAAGTACGGTCCAGATTCTTCCACTAATAAAGAAGAGTCAGATGCTCAGGCCGAGATCCGCCGTCTCCAGAAAGAGCTGAAGCGGGTTACCGACGAACGGGACATATTAAAAAAAGCCGCGGCGTACTTCGCAAAGCTGTCCGACTGAGGTACGCCTTTATCCGTGACAACATCTGTTGCTGGCCTGTTCGCCTGCTCTGTCGGGTGCTGGATGTTCATCCCAGTGGTTTTTACGCCTGGCTTCAGCAGCCGCATTCACAACGCCATCAGGCAGACCTAAGACTGACAGGACAGATTAAACAGTTCTGGCTGGAATCGGGATGCGTCTATGGTTATCGCAAAATCCATTTGGATCTGCGGGACAGCGGGCAACAGTGCGGAGTGAACAGAGTCTGGCGACTGATGAAACGTGTCGGGATAAAGGCTCAGGTCGGATACCGGAGCCCGCGGGCACGTAAAGGCGAGGCCAGTATCGTGTCGCCCAACAGGCTCCAGCGACAGTTCAATCCGGATGCTCCGGATGAGCGTTGGGTAACGGACATAACCTACATCAGGACCCACGAAGGCTGGCTGTATCTTGCCGTGGTTGTTGATCTGTTCTCACGCAAAATTATCGGCTGGTCCATGCAATCCCGGATGACAAAGGACATTGTCCTGAACGCACTGCTGATGGCTGTATGGCGGCGTAATCCCCAAAAACAGGTGTTGGTTCATTCGGATCAGGGCAGTCAGTACACAAGCCATGAGTGGCAGTCGTTCCTGAAATCACACGGCCTGGAGGGCAGCATGAGCCGTCGCGGTAACTGCCATGATAATGCGGTTGCAGAAAGCTTTTTCCAGTTGTTGAAACGCGAACGGATAAAGAAAAAGATCTACGGAACGCGGGAAGAAGCCCGCAGCGATATTTTTGATTACATCGAAATGTTTTATAACAGTAAGCGTCGGCATGGTTCTAGCGATCAGATGCCACCGACAGAATATGAAAACCAGTATTATCAACGGCTCGGAAGTGTCTAGATTATCCGTGGCGATTCA
>NZ_VLTF01000032.1:0-977 GCF_007558755.1 Pantoea sp. paga
AAATTTCCTACTTCGTGAAAAAAATAAAAGCCAGAAGGCCGAAGATAAAATACAGGAATTCAGAAGGCAACGTCTATAAAACAATCGAAGAAGAAGACCTGGAAATCCTTCTTTCAGTTATTGATCCTCAATGTGAATTGAATCCATTCGACAAAAAAGTTCGCCATAGAAATCAGCTTATAGTCATAATATTACATTCATTAGGGATAAGGTGTGGAGAGTTATTGAACCTGAGAGTTGAAGATATTGATTTTGCAGCGCAAATGCTTTTCATAAGACGAAGGGCTGACAGTATTGAGGACACAAGAGTCAATCAGCCCCTCGTAAAAACGCTTGAAAGAAATTTACCTATGTCTGACGAACTTACCAGACTTCTCCATTCATATATTACAGGCGAAAGAAAAGCCAATATCAGAAAGAAAAAGCACGGATACCTTTTTATTACTCACAAAGAAGGAGAGACACGTGGCGATCCTCTGTCCGTTCCTTCTTACCATAAGATCATTTATAGACTGAGAAGCACTGACTCAGGTTTAAGCCAGTTGACTGGACATAAGTTCAGACACACATGGAACTATCTATTTTCGAAACTGATGGATGAAAGCACCGAGTATGTTAGTGAAGAGATGCAAGAGAAAATGCGTTCCAGCCATATGGGTTGGGAGCCGGGTTCTGGAACAGCACAAACCTACAACAGACGATTTATTGTTAAGGAATCAGTAAAAGCAGCCTTGCAACTTCAGGATAATATTTTTAAAAAGCGCAGCGGGGTATCTTATGAATAAATTAAAGGTTCTGAACGCGCATAAAGATATCTTTCATGCAAAAAACGAAGTCTACAGATTCGGATTGGATGATGAATTCTGGGAGTTAAGTAGAAATATAAAATTGAATGTGGGTGAGGTCACTGAAAGGTTGTCAGATAACCTCAGGTACGGTTATGTGAACACACTTAAATATTTCGCAGAAGAAATCAG
>NZ_VLTF01000033.1:0-753 GCF_007558755.1 Pantoea sp. paga
CCCTGTAGCCATCATCTATATTTTTGATAGTTAGCTGACACAACCATTCGAGATATTTTGCTATTGTCGTAAGCCGTATATACTTTGTCGCACTGCATACTCCAGGATGATGATCTTTGATATTAATCACTTTCGCAGTTCTCATCCTCTTCCCGACAAAATCACGCAGAAGATCAACTTCATTATTATCTAGAAATCTGGCTGTTTGAATTCGCTCTTCAATGTCTATGTTGCGTAAAAAAAGAAACCGATAAAAAAGTGCGATACACCCAGCCTGAGTCTCAATTGTTTTTATCGATTCATTACTGTTTCTCAATTGTGTTGTAATAAATAGACATGGATAAAATACCGGAATACCTGTTTTCTTGTTTTTTATAATGCAATAGCGTTCACCATTTTTCATTTTAAACGTTTTAATGCCAAATCTTTCCATAAACTCTCCTTTTTTTTCAGTTAGATTCTTTGCAAAACAGGTATAGGTTAAATATTCAAAAACAATGACCTACAATAATTTTGCAAAAATATTCTATTAATATACCGCTTAATAACTGTCAATAAAGGATGGCACTAAATATTCTTTCCAAATGTTAATAAGGTATATATTAGGATGTTTCTATTTACCTGATACCTTAAAAACACTCTGCGCAGCTTGATATAACTGACTTCGCATTATTACCGTAAAGAATTTTGCAAATTTTATCTTATTTTGACGCTTAATTCTTTCCATTTTTACCGACAACTTTCACAGCATTT
>NZ_VLTF01000034.1:0-753 GCF_007558755.1 Pantoea sp. paga
TCATGTAGCCATCATCTATATTTTTGATAGTTAGCTGACACAACCATTCGAGATATTTTGCTATTGTCGTAAGCCGTATGTACTTTGTCGCACTGCATACTCCAGGATGATGATCTTTGATATTAATCACTTTCGCAGTTCTCATCCTCTTCCCGACAAAATCCCGCAGAAGATCAATTTCATTATTATCCAGAAATCTGGCTGTTTGAATTCGCTCTTCAATGTCTATGTTGCGTATAAAAAGAAATCGATAAAAAAGTGTGATACACCCTGCCTGAGTCTCAATTGTTTTTATCGATTCATTACTATTTCTCAGTTGTGTAGTAATAAATAAACATGGATAAAATACCGGAATGCCTGTTTTCTTGTTTTTTATAATGCAATAGCGCTCACCATTTTTCATTTTAAACGTTTTAATACCAAATCTTTCCATAAAATCTCCTTTTTTTTCAGTTAAATTCTTTGCGAAACAGGTATAGGTTAAATATTCAAAAACAATGACCTATAATAATTTTGCAAAAATATTTTATTAATATACCGCTTAATAACTGTCAATAAAGGATGGCACTAAATATTCTTTCCAAATGTTAATAAGGTATATATAAGGCGCTTTCTATTTACCTGATACCTTAAAAACACTCTGCGTAGCTTGATATAACTGACTTCGCATTATTACCGTAAAGAATTTTGCAAATTTTATCTTATTTTTACGCTTAATTCTTTCCATTTTTATCGACAACTTTCACAGCATTC
>NZ_VLTF01000035.1:0-737 GCF_007558755.1 Pantoea sp. paga
CCAGCTTGAATACCTTCCCAGAGGCCTTTCAACGCACTCTTCTGAACGTCTCTCAGGTAGTGGCCTACTGGATGTCCGCTCCCCGCTATCCCTTCGTAAAATGAAGGCGAAACCGCCGTTTTATAGGCCGCCTCCTTTGTCACTATACGAAGTGGAATGCCAAGCTCCTGCGCTTTTCGATAAAGACTGCGCGCAGCGTCCATGTCGGTCGCATTGTTGTAAGCGCGTGCATCAGGCTGTACAAAACCATCTGCGTCCTTTAAAGGCTCGACGCCGCCCATGATGGTGATGTCATCAACCCGTTCGCGCACCATATCCGGGCAGGTAGTGATGAGCGCATTGATATCACTCATGCCTGCAATTACGACAATACCGACTCCATGTGGCGCACGGCCCAGGCGCCTGCTCATGTCCTGCAAGCTGTCTCGGTGTATTTCACCAGGTCCAGCCCTTAAAGCATGACCTTCCAGTAAAAATTTGGCATGTTCCTTCGACTGAAGCGAATTCATTGCGTAATCCCGACCACGCGACACATGCACGTCATGCAACTCAAGCTTGTTGAACACGCCTTTGGCCATCTCGGCACGTTGAGAGCGAACTTCAGCATCACCCAGTGTTGCCACTACGTCCGTGATGTGCACAAAGCCCTCAGCCTGCAATTGCTTGCCCAAGGTGTAGGTCACGACATCATCCGGGTCCTTGTTAGGATCAGTGAAAAACCACGTATCCTTAGGTAA
>NZ_VLTF01000036.1:0-728 GCF_007558755.1 Pantoea sp. paga
TGTGACATGGTTGATGATGAAGAGCTGCTGGAACTGGTAGAGATGGAAGTTCGTGACCTGCTGTCAGCATATGACTTCCCAGGCGACGACACTCCAATCGTTCGTGGTTCTGCTCTGAAAGCGCTGGAAGGCAACCCAGAGTGGGAAGCGAAGATCATCGAGCTGGCTGAGCATCTGGACAACTACATCCCAGAGCCACAGCGTGCGATCGACATGCCGTTCCTGCTGCCAATCGAAGACGTATTCTCAATCTCTGGCCGTGGTACTGTTGTTACCGGTCGTGTTGAGCGCGGCATCGTTAAAGTCGGCGACGAAGTTGAAATCGTTGGTATCAAAGATACTGTGAAATCAACCTGTACCGGTGTTGAGATGTTCCGTAAGCTGCTGGATCAGGGTCAGGCAGGCGAAAACTGTGGTGTTCTGCTGCGCGGTATCAAGCGTGAAGACATCCAGCGTGGCCAGGTTCTGGCTAAGCCAGGCTCAATCAAGCCGCACACCCAGTTCGAGTCAGAAGTTTACGTTCTGTCTAAAGACGAAGGTGGTCGCCATACTCCGTTCTTCAAAGGCTATCGTCCACAGTTCTACTTCCGTACAACTGACGTAACCGGCTCAGTAGAGCTGCCAGAAGGCGTTGAAATGGTAATGCCAGGCGACAACATCAAAATGGTTGTTACCCTGATCCACCCAATCGCAATGGACGAAGGTCTGCGCTTCGCAATCCGCGAAGG
>NZ_VLTF01000037.1:0-717 GCF_007558755.1 Pantoea sp. paga
GAGCTCGGCACCGCCACCGTGGGCGAGGACGGCAGCTGGACCTTCACCCCTGACGCCCCGCTGGACGACGGCGAGCACGCGCTCGTGGTTGACGGCACCGATGCCAGCGGCAACGCCAGCAGCAGCACCGTTGACGTCATCGTCGACACCAGCGCCACCGCGCCGGGCATCACCGACGACGCCGGCAATCCGATCGCCGACGGCAGCAGCACCAGCGACAGTACGCCAACCATCGGCGGCGGCGGCATGCAGCCCGGCTCCACCGTGACCGTCTCCGACGGCGACACCGAGCTCGGCACCGCCACCGTGGGCGAGGACGGCAGCTGGACCTTCACGCCGGAAACCCCGCTGGACGACGGCGAGCACGCGCTCGTGGTTGACGGTACTGATGCGAACGGCAACGCCAGCAGCAGCACCGTCGACGTCACCGTTGACACCAGCGCCACCGCGCCGGGCCTGACCGACGACGCCGGTAATCCGGTCGCCGACGGCAGCAGCACCAGCGACAGCACCCCGACCATCGGCGGCGGCGGCATGCAGCCCGGCTCCACCGTCACCGTCTCCGACGGCGACACCGAGCTCGGCACCGCCACCGTGGGCGAGGACGGCAGCTGGACCTTCACCCCTGACGCGCCGCTGGACGACGGCGAGCACGCGCTGGTCATCGACGGCACCGATGCGAACGGCAACGCGGTCAGTGACACCGTGAACGTGACG
>NZ_VLTF01000038.1:0-706 GCF_007558755.1 Pantoea sp. paga
CCCGGATGTCGCCCGTGATTTCATGGAACTCCACTTGCCCGCAGAGCTGCGTGCTATCTGTGACCTCAGGACACTGAAGCTGGAATCCGGCTCGTTCGTCGAGGATGACCTGAGGCAGTACTTTAGCGACGTGCTCTACAGTCTGAAAACCACAGCCGGTGAGGGTTATGTCCACGTACTCATTGAGCACCAGTCTTCACCTGATAAACACATGGCTTTTCGCCTGATGCGTTATGCGGTGGCTGCCATGCAGCGACACCTTGATGCGGGCCATAAGAAGTTGCCACTGGTGATACCCGTGCTGTTCTATACGGGTAAACGCAGCCCGTATCCTTACTCCACCCGGTGGCTGAATGAGTTTGATGATCCGGCGCTGGCAGGCAAACTCTACAGCAGCGCTTTCCCGCTGGTTGACGTTACCGTCATTCCTGATGATGAAATCGCCGGCCATCGCAGCATGGCCGCCCTGACCCTGCTGCAGAAACATATTCATCAGCGGGACCTGGCAGAACTGACTGACCGGCTGGCGCCCATATTGCTGGCCGGCTATCTGTCTTCATCACAGGTGATATCGCTGGTACACTATATTGTACAGGCAGGCGAAACAGCCGACGCCGAAGGCTTTGTACGCGAACTGGCACAGCGTGTGCCGCAACACGGAGACGCACTTATGACCATCGCACAACAGCTCGAACAGAAGGGCATC
>NZ_VLTF01000039.1:0-694 GCF_007558755.1 Pantoea sp. paga
TCCGGATGTCGCCCGTGATTTCATGGAACTCCACTTGCCCGCAGAGCTGCGTGCTATCTGTGACCTCAGTACGCTAAAGCTGGAATCCGGCTCGTTCGTCGAGGATGACCTGAGGCAGTACTTTAGCGATGTGCTCTACAGTCTGAAAACCACAGCCGGTGAGGGTTATGTCCACGTGCTCATCGAGCACCAGTCTTCACCCGATAAACACATGGCTTTTCGCCTGATGCGTTATGCGGTGGCTGCCATGCAGCGCCACCTTGAGGCGGGCCATAAGAAGTTGCCACTGGTGATACCCGTGCTGTTCTATACGGGTAAACGCAGCCCGTATCCTTACTCCACCCGGTGGCTGAATGAGTTTGATGATGCGGCGCTGGCAGGCAAACTCTACAGCAGCGCTTTCCCGCTGGTTGACGTTACCGTCATTCCTGATGATGAAGTCGCCGGCCATCGCAGCATGGCCGCCCTGACCCTGCTGCAGAAACATATTCATCAGCGGGACCTGGCAGAACTGACTGACCGGCTGGCGCCCATTCTGCTGGCCGGCTATCTGTCTTCATCACAGGTGATATCGCTGGTACACTATATTGTACAGGCAGGCGAAACAGCCGACGCCGAAGGTTTTGTACGCGAACTGGCACAGCGTGTGCCGCAACACGGAGACGCACTTATGACCATCGCACAACAGCTCGAA
>NZ_VLTF01000004.1:0-426461 GCF_007558755.1 Pantoea sp. paga
ATTTAGTGTGCTGATATGGCTCAGTTGGTAGAGCGCACCCTTGGTAAGGGTGAGGTCCCCAGTTCGACTCTGGGTATCAGCACCAGTTAAGACACGAGTTCGGTAAATAAAAGAATTTGCCTGGCGGCTGTAGCGCGGTGGTCCCACCTGACCCCATGCCGAACTCAGAAGTGAAACGCCGTAGCGCCGATGGTAGTGTGGGGTCTCCCCATGCGAGAGTAGGGAACTGCCAGGCATCAAATAAGAGAGAGCCCTTTGCGTATGCGAAGGGCTTTTTTCGTTGTGGAAAACGGCGATAAAACTCCCTCTGCACGCGTATCCGTCTGTTTATTCATAACAGCAACAGGTCAGTAAGCGTATTAAAGCGGCTGTTCAGGCCATAAAAAACCCGGCACCAGGCCGGGTAGTAAGATAACTGAACGTCTGATCAGTGAATAACCTGCGATAAGAACGCCCGCGTACGCTCCGATTTTGGATTCGCAAAGAACTCCTGTGGTGGCGCGACTTCGACGATCTCTCCCCGATCCATAAAGATCACCCGGTCAGCCACCGTTCTGGCAAAGCCCATCTCATGGGTGACGCACAGCATGGTCATCCCATCCTCCGCCAGACCAATCATCGTATCCAGCACCTCTTTAACCATCTCAGGATCCAGCGCTGACGTGGGTTCATCAAACAGCATAATTTTTGGCTTCATACAGAGTGAGCGGGCGATGGCGACACGCTGCTGCTGTCCGCCAGAGAGCTGGCCCGGAAACTTATGTGCATGCTCGGCAATACGCACGCGTTGCAGATAGTGCATGGCCAGCTCATCAGCTTCCTTCTTTGGAATCTTTCTTACCCAGGAAGGTGCCAGCGTGCAGTTTTGCAGTACGGTCAGATGCGGAAAGAGATTGAAGTGCTGGAAGACCATACCGACTTCGGTGCGCACGCGCTCGATGTTACGAACGTCATCATTAAGATGGATACCGTCAACAACAATGCGGCCCTGCTGATGCTCTTCCAGATGGTTGATACAGCGGATCGTCGTCGATTTGCCGGAGCCGGAAGGTCCGCACAGTACGATGCGTTCACGGGGTTTAACCTGCAGGTTGATGTCTTTCAGTACATGGAATTGCCCGTACCATTTATTCACGTTCTCAAGCGAGATCATCAACGCGTCGGAAGAGTGTGTCATAGAGTCAGTCATGTAAAACCTCAGTGCGATGTACGCCCGGTGTGAAAGCGCTTTTCCAGATACTGGCTGTAGCGCGACATGCTAAAACAGAAGATCCAATAGACCAGTGCAGCAAAGACATAACCTTCGGTCGACATCCCCAGCCAGGTCGGATCGACCGTTGCCTGCTGGACGCTGCTGAACAGATCGAAAAGACCAATGATGATGACCAGGCTGGTATCTTTAAACAGTGCGATGATGGTATTGACCAGGCCGGGAATAGTGAGCTTCAGCGCCTGGGGCAGAATAACCAGCATCTGCGTCTTCCAGTAGCCCAGCGCCAGAGATTCGGCTGCTTCGTACTGACCTTTAGGCAGTGCCTGCAGTCCACCGCGAACCACCTCTGCCACATAGGCGGACTGGAACAGAATGACCCCGACCAGCGCGCGCACCAGCTTGTCGATGTTAGTGCCTTCAGACATAAACAGCGGCAGCATCACGGATGACATAAACAGCACGGTAATCAGCGGCACGCCGCGCCAGAACTCAATAAAGATAATCGACAGCGTGCGCACGACCGGCATGCGTGAGCGACGGCCCAGTGCCAGCAAAATGCCCAGCGGCAGCGCACCGGCAATACCCACCGAGGCGATAATCAGCGTCAGCGTTAATCCGCCCCACTGACGTGTTTCGACGCGTTCCAGCCCCAGATAGCCGCCATACAGCAGAAACCAGACAACCACCGGATAGATGACAGCCCAGGCAGCAATGTAGCGTCCACGATACGGCAGGCTCCTCAGGAACATCGGCACAATCGACAGCAGGCCGATCACCAGCGCCAGGTTAATACGCCAGCGCAACTCATGCGGGTAAAGCCCATACATGAACTGGCCGAAACGAGCATGGATAAAGACCCAACAGGCACCCTCTTTGGTGCAATCGGCGCGCGTGGTGCCGATCCAGTTTGCCTTAAAGACCAGCCAGTTCAGCGCGGGCGGAATGACGTGCCAGATGACCCAGATGCAAAACAGCGTCAGTAGCGTATTAAACCAGCTGGAAAACAGGTTTTTACGAGCCCAAAACCAGGCGCGACTGACCAGAGTCGTCGGGACGGGGGGCGTTTCATGCGTAGTCACAGACATAGTTATCCCGTTCTCTTAACGCTCAACCAGCGCAATTTTGCGGTTGTAGAAGTTCATAAGCATTGATATCAGCAGGCTGATAATCAGGTAAACGCCCATCGTGATAGCAATCGTCTCGATGGCCTGACCGGTCTGATTCAGTACCGATCCGGCGAACAGCGACACCATATCGGGATAACCGATAGCGGCGGCGAGTGAGGAGTTCTTCACGATGTTCAGATACTGGCTGGTCAGTGGCGGAATAATGACGCGCATGGCCTGAGGAATAATCACCTGGCGCAGCGTAACCGGATTAGGCAGCCCCAGCGACCGCGCCGCTTCATGCTGACCATAGGGGACCGACTGAATCCCGGAGCGGATCACTTCAGCGATAAACGACGACGTATAAATCGACAGTGCCAGCGTCAGGGCTGCCAGCTCCGGTATCATCACCGAGCCGCCACGGAAATTGAAACCGCGCAGTTGTGGCACATCCCAGTGCGTGGCTGGGCCAAACCCAAGGTGTGCAAGCAAAGGAAAGAGAATCAGCATCACAACGGCAGCGGGCCATGTGCGACGTAACTGACCGGTTTTCAACTGATGTTTACGGTTAAAGCGGTACAGGCCATAGCTCACAGCCGCGGCCAGAAACAGTGCAATAACAAACGGCCAGCTGCCTGCTGCATAGGTCGGCCATGGAACGTAGAGTCCGCGATTACTGACATATGCCAGGTCAAAAGCATTCAGCGCCTGACGTGGCCCCGGCAGATTGCGCAAGACTGCAAAGTACCAGAAGAAGATTTGCAGCAGGGGTGGGATATTACGGAAGGTTTCGATATAGATATTCGAGAGTTTCCGCAGCAGCCAGTTGTCAGAAAGGCGGGCAAGACCGACCGCGAATCCGAGAATCGAAGCGAAAACAATACAGAGTGCAGAAACCAGCAGCGTGTTGGTTAATCCGACCAGAAACACGCGCGCGTAGGTATCTCCCTCAGTGTACTCAATCAGATGCTGAACGATGCCGAAACCGGCAGTGCGCTCAAGAAATCCAAACCCCGATGTTATGCCGCGATTGGCAAGGTTAATAATGGTGTTATGCACCAGATAACCCACCACACCAAGCACCGCGACGACGGCGATGAGCTGATAAATCCAGGCGCGAACCGTGGGATTACCAAATGAAAAATCCCTTTTCACGGTTGGGCGTTGTGACATGTTGAAACCTCAGTAACGAAAGCTGGGGTAGGGCACCGCAGAATAGGGTGCCCGATTAGTGAGGTCTGTTAACGTACCGGTGGTGCGTACTGAATACCGCCCTGGTTCCACAACGCATTCTGACCACGTGCAATCTTCAGTGCGCTGTCTTTACCGACGTTACGGTCAAAGCTTTCCTGATAGTTACCCACCTGCTTAACGATATTGTAAGCCCACTTGTTATCCAGCTTCAGATCCTTACCAAAATCACCTTCTGCGCCCAGGAAGTGTGCCATGTCTGGTGTGGTTGGCTTGGCTGTCATCTGGTCAACGTTCTTCGAGGAGATGCCCATCTCCTCCGCATTCAGCATGGCGTAGAGCGACCACTTCACGATGGTGAACCAGTCATCATCACCACGACGCACCAACGGCCCCAGCGGCTCTTTGGAGATCACTTCGGGCAGAACAATAAATTCGTCCGGTTTGCCCAGCTTAATGCGTAATGCGTAAAGCTGAGACTGGTCAGACGCCAGCGTATCGCAACGTCCGCTATCCAGCGCTTTAGCCGATTCATCAGAGCGGTCAAAGGTCACAGGCGTATATTGCATTTTGTTGGCTTTAAAGAAGTCCGCTACGTTCAGCTCGGTGTCGGTTCCCGCCTGAATACAGACGGTGGCACCATCCAGCTCTTTCGCACTTTTCAGGCCGGCCTTCTGGTGAGTCAGGAAGCCGATACCGTCGTAATAGTTCACGCCCGCAAACAGGAAGCCCATGCCGCCATCGCGCGATGAGGTCCAGGTGGTATTACGTGAAAGCACATCCACCTCGCCGGACTGCAGGGCGGTAAAACGCTCTTTCGCGGTCAGCGGGGTATATTTCACTTTGGTCGCATCACCAAACACAGCGGCAGCCGTCGCACGACACACATCCACATCGATACCGGTAAACTTGCCGCCAGCATCTGCATAGGAGAAGCCCGGCAAGCCGTCACTGATACCACATTGAACAAACCCTTTTTTCTTTATCGCATCCAGTGTGGTGCCTGCGTGTGCTTGCTGAGCAATGGTAACCAGCGAGGCAGCCGCGATCAGCGTAGAGAGCATCATCTTTTTCATAAAGCATCCTGTGTGGCGGGATCATGTTGTTATGTTTGCGCACTTTAGTGTGCGTTTTTCCTGTCTGTGGCGGTCAGCCATCCACGACTCTGCAAAGCTGATGCCAGGTTTGCAGGTTCCTGAATTCGTATGAAAGAACGGTTAATAATCGGAAGCACTTAGAAAGTTTCGCTAATATGGCGCACCAAAAGGAAGCAATGCGAGTCGACCCGATCACATTTAGTGCAAATAGTTTCACTATGTGGGAGCAGTGTGAGCATTCACTCAGGCAAAAATGTATGAAGAGATTGCGTTGCTTTTTAATGCGCAGAAAGTCACATACCCAGCAGTGGCGGGGATGTGAAGCGAGGTGAGGGTCAGGCAGGCACTAAGTCAAATCACAGCGGGCAAAAGAGAGAGGGTGAAATATCACGCCAGCGATTGCAACTACAGTTACCATATTACCGGAAACTGTTTCACTATCATTACCGTGGCTTTGTGCGTCGACGCACAAATAAAAACGCCAGCCCGAAGGCTGGCGTGATTTACAGACAGAACTAAAAATCAGTTCATGCCGTATTTTTTCAATTTCTTACGCAGCGTACCGCGGTTGATACCCATCATCAGGGCAGCACGGGTCTGATTGCCACGGGTATACTGCATCACCATGTCCAACAGAGGCTGCTCGACTTCAGCCAAAACCAGCTCATACAGGTCGCTCACATCCTGACCATTCAGTTGAGCAAAATAGTTCTTCAGTGCCTGTTTAACCGAATCACGCAAAGGTTTTTGAGTTACCTGATCCTGTGAGTTAACGGTTGAAACGGTCAGTACGTCAGAATTTACGCGTTGTTCGAACATAGTTCTTTCAGCTCTTTATTTCGTTACGCAAGATTTTCGAAGTATGCCTCCAACGCCTCCAGCTGTTCGCTGGCATCCTCAATGGCGTTGAATGTGCGCCGAAACTGGTCATTCGGGGCGTGCTCCTGCAGGTACCAGGAGACGTGCTTTCGCGCTATACGGTATCCCTTGCCTGAACCGTAAAAGTCGTGCAGCTCACGTATATGCGAAACAAGCAAGCGCTTGACCTCTGCCATCGGCAGCGGGGCAAGCAACTCCCCAGTGTCCAGATAATGCTGGATTTCCCGGAAGATCCACGGTCTTCCCTGAGCAGCACGTCCTATCATCAGAGCATCGGCCCCTGTATAGTCGAGCACCGCTCTGGCTTTATGCGGGTCAGTTATGTCTCCATTCGCGATAATCGGAATGGAGACACTCTGCTTAACTGTCCGAATGCTGTCATATTCAGCTTCTCCGTTGAACAGGCAGGCACGAGTGCGACCATGTATCGTCAGAGCCTGTATACCGCAGCGTTCAGCCAATTGGGCAATCGCGACACAGTTCCTGTTTTCAGGATCCCAGCCGGTACGAATTTTCAGCGTAACCGGCACATTCACTGCATTAACCACTGCGGAGAGAATTGACTCCACCACGGTGGGATATTGCAGCAAGGCTGAACCCGCCATTTTGCGGTTAACCTTCTTGGCAGGGCATCCCATATTAATGTCGATAACCTGTGCACCAGCCTCAACATTAATGCGTGCAGCTTGCGCCATTTCACTGGGATCGCAACCGGCAATTTGCACGGCGCGAATGCCTGGCTCATCGCTGTGAACCATACGTAATCGAGATTTGTCGCTTGCCCAGACTTCCGGGTTTGAAGACAACATCTCAGAAACTGCCATGCCTGCACCCATTTCGTGACACAGCGTCCTGAACGGCCTGTCGGTAATACCGGCCATCGGTGCTGCAATCAGTCGATTTCTCAGCTGGAGGTTTCCAATACGCATGAAGTCAGAATGGCCATACTGTGTCTGCAAGGCGGCGTATATTACGCATTTTTGCAGGAAGATGAAAGGCCAAACTTTGAACAATCAGCAAGAAAGATCAATGAAATCCGGGTCATGATCGATGCTCTTATTTATTGCTATTAAATATCAATAACTTAACAATTTATGCTGAAATTGTGAGCAAAAGTTTTTCCAGAAAAGTACGTCAATTCGCCAGATAAAAAACGTCACATGACGTGATTAACGATACAAGCATCCATTTCAAATCGGGAAAGCCCGCAACTTACGCTACGGGCTGGCTGAATGTTCTGTTAAGGCACTTTGTTCCGGGCAGAGCGATGTCAGAAGGGGCAGACAGGCGCTATATTCAGGATTTAATCCCGGTAATCCGGCACCACTCCTCTTTAACCGCAACCGGGTCGAGCGTGAACTCGCTGACATACGCTTCGCAGACGCTCTCAGCCTGGCTCTCTAACACGCCCGAGAGGCCCAGATGACCGCCAGACTTCGGCAGTACGCTGATCAGCGGTGCCAGTTCACGTAGCGGGCCAGCCAGGATATTGGCCACCACCACATCAGCCTGCAGATTGTCCGGTTGCTGGTGGGGCAGGTAGAGCGACAGGCGATCAGAGACGCCGTTGCGCTCAGCATTATCCCGGCTGGCCTGAATAGCCTGCGGATCGATATCAATCCCGATCGCCTGAGCCGCGCCCAGCTTCAGTGCGGCGATCGCCAGGATCCCCGAACCACAGCCGAAATCGATCACCGTTTTGCCCACCAGATCCAGCCCATCAAGCCAGGTAAGGCAGAGTGAGGTGGTCGGATGGGTGCCGGTCCCAAACGCCAGGCCGGGATCGAGCATCACGTTGACGGCATCGGGATCCGGCACATCACGCCAGCTCGGACAGATCCAGAGCCGCTCACCGAAGCGCATCGGATGAAAGTTTTCCATCCATTCGCGCTCCCAGTCTTTATCTTCGATCTGCTCGATCCGGTGACGAAAACCGGCGCCCAGCAACGGATGCTGCGCCAGTTCGGCGGTAATCGCGGCCATATCAGTTTCTGCATCGAACAGGCCGATAACATCGGTATCGCCCCACAGGCGTGTTTCACCTGGCAGCGGCTCATATACCGGCGTGTCGTTGGTATCCTGAAAGGTCACTGAAACCGCACCGATGTCCATCAGCGCATCGCTCAGCGTTTCCGCGTGTTCACCTGAGCTGTTAATTTTGATTTGAATCCACGGCATAACGTCTCTCTTTCCGTCAATGTTGCGGCGCGTCGACCGTTTGCGGCGCGCGTCCAAACAGGTTGCCCACTAAAAATGCCAGCAGGCTCAAAAGCAGTGAGGGCACAATGGGATGAAAACCCAGAATCTGCAGGTTCAGGCTCGCCAGAAAAGCGTAGCAGCCTCCACCCACCACCATGCCGGTGATGGCTCCCGCGGCATTAGCGCGTTCCCAGTAGAGGCCCAGTACCAGCGGCCAGAGGAAAACCGCCTCAAGGCCGCCAAAGGCCAGCAGGTTGAGCCAGATAATCATATCCGGTGGATTCCAGGCTGCAATCAGCAGCAGCATACCCAGTGCGAACGTAATGGTGCCAGATAACAGCCTCAGCCGCGTCTCATTTTCCAGTTGCTGCGGGGCGACACGCAGATAGAGATCTTTGATCAGCGTGGCCGAAGCCTGTAACAGCTGGGCATTGATGGTCGACATAATGGCGGCCATAGGTGCTGCCAGAAACAGTCCGGCGGCTAACGGTGGCAGCACTGTGATCATCAGGGTGGGTATCACACTATCCGGCACGGTCAGATTCGGCAGTACTGCCCGGCCGAGCGCACCGGCCAGATGCATTCCCAGCATCAGGATCGCCACCACAATGGTGCCCAGAATAATGGCCCGATGGACTGCCTTGCTGTCTTTATAAGAGATGCAGCGCACGGCAGTATGCGGTAAGCCAATCACCCCAAAGCAGACCAGCACGACAAACGAGCTGAGGAAGGTCGGCGTTATAATCTCTCCCGGCCCCTGCGGCGACAGCAAAGCAGGATCGATGTCATGCAGTTTCTGGACGGCCGTGCTCAGGCCGCCAGCCTGATGAATCACCGCGAACAGCAGCAGAAATGTGCCAATCAGCATCACGACGCCCTGCATGGCGTCATTGAGCACGCTGGCACGGAATCCGCCAAAAGCGGTGTAGAGCGCAATAGTGCCGCCAAAAATCAGCAGACCGGTATCATACGGAATGCCTGCGGCGGTTTCGAGCAGCCGCGCACCGCCAATAAACTGCACCGTCATGGCACCGATAAAGGCAACCAGCAGACTCAGACTCGCCAGCCAGATCAGCAGCGGGCTCTGATAGCGGGCGTAGAGCATGTCATTCAGCGTCACCGCATTATACTTACGTGCCAGTATGGCGAACTTTTTCCCCAGCACACCCAGCGAGAGCCAGACGGCAGGCACCTGCACCATCGCCAGCAATACCCATCCCAGCCCATATTTGTAGGCGGCACCGGGACCACCAATAAACGAGCTGGCGCTGATATAGGTGGTGGTGAGCGTCATCGCCAGCACAAATCCGCCCATGGAGCGGCTGCCAAGGAAATATTCAGTGAGGAAGCTGCCTTCACGTCTTTTACGGACGGCAAAGACCGACAGCGCAGCAACCAGCACCAGATAAATCAGTAACGGCAGAATGATTTCACTGTTCACTTTTATCCTCCAGCGGCATGTCGCGGAAAATGACCCGCACCATCATCCAGCACAGGAATATGAACAACAGGGGAGCAAACAGGCAGGAGAGTTCGAACCAGCGCGGCAGGCCGGTGATACCGATTTCACGTCCGCCCAGCCAGGCTGAAAGCCCCCAGGCAGCGAGCCAGAGCAGGGTGAGATAGAGCGACCAGCGCGCCTCTTTATGTGCCTGTATAAAACGAGCATCCATGATTCAACCTTAACGCCAGCGGCAAAAGAAAAAGGCCGGATTAACCGGCCTCTGACTGACTCAGCGTTGCGATTACTTCTCGTGCAAGCCGAGTTTTTTCTCCAGATAGTGGATATTGGTTCCACCGTGCTGGAAGTTTTCGTCGGACATGATTTTCATCTGCAGTTCAACGTTGGTTTTGATACCGTCGATGATCAGTTCCGCCAGCGCATTCTTCATGCGGGCAATAGCCACTTCGCGCGTTTCGCCATAGGTGATCAGCTTACCGATCATGGAGTCGTAATACGGCGGTACGGTGTAGCCTGAGTAAATATGCGACTCCCAGCGCACGCCAAAACCGCCTGGCGCATGGAAGCGGGTGATTTTACCCGGGCTTGGCAGGAAGGTGACCGGATCTTCAGCGTTAATACGGCACTCGACCGCATGCCCGCGAATAACCACTTCGTCCTGTTTGATCGACAATGGCTGACCCGCAGCGATGCGCAGCTGCTCTTTGATCAGATCCACACCGGTGATCATCTCGGTCACCGGATGTTCCACCTGAATACGAGTGTTCATCTCAATGAAGTAGAACTCACCGTTTTCGTACAGGAACTCGAAGGTACCTGCGCCACGATAGCCAATCTCAATACAGGCTTTGGCACAACGATTACCGATAAAGCTGCGCTGTTCCGGCGTGATGCCTGGTCCTGGCGCTTCTTCAACCACTTTCTGGTGACGACGCTGCATGGAGCAGTCACGTTCGCCCAGATAGATCGCGTTGCCCTGGCCGTCAGCCAGAACCTGAATCTCGATGTGGCGCGGATTCTCCAGATACTTCTCCATGTAAACCATGTCGTTGCTGAAAGCCGCTTTGGCTTCCGCTTTCGTCATGTTGATGGATTGTTCCAGATCTTTATCGCTGCGCACAACGCGCATACCGCGACCGCCGCCGCCGCCAGAGGCTTTGATGATGACCGGATAACCGATGCGCTTCGCAAAGGCACGGTTTTTTTCCATATCATCGGTCAGCGAACCGTCAGAACCGGGTACGGTTGGGACGCCTGCTTTCTTCATCGCATTAATCGCAGAGACTTTGTCGCCCATCAGGCGAATGGTGTCTGCTTTCGGACCGATAAAGATAAAGCCGGAGCGCTCAACCTGCTCAGCAAAATCGGCATTCTCAGAGAGGAAGCCGTAGCCAGGGTGAATCGCCACCGCGCCGGTGATCTCTGCAGCAGAGATCAGCGCCGGGATGTTGAGGTAACTTTTAACTGACTGCGCCGGGCCGATGCAGACGGTTTCGTCTGCCAGCAGCACGTGCTTCAGGTCACGATCCGCGCTTGAGTGTACCGCAACAGTCTTGATGCCCAGTTCTTTACAGGCACGCAGAATGCGCAGCGCAATCTCACCACGGTTAGCAATAACAATTTTATCCAGCATGATCTGCCCCGTTACTCGATGATAACCAGTGGCTCGTCAAATTCGACCGGCTGACCGCTTTCAACCAGGATAGCTTTCACCACGCCTGATTTGTCAGCTTCGATCTGGTTCATCATTTTCATAGCTTCGACGATGCACAAGGTATCGCCGGCATTCACTTTCTGACCGACTTCCACAAAGGCTTTCGCATCCGGGCTCGGCGTGCGGTAGAAGGTCCCTACCATCGGTGAACGCACGATGTGACCGCTGATTTCAGCCGGTGCCGCTTCGGCAACCGCTGCAACAGGGGCAACAGCTGTTGCCAGAGCAGGCTGTTGAACCGGCGGAGCGTAAGCCTGCTGCATCATCGGGTAACCCACGTTTGCAGGTGCACGGCTGATGCGAACGGACTCTTCACCTTCAGAAATTTCCAGCTCTGAAATGCCAGACTCTTCAACCAGTTCGATCAGTTTTTTAATTTTACGAATATCCATGAGTGGGGTTCCGTACTCAGTTTGATTAATTAGTTTGAGACAGGCGTTTTACTGCCGTTTGTAAAGCCCATGTGTAGCCGTCAGCGCCAAGCCCACAGATCACGCCAGCAGAGACATCAGAAAGATAGGAGTGATGGCGGAAGGGCTCGCGGGCATGCACGTTGGAGAGATGAACCTCGATAAACGGTATTTCTACCGCCAGCAGGGCATCACGTAGTGCGACACTGGTATGGGTAAACGCGGCAGGATTAATAATGATGTAATCCACATTGCCTTTGGCCTCATGAATGCGATCAATCAGCTGAAATTCAGCATTGGTTTGCAGGTGGCTCAATTCAACATTCAACTGGTCTGCCTGACGTGTCAAATCGTCAACGATCTGACGCAGCGTGGTATGACCATACTTCTCAGGTTCCCGCGTTCCCAACAGGTTCAGGTTGGGTCCGTTTAAAAGCAGAATATGTAATTTATGCGCCATCGTGCTGCCATCTCCCGCAATCATTGAGGCATCGCGTAAAATACCTTGCGAATCTTCATTTGTCACCTTTGAGAATGAAAAAGAAGACCCGACGAGCAATAAAGCCGGGCATTATATCCGTTTCGTGTCATTTCGCAGCAAAATACTGGTCTTATCTGCGAAGATGATCGGATGTGGCCAGCGGGCCACATCTTTTATCAGAAAACGGCAGAGGAAAACAACGGGGGAAGCGCTAGCGAGGCCACCATTTGAGAAATTTTTTGTAACGCCAGGCTAACAGTATCGCAGCAAGTAGGGCGTAGATAAGTGGCTGGGGTGACAGGGTTTTCACTGACCAGATATAGTGAATCGGCACCAGAATCGCTACCAGGTAGACCGCGTTGTGCAGGGTTTGCCAGCGCTTACCGAGCTTGCGCTGAGCGCGCTGAAACGACGTCAGCGCCAGGGCCAGTAATATCAGCCAGCTGATAATACCCAGTGTCAGATAGGGACGGGAAATCAGCTCGCTGCCCAGCAGACGCAGATTGTCAGCGCCCAGCTCCAGCAGGTAATAGCTCAGCAGATGGAGAGAAGCCCAGACAAACGTCCAGACGCCAAGCAGACGTCGCGTGCGGATTAACAGCGGTTGCCTGCCATAACGTGCCAGCGGTGAGACCAGCAGCGTACCCAGCAGCAGTTTCAGCGCCATGCGGCCGGTAAAATGCTGAATATCTTTTGCTGGATCCGCACTCAGGCCGCCCTGCATTGCGGCAAGAACCAGATAAACCAGCGGCAACAGGGCCGCCAGATGCAGAATCACCTTAAGCCAGGTGATCTGTTTTATCGACAGGCGTACCACCTAGTAATTCTCCCGTAAATCCAGGCCACGATAGAGCGACGCAACCTGTTCGGCATAGCCGTTAAACAGCAGTGTTGGCTGACGTTCGACCTTCAGACTGCCGCCCGGCCCAATAAACCGCTCAGTGGCCTGCGACCAGCGTGGATGATTAACGTGCGGATTCACATTGGCATAAAAACCATATTCATCTGCGGCGATCTGGTTCCATGTCGTTGGCGGCTGTTTGTCGGTCAGGGTGATTTTGACGATCGACTTAATACCTTTAAAGCCATATTTCCACGGTACCGTCAGGCGAATCGGCGCGCCATTCTGCGGCGGCAGCGCTTTGCCATAGACGCCGGTAGTCAGTATCGTCAGCGGATGCATTGCTTCATCCAGACGTAAACCTTCGACATAGGGATAATTGAGTCCGCCGCCAATAAAGCGATCTTTCTGGCCTGGCATCTGCTCGGGATCGTAGAGCGTCTGGAAGGCGACAAAACGCGCTTTGCTGGTGGGTTCCGCCAGAGAGATGAGCTTATTCAGCTCAAAGCCTATCCAGGGCACCACCATCGACCAGGCTTCCACGCAGCGCATGCGATAGATTCGCTGCTCCATGGCAAACCGTTTAAAGATGTCATCCATATCCAGGGTTACAGGCTTAGCTACTTCGCCATCAATGGTCAGTTTCCAGGGTTCTGTTTTCAGCGTACCGGCATTGGCGGCCGGATCGGCCTTATCCAGCCCGAACTCATAGAAGTTGTTATAGCCGGAAACTTTATCCGCAGGCGTTAAGGTCAGATCGGCCTGATATTGCGCTGGTTTGGTAAAGTCCAGCGGCCGGCCTGCTGGCGCGGGTGGGCGGTCGTTGCCTTTGAACCAGCTGAGAATATCGGCTTGCGCCACGCCCGGCATACCCATTGCCGCGGCGCTCAGTCCCAGCGTTTTCAGCACCTGGCGGCGCTTCATGTTAAAAATGCTTTCCGGCGTTACGTCGGCTTCGGTCAGACAGGGTGTGCGTTTCATGGTGCCTTCTCCAGACAGGATGTCATTAACCAGCATGGTGACTATTACTGATATCAGCCAGTTTCGCCCTGAAAATGTGAAATTTCCTGGCTGGCCGGTACGATGAGAATGCACCGAAAAGTGTCAGGATCAACGTCAGCGATGATATCCCGACGATATACTTCGGCTTCATACGTCCCGGCGATGTCGGCAACGGCAAATTATGCTATTTTGCTCGCGTTTTCGTCAGGCTGACGGTACAAGGTTGGGTGATCCGGTTATCACCGCAGTAATACAGGCACAGGGATGCGATTAACCACAAAATTATCTGCGTTTATTACCTTTTTAAGCCTGCTGGCAATGTCGTTGATGCTGGCAGGCTGTGCATTCAGTGTTTTCTGGTTCAGTCATCAGCGGGTTGAACATCGGGCGCAGATACTGGCGACCGAAGTGGATCAGGCGATGTTCACCCAGACGCCGGCAGAGCTGCATGTCTGGCTCACGCGTATGATGCCGATAATGAATGCCGAGCAGATTTCACTTCACAACGGCAGGCAGACTTTCCTTACCCTCTCCCGACACGAAAACCAGATGCTGGAAGACGAGCCTAATCGTTTTATTCAGGTCGATGTGCCTTTGATGCACCAGACAGGTTTAGAGCTGCGGGTTGTCACCCTTGATCCTGCCAAAACCTGGCTGCGCTCCATTACCGGCACCTCTACGCTGGGCATCCTGTTTACCGTCATGCTGGTGATGAGTCTGGTGCTGCTGCTGATGCATCGCTGGCTCAGTCGTCAGTGGCGCGGTATGGAGCATCTTGAAGTGCGGGCAGAGGCGATTATCAGCGGTGAGCGCGGCGTAATGCCGAAACGCGGTGCGGATGAGTGGCCACCGAGAGCGAGCCGCGCACTGGATGTGTTGCTGGCGGATCTGCAGGAAGCGGGCGAGCAGCGTCTGCGTATCGACACGCTGATCCGCACCTTTGCTGCGCAGGATGGACGCACCGGTCTCAACAACCGGCTGTTTTTTGATAACCAGCTCGCCACCCTGCTGGAAGATCAGGAAGCTGTCGGCACCCATGGTGTGGTGATGATGGTGCGCCTGCCCGATCTGGACACGCTGAAGGATTCGCTTGAGCCGGGGCTGGTTGAGGAGTACCTCTTCAATTTCGTCAATATGCTTTCCACCTTTGTGCTGCGCTATCCTGGTGCCCTGCTGGCACGCTATTTCCGCAGTGATTTTGCCGTGCTACTGCCGCATCGGAGTCTCAAAGAGGCAAACAGTATTGCGGATCAGCTGATCAATGCCGTTGATTCACTGCCGCCGATGCGGCTGGTCAATCGTGATGATCTCATCCATATCGGTATCAGCGCCTGGCACAGCGGGCAGACAGTACCGCAGGTGATGGAAAATGCCGAAATGGCCACCCGACGTGCGGCACTGCTGGGCGGCAACAACTGGACCAATGGGGCCGGAAATCCGCAGGACGCCGGGCGGGGGAGTGTGCGCTGGCGAACCCTGCTGGAGAACACACTTAGCCGTGGCGGCCCGCGGCTCTACCATAAACCCACCGTCAATATTGAGGGCAAGGTACAGCACCGGGTGATGCTGACCCGCATCTTCGACGGCGATAAAGAAGTGCTGGCCGCAGAATATATGCCCCTGGTGCAGCAGCTCGGCATGGCTGATGGCTGGGATCGCCAGCTGATGACCCGCATTGCGGCACTCTCTGAACTCTGGCCAGAAGAGACGCTGGTGATCCCGGTGACGATTAACTCGCTTCTGCAACGCTCTTTTGTCCTCTGGCTGCAGAACATGCTGCTGCAGTGCCCGAAAGCGCAAAGAAAACGATTTTTATTTGAACTTGCCGAGGCAGATGTTTGTCAACACATCAACCGTTTAACGCCAGTTTTCCGCGCACTTAAGGCTTTTGGCTGTCGGGTTGCGGTAAATCAGGCGGGTTTAACCGTGGTAAGCAGCGCCTACATACGACAGCTGCCGCTGGAACTGATCAAGCTTGATGCCGGTCTGGTGCGCAATATTGAGCGGCGGACTGAAAATCAGTTGTTTGTGCAGAGTCTGCTGGAAGTCTGTAAATGTACGGGCATTCAGGTGTTTGCTACCGGTGTTCGCACTAAAGCGGAGTGGCAAACATTAGTCGCGTTGGGCGTAGCAGGTGGGCAGGGCGACTTTTTTGCCCCCTCGCTTCCGGTTAACAGTAACGTGAAGAAGTATTCACAACGTTACCGTATTTAATGAATTGCGGTCGTACTGACGGAAATTTACGGTTTTTTTTAATGTTTATCCGCGTCTGAACCTCTGAACTTACTGCCGGAAATGTTAGATTTTATGTCGGACAGGGCGAGGGGAAATAGCGTGAAATGCAGTGCTGATGGCGTCTGGTCGCCATTCTGCCGTTGTGGATCGCCAGTTCAGATGACTTAAACGCAATCAGGCGTCTTTTTTCACCGAAGCAGAACGTTTTTGCGCCTTGTGGCAGCTTCGTGTGGTTGGTAAAGTAAGCGGATTTTATTTTCCGCCCCCAGCTTGCAGGATTACCCCTTAGTATGTTTAAAAAATTTCGTGGCATGTTTTCCAACGACTTGTCCATTGACCTGGGTACCGCGAATACCCTGATTTACGTGAAAGGACAGGGCATCGTGCTGAACGAGCCCTCCGTCGTCGCTATTCGACAGGATCGTGCCGGTTCACCGAAAAGTGTTGCGGCCGTGGGTCATGAGGCCAAACAGATGCTTGGCCGTACGCCAGGCAATATCGCAGCGATTCGTCCGATGAAAGATGGCGTTATTGCTGACTTCTTCGTGACTGAAAAGATGCTGCAACACTTCATCAAGCAGGTTCACAGCAACAGTTTTATGCGTCCCAGCCCGCGTGTGCTGGTCTGCGTACCCGTCGGGGCAACACAGGTTGAACGCCGCGCGATTCGTGAATCCGCTCAGGGCGCAGGCGCGCGTGAAGTGTTTCTGATTGAAGAGCCGATGGCTGCAGCAATTGGTGCGGGTCTGCCCGTTTCAGAAGCGACCGGCTCAATGGTGGTGGATATTGGTGGCGGTACCACAGAAGTGGCGGTGATCTCCCTGAACGGTGTGGTCTACTCCTCGTCAGTGCGTATTGGTGGCGATCGTTTCGATGAAGCTATTATTAATTATGTGCGTCGTAACTACGGTTCACTGATCGGCGAAGCGACCGCAGAACGTATTAAGCATGAGATCGGTTCAGCCTATCCGGGTGATGAAGTCCGTGAGATCGAAGTGCGTGGCCGTAACCTGGCAGAAGGTGTGCCGCGCGGCTTTACACTGAACTCTAATGAAATTCTGGAAGCGCTGCAGGAGCCATTAACCGGCATCGTTAGCGCGGTGATGGTTGCCCTTGAGCAGTGTCCGCCTGAGCTGGCTTCAGATATTTCGGAGCGCGGCATGGTGCTGACCGGCGGTGGTGCGTTACTGCGCAACCTGGATCGTCTGCTAATGGAAGAGACGGGCATTCCGGTTGTGGTTGCTGAGGATCCACTGACCTGTGTGGCTCGCGGTGGCGGCAAAGCGCTGGAAATGATCGACATGCATGGCGGCGATTTGTTCAGCGAAGAATAATTGCCTCAACCGGCTGAGAACGCAATGATCATGCGAGGGAGTGGCATGTGAACCGGCGCAATCTGTGCCGGTGCAGTGCGTTCAGCCCAGGGAAGCACGGTGTTATGCCGTTGCTTCCTCTCCTGTTGTCGAGGATCACGCAGATTATATGAAGCCGATTTTTAGCAGGGGACCTTCCCTGCAGTTGCGTCTATTCCTGGCGGTTATCGTGGCGATTGCCATTATCATTGCCGACAGCCGTGTGGGTTCTTTCACCCAAATACGCAACTATCTGGATACGTCGGTCAGTCCGTTTTACTTCCTGGCCAATGGGCCACGTCAGCTGCTGGATGGCGTGTCAGAGTCGCTGGCGTCGCGTCAGCTGCTGGAGCAGGAAAACAAAGCGTTACGTCGTGAGCTCTTCCTGAAAAACAGTAACCTGCTAATGCTGGGGCAATATAAGCAGGAAAACGCACGCCTGCGTGAACTGCTGGGTTCACCGCTGCGTCAGGATGAGCAAAAGATGGTGACACAGGTCATCTCCACCGGCACCGATCCTTACACCGACCAGGTGGTAATCGACAAAGGCAGCGTTAACGGCGTCTATGAAGGCCAGCCGGTCATCAGTGATAAAGGGGTGGTCGGTCAGGTCATCGCTGTCGGACAACTCACCAGCCGTGTTCTGCTGATCTGTGATGCGTCACATGCCCTGCCGATTCAGGTGCTGCGTAATGACATCCGTGTCATTGCCGCAGGTAACGGTTGTACTGAAGATCTCCAGCTTGAACATCTGCCGGGTAATACGGATATTCGGGTCGGCGATGTACTGGTGACTTCAGGTATCGGTGGCCGATTCCCTGAAGGCTATCCGGTAGGTGTGGTTTCCTCGGTAAAAGTGGATACCCAACGCGCCTATACGGTGATTCAGGCGCATCCGACCGCGGGTCTGCAGCGTCTGCGTTACCTGCTGCTGCTGTGGGGTGCCGATCGCAATGGTGATATGCCGTTGCCGCAGGATGAAGTTCATCGCGTTGCGAACGAGCGTCTGATGCAGATGATGCCGCAGGTCTTACCGCCTGCGGGAGAAATGGGCCCGCCTGCGCCTGCCGTACAGATGGGACCGCCTGCACCGTCAGCCGCCAGCAGCAGTGGACAAAGCAACTCCTCGCGTTCACGCGGGGGGCAGCCTTGAGTCGATATCGCAGCCAGGGACGTTGGGTCATCTGGCTCTCCTTCCTGGTTGCGCTTGTCCTGCAGATCATGCCCTGGCCGGATGAAATTTATATGTTCCGGCCCTCATGGCTGCTGTTGATCCTAATCTATTGGGTGCTCGCACTGCCGCATCGGGTCAATGTCGGCAGCGGATTTGTGCTGGGTGCCATCATGGATCTGATTGCGGGTTCGACACTCGGCGTGCGTGCGCTGGCGCTCAGTATCATCGCCTACCTGATTGCCTTTAAGTTCCAGTTATTCCGCAACTTAGCGTTGTGGCAGCAAGCGTTAATGGTTATGGTGCTGTCGCTGGCGGTGGATGTGATTGTCTTCTGGGCTGAATTCCTGGTAATCAACGTTTCATTCCGACCTGAAATTTTCTGGAGCAGTGTCGTCGACGGTATTCTCTGGCCCTGGCTATTCTTATTAATGAGAAAAATTCGTCGTCAGTTCGCTGTTCAATAAGGAAATTTATGGTAACCCTCTATCTTGCTTCCGGTTCACCGCGTCGTCGTGAGCTGTTAACTCAACTTGGTCTGACATTCGAGCGCATCGTGACTGACGTTGAAGAGCAGCGTCAGCCGAACGAAGCGGCGGAGATCTATGTCCGCCGTCTGGCCAATGATAAAGCGCAGGCGGGTGTCAAACTGGCCGCGCAGGATCTGCCGGTGCTGGGCGCGGATACGATTGTGGTGCTGAATGGCGAAGTGCTGGAAAAGCCGCGTGATGCCGCCGATGCCCGCGCGATGCTGTGCAAACTCTCTGGTCATACGCATCAGGTGATGACGGCGGTAGCACTGGCCGACAGCCAGCAGGCGCTGGATTGCGTCGTAACCACTGATGTGACATTCCGCACCTTAACCGCAACCGACATCGACGACTATATCGCGACCGGCGAGCCAATGGATAAAGCGGGTGCATACGGTATCCAGGGCAGGGGAGGAAACTTTGTCCGCAAAATTAATGGAAGCTACCATGCAGTGGTCGGATTACCCTTGGTTGAGACAGGGGAGTTGATCAGCCATTTCGAGTCACTGCGTGCCGTAAGGGGTCAACATGACGGCTGAATTACTGGTAAACGTCACGCCTTCTGAAACACGTGTTGCCTATATCGACGGCGGCATACTGCAGGAAATTCACATTGAGCGTGAGGCGCGGCGCGGCATCGTTGGCAATATTTATAAAGGCCGTGTAAGCCGTGTTCTGCCCGGCATGCAGGCCGCCTTTGTTGATATCGGTCTGGAGAAAGCGGCCTTTCTGCACGCCTCAGATATCATGCCGCATACTGAATGTGTGGCGGGCGACGAAAAGAAAAACTTTATCGTGCGGGATATCGCCGAGCTGGTACGGCAGGGGCAGGATCTGGTGGTTCAGGTCGTCAAAGACCCGCTTGGCACCAAAGGTGCCCGGCTGACCACTGACATCACTCTGCCTTCGCGTTACCTGGTCTTTATGCCAGGCGCATCGCATGTGGGTGTCTCTCAGCGTATTGAGAGCGAGAAAGAGCGCGATCGGCTTAAAGCGGTCGTGGCTGACTACTGCGACGATCTGGGCGGCTTTATTATCCGTACCGCCGCAGAAGGCATCGGGGAAGAGGAGCTGGCGCAGGACGCGGCTTTTCTCAAACGACTCTGGACCAAAGTCAGCGAGCGTAAAAAGCGCAATCAGACCCGCTGCCTGCTCTACGGTGAGCTGGCTCTGGCCCAGCGTATTCTGCGTGATTTTGCGGGCGCAGCGCTGGATCGCATCCGGGTCGACTCCCGCCTCACGTGCGATATGCTGGTGGAATTTACCGGTGAATATATCCCGGAAATGGCCGGTAAGCTGGAGCTCTACAACGGTAAACAGCCTATTTTCGATCTGTTTGACGTCGAAAATGAGATTCAGCGCTCGCTGGATCGCAAAGTTGAACTAAAGTCAGGCGGATATCTGATCATCGATCAGACCGAAGCGATGACCACCATCGATATCAACACCGGTGCGTTTGTTGGCCATCGTAACCTTGATGAGACGATCTTTAATACCAATGTTGAAGCCACTCAGGCGATCGCGCGCCAGCTGCGACTGCGTAATCTTGGTGGCATCATCATTATCGACTTCATCGATATGAGCAACGAAGACCATCGCCGCCGGGTACTGCATTCGCTGGAAAGCGCGCTCAGCAAAGATCGGGTTAAAACCGGTATTAATGGTTTCTCGGCGCTGGGTCTGGTGGAGATGACGCGTAAACGTACCCGCGAAAGCATTGAGCACGTTTTGTGCCAGGACTGCCCGGTCTGCAAAGGGCGTGGCACGCTGAAAACCGTTGAGACGGTCTGCTATGAAATCATGCGTGAGATTGTCCGGGTTCATCACGCTTATGATTCTGACCGCTTTCTGGTCTATGTTTCACCGACGGTGGGTGAGGCGTTAAAAACTGACGAGTCTCATGCACTGGCTGAAGTCGAAATCTTTGTCGGCAAGCAGGTTAAAGTTCATGTCGAAGCGCTCTACACTCAGGAGCAGTTCGACGTGGTGATGATGTAACGCCAGCCCGCTCACCGGTTTCTTCGGATATCGGGCTGAAAAATCGCCCTTGTTTGAGATAAAATGCGCGTTTTAACGCTTTTATCGGGAGACGGTCGGGTATGAGAACCAACTATCCGTCGTTTACGGAATACAAGGAGAGGCGTGAGTGAGGCAGTTGCCGAGGATTTTGTTACTGCTGGTCGCGGCAATCATCGTGATTGTCGCGCTGCTGGTCAGCGGATTGCGTCTGGTGATGCCGCATCTCGACAGCTATCGCAGCAACCTTCTGCAATACATCTCCGACAGCAGCGGCGTGCCGGTCAACGCCAGCCAGTTACAGGGTAAATGGGAGAATTTTGGCCCAACCCTGCAGATTCGCGATCTTAGCGTCGATCTGCATGAGAACGGCAAACTCACTATCAAACGTATCAATCTGGCTCTCGACGTCTGGCAGTCCCTGCTGCACTGGCGGTGGCAGTTTCGCGATCTGACCTTCTGGCAGTTGCACCTCGATACTAATCGTCCTTTACTCGACAACGACAAAGAGAAAAACAGCTTCCGTCCGGCGCAGATTAACGAACTCTTCCTGCGTCAGTTTGACCACTTTGATCTGCGTGACAGCACCATCCGTTTCCGCACCCCTTCCGGTCAGCATGCTGAGCTGGCGATCCCGCGCCTCACCTGGGTCAATGAAGATAACCGCCACCGGGCCGAAGGCGAAGTCAGTCTGTCGAGCTTCACCGGCCAGCACGGCGTGGTCCAGGTGCGGCTTGATCTTAACGACAGCAACGGTTTACTCAATGATGGCCGTATCTGGATGCAGGCCGACGACGTCGATATGCGCCCGTGGCTGGGCCGCTGGGTGCGCGACAATACCCGGCTGGATAGCGCCCGATTTAGCCTGGCGGCCTGGGTTAACCTGCGCGATGGCGACATCTATGCCGGCGATCTGCTGCTGCGCAAGGGCGGAGCCAGCTGGCAGGGCGAGACCGGACGACACCGCATTGAAGTCGATGGGCTGACCGCGCATCTGTCACGTTTCCAGAATGGCTGGGTGGTCAATGTGCCACAAACCCGGCTCAGCACCGACGGCCACGCCTGGCCCGCTGGCCACTTCTCTCTGTTATGGCGCCCTGAAGATAAGCAGATGCTGGGACCGGATGGTCAGCCGGAAGTGCGCGTTCGTGCCACACAGCTGGTGCTGAGTCATATTGCGCCGATCGTTCCGCTGTTTGCGCCGCTCTCTCCGGCGCTGTTTGAAAACTGGCAGACGCTGCAGCCACAGGGCACCATCGATGGCCTGGCGCTGGATATTCCGTTACAGCAGCCTGAAAAAACCCGCGTACAGGTGAAGTGGCGTGATTTCAGCTGGCAGCACTGGAAACTGTTGCCGGGCATCAGCCATTTAAGCGGGGAAGCGCGCGGCAGCCTGAGCAATGGTCAGGTCAGTGTTGATATGGGGGCGGCGACCGTTCCCTACGGCGACATGTTCCAGGCTCCGTTAGAGATTAAGCGGGTGACCGGTGCACTGCGCTGGCTGAATGATGATCATGGCCTCACGCTGGCGGGCGAAAATCTTGACCTGGAGGCTCGCTCGCTCTGGGCGCGCGGCGACTTCAGCTACCAGCAGAATAGCGGCGGTGAGCCTCGTCTGGATATTCTGGCCGGTATCCGGCTTACCGATGCGGGCGATGCCTGGCGCTATTTCCCGGTGCCGCTGATGGGGAACAGCCTGACGCACTATCTGAGTGGGGCAGTGAAGGGGGGCAAGGTGGACAACGCCACACTGCTGTTTGCCGGTAATCCGGCGCTGTTCCCGTTCAAGCATAATGATGGCATGTTCCAGGTCTGGGTGCCGCTTCGCCAGGCAACCTATGCGTTTCAGCCCAAATGGCCAGCGTTGAGCAATCTCGATATCGACCTTAACTTCCTGAATGACGGTCTCTGGATGAAAGCGCCAGTGGCGAAACTGGGCGAGGTGGACGCGCACAACGTCACTGCGGTGATCCCCGACTACCTGAAAGAAAAACTGATCATTGAGGGTGATATCAGTGGTGAAGGCCAGCAGATCGCGGACTATTTCGGGCAGACTCCGCTGAAACCTTCACTGGGTGCCGCGCTGGAGCAGCTGGAAATCAAAGGCCGCGTCGGCGGCCACCTGAATCTGGATATCCCGCTGGATGGTGAGCAGGTTCACGCCCGTGGCAATGTGGACCTGAACAATAATTCGCTGTTTATCAAACCATTAAAAACCACCATTAACAATCTCTCAGGGCGCTTCCGTTACGACAACGGAAATCTGGCCAGTGAGGATCTGCGCGCGAACTGGTTTGGTCAGCCAATGGGCGTGCGTTTCAGCACCAAAGAGAATCCGGACGATTTTGGCGTGAACGTCAAACTTCAGGGCGACTGGCAACCCGCTAAAATCAGCCAGCTTCCTGCAGCCGTCAGCAAGCAGCTGGGCGGAAATCTGCCGTGGCAGGGCGACGTCAATATTACGCTGCCCCATCATGGCGGCGCGCGTTATGACGTGACGCTGAACGGTAATGCAAAAGAAGTAAGTAGTCACTTACCTGCGCCGCTGGATAAGAAGGCCGGTGAGGCGATGCTTGTTGCAATCAAGGCCAGTGGCGACCTGCACCATTTCGATCTCAGTGGCAGCGTTGATGCAAACCATCGCTTTAACAGCCGCTGGTTGCTGGAGCCGACGCTGCGCGTCGATCGTGGCATCTGGCTGAATGATGCGCAGAAAACACCTGCTCTGCCCGATCATCCCGGCATGGTGCTGAACCTGCCTGCGCTGGATGGCGAGGCCTGGGTGGCGATGATGGCCGCAGGGGGAGCATCCGCGGGCAGCGAGTCAGGCGGCGGCAGCGGCCTCAAAACCGGTGGCGTCACGCTGCCCGGCAATATCACGCTTCGCAGCCCGGCGGTCACCCTGGCCGGGCAGCAATGGCATGAGGTTGAAGCGACACTGGCTCAGAGTGCAGGCGGCAAGGGCCAGGTCGGCGTCAGGGCTAAAGAGCTGCGTGGTGCGCTGGCAATGGCACCGAAAGCACCGTGGCAGGTGAACCTGGATTACCTTTACTACAACCCGCAGTGGGATAACGGTGAAGGCAAAGGCGGCAAAGCGCCACCTCAAAAAGCCACGACCATTAATTTCAGCCAGTGGCCCGCTTTACAGTTGCGCTGTAAAGAGTGCTGGGTACTGGGTCAGAAATATGGTCAGGTCTCCGCGATGCTGCAACCCCGCGGAGATACGTTAGCGCTTACTAACGGAAAAGTGGATACTGGCAGTTCACAGCTGAAAATCAACGGGGAATGGGTTAACCGCCAGGACGACCAGCGCACTTCGCTGAAGGGCTCGCTGAAAGGCCCGAATATTAATAACGCGACCAACTGGTTTGGCGTCAACACGCCGCTGCGCGATGCGCCATTTGATATTGCCTATGACCTGCACTGGCGCTCTGCTCCCTGGCAGCCCTCGGCAGAGACGCTGAGCGGTACCCTGAAGACCCACTTTGGCAAAGGCCAGATCGCCGATGTGAATACCGGTGCAGCCGGAAAAATCCTGCGGCTGGTGAGCTTTGATGCGCTACTGCGCAAACTGCGCTTCGACTTTAGCGACACCTTCACCAATTCTTTCTACTTCGACTCGATTAACGGCACGGCCTGGATCGAAAACGGCATGATGCGCACCGATAATTTGCTGGTGGATGGCCTGGAAGCGGACATCGCGATGCAGGGTAATCTCGACCTGGTGAAGCGTCAGATCGATATGGAAGCGGTGGTTGCGCCGGAAATATCCGCCTCGGTTGGTGTGGCGACAGCGTTTGCCATCAATCCGGTAATTGGCGCGGCGGTGTTTGCCGCCAGTAAAGTTCTGGCGCCGTTGTGGAACAGGATATCGCTGCTGCGTTATCACATCAGTGGCCCGCTGGATAAACCGGAAATCAATGAAGTGCTGCGTAAACCGCGTGAAACTGACAACAAGTGAATTTGACGCCGTACCGGAATTACCGCAGGCTATGATTATCTGAGCACATAATGAGTGAGAAACGATGACTCTGAACCTGGTAAGTGAGCAGTTACTGACTGCTAACGGCATTAATCAGCAGGACCTATTTTCCCTGTTAGGGCAGCTTTCAGAACGTCGTCTGGATTATGCCGATCTCTATTTTCAGTCCAGTTTTCACGAATCCTGGGTGCTGGAAGACAAAATCATTAAAGATGGCTCCTACCATATCGATCAGGGTGTGGGCGTGCGTGCGGTCAGCGGGGAGAAAACCGGCTTCGCCTATGCCGACCAGATCACGCTGAATGCACTGCGTCTCTCCTCTGAAGCCGCACGCAGCATCGTACGCGAACAGGGAAATGGCAAGGCGCACACGCTTTCTGCCGTGATGAACCGTTCGCTCTATCAGGCGGTCGACCCGCTGAGCAGCCTGACACGTGAAGATAAAATTGCCCTGCTGCATCGCGTTGATAAAGTGGCTCGTGCTGCTGATCCGCGCGTGCAGGAAGTCAATGCCAGCCTGACCGGCGTTTACGAGCAGGTATTGGTAGCCGCGACTGACGGCACGCTGGCGGCAGATGTCCGTCCGCTGGTTCGCCTCTCTATCAGCGTACAGGTGGAAGATCAGGGCAAACGTGAACGCGGCGCAAGCGGCGGCGGTGCGCGCACCGGTTATGCGTTTTTCCTGGCAGATGAAGATGGCGAAGTCCGCGCTGACGCCTGGGCGCGTGAAGCGGTGCGTATGGCGCTGGTGAACCTCTCCGCCGTGGCCGCACCTGCTGGTGCGTTGCCGGTGGTGCTGGGTGCGGGCTGGCCGGGCGTGCTGCTGCATGAAGCGGTCGGTCACGGTCTGGAAGGCGACTTCAATCGCCGTGGCACCTCGGTGTTCAGCGGTAAAATTGGTCAGCAGGTTGCGTCTGACCTCTGTACCGTGGTAGATGACGGCACCCTTGAAGGGCTGCGCGGTTCACTGGCGGTAGATGATGAGGGTGTGCCCGGTCAGTACAACATGCTGATTGAGAATGGTGTGCTTAAAGGCTACATGCAGGACAAGCTGAATGCGCGACTGATGGGGGTTAGCCCTACCGGTAACGGACGTCGTGAATCCTACGCGCATCTGCCGATGCCGCGCATGACCAACACCTATATGCTGGCTGGCAAGTCATCGCCGCAGGATATTATTGAAAGCGTTGAGTATGGCATCTATGCGCCGAACTTTGGTGGCGGTCAGGTGGATATCACCTCCGGCAAATTTGTCTTCTCAACCTCAGAGGCTTATCTGATTGAGAACGGCAAAATCACCAAACCGGTTAAAGGCGCAACGCTGATTGGTTCCGGCATCGAAGCGATGCAGCAGATCTCGATGGTGGGTAATGACCTGGCGCTGGATAAAGGCGTCGGCGTTTGTGGTAAAGAGGGGCAGAGCCTGCCGGTCGGTGTCGGTCAGCCGACCCTGAAGCTGGATAAACTGACCATCGGCGGCACCGCCTGATGTGACCCCAACAACCCGCCGCCTGGCGGGTTGTTAACTTTTACGGTGCTGCTGATACTGTTCAGCCACCTGTTCAAAATAGCCGGTCAGATAATCGATACAGACCTGCACCTTAAGCGGTAACTTATCCTTCTCGGTATAGAGCGCGTAGACCGGGCGCGGATCGGACTGATACTGCGGAAACAGAATATCGATCTCGCCTGCGGTGATCTCATCAATCACCCACATCATCGGCACATAGGCGATGCCATTGCCCGACTTCAGCCAGCGAATCAGCGTCAGGGAATCATTGGTCACAAAACGTCCCTGCGGAGCCAGGCGTGTCACTAATCCTTCCGGCGCAATCAGTTCGAAATTGTTGTCGGGCCGTACGCTATATTCCAGCCAGGAAAAATTATCGATATCACCCGGCTTCTCCGGCGTACCATGCTGCGCCAGATAGCTTTTTGCGGCGCACACCACCATCGGCATCGCACCCAGGCGACGCGAAAACAAGCTGGAATCTTTTAACGCTCCCACCCGAATCACCAGATCCAGGCCATCCGCGATCAGGTCCGGGGCCGGAACGCCGGTGACCAGATTCACACTCAGCCCCGGATATTCCCGCAGCATATCGCTGGTCATGCCGGCTAACACGTTCTGCGCCATGGTAGAGGAGCTGCCAATTCGCAGTACGCCAATGGGCGTATTGTTAAAAGCGTAAAGCTGCTCATGCACCTGCGTCGCTTCGGCCAGCATACGGCGACAGCCCTGATAATAGATTTTGCCCGCTTCGGTCAGGCCGATACTGCGGGTACTGCGATTCAGCAGTTTAACCTGCAATGCATCTTCCAGTTTCGCGACGATCTGGCTGATTGATGAGACGCTCAGATGAAGCTGACGCGCCGCAGCGGTAAACGAACCCAGTTCAACCACTTTAGCGAAGACAGACATGCCTTTCAGTCGTTCCATTATTTACTCTGGCTTAAAAGTGATTTAGATCACATTCTGTAGAAAACTTATAGTCAGGCGCGTTATTATAAGCGCGCCGGGGTATTTCCCGGTGATTCTTCATTGCCTGATACCCTTCGATGATACGCTATTATTAAGCCAGCTGCGGTTCGGATAACGCTTGCAGAGGGTTTTCCCGCGACATCGGAAGAGGCATGAGTATCCCGGCAAGGTCGAACTAAGGATTTGTGATGAGTGTGCTTCCGGTATTTGTCATGTTTGGGCTCTCTTTTCCGCCCATTTTCATCGAACTTATTATTTCACTGATGCTGTTCTGGTTAGTGAAACGCGTGCTTACGCCGAGCGGTATCTACGATCTTGTCTGGCATCCGGCACTTTTTAATACAGCGCTTTACTGCTGTGTGTTTTACCTTGTCTCCCGTTTATTAGTCTGAGGTTTAAGTGAAAGCACTCATAAGAAAAATCGCGCGCTACGCGATTACTATCCTGCTGGTCATTATCGCAGTGGTCATTATTTTCCGTGCCTGGGTCTTCTATACCGAATCGCCCTGGACCCGTGATGCGCGTTTCGCCGCTGACGTGGTGGCGATCTCCCCTGACGTCACTGGCCTGATTACCGAGGTTCCGGTACACGACAACCAGCTGGTGAAGAAGGGCGATACGCTGTTTGTGGTTGACCGGCCGCGCTATCAAAAAGCGCTCGATCAGGCGCAGGCGGATGTTGAATATTACCAGGCGCTGGTCAGTGAGAAACGTCGCGAAGCCGGGCGCCGTAACCAGCTGGGTACCTCCGCAATGTCACGCGAGGCTATCGAGCAATCCAATAACGATTTGCAAACCAGCGAACATCAGCTGGCGAAATCGGTGGCGACACGCGATCTGGCGAAGATCGACCTTGAGCGCACCACTGTGAAAGCGCCATCCGATGGCTGGGTCACCAACCTGAATGTCTACCAGGGTGAGTTTATTACCCGTGGTTCGGTTGCAGTAGCGCTGGTTCAGGAGCACTCCTTCTATGTGCTGGCTTACCTGGAAGAGACCAAACTGCACGGCGTGGAGAAGGGCTTCCGCGCGGAAGTGACCCCACTTGGCAGCAACATCGTGTTGCGCGGCACCGTGGACAGTGTGGCGGCTGGCGTTACCAACAGCAGCAGCTCGGTCGACAGCAAAGGCATGGCCACGGTAGATTCCAATCTGGAGTGGGTCCGTCTGGCGCAGCGTGTGCCGGTGCGCATCCGGCTTGATCAGCAGCCCGGCAATCGCTTCCCGGCGGGCACGACAGCGACAGTGGTGATCACCGGCCAGGCCGATCGTCAGCCTGAACAGGTTTCACCGATGGTCCGACTGTTTAATCGCCTGCGTGAGTTTGGTTAAGAGGGCGATATGATCGAGTTCCTTCGGTTCCCGGTAAAGCTCACCTTTGCGCTGGTATTAGCGCTGATGGTGGGTTTTCACTTTAACCTTGAAACGCCGCGCTGGGCGGTGATGACCGCCGGTATCGTGGCTGGCGGTACCGCGTTTGCTGCCGGGGGTGATCCCTATTCAGGGGCGCTACGCTATCGCGGCGTTTTGCGTATTATCGGGACATTTATTGGCTGTATCGCCGCGCTGACCATCATGATCGCCACTGTGCGTGCGCCGGTCGTGATGCTGCTGCTGTGCTGCATCTGGGCGGGACTCTGCGTCTGGCTCTCTTCGCTGATCAAGGTAGAAAACTCTTACGCGCTCGGACTGGCGGGCTACACCGCGCTGATTATTGTGGTGACGGCTAACGCCAGCGGCGGTCTGACGCTGGTGCCACAATATGCGGTAGAGCGCTGCAGTGAAATCGTACTCGGCATTCTGTGTGCCATTCTGGCCGACATGATTTTCTCACCCCGTTCGATTAAAAAAGTGATCGACGCTGAGGTCGATTCGCTGCTGGTGGCACACTATAACCTGCTGCAACTCTGCGTCGCACACGGTGATAAAGAAGAGGTCGATAAAGCCTGGAGCGCGCTGGTAAGGCGCACCACGGCGCTGAACAGCATGCGCAGCCAGCTGATGATGGAGTCCTCACGCTGGAAGAACAGCAATCGCCGTTTGCAGATGCTCAATACGCTGTCACTGACGCTGATTACACAGGCAGCCGAAACCTTTCTGATCCAGAATTCCCGTCCTGATTACATCCCGCCCCAGTATCGCCTGATGGTCGAAAAACCAGCCTCGACCGTTGAAGAGGTGCATAAGCGGATGAAAGTAATGCGGCGGGTGATTGGTGCCAGCGGCAAATCAACGCCGGTCACGCTGGCCAGTTGGGTAGGCACTGCTACCGAATATCTGCTGCTGCTGAAAGGGATCAAAAGTAATAGCCGGATCACCTCGCTGGAAGAGGAGATTCTGCAGCGCGAGGTGGTGATCCAGGCGCGTTCCGCTGAAACGCATCATGCGATGATCAACGGTATCCGTACCTTTGTGGCGACCGCACTGGGTTCGCTGTTCTGGCTCTATACCGGCTGGACCTCTGGCAGTGGCTGCATGGTCATGCTGGCTGTCATCACCGCACTGGCGATGCGTATGCCCAACCCGCTGATGATGGCAAAGGACTTTCTCTACGGCATGACAGTTGCGGTTCCGCTGGGCGCGCTCTACTTTATGTATGTTCTTCCGGCGACGCAGCAGAGTGCGCTGCTGCTCTGCATCGCCATCGGCCTGCTAGGGTTTATCGGTGGTATCTTCATTCAGCGACGTCAGCTCGGCACGCTGGGGGCATTGATTGGCACCCTTAACGTTCTGGTGCTGGATAATCCGATGGAATTCCACATTAACGTCTTTCTCGATAACGTTCTGGGCCAGGTCATCGGCTGCTTCGTGGCGATGATGGTGATCCTGCTGATTCGTGATAAATCAAAAGCGCGCACCGGCCGCAAACTACTGAACCGCTTTATGTATGCGGCTGTCTCTGCCATGACGACCAATCAGGCGCGCCGGCGTGAAAACCATCTGCCAGCGCTCTATCAGCAACTGTTTCTGCTGCTCAACCTGTTTCCGGGCGATATCAACAAATATCGCATCGCCCTGACGCTGATCATCGGTCATCAGCGGTTACGCGACGCAGAAGTGCCGGTGAATGCCGATCTCTCTGCTTATCACCGGCAGTTGCGTTACACCGCTGATCGGGTGATCTCCGCCAGCAGCGATGACAAGCGGCGTTACTATTTTGAACGTCTGCTGAAAGAGCTGGATGTCTATCAGGAAAAACTGGCCCACTACGAGGCACCCGCCAGCGTAACGGAACCGGTAAAACGACTGGCTATGATGCTGGATAAGTACCAGAACACGCTCATCCAAATCTGAATCTGGCCGCTGTGACCTGCAGCGGCCTGCGCAATCCCCACCCATCACAAAATCTGTCGCTTTTGCCAACTATACTCTCCAGACGGAAGAGCAAAACTGACAGGAGCGAATCAATGAAATCACTGCAAGAGAGCGAACTGTTCCGGACCGGCTATTTAGCGGACGGCCAGTGGCATCAGGCGGCCTCTACCTTTGACGTGACCAATCCGGCGACCGGTGAGGTGATTGCACAGGTGGCAAAAGCAGGTAAAGCTGAAACGGAACAGGCTATCGCCGCAGCGGAGCGCGCATTTCCCGCCTGGCGGGCGCAGACTGCAAAAGCGCGCGCTGAAATTCTCACTCGCTGGTACCAGCTTATCATTGAGAACAAACGCTGGCTGGGACAGCTGATGACGACCGAACAGGGCAAGCCCCTGAAAGAGGCGGAAGGGGAAGTTGAATACGCCGCCAGTTTTATTCAGTGGTTCGCAGAGCAGGCGAAGCGGACCAATGGTGAGATCATCCCGCCAGCTAAACCCGGCTCCCGTATTCTGGCAACCCGCGAACCGATTGGCGTTGTGGCTGCCATTACGCCGTGGAATTTCCCGATGGCGATGCTGACCCGCAAACTGGGGCCAGCTCTGGCTGCCGGCTGCACCGGCATTATCAAACCCGCCAATAACACCCCACTCTCCGCCTTTGCCCTGCTGGCGCTGGCGAAGGAGGCAGGCGTGCCTGATGGTGTACTGAATGCGGTAGCCGGTGATACCCATGCCATCAGCGATGCCATCATGGCCAGCAAAGCGGTGCGTAAAATCTCGTTCACCGGCTCCACCCAGGTGGGCAAGCTGCTAATGCGCAATGCTGCCGAAACCATGAAAAAAGTATCGATGGAGCTGGGGGGGAATGCCCCTTATATCGTGTTTGACGATGCCGACATTGATGCCGCCGTGCAGGGCGCTATTGCCAACAAATTCCGTAATGCGGGTCAGGTGTGCGTCAGCGTAAACCGCTTCTACATTCACAATGCTATCTATGATCGTTTTACTCAGCAGCTGGCTGCCGAAGTGAACAAGCTGAAGGTGGGCAATGGCATGGAAGAGGGCGTGATTGTCGGGCCATTGATTGAGGCATCGGCGGTGGAAAAGGTTGAGCAGCACGTCAATGATGCGGTAGCAAAAGGCGGTAAATTACTGGCGGGTGGCGAGCGACATGCGCTGGGTGGCAACTTCTGGCAGCCCACTGTGATTACTGAGGCGCACGAAGGGATGCAGCTCGCGCAGGAGGAGACCTTTGGTCCGGTGGCTGCCTGCTTCCGCTTTGATGATGAAGATGACGTCATCCGCCGCGCTAACGATACGCCGTTCGGCCTTGCCGCATACTTTTACACCCAGAATCTGCAGCGGGTGTTCCGTGTTTCAGCCGCGCTGGAAAGCGGCATGATCGGCATTAATGAATGTGCCGTATCAACCGAGCTGGCGCCGTTTGGTGGTGTAAAAGAGTCGGGGCTGGGCCGCGAAGGTTCGGTTCTTGGCATGGAAGAGTATCTGGAGGTCAAAGCGCTGCACCTGGGCGGTTTGAGCTAGCGGACAGTAACGGGCGGCGAAGGTCGCCCGCAGACGGAGCATGGGAGCCGTCAGCATGAAAATCGAGCGTTTTGATTTTAATGAAATTGTCGATCAGGCCCATTTCTTCCGCCAGTTCAGCGAGCGATTTGCGCTGGAGGAGCGCCGCATCTGCGATCTGGATGGATTATGGGATGTGGTGACGGGCGATCTGTTACCGCTGCCGCTGGAGATTGAGTTTGTTAATCTGGGCAGGGGACAGCGACGGCGTTATGGCGCGCTGATTCTGTTATTTGATGAAGCGGAAGAGGAGCTGGAAGGTCAGCTTCATTTTAACGTCAGATAAAACGTCAGATGAAAAAAGGCCCCGGCGAGCGGGGCCAAAGGGTTCGTCATACATCTGACGAGGAATTACTTATAAAGCTGTGCGGTGATGTGATAGTTATCGCCGGTGCGCGCCTCAATAACTTTATAGGCACTGGCACCCTGTTCATCCGCTTTCTGAGAAAGCTCAGCGCGGTAATCCATTGGCGATCCCGCGGTTCCACTGATGGTTACGGTGCCCGCAGGCTGCAGGTTCTGCGTCTGATCGCCGGTGACCAGCTGTGCGGCTGATGCACCGAACGCCATGACGGAAAGCAGACTGACTGTAGCGATGGTTGTTTTGATATTCATGATTATCTCCTCAATACATTCAACAACCTGCGGTTACTCGTAAAGGCGGGTCGTCGATATCTTCTGACGCCCTTCAGGCGTCATCACGGTTAATTATTTATAAAGCTCAGCGGTAACGTGCCAGGTGTTATCCTGGTTGTTTTCGATGATGCGATAGTGGCTCGCGCCCTGGGCATCCGCTTTCTCTGACAGCACCTGACGGATATGCGTCTGGTCGCCATTTCGTCCACCAATGCTGATGGTCTGATTCATTGGCTGCAGACCCTGTGCCTGTTCGCTGGACACCAGGCTGGCGGCGTTAGCACCCACTGAGAACAGGGATGCCAGACTCAGTGCAGCGATAGCTAATTTCATTTTCATGGTCAACTCTCCTGAAATTTCTGCTTCAGCTCTCCGGAGCGCAAAAGGGCGCGTCAGACAGAGAGCAGATGGCATTATCGGTTAGGCCTTAGTTATACAGTGCGGCGGTAGCGTGATAGTTGCCGTTGTTGTATGCCTCAATCACGCGATAGGCTTTTGCGCCCTGCTGATCGGCTTTGTCGCTGAGTTTCTGTTTGATATCCATCGGTGAACCCGCCACGCCGCTGACACTGATGGTGCCGACAGCCTGCAGATTCTGTGCCTGTGACGCATCAATAGATTCTGCTGCCACAGCACCAAATGATAGGGCTGAGAGAATACTCAGGGTAGCAATAGTAGTTTTTACGTTCATAGATTTTTCCTCGTCGTCTATTTTTATCTTTTTATTTAGTGTGATTTGCATCACGAAAAGAAGTATAGAACTAATAACGGAAGAAATTAATACCCCGCTAATAATGTTTTTTTGTGATTCTTTATCCTTATGGCTACTTTTAATAACTTAACGTTATAAAAAAAGGATAAAAAGTAACCTTTAAGCCACTTTTAATTGCAAAAACAGTGAGATAGATCACTTTAACTTTTAGTGCGAAAGTGGAGGTGTATCGGGCTGGAGTTTGATCTGGATCCGGGCAATGGTGCCGGTTCAGTGATGTAAAGCAGTGTAAAATAGCGCAGAAAGTGAAGCAGAGTTATCGATCTGACCAACAGCCGGGCGTGTAAAAGCAGGCTTATTACTTACCCAGAGCGGGTAACTGTTGTGGAAAGGGGTGAGCAGAGAGAACGAACTGACGATCTGGCGCATGATGGCCGGTCGTCAGTCCGCGATCAGAGTTCCTGTTCAAACAGGGTGAGGATGGCACCGTGCAGCTGCTTAACGGTGAAGTCGCGCGCGCGGGTGATAAAGATTGTGTCATCACCCGCGATGGTACCCAGAATCCCGTGCGACTTACCCAGTGAATCCAGCATACGTGCAATCAGCTGTGCTGCGCCGGGACTGGTATGAATCACCACCAGGGCATCGTTGTAGTCGATATCCAGTACCAGGTTTTTTAACGGGCTGGTGGTGGTCGGCACACCCAACTCAGCGGGCAGGCAATAAACCATCTCCATCCTGGCATTCCGGGTGCGCACTGCGCCAAACTTGGTCAGCATCCGCGAGACTTTGGACTGATTGATATTTTCAAAGCCCTCATCCTGAAGCGCCTGAACAATTTCGCCCTGGGAACTGAATTTTTCTTCTTTTAATAAGGCTTTGAAAGCCTTAACCAGATCGTCTTGTTTCGATGGGTTTCGCATAGGTTACCAATAAATAGAGAGAATAACCGCGCATCCGCCCGCGGCAGAGTGGTGATTATGCATTTATATGCATTTTTATGCAATCGTTCGATTGATGAGCAGCGTCCGGGCGGCTAGCGGGCGGCGATAATAGCAAATAAATCCGCTCAGACCAAAACACGCGTCACAGCCCCGGAAGGCGAAGGTTGCAAAGTTGTTATATTATTGGTGGTGTAGTAACAGAAAACGCACGTAGCCGTTCTCTGTCTGACGACGGCAAAGTTGTCGGTCATTCAGGTGCAATGATAAGTAACTTTTGAATCCGGAGATTAAGTGTGAAAACACGTAGAATTAACAACGGATATTTATCATCGCCTGAGCAGTTGATTAAGGTCTGACACAGATAGAATTTCGGCCCATCTCTGCCCCACCTTAATAAGGAGTTAAGAATGAAAGTTGCCGTTCTCGGTGCCGCTGGCGGCATAGGCCAGGCGCTCGCACTTCTGCTCAAAACCCAGCTTCCCGCAGGTTCAGAACTCTCACTGTATGACATCGCGCCGGTTACGCCGGGTGTTGCCGTTGATCTTAGCCATATTCCTACCGCAGTGGCTATTCAGGGATTCAGTGGAGAAGACGCCACGCCTGCCTTACAGGGTGCCGATGTGGTACTGATTTCCGCTGGTGTCGCACGCAAGCCCGGTATGGATCGCGCCGACCTGTTTAACGTTAACGCAGGTATCGTCCGTAACCTGATCGAACAGGTTGCCACAACGGCACCTAAAGCGTTGATTGGTGTCATCACCAATCCGGTCAATACCACCGTGGCCATTGCGGCAGAAGTGCTGAAAAAGCACGGTGTTTACGACAAAAATCGGCTGTTCGGCGTGACCACGCTGGATATCATTCGCGCCAATACTTTTGTGGCTGCATTGAAAGGCAAGCAGCCTGACCAGGTGGAAGTCCCGGTCATTGGTGGCCACTCCGGCGTAACCATTCTGCCGCTGCTGTCGCAGGTTAAAGGCGTCAGCTTCAGCGATCAGGAAGTGGCCGATCTGACCAAACGCATCCAGAACGCCGGCACCGAAGTGGTGGAAGCCAAAGCGGGTGGCGGCTCGGCCACGCTGTCGATGGGCCAGGCAGCCGCACGTTTCGGTTTGTCACTGGTACGCGCGCTGAAGGGTGAAGCTAATGTGGTGGAGTGTGCTTACGTAGAAGGCGAGGGTGAACATGCGCGCTTCTTCTCGCAGCCGCTGCTGCTGGGTAAAAACGGTGTGGCTGAACGCAGGCCGATTGGTACCCTCAGCGCTTACGAACAACAGGCGCTGTCAGGCATGCTTGATACGCTGAAGAAAGATATCGCCCAGGGCGAAGAGTTCGTTAAGCAGTAACTGACGGCTCAGACTTGCAATAACGCCCGGCTTTGCCGGGCGTTTTGCATTACAGTCCGCCAGACTTATAGGCGCGGGCAGCGGGTGTGCCGTTGCTGGCAGGCAGCTTCTTACCCAGGGTTTCCATACGCATCTGGAACGGCGGGAACGGCATCTCAATACCGTGCTGATCAAATCCGCTCAGAATCAACTGATGCAGTTCGTGACGCAGCGGCATACGGTGTCCCATCTCAGCGGCATGCACACGAAGTTCAAATAACTGAATTCCCTGCTGCAGATCGACCAGGAAGGCTTCCGGTTGCGGCGTGTCCAGGACATAGCTGCAGCGTTCAGCCGCCTGGATCAGAATGGTGGTCACCTGTTCACTGCTGACTTTTGCCGGAGCCGGAATGGTGAGCACCACACGCGTCACGGAATCGGACAGCGACCAGTTAATAAACTGCTCGGTGATAAAGGCCTTGTTCGGCACGATGATCTCTTTGCGGTCCCAGTCGGTAATGGTGGTCGCGCGGGTATTAATCCGCGTGATACTGCCGGTCAGGTCGCGGATCGTCACGGTATCGCCAATACGAATCGGCTTTTCGAACAGGATTATCAGACCTGAGATAAAGTTGGCAAAAATCTCCTGCAAACCAAACCCCAGTCCCACACCCAGCGCGGCAACCAGCCACTGCAGCTTAGACCACTCAATACCAATCATTGAGAAACCAATCAGCCCGCCAATCAACAGCAGCAGATATTTGGTCAGTGTGGTGATGGCGTAACCCGTACCTGGCGTCAGATTAAGATGCTGCAACAGCGCCAGCTCAAGCAGCGCGGGCATATTGCGCACCAGCTGAGTGGTGATAATAAACACCAGAATGGCAATCAGCACCGACCCCAGACTGATGGGCTGAATCGACTCTACGCCCTGTACTGAGGTACTGACGTCCCACAGCGGAATATTCTCCAGGAAACTAAAGGCCGAATGGATTTCTGACCACAGCACAATCACGGAGACCAGTGCGATAAGCATCAGGATAGAGCGTACCAGCCGCAGCGACTGCGCACTGATCGCATCCAGATCAATTACCGGCTCTTCAATTTCAATCGCATCAGTGTTCAGAGAGCCTTGCTCCTTCTCTTCTTCACTGCGCGCACGGTTAGCCAGCATATCGGCACGGCGCTGACGGGCGCGATCAAAGCCAAGACGGCGACGCTGAATCAGCATCCAGCGCCGGATAATGTGATAGATAACCAGCAGCAGGAACCAGATGGCGACAGAGGTCTCCAGTCGCGCCAGCAGCGCCTGCGCGGTAGCCAGATAACCCACAGCGGAGGCGAGAGCCGCCATCAGCGGCATAGCGATCATCAGGTTCCACAGCATCCGGTTCACCATGTTCTCGCCATTTCCCTCTTTATCGAGATAGAGCGGAATCCCGGAACGCTTCAGGCTCACGGTGACAATGCTGATTGCCCCGCAGATCAGGATGAAACAGAGACGGCCCAGCGAGGAGGAGAACTGCCGATCTTCCAGATTACCAAAGGCGATCAGCAACATAATCAGCGGCACAATCAATCCGATGCTCAGCGAGTAGTAGCGCATGGCGCGCGCCACCCGGTTTTGCGGCCAGCGGAAATGCACAATGAACAGGCCGTTAGGACGGGCAAAGGCAGCGCTGATCATAAACGCCCACAGCAGTGGCAGCGTGGCGGTAATGCCATCACCAATCGCTACGGCGATAGGGTAGGGCCAGGCGTTCTGCAGGCCATAACCCAGCGCACCCCATAACACCGGTAGCGGCAACGCCACCAGGATCGACCAGAACAGGGTACGGATAGTCAGGCGGAAACGATCCTGAGTGACCTTGCCGACTTTGCTGGCGGAACGGTCAAGGAAAGCATTGAAGTGGCGGCGCGAACTGATGCTGAAGCCGACCAGCAGCAATGCCCCAATAATCGGCAGCACCGAGTTACGGCTGGTAAACATCATCGCCATCGCTTTGCCGAGCTGACCCAGCGTATCCAGCGACAGCAGACGGGAAAGATCTTTGGCCAGATCCAGCGGATAACTCAAACCAATCGGGTTAACGTCGGCGGTCCAGAACAGATAGCGGTGCGTCGCCTCTTTGACTTCCGTCAGCGCATCCTGCAACTGCGTGTTGCCAACCTTGAGCTTGGTAATCTCCAGAATCAGCGTGTCACAGCCGGAGATCAGCGAATTGAGCAGTTCTCTCTGAGTGCGTAGCTGCGCATCAAGAATACGCTTCTGATCTGCGGTGAAGGGCTGACCATCGGCCTGCCGTCCCTTGCGCAGCGCCTCCTGGCGCTCCAGCAGATCTTCATAATTGAGACGCTGCACGCGAAGCTGTGCCATCTCATTATCAATCTGCTGCGACTTGGGCATCTCCGGCAGACGCGCGACCTGCGCCCGTAGCGCTTCGCCCAGCAGATTAGAGGCACCCAGCCACTGCGACTGTTCACGCAGGGTAGAGAGCGCCTGGCGGACCTGAATAATCTGGTTGGTGGCCAGTCGCTGCTGCGACGCCACCAGATCCATGCGCTGCGCCTGCTGATTCAGGGCAACCGAGAGTTCACGGTTAACCCGAAACTGATCGCTGATCTCTGGCGGAAGATCGCCACTGTTTTCCGCCAGTTGCTCGGTGCGGGCCAGCGCGACTTCGGCTTCACGTTGCCGCTGATCGTTGAGCTGGTTGCGCAGCGCCTGAAGATAGTTATCGAGCTGAGTCGCTTTACGCTGGTGGGCTTCAGCCCGCATCCGCGCCAGCTCCTGACGGTTGTTGGCAGAAAGCTGTGCCAGCTCAAGTTCATCGACCAGCGCTTTATTCGCGGCGCTTTCCGCCTGGCGAGCCGCCAGTTGCAGTTGCCCCTGTGGCGAACTGCTGCTGACGCTCTGCAAACGGCGTTCACTCTCCGTCATCGCCCGGCGTGCTTCAGTCTGCTGCTGCGGCAGTTGCGACAGCGAATCACTGATTTCCCGCGCCCGATCCTGCTCCTGCCGTGCCTGACGCCCCTCTTCCAGCAGCTGGCTGCTGACCTGCAGGATCTCCTGATCCAGCTCGGCGCTGCTCATGTTATTGCGCACGGTTTTCCCGCTGTCACTCAGCGCGGCGATCTGCTGACGCAGTTCGCGCGCCAGACGCGGAAAATCATCAATAACCTGCTGATATTGCGCCGCGCGCTCCAGCGATTCATCACGTTCAGAGAGAAAGTTTAAGGCAGCTTCAATCGTCTGGATCTGTTCAGCCTGCGAGGGGGAACTTTTGGCCGATTTTATCTCTTCCAGCTGCTGTTTGAGCTGGCTGGCGTCAGGAAGGCTGGCCGCGAAGGCCGGGCTGCTGAGCCACAGGCTCAGCAGCAGGAGGAGAATCGAACGCACAGAGGACACTCAATTTAATCGACGATGACGTCGGACATGTCTGTCGCGACCGGCAGCGCAATCGCCAGCGGTTGACCCAGACGGGTTTTGCTTTCTGCTTCCAGGCTTTCAGCCAGTTTGACGCGGCCAGGTGCGAACAGGTTGATGACGGTAGAGCCAAGCTTAAAGCGGCCCATTTCCTGGCCTTTCAACAGCACCACGGCGCCTTCATCATCCGCTGCCGGATAGTGCCAGCGCTTGATCACGCCTTCACGCGGTGGCGTGATGGTGCCAGCCCAGACGGTTTCGATGCTGCCGACAATGGTGGCACCCACCAGGATTTGCACCATCGGCCCGATATCGGTTTCGAAGTAGCAGATGACGCGCTCGTTACGGGCGAACAGGTTGGGAATATTACGCGCGGTCAGCGGGTTAACGGAGTAGAGGTCGCCAGGCACATAAATCATCTCACGCAGGATGCCGTTGCACGGCATATGGACGCGGTGATAATCACGAGGTGCCAGATAGGTGGTGACGAACTCGCCATCAACAAATTGGGCTGCCATGCGCTCATCACCCGCCAGCAGGGCGTCAATGGTGTAGTGATGACCTTTAGCCTGGAAAATCTGATCGCCTTCAATGTGGCCGAGCTGGCTGATAGCGCCATCCGCGGGCAGGGCGATGAGATTGGCATCGGCATCCACCGGACGCGCATCGTCTTTCAGCGGACGAACGAAAAAGTCATTAAAGGTACGATAGCTGGCGGTATCGGGCTTGCGCGCTTCCGCCATGTCGACTTTGTAAAACCAGACAAAGATGTCAATGACCAGTTTGGTCAACCAACCACCGCGGCGACTGGCGCCCCAACCGGCAAGTTCAGTCAGCCATTTCTTCGGGAGAATATGATTCAAGCCGAGTTTTAAACGATCAAACACCTTAGCCTCCTGGCTATTTTATGACGTTGTAAAAAAGGGGGCGGATTGTAGCAGCGCCCCGTTCAGATGGCGACTATACCCGATTTCCGGCACGCTGCACGGTCTGGACGCGCGACTGGAATGCACCTCGCAAAATGCCCCGGCTTATCCGTTCAGACGCGGTTATACCGATTAACTTTCACCATCAGGGAAATTTTTACGCGTTTTTACCTGCGCCATGCTCTCCAGGATACGGTGGTAGTTATCAAAACGGGACCTGTTGATTTTGCCCTGTTCGACCGCTTCGCGGATGGCACAGCCGGGATCGCTGCCGTGTTTACAATCGCGGAATTTGCAATCGCCAAGGAATGCGCGGAATTCGACAAATCCGCGGGTAATTTGTTCCGGCTCAAGATGCCATAAACCGAACTCACGCACGCCGGGTGAATCGATCACATCGCCGCCGTCCGGGAAGTGATAAAGGCGTGATGCGGTTGTGGTGTGCTGGCCTAAGCCTGAGCCATCCGAAACCTCGTTAGTCAGAATAGCGACCTGCTCTTCTTTGTCGAAGCCGAGCAGGGCATTCAGCAGACTCGATTTGCCGACGCCAGACTGACCGGCAAAGATACTGATGCGGTCGGTCAGCGCCGCTTTCAGGTCGTCCAGGCCGTTTTTCGCCCGGCTGGAGACCATCACCACGCGATAGCCAATATTGCGATAGATATCCATCTGCTTATCGACAGACGCGCGCGCCTTGTCATCCAGCAGATCGGTTTTGTTCAGTACCAGCAACGGTTCAATGTCCAGCGTTTCGCTGGCAACCAGATAGCGGTCGATGATGTTTAACGACAGTTCAGGCAGGATCGCGGAGACGACGATGATCTGGTCGATATTCGCCGCCATCGGCTTCACGCCGTCGTAAAAATCGGGGCGGGTTAATACGCTGGTGCGCTCATGCACCGCTTCAACGATACCTTTGTTGCCGCTGGTTGCCGGACGCCACAGCACCCGGTCGCCGGTGACCAGCGAACGAATGGTTCGGCGGATATTGCAGCGGTGGGCGACGCCTGCGCTATCCTCAACATCAGCGTGCATGCCAAAACGGCTGACAACGACCCCATCTGCAGCTTCACCAAACAGGTTGTCATCCGCTTCCGGACGCTCTTTGCGCTGGTTGAGACGGCGATCGTGGTTAGCGCTTACGCGGCGTTGTTGGCCCTTCGACAGTTTATTTTTACTCACTCACCCTCACAGCGTTAGCCAGATTTCGCCCGGCTGGGCAAAACGTCTATGATACACCTTATTCATCGTAAATGACGACTACAGCAACCGCAGGAAACAGCATGCCTACTGGAAATGAACAGAATCTGATCTGGATTGATCTTGAGATGACCGGACTTGATCCGACGCACGATCGTATTATTGAAATTGCGACCCTGGTGACTGACGCCAACCTGAACATTCTGGCGGAAGGGCCGGTCATGGCCGTTCATCAGTCAGATGCGCAGCTGGCGCTGATGGATGAGTGGAATGTCCGCACCCACACCAACAGCGGTCTGGTTGCGCGGGTGAAGGAGAGTCAGATTGACGATCGCGCAGCAGAGCTGGCGACCATTGAGTTCCTGAAGCAGTGGGTTCCGGCGAACACCTCGCCTATCTGCGGCAACAGCATCGGGCAGGATCGTCGTTTCCTGTTTAAGTACATGCCTGAGCTGGAAGCGTACTTCCACTATCGTTATCTGGATGTCAGTACCCTGAAAGAGCTGGCTCGTCGCTGGAAACCCGATATCCTTCCTGGCTTCAAAAAAGGGGGGACGCACCAGGCTCTGGATGATATCCGCGAGTCCGTGGCGGAGCTGGCGTACTACCGCGAACACTTTTTGCAGCTTTAATCGGCGACGGGTGCGCATGAAATCACCAGGTTGCTGATTTAATCAGCAAACGCGCGGAAAGCGAAAATTTTTGCTTTCAGACGCTTGCAGCAGCAACGATTTCTCGTATAATGCGCACCCCGTACCGGTGAAGAATTTATTAACGGTACAAGGCGCGGGAATAGCTCAGTTGGTAGAGCACGACCTTGCCAAGGTCGGGGTCGCGAGTTCGAGTCTCGTTTCCCGCTCCAGTTTTAAAATGTAAGCAGTACCCTCTATGCGGGAATAGCTCAGTTGGTAGAGCACGACCTTGCCAAGGTCGGGGTCGCGAGTTCGAGTCTCGTTTCCCGCTCCAGTTTTATTTAGCAGTGCCCTTCTATGCGGGAATAGCTCAGTTGGTAGAGCACGACCTTGCCAAGGTCGGGGTCGCGAGTTCGAGTCTCGTTTCCCGCTCCAGATTTAACATCACCCTCATTTCAGTCCGTTATGCGGCTGTTTTACGTCGCGTGATTATGATTTTTTCATGAAGGTTATCCACAGCACTGCACCCCATCGTCTGCGCCTGTTACGGCGATCTGTAAATGGCTTTTGAACAGAGTTATCCACAGTCTCACAGGTTAACCGAAGCGATAGCCTCATTATTAAATAAACACAACTTTTATGTAAGTTGTTGATATTTATCATTATGAAAATATTTCAATTTGTTATTTAACAGCAAAATCAGCGTTGTTGCAGTTGAATGACAACAGCTTTTTATTTTTATTCACAGCATGTGGAAAACGATAATTCGCGATCAGGCTGTTCAATCACGCATCACGCGGTAAACCCTTCTCTACTGCACGGACCAGGCGCTTCTGCTGGGCAGGTTGCACTTCAACCACGAGTTGCTCTCGTTTCTGCTGCTGCTGCGTGATTGCCCACAGAATATGTTCATCCAGCAGGTCACTTTCACCGAGTCGTTGTTCCAGTACCTGAACGATTTCGGGCGACCAGGGCGCGTTACCCAACGCCACTGCAATATTACACAGCCAGCGTAAATGACCAATGCGGCGAATCGCTGAGCCTTCAGTGATGCGTAAAAACTTCGCTTCATTCCATTGAAACAGATCGATCAGCTCAGGGGCATGTAGCGCCGCTCGCGGTGAAAAGTCGCTTTCGTCACTGAGTTGTCCATAGCGATTCCACGGACAGATCAGCTGGCAGTCATCACAGCCATATATCCGGTTGCCCATCAGCGGGCGAAACTCTTCCGGGATCGCGCCTTCCAGCTCAATGGTGAGATAGGAAATACAGCGCCTGGCATCCACGACGTAGGGCTCAACGATCGCGCTGGTGGGGCAGATAGTCATGCAGGCGACACAGCGGCCACACTGCTCCTGCTGCGGTGTGTCTACCGGCAGCGGAATATCGATCAGCAGTTCGCCGAGGAAAAACCACGAGCCAGCTTCCCGATTCAGTATCAGCGAATGTTTGCCGGTCCAGCCGAGTCCCGCTTTGGCCGCCAGCGGCCGCTCAAGCAGCGGGGCCGAATCCACAAACGGGCGAAAATTAAGCTCGCCACACTGCTGCTGGATCATTTCTCCGAGCTTTTTCAGTCGATTGCGCAATACTTTGTGGTAATCACGACCTAATGCATAACGGCTGACATAGCCCAGCTGGGGATTTTTCAACGTGCTGGCAAAGGCGGCTTTGGCCGGAAGGTAGTTCATGCGAACGCTGATAACGCGCAGTGTGCCGGGCAGCAGTTCATGAGGACGCGCCCGCATCATGCCGTGTCGCGCCATCCACTCCATCTCGCCATGATACTGCTTATCCAGCCACGCCTGCAGGCGCGGCTCTTCCGCACTGAGATCGGTATCGGTGATGCCGACCTGCTGAAAGCCGAGATCCAATCCCCACTGTTTAATCTGTTGTGCGAATTGATGAAGATCGAGAGGGTATGACATGAGTAACCAGGATTCGAAGAAAAACAGCCGCAGTTTACCATATTCTGTCTGGCCTGCGCAGGCTGTGGCCCAGCTTGAGCAACAAGGGGCCGATGCGCTCGGCATTACGCTTTATGAGCTGATGCTGCGTGCCGGACAGGCCGCTTACGAGCATCTGACGGCGCACTGGCCAGAGGCCAGCCACTGGCTGATTCTGTGTGGTCACGGCAACAACGGTGGCGATGGTTATGTGCTGGCGCGACTAGGACAGGCGGCGGGCAAAACCGTTACGCTGCTGGCGTGCGAAAGTGAAAAAGCGTTGCCGGAAGAGGCGCAGCGTGCACGTGGCGCGTGGCTGGATGCGGGCGGTGAAATTCATGCGGCCGATGCGGCCTGGCCAGAGCAGATCGATGTGATTGTGGATGCGCTGCTGGGAACCGGCAGTAATCGTGCGCCCGAAGAACCCTATGCCACGCTGATCCAGCGGGCGAACGCCCATGCGGCGCCGAAACTTGCCATTGATATGCCTTCCGGCTTATCAGCCGGCAATGGCTCCGCGCCCGGCGAAGTAATTAATGCCAGCCATACGCTGAGTGTGGTCGCTCTTAAACCGGGCCAGATCACTGGCAAAGCGCGAGATTACATTGGAGAGCTTTACTATGCCGATCTCGGCCTGGCCGCTTTTCTGGCGGGCGAAGGGGCTCCCATCGCGCGTTATGATGCCAGCGCATTAACCCGCTGGCTCAAGCCGCGCAAACCAACCTCGCACAAGGGCAGTCACGGCCGGCTGTTGGTAGTGGGGGGCGATGCCGGTACTGCTGGCGCGGTGCGGATGACGGCAGAAGCGGCGTTGCGCAGCGGTAGTGGGTTAGTGCGAGTACTTACTCACAAAGATAATATTATTCCAATCCTGACCGCCCGGCCCGAAATTATGGTCGATGAACTGACCGATGAGCGCCTGACGGAGGCGCTGGAGTGGGCCGATGTCATTGCGATAGGACCCGGTCTGGGTCAGCGCGAATGGGGAAAGCGGGCGCTGAAGCAGGTCGCGGGCAGTGAAAAGCCGATGCTTTGGGACGCGGATGCGCTTAACCTGCTGGCAATCAGTGCGGAGAAACGTCAGAATCGCATTATTACGCCGCATCCTGGTGAAGCGGCGCGTTTGCTGAATACCGAGACCAGTGAAATTGAGAGTGACCGCTTACATGCAGCGCAGACATTGGCGCAGCGTTATGGCGGCGTAGTGGTACTGAAAGGTGCCGGTACGCTGATTGCCAGCGAGCAGGGTGAAATGGCCTTTGCTGACGTGGGCAATGCCGGAATGGCCTCCGGCGGTATGGGCGATCTCCTGAGTGGAATCATCGCCTCGCTGGTGGGCCAGAAACTGACGCTGTTTGATGCGGCCTGCGCCGGTTGCGTTGCACATGGTGCCGCGGCCGATGCGGTCGCTGCGCAACGTGGTACGCGCGGTATGCTGGCAACTGATTTACTGGATCTGCTGTGGCAGTTTGTTAATCCTGAGATGAATAAAGAAGCATGAAGACCTGTGTTATCTCTTTGCCCGATGAGGCGGCTACGCTCAGTTTGGGCGCTCAGCTGGCGCGCGCCTGTGGCAGCGCGGCAGTGATTTATCTCTATGGCGATCTGGGGGCGGGTAAAACCACCTTCAGCCGCGGCTTTCTGCAGGCGCTGGGCCATCAGGGCAACGTCAAAAGCCCCACTTACACGCTGGTTGAGCCTTACACGCTGGACGACCGCACACTTTATCACTTCGACCTCTATCGTCTTGCCGATCCCGAAGAGCTTGAATTCATGGGCATCCGCGACTATTTCAGCGGCGATGCTATCTGTCTGGTCGAATGGCCGCAGCAGGGCGCCGGTTTTCTGCCGCCGCCCGATCTCACACTAACGCTGCGTTACGTGGGTGACGCGCGTGAAGCGGAACTGACCGCACAATCCTCGTCGGGCCAGCAATTGCTTGAACAATTTGGTCAGGGCAGGGATCAGGCATGATGTCACGGATGAAAATAGCGCTGGTGACACTGTTGCTGCTGGTATCTACACCCCTGTTTGCCGCCACCCTGTCAGACATCAAAGTCGCCAATGGCGACAGCCAGGCAACCATCACCCTGAATTTTGCCGGACAGCCTGTCTATGGCTTCTTCCCGCTGCGCAATCCTGACCGTGTGGTGCTTGATGTGCGCCAGAGCGGCGTGGTTCAGGGCCTGCCGTTAAATTTCAGCGGCGAAAACATCATAAAGCGAATTCGCACCAGCACCCCTAAAGATAAACAGAGCGTGCGACTGGTGTTTGAGCTGACGCAGGCGGGTAAAACCCGGGCGGTCACCCAGCGCAATGGCAACAGCTACAGCGTGGTCTTCACCATTACCGGTAAGCCGCCTGCTGTTAAGCGCAGTGTGCCTGCGCCGGTGACGGCCCCGACGCGCGTGCCCACCCAGAGTGCCGCAGCGGCTAACCCCTTTAATTCGAATCCGGTGACGTCCGTGACCAGCACAGCCAGCACCGTGAGTCCTGGCCGGGTCGTCAGCCAGAATGATACCGTGATTGTGGCGATTGATGCCGGACATGGCGGTCAGGATCCCGGCGCTATCGGGCAGCGCGGGCTGAAAGAGAAGAACGTCACGATCGCGATTGCACGTAAACTGCGGGTGTTGCTGAATAACGATCCGATGTTCAAAGGCGTCCTGACGCGTGATGGCGACTATTTTATCTCGGTTATGGGCCGCTCCGACGTGGCGCGTAAAGCCAACGCCAATGTGCTGGTATCAATTCATGCTGACGCCGCGCCGAGCCATGCGGCGACCGGTGCATCGGTCTGGGTATTATCAAACCGCCGGGCCAATAACGAGATGGCTAACTGGCTGGAGCAGAAAGAGAAACAGTCTGAGCTGCTGGGCGGCGCAGGTGACCTGCTGGCTAACAGTCAGGCCGACCCCTACCTCAGCCAGGCGGTACTTGACCTGCAATTCGGTCACTCGCAGCGGGTCGGTTATGACATCGCCCAGAAAGTGTTGCAGCAGATGCGCAGCGTGACGTCGCTGCATAAACGTCTGCCTGAGCATGCCAGTCTTGGCGTGCTGCGTTCACCCGATATTCCTTCTTTGCTGGTGGAAACCGGCTTTATCAGTAATTCCTCGGAGGAGCGACTGCTTGGCAGTAGCGCACACCAGGATAAGATAGCGCATTCGATCTATAAAGGTCTGCGCACTTATTTCCTGGCGCACCCGCTGCAATCCATCCCAAAGGAGGAAAACCGGCCGCTGGGCTCGTCGCCAGCGGTTAACGTCGCCAGCAACCCGGCGACCGGGGTGACGCAATATACTGGCGTAACTCAGCGCCATACGGTAACGCGCGGTGAGACACTTTCCGGGATTGCCGCGAAGTATGGCGTCAGCATGTCGACCCTGCGTGAAATGAACACCCTGAAGCGGGATGTGGTATGGGTTGGACAGCGATTGAAAGTGCCGGCCAGTGCGGCCGCCAGCCGCACCACGCGCGCCACGCCACGCGGCGTTGTACGTCATAAAGTGGTCGTGGGCGATTCACTGACCGGCATTGCCGCACATTATGGCGTCAGCCCGAAAGCGATAATGCAGACCAATAATCTGAAATCGACCAACGTCATGTTGGGGCAGAACCTGAAAATCCCTGCATCCTGATTGTTTGCCCGGCCGCTGCGCCGGGCGGCCAGCTAAAAGGAAAACCATGCCGATACAAATTTTACCGCCCCAACTGGCAAACCAGATTGCGGCGGGTGAAGTGGTTGAACGTCCTGCATCGGTTGTAAAAGAGCTGGTGGAGAACAGCCTGGATGCTGGTGCAACGCGCATTGACGTTGATATTGAAAAGGGTGGCGCAAAGCTTATCCGCATTCGTGACAACGGCTGCGGCATCGTGAAAAGCGAGCTGTCGATGGCGCTGGCCCGACACGCCACCAGTAAAATCGCCTCACTGGATGACCTGGAAGCGATCATGAGCCTGGGTTTTCGCGGTGAAGCGCTCGCCAGTATCAGTTCTGTCTCCCGCCTGACCTTAACCTCACGTACCGCCGATCAAACCGAAGCCTGGCAGGCCTATGCGGAAGGGCGTGATATGACGGTAACGGTTAAACCGGCTGCGCATCCCTGTGGGACCACGCTCGAAGTGCTGGATCTGTTTTATAACACCCCGGCGCGCCGCAAATTTATGCGCACAGAGAAAACCGAGTTCGGTCATATCGACGAAGTGATCCGTCGTATTGCACTGGCGCGTTTTGATGTCGCGCTTTCACTGAGCCACAACGGCAAAATGATGCGTCAGTATCGGGCCGTCAGCGAGGAGAGCCAGCGCGAACGGCGGCTGGCGGCTATCTGCGGCACTACGTTTATTCAGCATGCGCTGCGAATTGACTGGCAGCATGATGATCTCTCGCTGCGCGGCTGGGTCGCCGATCCTGCCGGTTCGCGCCAGGTCACCGAGTTACAATATTGCTACGTCAATGGCCGGATGATGCGCGACAAGCTGATTAATCACGCTATCCGCCAGGCGTTCCAGACCCAGCTTCAGGATGACCAGCAGCCCGCTTACGTGCTCTATCTGGAGATCGATCCGCATCAGGTGGATGTCAACGTTCACCCGGCCAAGCATGAAGTACGTTTTCATCAGTCACGCCTGGTGCATGATTTTATTTATCAGGGCGTGGTCAGCGCGTTACAGGCGATAGCGTCACCCGTTTTGCCTGCGCTGCAGGCAGAAGAAGCCGCACCGCGCTGGCAGCCTGAAAACCGTCAGGCGGCGGGGGGTAATCATTTTGCGCAGCCTTCAACGCCCGCCAGCGAGAATCAATCTTCAGCCTCCACGCGGCAAACACCGCCCGCAGCGGCGCCGGCCTGGCAAAACAAAGAGAACGCGTATCGTCAGCGTGAAGGCGCGGTTTATCAGCAGTTGCTGAAAACGCCTGTCAGCGCCACGCCGCCGCCAAAAACCCGTGAACCGGCACCGCGTGCGGCCGAAAAACCCTCGCCGCTGGCCGCGCATGCCCAGAGTTTTGGCCGGGTACTGACCGTGTTGCAAAACCACTATGCGCTGCTGGAGCAGGATCAGAAGTTAATGCTGATGGCGCTGCCGGTCGCGGCGCGCTGGCTGAAACAGGCGCAGCTTGAACCGGGTGAAGAGGGGCTTAAACCGCAACCCCTGCTGATTCCGGTGCGGCTCAAAATCGCCCTGGATGAACGGCAGGCCGCAAAAGAAAAGAGCAGCCTGCTCAATCAGATGGGTATTGATCTTCAGCCCGAAGGTGACCACGTGACCTTACGCGCGGTGCCTTTACCGTTACGAACACAAAATTTACAAATCTTGATTCCTGAGCTGTTAGGCTATCTCGCCCGGCAGCAGGAGATCTCTGCGACGCAACTGGCCCAGTGGCTGGCACGGCGTCAGGATACAGAGTCCTCCGACTGGAATCACTCACAGGCGATCAACCTGCTGGCAGAGCTTGAACGGCTTTGCCCACAGCTCCTGAAATCGCCGCCTTCAGGCTTATTACAGCCCATAGAGATTGAGAGCGCGATCAACGCGTTGAAGCATGAGTGAATTAAACCAGGCTGGCCGGCCAAAGGCTATTTTTTTGATGGGACCCACGGCTTCTGGCAAGACCGCTTTAGCAATTGAATTGCGTAAGCGGTTACCAGTGGAACTAATCAGCGTAGACTCTGCCTTAATCTATCGTCAGATGGATATTGGTACGGCGAAACCGTCGGCTGAGGAGTTAGCAGTGGCACCCCATCGTCTGCTCGACATTCGCGATCCCGCTGAAGCCTATTCGGCAGCGGAGTTCCGGCGGGATGCTTTAGCAGAAATGGCGGAGATCGTTGAAGCCGGACGAATACCGTTGCTTGTTGGTGGAACCATGCTCTACTTCAAGGCGTTACTTGAAGGATTGTCGCCGTTGCCCTCGGCCGATCCCGACGTTCGTCAGCGGATAGAGCAAACGGCGCGTGAAAAAGGCTGGGAAGCTTTACACCGCCAGCTGTGTGAAATCGACCCGGTTGCCGGCAGTCGTATTCATCCGAATGATCCGCAGAGACTTTCGCGAGCACTGGAAGTTTTTTTTATTTCGGGTAAAACTTTAACGGAACTGACAAAAACATCCGGTGAAGCGTTACCCTACGACGTGCAACAGTTTGCCATCGCCCCCGCGAGCCGTGAATTGCTGCACCAGCGCATCGCGTTGCGTTTTGAGCAGATGTTGGCGTCAGGATTTGAAGCGGAGTCTCGGGCCCTTTTTGCACGAGGTGATTTGCATACGGACATGCCTTCCATTCGTTGTGTTGGCTATCGTCAGATGTGGTCTTATTTATCGGGCGAAATCGATTACAGCGAGATGGTTTATCGGGGAATTTGCGCAACCCGGCAGCTTGCTAAGCGACAGATGACCTGGTTACGCGGTTGGGAAAATGTTCACTGGCTTGACAGTGACGAGCCCCGGCTGGCGCGTGATACAGTGTTACAGGTTCTTAGTGCGAAGCATGGGTGATTGTGTACAATTGATGGGTTATCGTGCGCAAATTTTTACGCAGTTTTTTTCAGAACCATAGGTTCTACTTGCAACAAACAACAAGCATATAAGGAAAAGATAGAATGGCTAAGGGGCAATCATTACAAGACCCGTTTTTGAACGCACTGCGTCGTGAACGTGTTCCGGTTTCGATTTATCTGGTTAACGGTATTAAGTTGCAGGGTCAGATTGAGTCATTTGATCAGTTCGTCATTTTGTTGAAAAACACGGTGAGTCAGATGGTGTATAAGCACGCCATTTCTACCGTTGTTCCTTCACGCCCGGTTTCTCACCATAGCAATAATACCGGTGGCGGCAGCAACAATTACCATCATGGCGGCAGCAACACAACTGCGCAGCCACAGCCACAACAAGACGGTGATAACGCAGAATAACGCGTCACCGTACAGCCAGGAACGGAGAACAAAAGTTTTCCGTCCTGGTCTTTTATTTAGCGAGGTTATAGCTTGTTTGACCGTTATGAAGCCGGTGAGCAGGCCGTACTGGTACACATCTGGTTCTCCCAAGACAAAGAAGTAGAAGATTTGCAGGAGTTTGAAACCCTGGTCTCTTCTGCTGGCGTTGAGGCGCTGCAAGTGGTTACTGGCAGCCGCAAAGCGCCACATCCCAAGTATTTTGTCGGTGAAGGAAAGGCCGTTGAAATTGCCGATGCGGTAAAAACAACAGGAGCATCGGTCGTATTATTCGATCATGCCCTTACGCCCGCTCAGGAAAGAAACCTCGAGCGCCTGTGCGAATGCCGGGTCATTGATCGCACCGGTTTAATTCTGGATATCTTTGCCCAACGCGCACGTACCCACGAAGGTAAATTGCAGGTTGAGCTGGCACAGCTGCGCCATCTTGCGACACGTCTGGTGCGCGGCTGGACCCACCTTGAACGCCAGAAAGGCGGGATTGGTTTACGTGGCCCGGGTGAAACGCAGTTAGAAACGGACCGCCGACTGCTGCGCGGCCGTATCAGTCAGATTTTGTCTCGTCTTGAGCGAGTTGAAAAACAGCGTGAGCAGGGACGTCAGTCACGAGCCAAAGCGGATGTGCCAACTGTTTCGCTGGTGGGTTACACCAACGCCGGCAAGTCGACCCTCTTTAACGCCATGACCTCCGCCAACGTCTTTGCCGCAGACCAGCTGTTTGCGACGCTCGACCCCACACTGCGCCGTCTGAATGTTGCTGATGTCGGGGACGTGGTACTGGCGGACACGGTAGGCTTTATTCGCCATCTTCCTCACGATCTGGTTGCCGCTTTTAAAGCCACGCTGCAGGAGACACGTCAGGCGACGCTGTTAATGCACGTGATTGATGGGGCTGACCTTCGCGTCACGGAAAATATCGCCGCCGTCGATGCCGTACTGGAAGAAATTGAAGCGGACGAAATCCCGACGTTACTGGTGATGAATAAAATCGATATGCTCGACGGATTTGAACCGCGTATCGATCGTAACGAAGAGAACCTGCCAATCCGCGTCTGGCTTTCCGCCCAGACAGGCGCAGGCATTCCGTTGCTATGGCAGGCGCTGTCTGAGCGTCTGGCGGGTGAAATAGCCCAGCACGCATTACGTCTGCCACCGGAAGCGGGGCGACTTCGCAGCCGTTTCTATCAGCTGCAGGCGATTGAGAAAGAGTGGAATGAAGAAGACGGCAGTGTAGGATTGCAGATACGTATGCCCATTATTGAGTGGATGCGTTTATGTAAGCAGGAACCGTCGCTGACCAGTTACATTGTTTGATATTGCCCAAACGCATTTACCTTAAAAATTGAAGATTGTCGCACTTTCTTTGCAGACCCGAATACGCTGGAGTTACCCGAGTATTTCGGATTTCAGCAAGGCGGCAACTGAGTGAATCCCCGGGAGCTTACGCAGGTAAGTGACCAGGGTGAGCGAAGGCAGCCAACACCGCTGCAATCCGAAAGCTGAAGGGTAAAAATCGTAATTACAATAAATGGAGTAGAAACATGGCGTGGAATCAGCCCGGAAATAACGGACAGGACCGCGACCCGTGGGGAAGCAGCAATAATCAAGGCGGCAACTCTGGGGGGAATAAGGGAGGACGGGAATCCGGGCCTCCTGATCTGGATGATATCTTCCGTAAGCTGAGCAAGAAGCTTGGTGGACTGGGCGGTGGCAAACAGAACGACAACGGTCAGCGCGGCTCCGGCAGCGGTGGCAAAATTGTTGGTATCGTGGCTGTTGCTGCTGTAGTCATCTGGGCTGCAAGCGGTTTCTACACCATCAAAGAAGCGGAACGTGGCGTGGTGACGCGCTTCGGTAAATTCAGTCACCTGGTCGAACCTGGTCTGAACTGGAAGCCGACATTCGTTGATCAGGTGCGTGCGGTTAACGTTGAATCGGTGCGTGAACTGGCTGCTTCTGGCGTCATGCTGACTTCGGATGAGAACGTGGTGCGCGTGGAGATGAACGTGCAGTACCGCGTGACCGATCCGGAACGTTATCTTTATGCTGTGACCAGCGCGGACGACAGCCTGCGTCAGGCTACCGACAGCGCGCTGCGCGGCGTGATTGGTCGCTCTACCATGGACCGCATCCTGACCGAAGGTCGTACCGTGGTTCGTAGCGATACCCAGCGTGAAATCGACGAGACGATTCGCCCTTATAACATGGGGATCGCGGTGCTGGACGTCAACTTCCAGGCTGCACGTCCGCCGGAAGAGGTGAAGTCTGCATTTGATGACGCGATTGCCGCACGCGAAAACCGCGAGCAGTACGTTCGTGAAGCCGAAGCTTACGCCAACGAAGTTCAGCCTCGTGCTAACGGCCAGGCGCAACGTATTCTGGAAGAGGCACGCGCTTACAAAGAGCGTACCGTGCTGGAAGCGCAGGGTGAGGTGGCGCGTTTCGCCAAGATCCTGCCTGAGTATAAAGCTGCGCCCGAAATCACCAAAGAGCGTCTCTATATCGAGACCATGGAACGTGTGCTGAGCCATACCCGCAAAGTACTGGTTAACGATCGGGGTAATAACCTGATGGTGCTGCCGCTGGATCAACTGATGCGTGGCGGTCAGACTTCATCGGGCCAGAATGGTCAGAAAGGCGCGAATGGTTCTTCGCTGCCTGCGCGCTCCGATAGCAGTGCCAGCCGCAATGAAACGTCGTCATACAGTCCGGACAATATCATGGATCAGCGTCGGGCGAATGCTCAGCGCAGCGACAGCCAGCGCGAAGGGAGAGAGTAATCGATGCGTAAGCCAATAGTATTTTTAATCATTGTCGTGCTGGTGGCGCTCTATGCGTCCCTGTTTGTGGTGCAGGAAGGGCAGCGAGGCATTGTCCTGCGCTTCGGTAAAGTCCTGCGCGACGGCGAAAACAAACCGCAGGTGTTTGAGCCGGGTCTGCATTTCAAGATTCCATTCCTGGAAACGGTTAAAACGCTGGATGCGCGTATCCAGACCATGGATAACCAGGCCGATCGCTTCGTCACCAAAGAGAAGAAAGATCTGATCGTGGACTCCTACATCAAGTGGCGTATCAGCGACTTCAGTCGCTACTACCTGGCCACCGGTGGCGGTGATGTTTCTCAGGCGGAAGTGCTGCTGAAACGTAAGTTCAGTGACCGCTTGCGTTCTGAAATGGGCCGTCTGGATGTGAAAGATATCGTAACGGACTCCCGTGGTCGTCTGACCACCGATGTGCGTGATGCGCTGAATACCGGTTCTGCAGGCAATGATGATGAAATCGCAACCCCTGCGGCTGATGACGCGATTGCCAGTGCAGCGGCCCGTGTAGAGCGTGAAACCAACAGCAGCGAGCCAGCACCGAACCCGAACAGTATGGCGGCGTTAGGTATTCAGGTGGTGGATGTGCGCATCAAGCAGATCAACCTGCCGACTGAAGTGTCTGATGCGATCTTCAACCGTATGCGTGCTGAGCGTGAAGCGGTAGCGCGTAGCCAGCGTTCACAGGGTCAGGAAGAGGCGGAAAAACTGCGCGCCCAGGCCGATTACCAGGTCACCCGTACTCTGGCTGAAGCCCAGCGTGAAGCGCTGATTACACGCGGTGACGGTGATGCGGAAACGGCGCGGTTGTTTGCCGATTCGTTCAGCAAAGATCCTGACTTCTATGCCTTTATTCGTAGCCTGCGTGCCTATGAAAACAGCTTCAATAGCGATCAGGATGTGATGGTGTTAAGCCCGGATAGCGACTTCTTCCGATATATGAAGGCGCCCTCTAACGCGACACGCTAAGAACTGATATAACCTGTGGGCCGACAATGTTGTCGGCCCTTTTTTTTGGGTATCAGAATGAAAACAAGCATCTGGATGGCGCTGGCGCTGGTGTTAGTGCTGGAAGGGTTGGGACCGATGTTTATGCCGCGCGCCTGGCGACGCATGATCCTGACGATGACGCGATTGCCCGATCGTCTGCTGCACCGCTTTGGTGGCGGGCTGGTCGTTGCTGGTATGGTGATTTACTGCATGCTCAGCCTGCACGGCAACCTCTGAGGCTCACGTTCAGACCGGCTAAATTGTGCCTTTCAACGCTATTATCCCCAACATGTTGTAGTGATCAAAACTCAGGCAAAAAAGCGCGCAATCGTATGCTAAAAGTGCTGAAAACCACGGGATCAGATGGTAGAATCCTTTTTTAAGCAATCGGTGATTTTGAGAAATGGGTAAGAACGTCGTCGTACTGGGCACCCAATGGGGTGACGAAGGTAAAGGTAAGATTGTAGACCTTCTGACTGAGCGCGCGAATTACGTTGTGCGTTATCAAGGCGGCCACAATGCGGGCCACACGCTTGTCATCAACGGTGAAAAAACCGTCCTCCACCTGATCCCTTCTGGCATTCTGCGCGATAACGTCACCAGCATCATTGGTAACGGCGTAGTGCTCTCTCCTGAAGCCTTAATGAAAGAGATGAAAGGCCTGGAAGCGCGCGGGATTCCGGTACGTGAACGTCTGCTGATTTCTGAAGCCTGTCCGCTGATCCTGCAATATCATGTTGCGATGGATATGGCGCGTGAACGTGCTCGTGGCGCCAAAGCGATTGGTACTACTGGTCGTGGCATCGGACCGGCTTATGAAGATAAAGTCGCTCGCCGTGCACTGCGCGTCAGCGACCTGTTCAACAAAGAAACCTTTGCTGCCAAGCTGAAAGAAGTGGTCGATTTCTACAACTTCCAGCTGGTGGAGTACTACAAAGAGCCGGCAGTCGACTTCGATAAAGTCCTGAGTGATGTGATGGAAGTCGCTGACATCCTGACTGGCATGGTCGTTGACGTCTCTGAACTGCTGGACGTCGCGCGTAAGCGTGGCGATCTGATTATGTTTGAAGGCGCGCAGGGTACGCTGCTGGATATCGATCACGGTACCTATCCGTACGTGACCTCATCCAACACCACCGCAGGTGGCGTAGCGACCGGTTCAGGCATTGGCCCGCGTTATGTCGACTACGTGCTGGGTATTGTGAAAGCTTACTCAACCCGCGTTGGCGCAGGCCCGTTCCCGACCGAGCTGTTCGATGAAACCGGCGAATTCCTCTGTGCGCAGGGTAATGAGTTTGGTGCGACCACCGGTCGTCGTCGTCGTACCGGCTGGCTGGATGCGGTAGCGGTTCGCCGCGCGGTCCAGATTAACTCCCTGTCAGGTTTCTGCATGACCAAGCTGGACGTGCTGGATGGCCTGAAAGAGGTGAAGATCTGTGTGGCTTACCGTATGCCTGATGGCCGCGAAGTGACCACCACGCCACTGGCGGCAGAGAACTGGGAAGGCATTGAGCCGATCTACGAAACCCTGCCAGGCTGGAGCGAGACAACGTTTGGCGTCAAGACGCTGGAAGGTTTGCCTCAGGCCGCGCGTGACTACATCAAGCGTGTGGAAGAGGTAACAGGTGTGCCGATTGATATCATCTCTACCGGCCCTGACCGCAGTGAAACAATGATTCTGCGCGACCCGTTCGACGCGTAATCATTCAGGCCGGACGTTGTCCGGCCCTTGTTTTTCCATTCTTTGATGCCACTTAACCTCCCTTCGCTTGTCAAACCTTCTGCTGGCTTAAAAAAGCGCACGGCCAGACAGACTCTGGTTTATCATCGTAGCTAATCGAATGGCGATCCGATTTAATCCTGGCATCAATCACAGGGCGGATAAGGTCACGCCGCGTCTGAAGGTTCACTGAGGTTACTGTGCAGCTCACGAGTTTTACTGATTATGGCTTACGGGCACTGATTTATCTGGCATCGTTGCCGGAAGGTCAGCAGACCAATATTACGGAAGTGACAAACACTTATGGTTTGTCCCGTAATCATATGGTCAAAATCATCAATCAGCTGAGCCGGGCGGGCTATGTCGCCGCAACGCGTGGTAAAAACGGGGGCATTCGTCTGGGTATGCCAGCTCGTCAGATTGTCATTGGCGACGTGGTACGTAAGATGGAACCACTACAATTAGTGGATTGCGCGTCCTGTTCCATCTCGCCAGCCTGTCGTCTGAAGCAGGCGTTACATGATGCGGTGCAGCGATTTTTGCAGGAACTGGATAGCTATACGTTGGCAGATCTGGTCGAAGGAAATACACCACTTTATGAGATCATCTTGTCCAGATCGCCGGTGGAAATAAATATTAAATGACATCGGAGGAACCGCTATGTCAAAAGATCCTTTTCAGGATAGAGAAGCTGAAAAATACGAAAATCCTATTCCGAGCCGTGAATTTATTCTGGCTCTGTTAGAAAAACGTGAAAAACCGGCCAGCCGTGAAGAGCTGGCTGAAGAGATGAATCTGCAGGAAGAAGAACACCTTGAGGCGCTGCGTCGCCGCCTTCGCGCCATGGAGCGTGATGGTCAGCTGGTGTTCACCCGCCGTCAGTGTTATGCCCTGCCTGAACGTCTTGATCTCCTGCGCGGTAAAGTCATTGGCCACCGCGACGGCTACGGCTTCCTGCGGGCAGAAGGTCAGAAAGATGACCTCTACCTTTCCGCAGAACAGATGAAATTCTGTATGCATGGTGACGTGATCCTGGCGCAGCCGCTGGGTGCCGATCGCAAAGGCCGCCGCGAAGCGCGCGTGGTCCGGGTGCAGGAACCCCGCAACAATCAGATCGTTGGCCGTTACTTTACCGATGCCGGTGCCGGCTTCGTGGTGCCGGACGATAGTCGCCTGAGTTTTGACATCCTCATCCCGCCTGAAGAGACGATGAATGCCCGCATGGGTTCCGTGGTGGTGGTTGAGCTGGTCCAGCGTCCGAACCGTCGCAGCAAAGCGATCGGTAAAATCGCCGAGATTCTGGGCGATGATATGGGCACCAGCCTGGCCGTAGATATGGCGCTGCGTACGCATGAAATCCCGCACACCTGGCCGCCGGAAGTGGAAGCTCAGGTCAGCAAGCTGAAAGAAGAAGTCCCGGAAGAGGCCAAAAAAGGCCGCGTCGATCTGCGTAAGCTGCCGCTGGTCACCATCGATGGTGAAGATGCCCGTGACTTTGATGATGCTGTTTACTGTGAGAAGAAGCGCGGTGGCGGATGGCGCCTGTGGGTGGCTATCGCGGATGTCAGCTATTACGTCCGTCCTGGCACTCCACTGGATGACGAAGCGCATCAGCGCGGAACCTCGGTCTACTTCCCGTCGCAGGTTGTGCCGATGCTGCCGGAAGTGCTGTCGAATGGCTTATGTTCGCTTAACCCGCAGGTCGATCGCCTCTGCATGGTGTGCGAGATGACCATCTCGACCAAAGGTAAACTGACCGGCTTTAAGCACTACGAAGCGGTGATGAACTCCCATGCGCGTCTGACCTACAACAAAGTCTGGAACATCCTGCAGGGCGACAAAGAGCTGCGTCAGCAGTATGCGCCGCTGGTTAAAGACCTTGAAGAGCTGAACAACCTCTATCATGCGCTGGAAGCCGCTCGTGAAGAGCGCGGCGGTATCTCGTTTGAAACGGAAGAGGCGAAGTTTATCTTCAACGCCGAGCGCCGTATTGAGCGTGTTGAGCGTGTGTCACGTAATGACGCTCATAAGCTGATCGAAGAGTGCATGATCCTGGCGAACATCGCCTCGGCACGCTTCGTTGAGAAAAATCAGGAACCGGCGCTGTTCCGCGATCACGATCGCCCGACTGACGAAAGCATCAAGAGCTTCCGTACCGTGCTCAACGAGCTGGGACTGAGTCTGCCTGGCGGCAACAAACCGCAGCCAATCGACTATGCGGCGCTGCTGAAGCAGGTTGCCGATCGTCCTGATGCGGAAATGCTGCAAACCATGCTGCTGCGTTCGATGAAGCAGGCCGTTTACGACCCGGAAAACCGTGGTCACTTTGGTCTGGCACTCTCGTCGTATGCGCACTTTACCTCGCCAATCCGTCGTTACCCGGATCTGACGCTGCATCGCGCCATCAAATATCTGCTGGCAAAAGAGCAGGATGAAGGTAAAGGCCTGGTACAGCGCGCTATTAAATACCTGATGCCGAGAGATCGCAGCGTCGCCAAAGATATGACGACAGCAACCGGTGGCTATCACTACGACATGCCGCAGATGCTGCAACTGGGCCTGCACTGTTCTCTGACCGAACGCCGCGCCGATGAAGCGACCCGTGACGTCGCGGACTGGCTCAAGTGTGACTTCATGCAGGATCAGGTTGGCAACGTCTTCAACGGCGTCATCTCCAGCGTGACCGGATTTGGCTTCTTTGTACGCTTAAGCGATCTGTTCATTGATGGACTGGTCCACGTTTCGACACTCGACAACGATTACTACCGTTTTGACCCGGTAGGTCAGCGTCTGATCGGTGAATCGGGCGGTCGCACCTATCGTCTGGGTGACACGGTTGAAGTGCGTGTTGAAGCCGTCCATATGGATGAGCGTAAAATCGACTTTGCCCTGATCTCCAGCCAGCGTCAGGTACGTGGTGAAGGCAAAACCGCACGTGACCGGGCGAAGCGTGACGACAAAGCGCCAGCGAAACGCCGTCGTGATGCGAGCAAGAAGTCCAACTTCGAGCCGGACGCCGCTTTCCGGGGCGACAAGGGTAAGCCCGCCGCTGCAAATACCGAGAATAAAAGTAAAAACGTCTCGGAAAAAACCCGTAAAATCGCCGCCGCCACCCGGGCGAAGCGCGCCAGAAAAAAGGCGCAGCCTGACTGATGCGCGCACCCGCCCTTTCTCACTGAGAAAGGGCGGTAATTCATTCATTTCCAAACACTGAGCAGATCGATGAGCGAAATTATTTTTGGTATCCATGCCGTGCAGGCGCTGCTGGAACGTGATCCACAACGTTTCCAGGAAGTCTTTATCCTCAAAGGCCGCGACGATCGTCGCCTGCAACCCGTGGTCGCCGCGCTGGAAGCTCAGGGGGTCGTGATTCAGCTGGCCGAGCGTAAGTGGCTCGACAGCCAGGTTGAAGGCGGTGTACATCAGGGTATTGTGGCGCGGGTAAAACCGGGTCGTCAGTATCAGGAAGGCGATCTGCCGGATCTGCTGCAGAGCCTGGACAAACCCTTCCTGCTGGTGCTGGACGGGGTCACCGATCCGCACAATCTGGGTGCCTGCCTGCGCAGTGCCGATGCGGCCGGTGTTCACGCGATTATCGTGCCGAAAGATCGCTCTGCGCCCCTGAATGCAACGGCCAAAAAAGTGGCCAGCGGCGCGGCAGAAAATGTGCCGTTGATCCGCGTCACCAACCTGGCACGTACCCTGCGTCTGCTGCAGGAGTACAACATCTGGGTTGTCGGTACCGCAGGTGAAGCTGATCATACTGTCTTCCAGAGCAAAATGACCGGTCCGATGGCGCTGGTGATGGGCGCGGAAGGGGAAGGCATGCGTCGTCTGACCCGTGAGCATTGCGATGAGCTGATCAGCATTCCGATGGCGGGCAGCGTCTCTTCGCTGAATGTCTCGGTTGCAACGGGTGTCTGCCTGTTTGAAGCGGTGCGTCAGCGCAACGCCTGATCCCTGTTGTGATCTTCGCCACAAATTAGTTTCTGTACCAGGCATAACTGCGCGTCATTCGTATATACCCAAAGGATTTCGGGTTGCATTGAGGCGGCAAGAGAACGAATCCCGATGAGCTTACATGAGTAAGTGATTCGGGTGAGTGAACGCAGCCAACAAAAATGCAGCTTGAAAGACGACGGGTATACTTACTGAGTGACATCCGCGAGGAGTGGTTATGACCTGGACAACACACACCGTTTTTAATCAGCCCCATCCTCTGAGCAACAGCAACCTGTTCCTGTCTGATACGCCGCTCGGCGAGGCACTGTCACGCGAAGGCGCCGGATGGGACCGGGAATGGCTGGCTTCCGTAGGCCTACAGCTGGGCAGCGCCGAGTCGCTGGAGCTGGGCCGGCTCGCCAATGCGGAGCCACCGGAACTGCTGCGCTACGACGCCCGTGGCGTACGGCTGGATGAAGTCCGTTTTCACCCCGCCTGGCACCTGCTGATGCAGGGTGTCTGCGCCAGCCGCCTGCACAATCTCAGCTGGCACCCCACAGTACGTGAACAGGCCAGCGTGGCGCGGGCTGCGCGCTTTATTCTGCATGCGCAGGTTGAAGCGGGCACGCTTTGCCCGGTGACCATGACGCACGCGGCCATTCCACTGCTGCAGACTTATCTGCCCGCCGCGTTCGAAGGCTGGCTCGATCCGCTGCTCAGTGATCGTTACGACACCCATGCGCAGCCCGGCGACCAGAAGCGGGGTCTGCTGATCGGTATGGGCATGACGGAAAAACAGGGCGGCAGCGATCTGCTCACCAGCACCACCCGGGCCGAGCCGCTGGGCGCGCGCGGCCCGGGTGAAGCCTACCGGCTGACCGGCCACAAATGGTTCTTCTCGGTGCCGCAGAGCGATGCGCATCTGGTGCTGGCGCAGACGCCGGCCGGATTAAGCTGTTTCTTCCTGCCGCGCCTGTTGCCTGACGGGTCACGCAACGCCATCCAGCTTGAGCAGCTTAAAGATAAGCTGGGTAATCGCTCAAATGCCAGTTGTGAGGTGGAGTTTCGCGATGCGACCGGCTGGCTGCTGGGAGAAGAGGGCGAAGGCGTGCGGCTGATCCTTAAAATGGGCGGTATGACGCGCTTCGACTGCGCACTTGGCAGTCATGGCCAGATGCGGCGTGCATTCTCGGTGGCACTCTGGCATGCACATCAGCGCCAGGTGATGGGGAAAAACCTGGTGGATCAGCCGCTGATGCGTCAGGTTCTGGCACAGCAGGCGCTGCAGCTGGAGGGGCAAACTGCGCTGCTGATGCGGCTGGCGCGCGCCTGGTCACAACCGGCAAAACCGCATGAGGTCACGTTTGCCCGCTTATTAACTCCGGCTGCAAAATATCAGATCTGCAAAGCGGGTGCCCCGTTCGTCGCGGAGTCGATGGAAGTGCTGGGGGGCATCGGCTACTGCGAAGCGAGCGAGCTGCCGCGCCTCTATCGTGACATACCGGTCAACCGCATCTGGGAAGGGTCGGGCAACGTGATGTGTCTTGACGTACTGCGCGTGCTCACCCGTCAGGCAGAGGTTTCGGAGATGCTGAGTCAGGAATTTGAAGCGGTGAAAGGGAGTAATCGTCATTTCGATGCGCGCTGGCGTCAGTTACGGCTGCGAATGAGCAACGTCCCCGAAGAGCAGGCGAGCGAGGTGACCCGCACGCTGCTGCAGCTTGCGACAGGCGCTCAGCTACTGAAATATGGCGAACCACCGCTGGCAGATGCCTGGTGCCAGCAGTGGCTCGATCGACGTGGCTCCCGCCCGCTTGAGACAGCAATCACAGACCGTTTACTGGCCCGCGCCTGTGGCAGGTGATGCGCCGTAAAGAATCGCGCTGGCGTACCAGAGACCGGGCATCACTGTTTCACTCAGCGCCACGATCTGATAGTAAGCCGCACCAGCCTGGTTAGCCCGGGCGGCCACGGCCCGCCCGGCATCATCCGGTGAGCCACGCACGTTAACGGTAATATTGCCCAGCTTCGGCAAACCGCCACTCTGCGCCCGTGAAATTTCCTGCGCCTGTTGCGTCGGCGCGGGCGGTGCTTTTGGCGTGGTATCAAGCGCGGAACAGCCTGCCAGCAGCAGGCTTATCATCAGTAAATAAGCGAAACGCATAGCAAAACCCTCTTTCAGGACGAAGCATTAAGTGTATGCCATCGCCCTGAATGGCGTCAGGATTTAAGGCTGAATACACTGACCAGCTGGGTCAGGTGATGCCCTTTATCACTCAGGTTCTGCGCGCTGTTTTCCGCCTGTGTCACCAGTTCGCTGTTCTGGTGAGTCGCCTGGCTGATCTGGTTCATCGCCAGATTAACCTGGCCGATGCCTGCCGCCTGCTGCTGCGCCGCGACGTTGATCTCGCCCATCAGCGCCTGCACCTGCTCGATGTGGGTCACAATGTCGCTCATCGCATCGCGCGTCTGCTCAGATAACTGATGGCCTTCCGCCACATTGCTGATGGAGGTCGCAATCAGTCCATCAATCTCTTTAGCGGCCTGCGCAGAACGCTGTGCCAGCGCACGCACTTCTGCAGCCACCACGGCAAAGCCACGGCCCTGTTCCCCGGCACGTGCCGCTTCAACGGCGGCGTTCAGCGCCAGGATATTGGTCTGAAAGGCGATCGACTCAATCACGTGGGTGATATCCGCAATGCTTTGTGATGAAACCTTAATTGCCGACATGGTGTTGACCGAGCGCACCACCGTCTGGCTGCCGTGACTGACGATATCGCTGGCTTCGGCCACCAGTGACATCGCCTGACGCAGGCTGTCTGCGGTGTGTTCAACCGTTGCGCCAAACTGCTCCATGCTGGCGGAGGTCTGTTCCACACTGCTGGCCTGACGTCCGATCTGCTCGCTGATGTTATGACTGCTGGCCGCGATGGTGTCCGTGCCGTCGCTGATCTCCTGCGCCGCGCCGCGCACCTGGCTGACGATTTTCTCAAGGCCATCGCCAATGCCGTTGATCGCAACGATCAACTGGCCCACTTCATCGCGACGCTGGGTATCCATATGGACCTGCAGATTCCCGGCGGCATACTGCTCCGCCAGATGGATCACCTGCTGCAGCGGACGGGTAATCGCCCGACGGCTGTACCAGACAAACCCCAGCGCAAAAACCACCACCAGAATCAGTCCGGTTATCAGGAACAGGTTACGGCTATGCGTAATCGGGGCGAGCAGGCTGGCCCGGTTAACTTCGCCGGCGATCACCCAGTTCCAGCCCGGCAGCTGCTGCCAGGCCAGAATCTGGTGCTCGCCGTTGATCTCTGCCTGCAGCATGCCCTGCGGCTGAGTCAGCAGCGGCTGGAGTGTCGCGTCATCCCAGGCGGGTCGTTTTCCTTCGTCGTGCTGATCGAAAAGATACACTCCCTGCGTCTTGCCGGGGGTGCCGTTGAGCACAAAGAAATGACCACTATCACCCAGCTTGCGTGCCAGGATTTTTTCACGCATCAGCGCATACTGCTTATCAATGCCAACGCCGACAAACAGGATGGCGACGACCTTGCCACTCTCATCTTTTACCGGCTGATATTGTGTGATGTAGCGATGGCCGAACAGCGTCGCCAGTCCCTGATAGACGTCGCCCTGACTGACGCTTTTCCAGGCGGCGCCGTTGCGGTCAAGCTGCGTACCGATCGCGCGACTGCCATCCTGCTTTTTCAGCGAGGTGGAAATACGGATAAAATCATCGCCGTCGCGTACAAAAATGGTCGCCACAGCGGCGGTGCGTTCGGTGAAATCGTCTACCGCGGTCTGGTCGAGGTTCAGCGTTTTTAACCCGGCGCGCAGCACCGGCGTCGAAAAGGCGCCGACCTGCACCCGGGAGCCTTCATCCAGGCTAAAACGCTTAGGCAGGAAGCTGGTAAACAGACTGGTGTAGTGAGCCACCTCTTCGGTGAGGGTAGCATTGAACATGGTGGCCATTTCACTGATGCCCTGCACCTGGTTCTGCATGTCATCGATGGCGAGATTTTCCAGCTGCCGCGAGGCGGTGTGGCTCTGGGTCAGCGTCAGAACCAGCAACAATAGCGCTACGCTGAAAGACGTCAGTACAGACAGCTTAACTCCAAGACTCAGGCCGCTGAGAGAGAGACGCTTCATAAATTACCTTTGATCAAATTAGGGGGACACAACATCAACGGCAAAGCGCGGGAAAAGTTTAGGCCGAAATCTGGCGACTAAACGCAGCAGGGGATTTCGTAAATTAACCCGCAGACGTACACTCAATCGGCACGCCTTGCCCCTTCTCAGGAGAGACCATGATTGAACTCACCACAGAAACGCTGGCCGGTATCGAATGCCTGCACGCCACGCCTGCCGGACAACGGCATCAGCCACTGCCTACCGTGCTGTTTTATCACGGCTTTACCTCTTCAAAAGAGGTCTACGCCTACTTCGCTGTCGCGCTGGCTCAGGCGGGGTTCCGGGCGGTGATGCCGGATGCGGATCTGCACGGCGCGCGCTATCACGGCGATGCCGATGCACGCCTTGGCCGCTTCTGGGAGATTCTGAAACAGAACATTGATGAGCTGCCGCTGCTGGAGTCGGCGCTGCGCGCTGACGATCTGATCGCCGGCGAGCGCTTTGCGGTGGCGGGCGCGTCGATGGGCGGCATGACGGCGCTGGGCGCGATGGCGCGTTATCCGCAGATTCAAAGCGTCGCCTGCCTGATGGGATCGGGCTATTTTATGCAGCTCAGTCAGTCGCTGTTTCCGCCGCTGGTGGCCGACACGCCTGAGCAGCAAGCGCAGTTTGCTGCCCGCATGGCACCGCTGGCGGACTACGATCCCTGCAACCGGCTGGAGGCACTGGCAAACCGTCCGCTGCTGTTGTGGCATGGTGAGGCGGATGAGGTGGTGCCCTGGGCGGAGAGCGTCCGGCTGGAGAGGGCGCTGCGTGACAACGGGCTGGCGCAGCATCTGACTTCGCTGTCGGAAAAACAGATTGGACATAAGATCACGCCATCAGCATTGACGGCGCTGGTCAGCTTTTTTAAACAGCAGCTATAAAAAATGAACGGGCGGAGAGTGAATCTGCCGCCCGTAAACTTACCGGCACTTACCAGTGCGCAGACGATTTCTCTGCTGCTCTGGCAGGCGCGTTGACCGGGTTCTTTTGTGGCGCATCCAGCCGATTAACGTAGATATAACCCGATGCCGCTTCGCTGCTGTGACTTCTTATCTGCTGCGCACAGTCAGCATTGCTGGCAAGAGCGGGTGGAGACAGGAAGAGACCCAGTAAAGTGGCGATGACGAACGTTTTCATGCCCGACTCCTCACTTCAGGGAACACACTCTGTTAGACGCCGATAAGCCAAACCGCAACGTCTGCATTAAGTTTAGCGACTGTGCACATTATCGCCAGATCGTCCGCCTGAACCTCTTTATCAGCTTTTTTGAACCTTTCCCGCTTAACGCGCTGTATTCACATGATTAGCACGAAAAGCTACCGTATATGGCACGCCGGATGGCATTTGTTGAAATGCGCGCTTGAGTTTAGCCGTTGCCGCCAGTATGATTACGCGTCAATTTTTCAGCCGCATTCTCAGGCTGTGTCCCACAAACGCTCGTCACAACGAACCTTTGTGGGACACAGCCTATAACGTTCCTTGCTTCCATGGGCCGCGGTTGACCCCGACAGGAGGCTGAATAATCCGTAAGGAGCAATTTCGATGCGTCATTACGAAATCGTATTTATGGTTCATCCTGACCAGAGCGAACAGGTTCCTGGCATGATCGAGCGTTACACTGGTGCTATCACTGGTGCAGAAGGCACGATTCACCGTCTGGAAGACTGGGGCCGCCGTCAGCTGGCTTACCCGATCAATAAACTGCACAAAGCGCATTACGTTCTGATGAACGTTGAAGCGCCGCAGGAAGCGATCGATGAGCTGGAAACGAACTTCCGCTTCAACGACGCCGTTATCCGTAGCATGGTTATGCGCGTTAAAAACGCGGTAACTGAAGCATCACCGATGGTTAAAGCGAAAGATGAGCGTCGTGATCGTCGCGAAGATTTTGCTAACGAATCCGCTGATGAGTCAGATGCTGGGGATTCTGAAGAGTAATCCATCGTGACGGTTAATCGACTGCGCTTGTCTGGCACTGTGTGCAAGACGCCGGTTCGAAAAATTAGCCCGTCAGGAATTCCTCACTGTCAGTTCGTGCTTGAGCACCGCTCAGTGCAGGAGGAGGCCGGGTTTCACCGGCAAGCCTGGTGTCGTATGCCGGTTATTATCAGCGGCAGTGCCCATCAGGTGATTACTCAACATATAACGGTCGGCACGCAACTCACACTCGACGGTTTCATTAGTTGCCATCAGGCACGAAATGGCCAGAGCAAAGTGGTGTTCCATGCCGAGCAGATTGAATTGATAGATTCTGGAGACTAGCCTAATGGCACGTTATTTCCGTCGTCGCAAGTTCTGCCGTTTCACCGCGGAAGGCGTTGTTGAGATCGATTACAAAGACATCGCAACGTTGAAAAACTACATTACCGAAAGCGGTAAAATTGTCCCGAGCCGTATCACCGGTACTCGTGCAAAATACCAGCGTCAGTTGGCTCGCTGCATCAAGCGTGCGCGTTACCTGTCTCTGCTGCCGTACACTGATCGTCATCAGTAATCGGCAACTGTCCATTAACGACTTTAAGAGGATAAGGTAATGCAAGTTATTCTGCTTGATAAAGTAGCAAACCTGGGCAGCCTGGGTGATCAGGTTAACGTTAAAGCGGGCTACGCTCGTAACTTCCTGGTACCACAGGGCAAAGCTGTTCCTGCTACCAAGAAAAACGTTGAGTTCTTCGAAGCACGCCGTGCTGAACTGGAAGCCAAACTGGCTGACGTTCAGTCTGCAGCAACTGCACGCGCTGAGAAAATCAATGCACTGGGCACTGTAACCATCACGTCTAAAGCGGGCGATGAAGGTAAACTGTTCGGTTCAATCGGTACCCGCGACATCGCTGATGCAGTCACTGCAGCAGGCGTTGAAGTGGCTAAGAGCGAAGTTCGTCTGCCGAACGGCGTTCTGCGCACTACCGGTGAGCATGAAGTGGACTTCCAGGTTCACAGCGAAGTATTCGCGAAACTGATCGTGAAAGTAGTTGCTGGTTAATTATTAACTGAGCACTACACAAACGCCGGCCCTGTGCCGGCGTTTTTGTTTTTGTGCCTTTCAATCGCCGCTGTTCGCGTTACTGCGCGCGAATAAAGCTGCCGTCTGGCTGACGTGTAAACAGCACCGGGCCGTTTGTGCCATCGACCGTCAACCCTGTTACAGCCCCCTGCGCATCCTGACGGATTTTCACCTGCTGACCACTTTTCAGTGAGCTGAGTGGCTGATCGCTGCCTTCCACCCGCGCCATCGCAAACACATCATTGACCGGCAGACTGTTATCACGAAACAGCTGCGCCAGCGTCTGACCGGAAGCGATGGTCAGGTTGCGCCACTCGCCCTGAGAATCGGCTTTTGGCGTCTGCTGAGACGGTGAGGATGACGGCTGGCGACTACTGTTGTTCTCATAAATATCCGCCTGCATCGGCACCTCTTTTTCCGTCTGGGGTGCGACTGGTTGCTCGACCGGATAGCGCAGCGTGCTGGCGGGCCAGAGGAACGCCACCAGCATCACCAGCAGTGCGGCCACAATGCCACGACGGTGCGGCGCAGGCAGCGGGTCCATCCAGCGAATGTGGTCGGTAAAATGCCAGATACGCTGAAGCCATGTCGGCAGGCGGGATGACGTGTCTGAAGCCATGCGGGGTTCCTCCTCTCCGGCAGGCTGCTTTAGCCTGCGTGCGGCCAGCCAGGTCTGCAGCCGGGATACAAGATGTTTTGCACGCATCCTGCGGCGTCGTGGGGCTATCTGGCCCATGTTTGCTCTCTTATTCGTGTGCTACAGAGGGGGTGATCCCCCCCGATAGTTATAGTATGGGCAATACCGGCGCGAAGTGCCTGCCAGCATTGATAAAATTGACGGCTCTATTGTTTCTCTTTCCCCGGCAAAAGTCATCTGCGATGCAGGGCATTTTACGCCAGCGGCCTGCGCTGCTATGCTGCCGGTTCGAATTTATCCGAGAGTGAAAGGAACGAAGATGACTACCCCTTCTTTCGACAGCGTCGAAGCACAAGCAAGTTACGGTATTGGTTTACAGGTTGGCCAGCAGTTGCTGGAATCTGGTCTGCAGGGTCTGCAACCAGAAGCACTGCTCGCGGGTCTGCGCGACGCGCTGGAAGGGAACTCGCCGGCCGTACCGGTTGATGTGGTTCATCGCGCACTGCGTGAAGTGCATGAACGCGCTGAAGGCGTGCGTCGTGAGCGCACCGAAGCCATGGCCGCAGAAGGTCAGGCGTTCCTGCAGGAACATGCGCAGCGTGAAGGCGTGAGCAGCACCGAATCAGGCCTGCAGTTCAGCGTGATTACGCAGGGCGAAGGTCCAATCCCATCACGTCAGGATCGCGTACGCGTTCACTACACCGGTAAACTGATCGACGGCAGCGTATTCGACAGCTCTGTTGCCCGTGGCGAACCGGCGGAATTCCCGGTAAGCGGCGTGATCCCAGGCTGGATTGAAGCGCTGACCCTGATGCCGGTTGGCTCAAAATGGGAACTGGTGATCCCACAGAACCTCGCGTATGGCGAGCGCGGTGCGGGTGCCTCTATCCCACCATTCAGCACCCTGATCTTCGAAGTCGAACTGCTGGAAATTCTGTAATTCCGGACGCTGCAACCCCCCCGGTTGCAGCGTTTTCCCCCGCCTTATTTCTGCTGTAAATTCACCTGCCACAGAGCAAAGCCGATCGCATCTGTCCCTTTGGGCTGAAGCGGATATTGCGCATGCTGCTTAATAAATCCGGTCGCTTTATCACCCGGTGCCGTTTCAAACTGAATGTCGAGCGGGGTGGATGAGGTAATCGGTGCCAGACGCCAGTTATTGTCCGCCTTCGGCTGAACTTCACCGTGCGCTTTGGTTTCCGCGCTGATGTAGGCTGCAACCACGGAACGGTTCTCATCCGGCGAGGCAAAGGCGATGTATTTATCCCCGGTGCCGGCAAACTTGCCGCCGTAAGCGCGATAGTTATTGGTCGCCACCAGGAAGGTCGCCTGTGGATCGACGGGTTTACCCTGCCAGCTAAGCTGACGGATACGTGAGGCCTCAGGATGGATCAGCTGACACTCTGCGTCGTAGCGCGCGGGCTGGGTCACATCAATCTGGTAATTAACCCCGTCAATCACATCAAAGTTATAGGTGCGGAAATCCCAGTTGATCAGCGACTGCGTTTTCGTACTGTGGGGATCGATCTGATTAAACTGGCCCGCTGAGCACTCCAGCCACTCTTTTACCTGCGCACCGCTGACTTTCATGACCACCAGGGTATTGGGATAGAGATAGAGGTCGGCCGCGTTACGGAAGGTCAACGCGCCTTTCTCCACTTCGACATAGCTTGCCGGATCGTTTTTACGTCCGCCCGCTTTAAACGGCGCAGCAGCAGAGAGCACTGGCAGGCGGCCCAGATCTGGATCGCCCTGAATGAAATGTTCCACGTAGGCGTGCTGGGCATTATTGACGATCTGTACCGTCGGATCGTCCTGTACCAGCGACAGATAGCTGTACATCACATCGGCGGACTTGCCGATGGGCTTCGCCACAAACTCCCGCGTGGCGCGGTGATCGTCAGCCAGTACCTTCACCAGCGCCGGATCCTCTGCCGCCAGCGATTTCTTCGCTGCGGTGTCATAGATTGGCCGCGCCTGTGCTTTGCCGCTGCTCACCTGCCAGCGTCCGCCCTCATTGTTCAGCACCAGGTCGACCACGCCAAGGTGATCGCCCCACATGCCTGGCATCACCGCCGGAATACCGTTCAGGGTGCCGTTGGCGATATCTGCGCCCTTGATGTCAGAAAACTCCTTGCCGGGGAAGACCGCATGCGCATGACCAAACAGGATGGCGTTGATGCCTTCCACCTGGCTGAGATAGTAAACCGAGTTCTCCGCCATCGTGTGATACGGCTCGCTGCTCAGGCCGGAGTGGGGGATAGCAATAATCACATCAGCGCCCTGCGCGCGCATCTCAGGCACGTAGCGGCGTGCTGTTTCGGTGATGTCATCGACGCGTACCTTGCCCTGCAGGTTGGCTTTATCCCACACCATGATCTGCGGCGGCACAAAGCCGATATAACCTATCTTCAGGGTCTGCGTCTTGCCTTCGCGATCAACCACCGTAGTGGATTTGATGAGGTAAGGGGTAAACAGCGGTTTGCCGCTCTTCACATCAATCACGTTGGCGTTCACATAGGGAAAACGCGCGCCTGCCAGCGCTTTTTTCAGGTAGGGCAGGCCATAATTGAATTCATGATTACCGAGGTTACCGACACTGTAATCCAGCGTGTTGAGCGCCTTGTAGACCGGATGGATCTCGCCCTCACGTAATCCTTTGGCCGCCATGTAGTCACCCAGCGGGCTGCCCTGAATGATGTCGCCGTTATCGACCAGCAGGCTGTTTTTCACCTCCTGGCGTGCGGCATGGATCAGCGTGGCAGTTCGCACCAGACCAAACTTCTCGGTTGGCGTGTCTTTGTAATAGTCGAAATCCATCATATTGCTGTGCAAATCGGTGGTTTCCAGTATCCGCAAATCCACCGTCGCCGCCTGAGTGGCGATGGAAACGCTCAGTGCCAGTAACATCATTCCGGGCTTAAACATGCTTGCTCCTGCTGCAAAATAAATAAGGATCTCAAAATAATGTAAAAGCATGACAGATAGTCATTTTAAATCGTGATGGGTATAACGTTTTGGCGCATCGGTCAGCGACGGATTCTTAAACGATGGAGGCGTAGCGGCACAGGCGTGGCGATAAATGGGTAACTATGATATTGATATATCTATAAATTGAATCGCCGGAGTGCCTGTAAATGGGTACTTCAGGCGGAACTGCTAAAATGTCACTATCTGACGATGAGCTGATCCGGCAGCAGACAGACACAATGAGGTGAAAAATGTTAGAGCAAATCTGCCAACTGGCACGCGAAGCAGGCGACGCGATTATGCAGGTCTATAACGGTGCCGCGCCGCTTGACGTTTCTCACAAATCGGATGATTCGCCGGTGACCGCCGCGGATATCGCTGCGCACGAAGTGATCCTCGCTGGCCTGACACAGTTAACGCCTGATGTGCCGGTGCTGTCAGAAGAAGATCCGCCAGCCTGGGAGGTGCGTCAGCACTGGCAGCGCTACTGGCTGGTCGATCCGCTGGATGGAACCAAAGAGTTCATCAAACGTAACGGCGAATTTACCGTTAACATTGCGCTGATCGAAGCGGGTAAGCCGGTAATGGGCGTGGTCTATGCGCCGGTGCTGGGCGTGATGTACTCCGCTGCAGACGGCAAAGCGTGGAAAGAGGAGGGCGGTCAGCGTGAACAGATTCATGTCCGTGATGCGCGACCTCCGCTGGTGGTGGTGAGTCGTTCACATGGCGACGACGACGAGATGAAAGAGTATCTGAAGCAGTTAGGTGAACATCAGACCGTCGCGACCGGATCCTCACTGAAGTTCTGCCTGGTGGCAGAAGGAAAAGCCCAGCTCTATCCCCGTTTTGGACCCACCAACATCTGGGATACGGGCGCGGGCCATGCCGTGGCGATGGCGGCGGGCGCGCATGTGCACGACTGGCAGGGTAAAACTCTGGACTACGCGCCGCGCGAATCCTTCCTTAATCCTGGCTTCCGCGTTTCACTGTTTTAACGCTGTCTGAGCGCTCAGCCTGCTGAAGGCTGAAACCCCGGCGGGCGATTCTCTTCCCACCGGGGCTTCAGCGATTAATCCTTCAGCAGGGATGTGACCAGCGTAATCACTTTCGTCACTTCATCCTGCGTCAGCGATCCATCCTTCACAAATTTCACCTTACCCTGCTTATCCAGCACCACAATGGCGGAACCGCCCGGCTGTAACTGCCAGGCATGCTGCACATTGCCCTTGCTGTCGACGACAAACTGCGACCACGGATATTGCTGCTTGTTGGTCTCGACGCTGCTGCGCACAAACATGCCCGTACCGGGAATGGCATCATCTGTATTCACGATGGTGGTGGTCTGATAGCGATCATGCGGCAACTTCGCGGCCTTAATCGCCTCGATCAATGCGGCATTCATCTCTTTAGCGGATGAGCGCCCCGCGATGTGCTGAACCACGCGAACTTTTCCGCTGAGCTGCGCGCTATTCCAGTTTTTGTAGCTAAACTTATCCTGCTGCAATAACAGCTCGCCTTTGTCATTCACGCCAACGGCCGGTACCCGCATATCCTGCCTGAGGTCATGAGCCATCACGCTTGCCGGTATCAGTAAAGACAACGCTACAGCTGTCAGAGTTATTCGCATTGCTATTTCCTTGAGTGATCAGACCAGTTAGTCATTTTACTGCAATAGTAAGCAGGGATGATGCGCCTGTCCTGGAAAGGTGTCAGGTTTGTTATGGCCGCCACAATTCCTTAACCAACGAAGGTTTATACTGTGTTGTGTGAGCCTGATAACAGAGTGTTCTGTAATGATGTGTCAATTCAGTAAAAAAAATCACTTTTAGGAACATTAGTAGGTTTGAGTGTTCTATAGTTATCGCGAATTCGCGCTTCATGGGCTGGAACCAAATTTGGAAACGGCGAAGCGTGCTTAAAAATGTACAGGAGTTAGTCAGTATGAAGATCTTCCAGCGCTATAATCCGCTACAAATAGCGAAATATGTAAAAACGCTGTTCAAAGGAAGGTTGTATATCAAGGACGTCGGCGCGTTCGAGTTCGACAAAGGGAAAGTATTAATCCCGCGCGTCAAAGACAAACAGCACCTGAGCGTGATGTCAGAAATTAACCGCCAGGTCGTTCGTCTCAAACTTGAGTTCAACTAATCATAAGGGCGCCATCGGCGCCCTTAGTGTCTGGCCAGTCAGGCCATTCTATTTGTTACTCTGAACCTGAGCACTGCTCACAATTCTCACAGACTACGTCTGCTTCGGATTGTTCCGCGCTGTCCGTGTCCAGACTGCCTGCAGCAATTATACCTGCTGGGCCAGGTTGCTGGTCATTCTACTCTTCTTCGCTTTTCGTCATGCTTAGCACCGGTGGTCGTTCATCGATGCGGGTGACCAGCAGCTGATCGATGCGATAGCTATCAATATCCACCACCTCGAACTTGTAGCCAGCAAACTTCACAAAATCGGTACGCTTCGGAATCTTGCGCAACATATACATCATAAAGCCGCCGATGGTTTCGTAGTTACCTGACTGCGGGAAATCATCAATGTCCAGCACGCGCATCACGTCATCAATCGGCGTACCGCCTTCAACCAGCCATGAATTCTCATCGCGCGCCACAATCTGCTCTTCCATACCCTGACCAACCAGATCGCCCATCAGCGTGGTCATTACATCATTCAGGGTAATAATGCCTACAACCAGCGCATATTCGTTCATGATCACCGCGAAATCTTCTCCGGCGGTTTTAAAACTTTCCAGCGCTTCAGAGAGCGTCAGCGTGTCCGGCACGATCAGCGCTGAGCGAATCTGCAGGCCGCTGTTCAGCGCCATGCTCTGATTACCCAGTACGCGCAGCAGCAGCTCTTTGGAGTCGACATAACCAACGATATGGTCGATATCGCCGCTGCAGACCAGAAACTTCGAGTGAGGATGCTGGGCGATTTTGGTTTTGAGGCTGGTTTCATCTTCATGCAGATCAAACCAGACGATATTCTCACGTGAGGTCATTGAAGAGGGAACGGTACGTGACTCCAGCTCAAACACGTTTTCAATCAGCTCGTGCTCCTGCTTACGCAGCACGCCAGCCAGCGCACCGGCTTCCACCACCGCGTAGATGTCGTCGGAGGTGATGTCATCTTTACGCACCATCGGCAGCTTGAAAATACGGAAGAAGACGTTTGCCAGGCCATTAAACAGAAACACCAATGGACGCATTATCAGCAGGCAGAAACGCATCGGGTTGATGATGCGCAGCGCGATGGTTTCCGGTGCGACCATGCCGACCCGCTTTGGGGTTAAGTCAGCAAACAGGATAAACAGGCTGGTAACGATGGTGAAGGAGCAGATAAAGCTGAGCTGCTCCGCCAGTTCCGGCGAGACAAACCGGTTAAACAGGCCGCTGAAAACCGGTGAAAACGCCGCATCACCGACAATACCCCCCAGGATGGCGACGGCGTTGAGGCCAATCTGCACTACGGTGAAGAACATGCCCGGCGTTTCCTGCATTTTCAGCACGCGCTGCGCATTTACGTTGCCTTCATCGGCCAGCAATTTCAGTTTGATCTTACGGGCGGCCGCCAGCGAGATCTCCGACAGGGAGAAAAAGGCACTGATTACGATCAGTAACAGAATGACAAGTAAGCTATCTAACATATGAGATCCAAAGGGTTATCCACTTGTCATTTTTGGCCTGGGCAGCGTGGGTAAGCGCAAACAGAGTTGGTTTATCCGTGAAACAAAGCTATCCGTGCCAAAAATGTCTGCGCCAGTTCGACAACAAACGACATGTCGGGGCAGAAATGAAAACAGGCGGCATGCCTGTGGTGGCCGATTATAGCAGGAGCGCTCATCGCGCCGCCAGAGGGCAAACCGCTGCTTAAGGGCGCATTAGCAGCCAGAGCGGCCGGTTACAGACTCGGATTTATCTGAGTGAGTCATATCGGACTGATCATTCCGACCCGCAGGAGTTGTATCGCTCACCCCATTTACCGACAATAGCCCCGTTATTTGACTTAGATGTCAGTGTTGCTCCGCCGTTTGCCATAAAGTGCGGCTATGATGAGGATGTTGCCGTTGCGGTAGTGCGGGCAAAGAAGATTAATAAGCGCCCCGCGGAAAAGGGGCCGGCATGATTAACAGGAGTACAGGTGCCACGATTTTATGTTTATTGCATGGCTGGCCTGCTGCTTGCCGCGCCCGCCCTTGAGGCGGCAACAGTGCGATTACAGGTAGACGGCTTATCCGGGGATCTGCAAAAGAATGTCAGAGCGCGTCTGTCCACCATCGGCAGCGATGAGGTCTCTAATGATGGCCGCTTTCGCGCGCGCGTTTCTGTTGCGATAAAAGAGGGGCTGCGCGCGCTCGGTTATTACGAGCCCACCATCGATTTTGAATCCCGCCCCGCGCCTGCGCAGGGGGGACGACCGGTATTAGTGGCACACGTAACGCCTGGTGAACCGGTAAAAATCGGCGGCAGCACGATTGTGGTCGAAGGCGATGCGCGTAATGACGCGGATTACAAAGCCTGGGTGAAGCAGGGACGCCCTGAAGTGGGCAGCCAGCTTAACCACGGGCAATATGACAAATTCAAAAGCGGCTTCTCTAATCTCGCACTGCGTAACGGCTATTTCGACGGCACGTTTAAAAAAAGCCAGCTTGGTGTCTCGGTGGAGCGGCGTGAAGCGTTCTGGGATATCGACTACGACAGTGGCGAACGCTATCGCTTCGGCGACGTCACTTTCCAGGGATCGCAAATTCGCGAAGAGTACCTGCAAAACCTGGTGCCGTTTAAAGAGGGGGACTACTACAGCTCCCGCGATTTAGCCGAGCTGAATCGCCGCCTCTCCGCTACCGGCTGGTTTAATTCGGTGGTGGTCGCGCCGGAATTCAGCAAGGGACGACAGACCAAAGTGCTGCCGCTGAGCGCAGTAATGTCACCCCGCACCGAAAACACCATTGAAACCGGCGTCGGCTATTCCACAGACGTCGGTCCGCGCCTGAAAGGGACCTGGAAAAAACCGTGGATCAACGACAGCGGTCACAGCCTGGCGGCCAGCGCCTACGTTTCCGCGCCGGAACAGCAGGTCGATCTCAGCTATAAAGTGCCGCTGCTGAAAAGCCCGCTTGAGCAGTACTATACCTTCTCCGGCGGCCTGAAGCGCACCGACCTCAACGACACCAAAGCAGATACCACGACGCTTGCGATGTCGCGCAACTGGGACAGCAGCAGCGGCTGGCAGAAGGCGGTCAACCTGCGCTGGAGCCTGGATCACTTTACTCAGGGCAGCGTGACCAACACCACTATGCTGCTCTATCCTGGCGTCAGCGTAAACCGCACCCGTTCCCGTGGCGGCCTGATGCCGACCTGGGGCGATTCACAGCGCTATTCGGCAGACGTCTCTGATACTACCTGGGGTTCAGACGTCGACTTCCTGATCCTGCAGGCGCAAAACGTCTGGATCCGTACCCTTGGCGACAGTCATCGCTTTGTGGCGCGCGGCAATCTGGGCTGGATCGAAACCAACGACTTCGACAAAGTGCCGCCGGATCTGCGCTTCTTTGCCGGTGGTGACCGCAGTATTCGTGGCTACAAATACAAAAATATTTCACCGCGCGATGATGACGGCAAACTCACCGGTGCATCAAAACTCGCCACCGGATCGCTGGAATATCAGTACAACGTCACCGGGAAATGGTGGGGCGCGGTGTTTGTCGACTCGGGCGAAGCGGTTAACGACATCAAGCAAAGTAACGTCAAAACCGGTGCGGGTGTCGGCGTGCGCTGGTCTTCACCGGTTGGCCCAATCAAATTTGATATCGCCAGACCCATCGGGGATGACGAAGAGCATGGATTACAATTTTACGTAGGGCTGGGGCCAGAACTATGAAGCTGTGGAAAAAGGTCCTGATCGGCATTCTGATCTTTCTGGTCGTGCTGTTGGGCGGCGTAGCATTTTTAATCGGTACCACGCCTGGGCTGCATTTAGTGCTGAAAGGTGCGTCGCGCTGGGTGCCGGGCCTGTCAATCAAACAGGTCGATGGGGGCTGGCGTAACCTGACCCTTAACGGTCTGCGTTACGAAATGCCCGGCGTCAGTGTCGATGCCGGGCAAATTCATCTGGCGGTGGATCTCAACTGCCTGCTGCACTCCTCCGTGTGCGTTAACGATGTCTCCCTGCGCGATATCAGCGTGGTGGTCGACAGCAAGAAAATGACGCCAGCCGCACCAGCCCCGGAAGAGGAGAGTGGCAACACTAACCTCAGCACGCCATACCCCATCACGCTGCGTCACTTTGGCCTGCACAATATCAATGTCAAAGTTGATGACACCGCAATATCGCTGCTCGACTTCACTACCGGCCTGCAGTGGCAGGATCGTGCGCTGACGCTGAACCCGACCCATATTCAAAGCCTGCTGATTGCGCTGCCGAAAGCGGCGAAAGTGGTCAATGACGAGGTGGTGGAGCCGAAAGTCCAGCAGCCACATCCCGCTGAAAAACCGCTGGGTGAAACGCTGCAGGCGATGTTTGCGCAACCCCTGCTGCCTGAGATGCCTGATTTCCGTCTGCCGCTGGATATTGAGGTGCAGCAGATTCTGGGTGAACAGCTGCGCATTACCGGCGACACCGATATTTCTGTGAGCCGGTTGCTGCTAAAAGCCAGAACCGCTGACCGCCAGATGCAGCTCAGCACGCTGGAGGTGGACTCGAACCTCGGCAACCTCAAGGGTAGCGGTCAGGCGACGCTGGCGGATAACTGGCCGGTCGATTTCTCCCTTAACGGCACAGTGAATACCGATCCGATTAAAGGCGAAAAGCTCGCGCTGAAACTTAATGGCGCGATGCGCGACGAGCTGAAGATGGGGCTGAACCTCTCCGGTCCGGTGAATGCGCAGCTGGACGCCACGACCCAGCTGGCGGTGGCGGGATTGCCGCTGTCACTGAAGCTGACCAGTCCGCAGTTACGCTGGCCGCTGACCGGTCCGGTAGCGTATCAGGCGGATAACCTGGACTATCAGTTCAAAGGCAAAGCCACCGACTATGTGATGTCGCTGCAGACCGCCGTGAAGGGTGAATCTGTACCACCGGCGACGATCTCGCTGACGGGTAAAGGCAACGTTGAGCAGTTCAGCCTCGACCGCCTGCGCGTGGCTGCGCTGCAGGGCAATATCGATCTCACCGCGCTGGTGGACTGGAGCAAGGCGATAAGCTGGCGCAGTGAACTGACGCTGGCGGGAATCAATACCGCTAAACAGTATCCCGACTGGCCAGCACGGCTGGATGGCAAAATCACCACCCGCGGCAGTCTGTATGGCGGCAGCTGGCAACTGAGCGTGCCGCAGCTACAGCTGAAAGGCAATGTGAAACAGAACGCCGTGACCGCTGATGGATCCCTGACCGGTAACAGCTACAACCAGTGGACGGTGCCGGGCATTAAGCTGGCGCTGGGACGCAACCATCTGGATGTTAAAGGGGCGCTGGGCGACAGTCTGGATCTCGATGCCAGCATCGACGCGCCCCAGCTCGACAATGCGCTGCCGGGTCTGGGCGGCGTCATCAACGGCACAATAAAAGCGCGTGGCACCCTGAAGGCACCGCAGCTGCTGGCCGATCTCAATGCCCGTGGTCTGCGCTGGCAGCAGATGCAGATCAATCGCGTCACCCTGAATGGCGACGTCCGTTCCGGCGAGCAGGTGGCGGGTAAACTGCAACTGCGCGTCGAGCAACTGAAGCAGGATGCGCTGAACATCAGCCTGCTGACGCTGAATGCGGACGGCAATGAGCATCAGCATCAGCTGAAGCTCAATGTGCAGGGCAAACCGGTCTCTGGCCAGCTGGCGCTGAACGGCAGCTTTGATCGCCAGACCGAGCGCTGGAAAGGGTCGCTGAACGACACCCACTTTGATACGCCAGTCGGTGAGTGGCGTCTGACCCGCGCCATGGCCATCGACTATCTGAACAGCCGCCAGACGGCAACCATCGGGCCGCACTGCTGGCAGAACCCCAATGCGCAAATTTGTGTGCCGGAGCCGGTTGAAGCGGGCCCGGCAGGCAAGGCGCATGTGGTGCTGAACCGCTTTGACCTGGCGATGGTGAAGCCGTTTATGCCGGATGCGACTCAGCTTAGCGGCCTGTTCAGCGGCGACGTGCGCGTCAACTGGACTGCCGATGGCAGCCTGCCGACCGGTACCGTGGCGCTGAAGGGCAACGGCGTGAAAGTGGTGCAGGATGTGCAGGGCAACAATCTGCCGATCGCCTTTGACACGCTGAACCTCAATGCCGCGCTGCGAAACGGACGCGCCCAGCTCGACTGGCTGATCCGCATCGCCAATAACGGTCAGTTGGATGGTAACGTGCAGATCGACGATCCGCAAAATCGCCGCACGCTGGGCGGTAACGTCAACATCCGCAATGTCTCGCTGGCGATGCTCAATCCGGCGCTGATGCAGGGCGAGAAGATCAAAGGCAGCCTGAACAGCAGCCTGCGCCTGGGTGGCAGCGTGCAGCAGCCGCAGGTATTTGGTCAGCTTGGCCTGACGGGTGTGGATGTGGATGGCAACTTTATGCCGGTTGATCTGACCAGTGCCAACCTGAATCTGGTATTTAACGGCATGAGCTCCACCCTGAACGGGCTGGTGCAGACCGGGCAGGGCAATATCAACCTCAGCGGTAACGCAGACTGGAGTCAGCTCGACAACTGGCGTGCGCGCATTGCGGCGCAGGGCAGCCGGGTTCGCGTGACCGTGCCGCCGATGGTGCGCATGGATGTCTCGCCGGATCTGGTGTTTGAAGCGACGCCAGCGGCCTTTAACCTTGATGGCCGGGTCGATATTCCATGGGCGCGCATCACGGTGCAGGAAGTACCGGAAAGCGCCACCGGCGTCTCGTCGGATGAGGTGATGCTGGATAAACAGCTGAAGCCGATTGCACCGCAAACCGCGGCTATTCCGATTAACAGCAATCTGGTGATCCACGTCGGCAACGATGTGCGGCTCTCTGCGTTTGGCCTGAAAGCGAAGCTGAATGGCGATCTGAAAATGGTGCAGGATAAGTCAGGACTCGGTCTGAACGGTCAGATCAACATTCCGTCCGGCCGCTTCCACGCTTATGGTCAGGATCTGATCGTGCGTAAAGGCGAGCTGCAGTTTGCCGGTCCGCCGGATCAGCCTTACGTCAACCTGGAAGCCATCCGTAATCCGGATGCTACCGAGGATGGCGTCACCGCGGGTCTGCGCGTCACTGGCCTGGCGGATGAGCCAAAAGCGGAAGTCTTCTCCGATCCGGCGATGTCGCAACAGGAAGCGCTTTCCTATCTGCTGCGCGGTCAGGGATTGGGCAGCGACGGCGACAGTAACGCCCTCACTTCAGCACTTGTTGGCTTAGGGGTTGCACAAAGTGGGCAGGTTGTGGGTAAAATCGGGGAGACATTCGGTGTCAGCAATCTCGCTGTTGATACTGCCGGTGTTGGCGACAGCCAGCAGGTGCAGGTCAGCGGCTATGTGCTACCGGGTCTGCAGGTAAAATACGGTGTTGGCATATTTGATTCACTGGCGACGTTAACCTTGCGTTACCGCCTGATGCCTAAACTCTATCTGGAAGCCGTGTCCGGTGTGGATCAGGCTCTCGATTTGCTCTATCAGTTTGAGTTTTAGCAATGCGAATAATTGTCTACGGCAGTTTACGGCGCAAACAGGGAAACAGTCACTGGATGACGAATGCGCAGTGGCTGGGTGATCACCAGATTGAAGGCTTTGAGCTTTACAGTCTGGGCCATTATCCCGGCGTGATTGAGGGCAATGGAGCGGTACATTGTGAGGTGTACCGCATTGATGCCTCAACCCTTGCGGAGCTGGATGCGCTTCGCACCAAAGGGGGAGAGTACAAACGTTATCTGACTCAGACGCCGTTTGGCAGTGCATGGCTTTATGTCTATCAACGCTCAGTGGCAGGACGCCAGCGCATCATGAGTGGTGACTGGCTGAAGCGCGATGAGGAGCCAGAGGCCTGAACAAAAACACCGTCCATCCGGACGGTGTTTTTTTTTCGACTCACAAACCGGCAGCAGAATTACTTCTTCTGTGCGCGCTCGTAAGAGGAGATGATTTCAGCTTTAGCGGCTTCGGCATTATCCCAGCCATCCACTTTCACCCATTTGCCTTTTTCCAGATCTTTGTAGTGCTCAAAGAAGTGGGTGATCTGTGCACGCAGCAGTTCTGGCAGGTCGTTCACATCTTTGATGTGATCGTACTCTTTAGAGAGTTTGGTATGCGGAACGGCAACCAGCTTGGCATCTTCGCCAGACTCGTCGGTCATTTTCAGCACGCCAACCGGACGGCAGCGGATCACTGAGCCTGGAACCAGTGGATACGGGGTCGGAACCAGTACGTCAACCGGATCACCATCCAGAGAAAGGGTATGGTTGATGTAGCCGTAGTTGCACGGATAGAACATGGCGGTAGACATGAAACGGTCTACAAACAGGGCACCAGACTCTTTATCAACTTCATATTTGATCGGATCAGCATTCGCTGGGATCTCAATGACAACGTAGATATCTTCTGGCAGGTCTTTACCTGCTGGCACCTGGTTCAAACTCATCTGGCATTCCTTCAGTAGTCGTATGTTGAGTGTCGGCTATTATAGCCAACTGACTCTGAAAGTATGCCCCCTTTTTGGCGTTTCGGAATGCGCCCAAACGCTACTTAGCCGCCACAAACAGCGAAACAATGCCTGCGGCAATCAGTGGTCCTACCGGCACCCCACGGAAGAACGCCACGCCAATCACCGTACCAATCAGCAGACCACCAATCACCGAAGGCTGGACGCTCATAAAGTTCACGCCACGACCGCCCAGCCAGGCGACAAAGATCCCTACCAGAATCGCCACAATCGACTTCCAGTTAGCAAACGACTTGATCAGCGCAGAGGCGGGCAGTGAGCCGCTTGCCAGCGGGGCCATCACCGCCACGGTAAGAATAATGATGCCTAAGGTAATGCCCTGTTTTTCTACGTAGGGGAAGAACTGAGCCAGCGGGGTGATTTTAATCGCCAGCAGCACCAGAATCGAAATCGTGACCGCGTTGTTGTGAACGAAATAACTCAGTACGGCGAGGCAAATCAGAATGATGGTCGAGGCGTAAGCAGCCATGGTTTCTCCCTGAAGGTTAATGAGTGCGCTGACTTCAGTCAGCGCAAAAGCCGGTTATCGATCAGCAGTCATCGGGGTTAGCACAGCTGCCTTTACCAAGTGACTGCAACATCAGTGCCTGATTGCGCACCAGGCTCAGGCTCTGAGCGCTCAGCGCCACGCTGCCCAGCGAGCCTTGTGTACTGAGCTGGCTGCGGCTCGCCTCAAGCCAGCTGTCGCGGTAGCTCAGCCAGGCGCGCTGTGCGACACGCAGTTTGTTTTTAGGTTCGCCGGAGAGGGTTTTCATCAGTTTGTTGTACTGCTTATTCATCTCCTGATCCCAGGCCCGATTGGCCGCAGCGTAGCACTGGTTCATGGCAAGGGTAGTAGAGGCGTCATTGAGGCAGCGGTCGGGCGAGGCGTCCTGGGGCATATCCTCTGCCAGCGCCGCCGTGCTGAGGCACAGCAGCATCAGAAGTAATCCTGGTTTCATTCTTTTCTCCGGAGAACGGATAAGCGGCGATTAGCTTGATGGATGTTCCCGTGATGATCAAGTTGTTAACACTAATCAGGGTTAAAGTTTCGCGCCGTTACTGCCGATACTTCATCCGTTTTAGGGCCGCTGGAAAATTTGCCTTTTCACATACACGGAAACTATCTGGATGAAACAGTTATCACTTCGCACGGGGTTGCTGGCCTTGCTGGCATTTATGACACTGCTGCTGTTGGCGGTGAGTTTTATGGGTATCGTGGCAATTAACAAAGGGAATCGCTCGCTGGATGTGATCAACCGCATTCAGGGGATCGAGCTGAACAGTCTTTACCAGAGCAATGCAGATCTGATGCGGGCCCGCGCTAATGCCGCGCTGGCGGTGCGTAAAATTGAAATTGGTTTACTGGAAGAGGGGGCGGCAGTAACAAAACTGTCGCAGGCGGATGTGGTCTCATCACAGCAAAGCCTGAAGCGCTTTGTGGACGCCGGAACGGTGACGGCGCACGGCAAAAAGCTGGCCGATGCGGTTTCGGCCAGTTACAAAGCCTATCTCGACCAGGGCATCAAACCGATGATGAACGCCCTGGATAAGCAATATACCGACGAGTATTACCAGCTGCTGGAAGGCAACCTGGCGACGCTGGCGGCCAGCTACAACAAGGCCGTCACGGACTTCAGCCAGCTGGCCGATCAGATCACGCAGGCCCAGCTGGCGCAGGCGGCCTACAACGAAACCAAAATGAAAATCCTGATCGCCGTGGCGGTGGTATTAACACTGCTGCTGCTGGTGCTCGCCTGGCAACTGCTGCGTCGGATGCTGCTGCAGCCGCTGAACCTGGCCATTCTCCATCTTGAGCAGGTCGCGGCGGGTGACCTCTCGCAGGTGCTGCCACCGTCGGGCAACAATGAGCTGGGGCGGCTTAATCATGCGCTCGCCGGGATGCAGCAGTCGTTGCGTACCTCGGTGAGTCAGGTGCGCGAAGCGAGTATGCAGATCGACATCGGCAGCCGTGAACTGGCCGCGGGCAACGTCAATCTGTCGCAGCGTACCGAAGAGTCCGCCGCCTCGCTGGAGCAGACTGCGGCCAGCATGGAGCAGCTCACGGCAACCGTGCGGCTTAACGCCAGCAACGCCCAGCAGGCGCACCAGCTGGCTAACGCGGTCTCTGATACCGCCGATCGCGGCGCAGAGGTGGTCTGCTACGTGATGGAAAAAATGCATGAGATTACCGACAGTGCCAATCGTATCGGCGACATTCTTGGCGTGATTGATGGTATCGCCTTCCAGACTAATATCCTGGCGCTCAACGCCGCCGTTGAAGCGGCGCGCGCAGGCGAACAGGGCCGTGGCTTTGCGGTAGTGGCAAATGAAGTGCGCACGCTGGCACAGCGCAGCGCTAACGCGGCCAAAGAGATCCGTACGCTGATTAGTGATTCACAGTCGCGGGTCAAAGAGGGCAGCGAGATGGCGACGCGGGCCGGGGAAACCATGGATGAGATTTCTGGTGAGGTCATGCGCGTAACGGCGCTGATGAAAGAGATCTCGATGGCCTCCGACGAACAGAGCCGTGGCATTGAGCAGGTCAATCTGGCGGTCACACAGATGGATGCGGCGGCGCAGCAGAACGCGGCACTGGTGGAGCAGGCAACCGCCGCGACCCAGTCGCTGGAAGCGCAGTCCGATCAGCTTCAGGCAACCATGGCGCAGTTCAGGTTGCAGACGGCGTAAAAACAGCAAGGGCGCGAAAATCGCGCCCTTGCTGTTTTATATGATTTTTATATCACTGCCGGATTAACCCTGACGGCAATCCGGGAACTCGGCCAGGAAACGCTCAACGTCGTTCACCATCGCCTCGTTACCGCAGTAGAACGGGCAGCGCTGATGCAGCGTGACCGGTGGAATATCCAGAATACGCTTCTGACCGTCGCTGGCTTTACCGCCCGCCTGCTCTGCCAGGAACGCCATCGGGTTGCACTCATACAGCAGACGCAGCTTACCCTGAGGATGGCTGGCGGTGCTTGGGTAGAGGTAGATGCCGCCTTTCAGCAGATTACGATGGAAATCCGCGACCAGCGATCCGATGTAACGTGAGGTATAAGGACGGTGCGTTGGCAGATCCTCTTCCTGACAGAACTTCAGATATTTCTTCACACCCTGCGGGAAACGAATGTAGTTACCTTCGTTAATAGAGTAGGTGTAACCCGTTGGTGGATAGGTCATACGTTCGTGGCTGAGGCAGAACACACCCAGAGACGGATCGTAAGTAAACGCATGCACGCCTGCACCGGTGGTATAAACCATCATGGTGGAGGAGCCGTAAACCACGTAACCGGCAGCGACCTGCTTGTTGCCTGGCTGCATGAAGTCCGCTTCTACAACCGGCGTACCCGGCTCGCTGACGCGGCGGTAGATAGAGAAAATGGTGCCGACGGAAACGTTAACGTCGATGTTAGAAGAACCATCCAGTGGATCCATTAACACCACGTACTTACCGTTTTCTTCACCTTCAAAGATCACAAACTCGTCTTCTTCCTCAGAAGCGATACCGGCGACGATGCCGCGTGCCTTCAGTGCTGCCTTCAGTTTCTCGTTGGCAAACAGATCAAGTTTCATCTGCTGCTCACCCTGAATATTCTCGACGCCGCTGGCACCCAGAATATCCACTAAACCGGCTTTGTTGATATCGCGGTGGATGATTTTGGCACCCAGCTTAATAGCGGAAATCAGCGCTGTCAGTTCACCTGTAGCGTGCGGAAAGTCATGCTGCTTCTCGACGATAAATTCGCCCAACGTTTTCATAACACATTCCCTGAATCTTCGATGGAGTGGCAGCACGCGTAACAGTCTGCCAACGGATGCGTACGCAGTTTAGCCGATTGAACTTCAAAAACCATAGTCCTAATCCGTTTCTTCCATCTGCGAGCGGCGTTACACTGTGCGCCGAACTTTTGAGTAATGGATCACGTAATGCGCATTCACATCCTCGGGATTTGTGGCACTTTTATGGGCGGTCTGGCGATGCTGGCCCGTTCACTTGGTCATCAGGTGACCGGGTCAGACGCCAACGTTTACCCACCTATGAGTACTTTGCTTGAACAGCAAGGCATTGAATTAACAGAAGGTTACGACGCCAGCCAGCTTGACCCGGTGCCTGACCTGGTGATAATCGGCAACGCGATGACGCGGGGTAATCCTTGCGTGGAAGCAGTGCTGGAACGCAACATTCCTTACCTCTCTGGCCCGCAGTGGCTGCACGATTTCGTGCTGCGCGATCGCTGGGTGCTGGCGGTCGCGGGAACCCACGGCAAAACCACCACAGCCGGCATGGCAGCGTGGATTCTTGAGGCCTGCGGCCTTGAGCCAGGCTTTATTATTGGTGGTGTACCCGGAAACTTCGATGTCTCGGCAAAATTAGGAAAAAGTCCATTCTTCGTGATTGAGGCGGATGAGTACGACTGCGCGTTTTTCGATAAGCGTTCCAAGTTTGTCCATTACTGCCCACGTACGCTGATCCTCAATAATCTTGAGTTTGATCACGCCGATATCTTTGACGATCTGCGGGCGATCCAGAAGCAGTTCCACCATCTGGTGCGGATCGTGCCGGGCCAGGGCAAGATCCTGCTGCCGGAACATGATCCTAACCTCAAACAGGTGATGGCGATGGGCTGCTGGAGCGAACAGGAGAACGTCGGCGAGCACGGGCGCTGGCAGGCGAAGAAGCTCACTAACGATGCCTCTCACTGGGAAATCTGGCTCGACGGCGAAAAAGTCGGGGAAGTGAACTGGGCGCTGGTGGGTGAACACAATATGCACAACGGGCTGATGGCGATTGCTGCCGCGCGCCATGTGGGTGTGAAGCCGGAAGATGCAGGCCAGGCGCTGAACAGCTTTATCAATGCGCGTCGACGGCTGGAGCTGCGCGGCGAAGTGAACAGTATCAAAGTCTATGATGACTTCGCCCACCATCCGACCGCGATTCTGGCGACGCTGGCTGCCCTGCGTAGCAAAGTTGGCGGCAGAGCGCGTATCCTGGCTGTGCTGGAGCCACGCTCTAATACCATGAAGATGGGCGTCAGCAAGAACGATCTGGCACCGTCGCTGGCGCGTGCTGATGAGGTCTTTCTGTTCCAGCCGCACCATATTCCGTGGCAGGTATCAGATGTCGCAGAAGCGTGCATTCCGCCTGCGCACTGGAGCGCGGATATCGATACCCTGGTGGAAATGGTGGCCAAAGCCGCTCAGCCAGGCGACACGATTCTGGTCATGAGCAACGGCGGGTTTGGTGGCATCCACCAGAAGCTGCTGGACAGGCTGGCATAATGTCACAGGCGCCCGTTTCGGGCGCTTTTTTTAAAAGCATTATTTCCGGAAATATTATTCCCTCAATAAATCCCGCATATTTTTGAATTCGATCTGCTCACTCTTCCTGCCGTTGCCATATTTTTCTTATTAGTGTCTGAAACAGAAAGGCCGCTCTCGCCGGTTATTTCTAGCATCATCCCTGTTGTTACTGAGGAATAATAATTAAAGCCTTAAAGTTAAAGGAATAAATAACGGGTTATCTTTATGCGCGGTCTTATATTGATGATGATTTTAAATATAAGTTAACTTTGAGTTAAATGAATGAGTTCGGATAATTCATTGCTCTGATTACCACTAATAAGGATGTTCATATGGGAAATAATATTTCATTGCCGTTTTTGCTGGGCGCCGCGCTGTTATGCAGTTCTGCTGCGGTGCTGGCCACGGCCACCGTTGATTACCGGCATGAGTACCGCCTTCGCGACCGCACGCACTATGATAAGCTGGGTCTGAGCACCACGCTGCCGGACAATATGTTTCTCGGCGTCGAAACCAAATTCAAAACCGGCGGCGCCGATCCAAAAGACAAATATTATAACGACACCGTGTTAAATGTGGTGGAGGTGACCTTTCTGAAATCGTATTACTGGGGGAACTGGACACTGTCGCCTTTTATTCAGCCAGAGTTTAACTCCTCGCGCACTGAATGGAAATTTGGTGTGGCACCCTGGTATAAATTTAATGATCGCTGGTCTCTCGGTGGCCTTTATCGTCTTGAGCTGACCGATTATGCACATGACGATCAATGCCGTACCGGAGGTATTGATTATTGCGATACTGACCGGCATCGCACTGCCAACCGTTTTGATCTCTATCTGCGAAATAAAAGCGATCGGCTGACCACTACGTATAAGCTGGTGTATAAGCACGCGGATGCGAAACTCTTTGCCAATAAACATGATGATTACGAACAGGAGTTACAGTTCGATTATGCGCCTGGCAACGATCGCGTCTGGGTGCCTTACGTCACCTTTGGCGATATCGGACGTTCTGCGACATCGAGCGAACGCCAGCTGCGGCTGCGTACCGGTATTCTCTACATCTATCGATGAATGCGCTGCCGGGAGGCGGGCGAGGCTGCCCGCCATGGCGTTACTTCGCTTCGGCCAGTTCGCGCAGATACTGGAAAATCTGACGGGCAGACTTCGGCGGCTTGCTGCCCGCTTTCTCTTTCTGCGCGTTACGGATCATGCTGCGTAACTGCTGACGATCGGCATCGGGATAAAGCGCAATCACGTCGCCCATCGCTTCATCACCCTGTTCAATCAGACGATCGCGCAGCATTTCCAGTTTATGGAACAGCGCAACCTGCTGGTTATGGCGATTATTGAGCTTGTCCAGCGCAACGCGGATCGGCTCCACATCAATACTGCGCAGCAGTTTACCGATCAGCTGCAGCTGACGGCGGCGACCCTCTTTCTTGATGCGCTGTGCCAGTTCAACTTCGGTACGCAGGCGCTCATCCAGCGGGATTTTATCCAGCGAGTTTTTACCCAGATCAACCAGTTCGGCACCCAGGCGCTTTAACTCTTCTGCATCGCGTTTAATTTCACTCTTACTGACCCAGATAATCTCTTCATCTTCTTCTTCGTCATTATCTGGCACATCGTCGAGCCACTCATCGGGCTGTTTGGTCATTTCCGGGCTCCCAAAAAAAAGAGGCTAATCCTACCAGTTTATCGGGTGACTGCGAAATTGTTCTCTGACTCTGATAGACTCAAATCATTCACACATAAGATTAGACGGCAGGTCGATGAACGTATCTACTCAGGTTGCAGAACAGCGAAAAGTACTGGAGCAGGCCATTGCGCAGGCACTTGAACTGGCTAAAGCAAGCACTGACAGCGCGGAAGTGGCAGTCAGTAAAACCACCGGCATCGGGGTCAGCACCCGCTATGGCGAAGTGGAAAACGTCGAATTCAACAGCGACGGTGCGCTGGGCATCACCGTCTATCATCAGAATCGTAAAGGCAGCGCCTCATCGACCGACCTCAGCCCGGACGCGATCAAACGCACCGTGCAGGCGGCGATTGATATTGCACGCTATACCTCGCCCGATCCCTTTGCCGGTCCGGCCGACGCAGAGCTGCTGGCCTATGATGCGCCAGACCTGGATCTCTACCATCCGTGGGAGATTGATGCTGACCGCGCCATTGAACTGGCTGCGCAGGCGGAACAGGCATCACTGCGCGCCGACAAGCGTATTACCAATACCGAAGGTGGCAGCTTCAACAGCCACGTTGGCATCAAAGTCTTTGGCAACAGCCACGGTATGTTGCAGAGCTACTGCTCAAGCCGTCACTCGCTCTCCAGCAGCGTGATTGCCGAGCAGGATGGCAACATGGAGCGCGACTACGCCTACACTATTGGCCGCGCGTTTGAAGATTTGAAGAGCCCGGAGTGGGTCGGTGCAGAGTGCGCGCGCCGCACGCTCTCCCGTCTGGCACCGCGTAAACTTCCGACCATGAAAGCCCCGGTGATTTTCGCCTCAGAAGTGGCAACCGGCTTATTTGGTCATCTGGTTGGCGCGATCAGCGGCGGCAACGTTTACCGTAAATCGACCTTCCTGCTGGATTCTATGGGTCAGCAGATCCTGCCGGAGTGGCTCACCATTAATGAACAGCCGCATCTGCTGAAAGGGCTCGCCTCCACGCCATTCGACAGCGAAGGGGTGCGTACCCAGGCGCGCGACATCATTAAAGATGGCGTGCTGCAGACCTGGCTGTTAACCAGCTACTCAGCCCGCAAACTGGGCCTGACCAGCACCGGTCATGCTGGCGGCATTCATAACTGGCGCATTGCCGGCCAGGGCCACAGCTTTGACGACCTGCTGAAGCAGATGGGCACCGGGTTAGTGGTGACCGAACTGATGGGGCAGGGCGTCAGCGCGATTACCGGTGATTACTCACGCGGTGCGGCCGGATTCTGGGTCGAGAATGGCGTTATTCAGTACCCGGTCAGCGAAGTGACTATCGCCGGAAATCTCAAAGAGATGTGGCGCAACATGGTGACCATCGGTGACGATATTGAAACCCGCAGCAATATCCAGTGCGGTTCAGTGTTACTGCCTGAGATGAAGATAGCGGGACAATAAAGATGGATTCCTGAAGCAGCCGGTTGGCTGCTTTTTTTTCATCACAATAAAAAGGAAGTAATGATGCGTAAGCATGTGATTGCAATGTTGTCGGCTTCTCTGTTGTTCTCCAGCGTCAGTCTCTATGCGGCGGATCTGGAGCAGGATATGGATACACTGAATGCGAACTTGAAAATCGTCAAAAAAAGTGACAATGCCCAGGAGATGCAGCAGGCGTTAACCAAAATGCGTGCCGCGGCACAGGATGCGCGAAAGGGCACGCCGGATAAGCTGGAAGGCCAGCCGGCTGACAGTCCACAGGTGAAAGATTTCCATGCCGGTATCGACTCGCTGATCGCGCAGATCGATGTGGTCAGCACGCTGGCGAAAGCCAATAACGTGGATGGTGCAAAGCGCGAAGCAGCGAAGTTCGACGACATCCGCAATACCAACCATAAGAAATTCCGTTAATCAGATCGCCGGTCAGCCCGACCGGCGGTTTTTTACCATCACTTCTGCTTATCACCGCACCCTGAACCCCCGCGCGTCCGGCTTGTCGCCGCACAACATCGCCGCCTTTCACGATTTAATCCATCAAATTGCGCATTTTGCGACGCATGTCGCACTAAGCATGCAGCCTGCGATCTGACGCACAACCTTCACTTCAATTTCCACTTGCTGCTGGAAATGTTGCCTCTCCACAGCCGGGGCGATGACCGTTAATTTGTTTTTAACGCGAATTATCCGGTTTAACAGGAGTAGCAAGGTGAGTAATAACGGCGTCCCGGTGTATGAAGCGGCACCTGAGAAAGTGCAACAGCTGGCTGACAGCGTGATGACGCAGATTGCTGCGATCTATCAGCAGCAGGGTATTCAGCCCAATGCGGTTCAGCAGCAGATGCTGCAATCGCATGTCGGTGCCATGGCGTCACGCTCGCTGAGCGGTGAGCCGCTGCCGGAAGTGGAAGCGGAGCTGTTTGAAGATATTCCGCCGGAAACGTTAGCGCTGGCGCAGCAGGTCGTCGATCTGTTTGGCAATCTGCCCCGCGAAGAGGCCTGGCTGCTGTCAGTGCATATTGAAGTCGCGCGATCAAACAACTAGAGAGGAACACAACATGGTAACAGTAGTGATTGGCGATCGTTTAGGTAAAGGGCAGAAAGTGGCTGCGGGCATCGAAAAAGCGGGTGGCCGTGCCGTCGTGGTGCCAGGTGTCGCCGCTGACATGAAACTGGGTGACGTGATGAAGGCGGAAAACGCCGATTTCGGCATCTCGTTCTGCGGCAGCGGCGGCGCTGGTGCTATCACCGCTCAGAACAAATATGGCTACAAAGCAAAGCATGGCATGCGTTCTGTCGACGAAGGCGTCACCGCCATCAATGAAGGTGCCACGGTGCTGGGCTTCGGCTTTATGGATAAAGAAGAGTTAGGCGAGCGGCTGGTGCAGGCCTGGAACAAGAAGCACGGCAGCTGATTATGAAAGAACAATACGTTACCCAGGTGACGGTCGAGGGCAAAGGCGACACTAAAGCGAAAGCCTTTGCCGATGCCCTGAGTCGTGTGCAGAACCAGGTTCTGCGCGCGACGCAAAAAATTCTGCTGCGCATTGAACCTCAGGATGTCCGGGTGCTGCGCGCGCAGGAGAGCGTCAAAACCGAGAAGTTTCTCTTCTTCTTTCTGGCGCGCCAACGGCGGAGCTTCAGCGTCACGCTGGAGATCACCGTCAGCGTCACCGTTTTCGACACCGAACAGGTGGCGTTCACGGCGGCATAGTAAAACAGAGCCTGTTAACGCCAGCCAGCCGTTTGCCCGATGCTCTGCTGTCGCGACATCGCGATGATCAGGCGTGGGCGATGCGGTGGCGTGCGATAGGGCAGGTAAAAACGACAACAAGGTACAACAACATGTTTTTAATCATTTTGTTTAAGTCGTTGATCATTGGCGGGCTGGTAGGGGTCGGCGTCGGCGCGGGTGCGGCGCGCATGTTCCACGCGCCAACCACTCAGGGCATGGGCGCTTTCCGTACGCTGGGCGAGCTGAACTCGTGCGAGGGCGATCCGGCATCCCACTTCTCCTTTGGTCTTGGCTTCTTTTTCAATGCCTGGGCATCATCTGTCGCAGCCGGTTCATTCACTCAGGATGTGGATCATCGCATCATTCCAAACTGGGGTGCGGCCGCCTTGATGGTGAAGAATCGTAATGTGGCGGAGACGCTGCACGATCCGAAAAAAATGGCCATCGCCTGCGGCATCATCGGCATGATCGTGGTCGCCTTCCTCAACTCCACCGCCTCGGCTGTTCCGGCTGCACTGCAGGTCACGGCGGTCAAAGTGCTGGTGCCCGCCGCTAACCTGCTGGTGAACACCGTCATGCCGGTGATCTTCTGGCTGGCGGCAATCGACGCGGGCAAAAAGTCAGGCTTCTGGGCCACCATTTTTGGCGGTCTGGCGCAGCTGATCATGGGCAATGCCGTGCCGGGACTGGTGCTGGGTATCCTGATCGGTAAAGGCGTTGAAGAGAGCGGCTGGAACCGGGTCACCAAAGTCATGATGACCGCCATCGTGCTGCTGTTTGTGCTGAGCGGCTTCTTCCGTGGTTTCGACATGAAGCTGCTGCAGTCCTTCCAGCTCGGCATTCCCGGCTGGCTCGACATGATCCACAACTCAGTCAGCGGCAAATAAGAGGCGATGCGATGAACGAAAATAAAGGCTTCTGGTATGCCGACTGGTCTTTCCCGATCTTTGTTGGCCTGCTCTCTTCTGGCGTCTTTGCCGGAACTCACATGTATTACCTCTATGGTATCGGCGCGTTCAACGAAGTGGCGTTTGTGTCGATGCTGCGCGCAGGCATGGAGACCGGCGTCTACGGCGCGGTCGCTGCCTTTGGTGCCAGCTTCCTGTTCGCCCGTATCATCGAAGGCTCACTGGTGGGCATTCTGGATATCGGCGGGGCGATTCAGACCGGCGTCGGGCTGGGCGTTCCGGCACTGCTGCTGGGTGCGGGCATTGTCTTCCCGGTGGCGAACTTCGCTGCCTCGCTGGCGACGGGCCTGGTAATTGGTGTGGCGATTGGCTACCTGATTATTCTGGCGCGTAAATTCACCATCAATCAGAGCGACTCAACCTACGGCGCAGACGTGATGATGGGTGCGGGTAATGCCTCGGGGCGCTTTCTGGGGCCGCTGATCATCCTGTCAGCCATGGCGGCATCCATTCCGATTGGCCTGGGTTCGCTGCTGGGCGCGCTGCTCTTCTATCTCTGGAACAAGCCCATTACCGGCGGCGCCATCCTCGGCGCGATGATCCTTGGGGCACTGTTTCCGATTGCTCTCTGAATCTCACCGGCAGCCCGGCAGCGGGCTGCCGTTAAGGAGAAACCATGTACGACTTGATTATTCGCGGTGCGCGTCTCAGCGATGAGCAGGTGGTCGACATTGCGCTGCAGGATGGCCGTATCGCCGCCATAGGCAAGGTGCAGGGTAACGCGCAGCACGAGCGCGATCTGGCTGGCCGTTACTACCTCAGCGCAGGCTGGATCGACTCCCACGTTCACTGCTATTCCAAATCACCGATTTATCATGATGAAGCGGATGCGATTGGTGTTACGCATGGCGTCACCACGGTTGTCGATGCGGGCAGCACCGGCGCTGAGCACATTGATGACTTTTACCGGCTGACACGCGCGGCACAGACACAGGTTTATGCACTGATCAATATCGCCCGCACCGGCATCGTCACCCAGAATGAGCTGGCTGACATGAAACAGATAGATGGCGAGGCGGTGCAGCAGGCGGTGGCGCGGCTGCCCGATTTTATTGTCGGCCTTAAGGCGCGCATCAGCAGCAGCGTGGTGGGCGAGAATGGTGTGCAGCCGCTGATCAAAGCGAAGGCGATCCAGCAGGAAACCGGCGGTCTGCCGCTGATGGTTCACATTGGCAATAATCCGCCCAATCTCGACCAGATTGCGGATCTGCTCACCACGGGCGACATCATCACGCACTGCTTTAACGGCAAACCCAACCGTATCCTGACGCCGCAGGGCGACCTCAAAGTAGCGGTAAAACAGGCTATCGCGCGTGGCGTCAAACTCGATGTCGGCCACGGCAGTGCCAGCTTCAGCTTTGAAGTCGCCCGCACGGCGATTGCGCAGGGCATTCTGCCCGACACCATCAGCTCTGACATCTACTGCCGCAATCGTCTGGCCGGACCGGTTCACAACCTGGCGCATGTGATGTCGAAATTTTTCAGTGTCGGTATGACGCTGCCGCAGGTGATTGACTGCGTAACGGTCAATGCGGCGGCAGGACTGCGCCTGCAGCGCAAAGGCCAGCTGAAAGTCGGCTACGACGCCGATCTGACTGTGTTTAGCGTCAAAGAGGAAACCCGGCCATTCATCGATTCAGAAGGTGAACAGGTCGCAGGTGAGAAGCATCTGGTCCCGCTGGCGGCCGTCGTTGCTGGTACGTGGATCGCGACTGAAGAAGGAATAGCGCATGACCTCGGTATATGAAAAGTATGGCCTGAAGCCGGTGATTAACGCCTCTGGCCGTATGACGATCCTCGGCGTCTCTACACCATCGAGTGAGGTGATCGATACGGTAAAATATGGCCTCGATCACTACTTCGAAATGAAAGATCTGGTGGACAAGACCGGTGCTTATATCGCCGGTCTGCTGAAGGTGGAGAACGCGCTGGTGGTCTCCTGCGCCTCGGCCGGTATCGCCCAGAGCGTGGCGGCGGTGATTGTGAAAGACAACGACTGGCTGGTGGATAACCTGCATGCCGCGCCGCTGACCGTCCCGCACCAGATTGTGGTGCCGAAAGGGCACAACGTGAACTATGGCGCACCGGTCGGCAGCATGGTGGCACTGGGGGGCGGACAACTGGTGGAAGCGGGTTACAGCAACGAGTGCTCACCCGCCCAGCTGGCGGCGGCGATCACCCCACAGACCGCGGCGATCCTCTATGTAAAATCGCACCACTGTGTGCAGAAGAGCCATCTCAATGTGGCGCAGGCCGCAGCCGTTGCGCGCCAGCATGGCGTCCCGCTGATCGTCGATGCGGCGGCGGAAGAGGATCTGCAATGCTACTACCAGGCGGGTGCCGATCTGGTGATCTACAGCGGAGCAAAAGCGATTGAAGGGCCGACCAGCGGACTGGTGATTGGCCGACACCACTACGTTGAGTGGGTCAAACGCCAGACCAACGGTATTGGCCGCGCGATGAAAGTGGGCAAAGAGGGGATCCTGGGGCTGACCCAGGCGATTGAAAACTATCTGACGCAGCCAAAAATCAGCGGCGCGCAGATGGTAGAAAAAATGACGCCGTTCATTGAACAGCTCAACAGTCTGAATGGCGTGACGGCCCGGGTAGTGTGGGACGCAGCCGGACGCGACATCGCCCGTGCTGAGATCAAGTTCGACGAAGCCGCGATCCAGCAGCGCACCGGCGATCTGGTGCAGGCGCTGAAAAACGGCGACGTGGCGATCTACTTCCGTGGATACAAAGCCAACGAAGGGATCATTGAGGCGGACGTACGCAGCGTCAGCGCCGATCAACTGCACACTATTTTCACCCGCATTCAGGCACTGTTAAACGGAGAGAAAAACGCATGACGCTGACCCCAAATTTCTATCAGGATCGTCTCTGCCTTAACGTACTGGCGGGATCGAAAGAGAATGCGAGCGCTATCTGGCAGGCGGCAGAAGGGCATGTGCTGGTCGGCGTGCTGTCGAAAAACTACGCCAGCAATGAAGCCGCTATCGCCGATATGCGCGAGTATGCCGCGCTGATCGATAATGCGCTCTCGATTGGTCTGGGTGCGGGCGATCCCAACCAGTCACAGATGGTGAGTGAGATCGCGGCAGTGCTGCAACCGCAGCATGTGAATCAGGTCTTTACCGGCGTCGCCACCAGCCGTGCGCTGCTGGGGCAGTCGCAGACGATAGTGAACGGTCTGATCTCGCCCACCGGCACGCCAGGGCAGGTGAAAATCTCCACCGGACCGCGCAGCTCAAAACAGCGTGATGGGATTGTGCCCGTCGAAACGGCGATCGCGATGCTGCAGGATATGGGCGGCAGCTCGGTAAAATATTTCCCGATGGGCGGTCTGCAGGCGGTGGATGAGTATCGCGCTGTGGCGGAAGCCTGTGCAAAGCTGGATTTCTGGCTGGAGCCAACCGGCGGCATCGATCTGGAAAATTTCGGTGAGATCGTGCGCATAGCGCTGGAGTCGGGCGTCAGCAAAGTGATCCCGCACGTCTACAGTTCGATCATCGACAAAGCCAGCGGAGAGACCCGCGTTGAAGATGTGAAGCAGTTGCTGGCCATCTGTAAAACGCTGCTGGCTTAGAGATCAACACGATCTGCCTGTAACAGGCAGATCACGCAACATGGACGTTGCGAGACGATCTCCGTAGGCTGATGTTCCCTATTTCTGTCTGCAAACAGGTAACGCTTGTGAGATTTCCCAATCAGCGCCTTGCGCAACTGTTCGATGCCATGCAAAACGAAACGCTGCCTCAGGATGAGCTGGCGCGGCGTTTCGCCGTCTCGACACGCACCGTGCGTACCGATATCACGGCGCTGAATGCGCTGCTGGCAGAACATGGCGCGCAGTTTGTCCTCAATCGTGGCGCGGGCTATCAGCTGAAGATTGAGGATGCTCAGCGCTTTCAGCATCTGCAACAGCATACCGCGTCGCCGCTGCGGGTGCCGCGCACCTCGCCGGATCGGGTTCGCTACCTGCTGACCCGCTTTCTTACCGCCGCCTATTCCCTGAAACTTGAAGAGCTGGCAGAGGAGTGGTTTGTCAGCCGCGCCACCCTGCAGAATGATATGGCGGAGGTGCGCGAATGGCTGGGGCGCTATCACCTCACCATTGAGAGCAAGCCACACTACGGCATGAAGCTGTTTGGCAGCGAAGTGGCAATTCGTACCTGCCTGACCGACCTGTTATGGCAAATCGATCAGGCGCAGCCCGAGAGCCCGCTGCTCACTATCGAAGCGCTGAACAGCGGCATGCTGGAGACGCTGCGCCCGCTGCTGCAAAGCTGTTTTGCTCAGCACAACATTCGGCTCAGCGATGAGGGTGAACGCTATCTGCGGCTTTACTGCGCCGTGGCGGTGCGGCGCATTAGTGAAGGCTATCCGCTTAACGATCCGGGTGCAGAGGAGATTGGTGATGAGGTGCGTGAAGCGGCCCATCACCTGATTAATCTGATACGCCCGCTGGTCAGCAAACCGATTTCACCGGCGGAAGAGAACTGGCTGCGGGTCAATATCGCCGCGCGACGCATTCAGGCGATTGCTCCCAGCGCCATCAATGCTGATGACGCCGACGCGCTGGTGGATTATCTGCTCAGCTTTATCAACACCCATTACAACTTCAATCTGCAAAACGATCAGCAGCTGCGTGCTGACCTGCTCACCCACATCAAAACCATGATTACGCGGGTGCGCTATCAGATTCATATTCCCAACCCGCTGCTCAGTAACATCAAACAGCACTATCCCATGGCCTATGATGTCACCTTAGCGGCGGTGACCAGCTGGGGGAAATATACCCCTTACGTGATCACCGAGAATGAGATTGGCTTTCTGGTGCTGCATATTGGTGTCGGGCTGGAGCGCCACTATGACGTCGGTTATCAGCGTCATCCGCAGGTGCTGCTGGTCTGCGACAGCGGTAACTCTACGCTGCGAATGATTGAGGCGATGCTGCTGCGCAAATATCCGCAGTTGCAGGTCACGGCCCGCCTGTCCCAGCGCGAGTATGAGGCGCGCAGCCGCATCGACGAAGATTTTGTTATCTCTACCATCCGGCTCAGCGAAAAAGAGAAACCGGTAGTGGTGATGTCGCCGTTTCCCACCGGTTTTCAGCTGGAACAGATTGGCAAGCTGGTGCTGGTGGACCGTACCCGGCCCTATATGCTGGCGAAATTTTTTGATGCCCAGCACTTTCATATCGTCGACAGGCCGATGACCCAGTCTGAACTGTTTCGCCAGCTGTGCGATCAACTGGAGGCGGAGGGATTTGTGGATGCGGCGTTCTATCCGTCGGTTGAAGAGCGCGAAGCGATTGTCAGCACCATGCTCGGCGAAGGCATTGCGCTGCCGCACTCGCTGGGGCTGCTGGCAAAGAAAACCGTGGTTTACACCGTGCTGGCACCGCACGGCATCGCCTGGGGAGACGATACTGCCTATGTCATTTTCCTGCTGGCGATCAGCAAAAGTGAATATGAAGAGGCGATGGCGATATACGATCTGTTTGTGACGTTCCTGCGTGAAAGGGCGATGACCCGCCTGCGGGACAGCACCGATTTCACCCGCTTCAGGGCAGTGGCGATGGATTGCCTGAGCCGCTCCTGGCCCTCGCCCTGAATCGGCGCTTTAGTTTTTCTTCGCCAGCAGGCGCGGGATCTCACGCAGGCACCAGGATTTGGCTTCGCCCATGCTGTCACGCCGCCACGCCATAATAATATCGACTTCGCGGGTATATTCCGGACTCACCACCCGCAGACGGCCTTCCGCAATATCCTGCTCCACCAGCGAATAGGGCATGGTCGCCACGCCCAGGCCAGCCAGCAGCGCACGGCGCTTATCGTCCATGCTGCTCACGGTCAGGCGCTGCTGCTTATCCAGTAACTGCACGGTCAGCACCGGACGCTCACGCGCGGTATCTGCGACCGCAATGCCACGGTATTTCACCCGCGTCACTTCAGACTGGGGCTCAGGCTCGTTATGAATCGGGTGGTCAGCACTGGCGACATAGACGCTCATCATGGTGTAGAGCTTGCGCGTATTGATCTCGGTGGAGGCGCGGAAGTGCATATCGGGAGCGATCACGATATCGGCCCGGCCCTGTTCCAGCCGTTCCCATGCGCCTGCCAGCACTTCCGTCACCAGTGAAAATTGCGTATTGGCCTTGTCGGCCAGTCGCGTCACCAGCGGAAACAGCGCATCAATGGGCACCAGCGCTTCGGTGACGATGGTCAGATGGGTTTCCCAGCCACGCGCCAGCGCTTCAGCATCGGTGGTGAGCTTATCCGCCGCTTCCAGCAGCACCCGGCCACGCTCCAGCAGCATGCGTCCCACGTTAGTAAATTTGGTACGGTGACCGGAACGGTCAAACAGCACCACATCCAGCTCTTCCTCCAGCTTTTGCATGGTGTAGCTGAGGGCGGAAGGGACGCGCCCCAGTTCATCCGCCGCCGCGGCAAAACTGCCACGCCGATCAATCGCATCCATAACGCGTAAAGATTCAAGGGTTAACGCACGCTCTTTAGCCATCCCGGTTCTCTGTCAGGAAATTTGAACATGCCCGGCAGATTAACTGGCTAACAATCCGGCGTCCAGACTTTTACCATGGGAGCATATAGTCCGTGGCCGATCCTCGTCACCGGATGCTGGAGGTAAACAATGATAACGACACGCAGTGCGTCCGCATGTGGTCAGGCCGATTTCGGCTGGTTACAGGCGCGCTACAGTTTCTCTTTTGGCCACTATTTTGATCCCAAACTGATGGGGTACGCGTCGCTGCGCGTACTGAACCAGGAAGTGCTGGCGCCGGGTGCCGCTTTTCAGCCGCGCACCTATCCACAGGTTGATGTGCTGAATATCGTGCTGCAGGGTGAAGCTGAATACCGCGACAGCGAAGGCAACACGATCAGCGTGCGGGAAGGGGAGGCGCTGCTGCTCTCTGCCCAGCCGGGTGTGAGTTACACCGAAATGAACCTGAGCAAAGATCGACCGCTGACACGCATGCAGCTCTGGCTGGCCGCCTGTCCGGAGCGCGAAAATCCACGGATGCAGAAAATCGCCCTGACGGATGGCCGGTTGTCCCAGCTGATCGCCTCGCCGGATGGCATGGACGACAGTCTGCAACTGCGTCAGCAGGTGTGGATTCATCAGGTCGAGCTGGCACCAGGCGAAAAGCATTCGCTGCGGTTACAGGGGCCGCGAGCCTATCTGCAGTCGATTCACGGTTCGCTGGAAGCGATGTCCGGCACGGATCATCAGGAGAAGCTGGGCTGTGGCGATGGTGCCTTTTTACAGGAAGAGAAGCTGTTGCAACTGACGGCGAAAACCGCGACCCGCGCGCTGGTCATCGACATTCCCGTCTGAACATCGGGCAATAAAAAAGGCGGCCATGGCCGCCTTTTTTGCTTTTTGCGTATTACTTCAGCATGGTGAAGGCCGTGGTGACGTGCTTCACGCCACTGACGCGGCTGGCGACATCAGCCGCTGCCTGCGCTTCCTGCGGTGTCACCAGACCCAGCAGGAACACTTCGCCATTCTCCGTCGTCACCTTCACGTTGGAGGATTTCACCTGATCGCTGCCCAGCAGCTGCGAGCGGATTTTTGTGGTAATCCAGGTGTCTGACGACGTGGTGCCCAGCGTCACTTTCTGGCCGATACGGATCTCGTTATAGACCTCGGTTGCGCCATCAACGCCCATGGTGATCTGTTTGGCACGACCGGCGATCTCCTGAGAAGGCGCCTGACCGGTCAGCAACACTTTGCCCTGATAGGCCGTGGCGATAATGCGGGCATCGGTTTTAATCTGCTGATCTTTAGCCAGCGCGTTAGTGACGCGTAGCTCCAGCGTGCTGTCATCAACCTGCGTACCCACCGAGCGTGGATCGGTGGCCGTTTTAGTGGCAACCGCTGCGCCACCCGCCACAACCGCAACGCAGCCCTGCAGCAGCATGGCGGTTAACAGAATAGCTATAGCATTCAATGCTTTCATTCGTGCTCCTTCGGTCATTCCTGATGGGGAAAGAGAGTGTTATCGATCAGATCGCATAAGCAATTAACGGTGAGCATATGCATCTCCTGAATACGGGCGCTGCGGTGCGACGGAATGCGGATCTCCACATCCTGCGGACCCAGCAGTCCGGCGAGCTCTCCGCCATCATACCCGGTAAGCGCAACGATAGTCATATCGCGTGTTACCGCCGCTTCTACGGCCTTAACGATGTCGCGGGTGTTGCCACGGGTTGAGATAGCCAGTAACACATCGCCTGCGTGTCCCAGAGCGCGCACCTGCTTGGCATAGATTTCATCGTGCAGGCGGTCATTACCAATCGCGGTCAGCATCACGTTGTCGGCGCTCAACGCCAGCGCCGGTAAGCTTGGGCGTTCGGTCTCGAAACGGTTGATCATGCTGGCGGCGAAGTGCTGTGCATTGGCGGATGAGGCACCGTTGCCACAGCTCAGGATTTTATTGCCATTCAGTAACGACTGCACCAGCGTCATAGCGGCGCGGGAGATGGCATCGGGCAACGCTTCGGCTGCGGCAATCTGAGTTTGAATACTTTCGGTAAAACACGCTTTAATTCTGTCCTGCACACGACCACCTGGTTCTAAACGTCTGCATTAAAGGCATTCGGCAGCCACTCGAGCGCCGTGCCGGTAATGGCGATGATGTCGAAACGGCAATTCACTGTTTCAAAACTGCCGCCGCGTTGCGCCAGCCAGAGAGCGGCAGCGCACAGCAGCTTTTGTTGTTTATTCCGGGTTACGCTGGCGAGCGCGCCACCATAACGCGCATCGCGTCGGTAGCGAACTTCAACAAACACCCAACAGTGCCCGTCACGCATTATCAGGTCAAGTTCACCATTGCGAAAGTGAACATTACTGGCGACCCATATCAGGCCAGCCTGCTCCAGATAGCGCCGGGCATCTTCTTCATGCCTGGCGCCAGTCTGACGCCGATTTAGTTGGCCGGTGCGATTTCGCCCCGACGATACTGGTTCCATGTCAACTTCCTGTTGATCACACAATCCGTGTTGGCGCTGAGCTTGCCGGTATTGCCGTCCAGCGTAAAGCCAGGTGACTGACGCATCTGGTTAAAGTGATTCGCCAGCGTCCAGGCATCCATTCCCATGGCATAGAGACGCACCAGCGAATAGTCATTATTGAATGACTTCGACGTCTGCTGCATCAGGCCAGGATTGCTGCCGGAGAGCAGCGGAATATCGCTGAACTGCAGGCCATCCATTTCCAGACGGAAGTCCGGGCCGGCACCTGCCTGCGCGCTGCGCGAACTGGCGTAGAGCGAGATATTGCTGCGACTGCCGGTGCGCATGGTGATCATCGGTTTGATTAGCTGCAGTTCGTCCTGCGTTGAGACGATGTAGACCGCATCGACGCCACCACCGCTGCTGGTGCTGACCACATCTGGCGTGTTCTGCTGCGGTGCCGGGATAGTCAGGCCCGCAATCGTAACACCCTGCGGCTCGGCAGGTGCAGCGTTCACTGGCGTACCGGATAAGCTGATGCCCGCGCCGCTGTTAATACCCTGTTTCAGTTCTGAGGTCGAACCAAAGCGCTGCTGCATCACCGTGCTGCCACCCAGCGTCTGCCACTCCTGAGCAAAGGCGTTGGTGACGCGATCGCCCAGTCCGCTGCGCGGAACCAGCAACAGCGGCTGGCGTTTACCCTGATCCCAGATATGGTGCGCCGCATCGCGCGCTTCGTCTTCAGGAGAAAGCGCAAAGTAGCAGATATTCGGATGGTTCTGGATTTTTTCCGGCTCGTTGAGCGCCAGCACATTCAGTGGCGTCTGGCTGTTGGCAACCTTCTCAACGTTGCTCTTCAGCAGTGGGCCGACCACAATGGTGGCACCATCCTGCTGTGCCTGTTGCATCACCTGCTCAATCGGCTGGCTGCTGGTGTCATAGACCTTGATCTGTGCGTTGCTGGCCGGTTCTGCGGCAGCAGGCTGAGATTGAGGCTGTGGCGTCGTGTCGGCAGGCTGTTGCTGCTGCGGCGCGCTGATTGGATCGGTGGAAGAACCAGCAGCGGCAGCGGGTTGGGTGCTGGCTGTTGCATCAGCGGCGGCGGGCTGAGCAGCTGCTGGCTGAGCGACCGGCGCGGAGATGCCATTCTTAGCATCATTAAAGCCTTTCTGAATCGCGTTGGCGAACACCTGCGCCTGGCCATTCAGCGGCAGCAGCAGCGCGATGATGCTGGTTGAGGCTTTGGTGTAGTTCTGCATCTGGCTCAGCTGCGTCGGCAGCGTTTTGGCCGCCGGGTTCTGCGGATAGCGGGTCTGCCAGTCTTTGATGCCTGACTTGAGCATCTCAGCATCCTGCGTGTTGGCGCGCCAGACCGCGAGCAGATCCAGCCAGCCCTGCAGCACATTTTCATCGGCATTGATGACCAGGTTGCTGACTTCCTGCGGCGACATCTGGGTCAGTGTCTGCCAGGTGGCGTCGATATTGCCCTGATGATCGGTGCCTTTCAGCAGCGGCTCCTGGGCAATATAGTTGCGCAGCAGCGAGAGTGAAGGGCGACCCTGTGCGCTGGCAATCTGCAGGCTGTAATAACGCGCCAGCTGATCCTGCGACAGTGCGCCGGTTTTCACTGCCGCTAACAGCGGTTCGGCGTCTTTGATCTTCTGCTGTGCAATCAGCAATTGCGCTTTCAGCAGCAGGGATTCCTGTTGCTGCGTCTCAGAGAGCTGCTGCGGCAACTGGCTCAGTTGCTGAGTCGCCTCAGGATACTTTCCTTCCTTCAACAGGGCGCGGATTGCAAGTAATTGCCAGTCGGTCTTGCTATCATCGCTGCTTTGCTGCGCTTGCTGCAGATAGTAAGCGGAGCTGGCTGTGACGGGCCCCTGAATATTGACGGTTGAGGTTTGCGGCCCCTGACCGCTACATGCGGCTAAAATCAGCCCAGCAAGAATGACAGGCAGAAAGCGTCCTGCTTTATGACGAACGACTTTTGAAGGAAGCATACTGTATCCAGTGATGTTTTTTTCAAGATGCTCAATATTAAATCGGCAATTCGGATGAAACAATGAAACAACTCGATCGGGCAGAGATTTCTGCCAGCACGCTCTACATCGTTCCAACCCCGATTGGTAATTTGGGTGATATCACCCAGCGGGCGCTGACGGTGCTTTCGAGCGTCGATCTGGTCGCTGCGGAAGATACACGTCATACCGGACTGTTGCTACAACATTTCGCCATCAATGCGCGACTCTTCTCACTTCATGACCACAACGAGCAGCACAAGGCTGAACTGCTACTGACGAAGCTGCAGGAGGGTCAAAGCATAGCCTTAGTTTCTGATGCTGGCACGCCGCTGATCAACGATCCGGGCTACCATCTGGTGCGTCGCTGCCGTGAAGCGGGCATCCGTGTGGTGCCGCTGCCGGGCGCCTGTGCTGCCATTGCTGCATTAAGTGCTGCAGGACTGCCATCCGATCGTTTCTGTTACGAAGGGTTTCTGCCCGCCAAAACCAAAGGCCGTTGCGACGCCCTGCGGGCGCTGGTGCAGGAGCCGCGCACGCTGATTTTCTATGAGTCGACCCACCGTCTGATCGACAGCCTGCAGGATATGGTGAGTGAGCTGGGTGCCGAACGCTACGTGGTGCTGGCGCGCGAGCTGACTAAAACCTGGGAGTCGATCTACGGTGCACCGGTCGGCGAGCTGCTGGCGTGGGTAAAAGAAGATGAGAATCGTCGCAAAGGCGAGATGGTGCTGATTGTCGAAGGGTACAAAGTTGATGATGACGATGCGTTACCGGCCGATGCGCTGCGTACGCTGGCGCTGCTGCAAAAAGAGCTGCCGTTGAAACGCGCGGCTGCGCTGACCGCTGAGATCCACAGCGTGAAGAAAAATGCGCTTTATAAGTATGCGCTGGAGCAGCAAGGGGCGTGACAAACGCCGGCGAATGTCCTATTATCCCGCGCCGAAGCTGACCAGACAGTCGCCGCTTTGTCGTCGTCCTCACTTGTGGGGAGACGGGCAGAGGGGAGGAAAGTCCGGGCTCCATAGGGCAGGGTGCCAGGTAACGCCTGGGAGGCGCAAGCCTACGACAAGTGCAACAGAGAGCAAACCGCCGATGGCCCAGAAATGGGATCAGGTAAGGGTGAAAGGGTGCGGTAAGAGCGCACCGCGCGACTGGCAACAGTTCGTGGCACGGTAAACTCCACCCGGAGCAAGGCCAAATAGGGGTTCACAAGGTACGGCCCGTACTGAACCCGGGTAGGCTGCTTGAGCCAGTGAGCGATTGCTGGCCTAGATGAATGACTGTCCACGACAGAACCCGGCTTAACGGTCAGCTTCGACTTTTTATCAAAAACCCCGCTTCGGCGGGGTTTTTGCTTTGTGTTGCGCGGTGGTTTGAAGGTCAGCGGTGAGATCGCGCCTGCAAAGGAAACAGGGTCAGATCGGAAAGTCGCAAAATCCGTCATCCCTGACATGCTCGGCCCGCGCCATCCCTGGCGCGGGACGCTTTCCTCTTCTGACCCTGTTCCCTTCGCGTTTAGATTGTCATTGCGGTCAGATTGTATCTGCTCCCTGCGCGATATGCATGCAGCTTAACCGCGGCCGTGCGGCTCATCCCAGTCAAATGCCGGGCCCAGCGAAATAACACCGTTCGGGTTGATGGTCTTGTGGCTGCAATAGTAGTGATGACGAATATGCGGCAGATTAACCGTCTCTGCGATACCAGGCATCTGATAGATATCACGCAGGAAACCACTCAGGTTTCTGTAGTCACTGATACGATGGCGATCGCATTTAAAGTGGGTCACATAGACCGGATCAAATCGCACCAGCGTGGTCCACAGCCGCAGATCCGCTTCGGTCAGTTGATCGCCGGTGAGATAGCGATGCTGGCCTAAAATCTGCTCCAGCCGCGACAGCGAATGGAACAGCGCAGTGACTGCCTCGTCATAAGCAGACTGCGAAGTGGCAAAGCCTGCTTTGTAAACGCCGTTGTTCACCGTGTCGTAAATCCAGCCGTTCAGTTCATCAATCTTCTCATGCAGAGCAACAGGATAATAATCCCCTGCACGGGCACCGACAGCATCAAACGCACTGTTGAACATGCGGATGATATCGGCAGACTCATTGCTGACGATGGTGTTCTGCTGCTTGTCCCACAATACCGGCACGGTTACGCGGCCACTGTATTGCGGATCGGCGTGCAGATAGAGCTGATAGAAGAACTCATTCTGGTAGAGTTTATCGCCGGTCGCATCCTGGAAACTATCATCGAAGGTCCAGCCATTCTCTAGCATCAGCGGATGCACCACGGAGACATCGATCATGCTATCCAGGCCCTTCAGCTGACGCATCAGCAGTGTGCGGTGTGCCCAGGGGCAGGCCAGCGAGACATAAAGATGATAGCGGTCGCGTTCGGCGACAAATCCCGCTTTACCCACCGGACCGGCGCTGCCATCCGCGGTAACCCAGTTGCGGAAAGTCGACTCTGAACGCTTGAAACGTCCGCCGGTAGATTTAGTGTCGTACCAGGTGTCATGCCAGACACCGTCAATTAACTGTCCCATAATGGCTCCAATGCAAACAGGGCGGGGAAATGTCCCCGCCCTGCTAAGTATATGTGGCATTACGCTTTATGTGAGATTAGCGCGCAATCGCTGGCTGTGGTTTTCTTTTGCTGATCAGGCGATCAATGCTGTATGCACCAGGACCCACCAGACCTAACACCAGGAAACCACCGGCGATAGAGAGGTTCTTCATGAACATCAGCTGGTTCACGCCTTCGGCAAAGTTACTGTGGAACAGAAACGCGGTCAGGATGGTGAAGCCTGCAGTAAACAGGGCAGTGAAACGGGTCAGGAAACCAAACAGGATGGCCAGACCGCCGCCAAACTCCAGCAGGATAACCAGCGGCAGCATAAAGCCCGGGACGCCCATTGCTTCCATATATTGCTGAGTGCCTGCATAACCGGTGATTTTGCCCCAGCCAGCCGTAATGAACAGGATTGGCATCAGGATGCGAGCCAGTAACAAACCAACGTCTTCGAATTTTTTCATCATTTACTCCAGCGCTATCAGGGATGCAGGGCACGCTGCCCGCAAGGTTTATGCCCGCTGAAAGCAGTATTGCGTTCATTGGGTTGATAGCTGGAGATGATAGTCGCGGAGTGGAAAGGTTGTAAGCGAGATATACTGTCAGTGTTTTTCAGAAATTCTGATGAAGAAAAGCCGGCCTTTTCAGGACCGGCTTTTAGCAAAATTAACGCGGTGGCAGAGCGGACTTGATCATGCGCCAGGTACTCCAGGCGCCGAATCCCCGTTTTACCCAGCGTAACAGCATGTTGGGACTGCGAACGGAGTAGATGGCCAGCGCGCTGCTGCCAATGGCCAGATAGCGGCGTAAGCTGAGGAAAGTGAACCAGCCGCGATCGTAATGGGCGGTGCCTTCCAGCCAGTCACGCCGCGCAGCGCTTAAATCCAGCCGCTGCTGCTGCACATGCTTAAGCAGTTCATGGATGCGTTCTTCACGCTCGCGGCGGCTCATCAGCGCTGGTCCTCAAGTAAATCCCGGTCTGTTTCCAGCTCCTTGCGCGTGTGGCGCAACAGCGTGGACTGACGTGATTTTCGAAGCGTCCAGAGCCCCAGAATAACCGCCAGCAGTAGCAGCGTGCCGGTCGTGATGCCAATGGCCATCAGACGGTACTGCGCATCCACTGCCCAGATAATCAGAACCATCAGGCTCATCAGACCAAATGCAGTGAACAGCATTGTCAGGCCAACCATCAACAGCAGCTGAATCAGGTTAGCTTTCTCGTGCTCCAGTTCCACCACTGCCAGACGAACGCGCGTCTCGACCATGCCAACCAGCGTGGTAACAATGCGCTGGCCGATGTTAATGACCCCTTTAGCCGGGCCGTGGTTATGCTGTGAGTCAGCCATAATTATCGACGCGAAATGAGCATGCCCAGTGCGACGCCAATCGCTGCACCGATACCCACACCATGCCATGGATTTTCACGCACGTAGCCTTCGGCTTTTTGCGCCGCTTCGCGGGTGGTCGCAGCAATGCGCTCGCTTGATTCGCCCAGACGTTCACGTGAGCTATCCAGCGCCACACGCGCTTTATTGCGAAGTTTATCCAGCTCGCCTTTGGATTTTTCAGTGCTGCTGCTCAGCACCTCTTCCAGGGTATCGGCCAGGTTTTTCAGTTCAGCACGCAAATGTTCCGATGATGTGTCTTTAGACATAAAATACTCCTTTAACATCAGTTGGTTAGTTCCGATTAATAGGGCTCCGCCTGTAACTTTTTCAGCTCCCGGCGCGCTTCATCCAGTTTTTGTTGTCGCTTAGCAATCTTCTCCTTGTCATGGCCCTCTTCACGCTCTTCCCTGAGTGCGTGCTCACGCTCAGCAACTTTCTGCTTCTGAGCGTTAATTCTTTCCAGATGGGCGGCCTCGAGCTTTTTGTCGCTGCAATCGGCCCGGACTTCGGTCAGCGCGCGCTCCAGACCGTTAACCCGGCGCTGGTTGTTATGCTTCTGCGCCATCCCGATTTCACGCTGAATATCCTGCTCTTTCTGCTCACACAGCGATTCTGCCGCCAGCAGCGATCCCGACAGCGAAAACAGCGCGACTCCCAGTAATACTTGATATTTCATTGGTCCTGGACCCTTCCATTGCGACCTGATCCGTCATCACCCGCGTAATCATATGGCTGCGGGTGCTAAGAATCGACTCTCGCTTAAGCATAGACACCCATAGTAAAAAGTTCAAAGAAGACCGGGAGATAGAGCGCCTTTCAGACCGCCGCAGGATGGCGCGACGGTCTGAAAAGGAGAGGGGAGTCGGGGGATTACGCCAGTGAGAGGTGCTGAGAGTGATCGTGCTGCGCCACAATAAAGCCCTGTGGCAGCAGACGGCGTAACACCTTCTGGGCCGCCAGGCTCTGCTCTTCGCTATCAAAATGGATGATCAGTGCATCACCCGCAGGCGTAATGCTTTTGATACGAATACCCTGCGCACTTAATTGCTGGTAGAGATAAAAACCATCGGGCAGGGTGGCGCCAGCATGGGAAACCCGAATCTGCACCACCGTCTCGTGCTTCATCAGACCGGGGACCACACAAAGCGCGACCAGTGCAAAGACGCCAGCGATCAACCACGGTAACCACCGTTTAGGAATAGCCTGCAGCAGTTTCATTACTCGGCTTTCCCGTTCTGATTCGCCTGACGCTTACGCCATATGACCACCAGCGATCCCACCAGACCAAACACCAGCAGCACCAGCGGCAGCATCATCAGGAAGAACATCATCTCATCTTCATAACGACGGAAAATCGGGGTTTTACCCAGCGCGAAGCCGATAACGGTCAGAATCACCACCCACAGGAACGCACTTACCCAGTTGAAGAACTGAAAGCGGGCATTACTTAGGCCTGATAATCCGGCGATGGTAGGCAGCAGAGTCCGCACAAACGCGATAAAGCGACCAATCAGCAGGGCAGATAAGCCGTGACGATGGAACATGCTGTGCGCGCGCAGATGATACTGGGCAGGAAGATGGGAGAGCCATTTCTGTACCGTGGGCGTGTTACCCAGCCAGCGGCCCTGTAAGTAGCTTACCCAGCAGCCAAGACTGGCACCGGTCGTTAACACCAGAATCGTCAGAGGGAAGCTCATGGTGCCTTTAGCAATCAGTACGCCGACCAGAATCAGCAGACTGTCACCCGGCAGAAATGCAGCGGGAAGAAGGCCATTTTCCAAAAACAAAATCATAAACAGCACGCCGTAAATGGCCCATACCAGCGTGGGATCGGAGAGGGTTTCGTAGTCCTGCTGCCAGAGGGCATGCAGCAACGATTGCAAAATATCCATCAATTCATTCCTGAACATCATTGTTAAACATGTCCCACAGGGACTTAAACGCAGACCGGCATTTCGTTATAAATTTTAGGAGCGCAGCCTGGGCGGGATTTTCCGGATCCTTCCAGAATTGATTGTTAAATCAGCGACTTTATAACCCCCAGTCGCAAAGGGTAATAAAAGGGCGATAACTGTAACAAAAATCGCCTGTCTGAGACAGGAAAACTCTCTGGCGAACAGGAGTTTTACCTTGTGAAACGGCGTGTAAAAAGGAGCTTTACATGACCTGACACTATTGCAGATTAACTGACCGTCTCAGGGCATTTTCAGGCACTTTTAGCGGGCGTTATTGGACCCATCAGGCAGGATGACCGGATTCTCACCAAACATGTATCGATCCACGTTAAATTCAAAATCATCCGCCGTCGCGTTAAACAGCATCTGTTTAGTATTTTCCAGATGTTGCCACATCGCCAGTTTGCTGGCGGCGGGATCTTTGCGCATCAGAGCTTTAAGAATCTGATCGTGGTCGTCGCACCAGCTGAGAATGCTGCGCTGGTCGATGTGTTCGTGAAGTTTGAGCCAGTAGGGATTGTGCAGGCGATGCAGCCACATTTTTTCAACGATGGCGGCTAAGGCACTGTTCTGGGTGGATTGCGCGATACGTACATGAAACTGCATATCCCACTCGGAGTCGCGGAAATGATCCTCCTGGCGGGCTTTTTCCTGAATCGCCATCAGGTCGATAATGTCCTGACGCGTTACCTGCGTTGCAGCGAACTCGGCCACATTACTCTCAATCAGCTGACGAGCCTGGAGCAGTTCGAAGGGGCCAAACGTGGCGAACTCCAGCTGACTGCTGGTGGAGGCGATGCGGTTCTGCTGCTGGCTGGCAATGACGTGGATGCCCGAGCCTTTGCGGACCTCAACATAGCCTTCAACTTCCAGCATGATGATCGCTTCACGTACGACGGTGCGGCTCACTTCCATCTCTTCGGCAATCAGGCGCTCAGCAGGCAGTTTATCACCCACCGGATAGATTCCGGTTTCAATGCGGCTTTTCAGCTCGCTGGCCAGCTGTTGATAAAGTCGACGGGATTCAGTGAAGTCCATAGCACAATCCTGGTAGCAGACAGATAAGTTGTTATACCACTTCAGGAGGTGCGAGGAAATGGGCTGGCTTGCGCCAGCCCGGCAGATTAACTGCGAACGGCGCTGGCCTGCGGAATAACGGCTTCGGCATTCAGCTCTGAAATGGGTTTATTTTTCAGAACCGTCCAGATAACGACGGCACCCAGCAGATCAAACACCGCCAGCGCGGCAAACAGCGGGCTGAAGCCCAGCGTATCGGCCAGTGCGCCTACCACCAGCGCAAACATGGTACTGGCGGTCCAGGCTGCCATGCCGGTCAGGCCATTAGCCGTAGCGACTTCATTGCGGCCGAAAACGTCTGAGGAGAGGGTGATCAGCGCGCCAGAGAGGGCCTGATGCGCAAACCCGCCGATGCACAGCAGACCAATGGCTATGTAGGGGCTGGTGAACAGGCCGATGGTGCCCGGCGCAATCATTAACACCGCACCCATCGTCACGACCATCTTGCGGGAGACGATCAGGTTAACGCCGAACCAGCGCTGAAACAGCGGCGGCAGATAGCCACCCAGGATGCAGCCGAAGTCCGCGAACAGCATCGGCATCCAGGCGAACATCGCAATCTCTTTAAGATTGAAGCCGTAAACCTTAAACATAAACAGTGGAATCCAGGCGTTGAACGTTCCCCACGCCGGTTCTGCCAGAAAACGCGGCAGGGCAATACCCCAGAACTGGCGGTTACGGATAATCTCCAGTGCTGACATTTTGCGGGTGTTGCCGGTCTGATGCTGCGCTTCCTGACCGGAGATAATATAGTCGCGCTCTTCATCGCTCAGCTTCTTCTGCTGTTTCGGGTGTTTGTAAAACACCAGCCAGCTGAGTGCCCAGGCCATGCTCAGCACACCGGTCATGATAAATGCCATCTGCCAGCTGTGCGCCACAATCGCCCAGACCACCAGCGGCGGAGCCAGCATCGCACCGATAGACGAACCCACGTTAAAGTAGCCCACGGCGACCGAACGCTCTTTAGCCGGGAACCATTCGCTGCTCGCTTTCAGTCCGGCCGGGATCATCGCCGCTTCAGCCGCACCGACTGCGCCTCGTGCCAGCGCCAGTCCGCCCCAGCTGCCCGCCATCGCCGTAGCGGCACAGAAAATCGCCCACATAATAGCAAACACCGCGTAGCCGACTTTGGTGCCGAGCAGATCCAGTACATACCCTGCCACCGGTTGCATCAGCGTGTAGCAGGCTGAATAGGCCGCAATTATGTAGGAGTACTGCTGCGTGGTGATATGCAGCTCTGACATTAATGTCGGGGCCGCCACGGCAATGGTGTTACGGGTCAGATACCCCAACACCGTACCGAGCGTCACCAGTCCAATCATGTACCAGCGTAACCCTTTGATCTTACGCATCCTCTACCTCTTCCAGTTCTGTATGCGGTCTTGCCGCTGTTGTTATCTGGAGCGGGACAGCACGTGATGCAGCTCTGCTCACGCCCGCAGGTTCTGTATAAGCAACCCTGTTATGACCTTGCCATTTGTGAGTCGCTAACGACCTCACGATGGGGCGAGAGCCTAACTTGTTATACAACTTTAAAAGTTGAGAGCCATCACAAAAACCCTTTCTGCACTGTGGGATACTGGAAACCTGCGTAATGACAGCCATTTAGCGCGATACGGGCGACAAAAACGTCCATAACGGCAGCCAGCTACCGCCGTTTATGTGAGCAGGATCGCAAATAAATCCGTAACGGACTAGAATTGGTATGATAACTTTGGGCCATCAGTGGTTCAGTCGATGAGGAAGCATGTATGTCACGTTTCATGACCGAAGATTTTTTGCTGGATACCGAATTCGCCCGTCGTCTCTATCATGACTATGCTAAGGATCAGCCGATTTTCGACTATCACTGCCACTTACCGCCGCAGCAGATTGCCGAAAATTATCGCTTCGCCAACCTTTATGACATCTGGCTGAAGGGCGATCACTATAAGTGGCGGGCTATGCGCGCCAACGGTGTGGCTGAGGCGTTCTGCACCGGTAACGCCAGCGATCGTGAAAAATTTGACGCCTGGGCGCGCACCGTGCCGCACACTATCGGCAACCCGCTTTATCACTGGACCCACCTGGAGTTACGCCGGCCTTTCGGTATCACCGATACGCTGCTTTCTGAGAAAACAGCTGACAGCATCTGGCATCGCTGCAATGAACTGCTGGCGCAGGATAGCTTTACCACGCGCGGCATCATGCAGCAGATGAAGGTAAAGATGGTGGGCACCACTGACGATCCGCTGGATGACCTGCGCCATCACCGCGCGCTGGCAGACGATGCCAGCTTCAGCGTTAAAGTGCTGCCGAGCTGGCGTCCGGACAAAGCGTTTAATATTGAAGCGGAAACCTTCCTGCCGTGGATCGAGACGCTGGAGCAGCTGACGGACATCAGCGTGCAGCGTTTTGACGATCTGCGCAGCGCACTGCATCAGCGGCTGGATCACTTCGCGGCGCACGGCTGTAAAGTCTCCGATCACGCGCTGGATGTGGTCTGCTACGCCGAGGCGGATGACGCTACGCTGGATGCGATTCTGGCGCGTCGTCGCAGCGGTGCCGCGCCCAACCCGCAGGAAACGGCACAGTTTAAAACGGCGGTGCTGGTCTGGCTGGGCAGCGAATATGCCCGCCGTGGCTGGGTGCAGCAGTATCACATTGGCGCACTCCGCAATACCAATCCGCGCCAGTACCAGCTGCTGGGGCCTGATGTCGGCTTCGATTCAATCAACGACCAGCCGCTGGCCGAACCGCTGGCACGCCTGCTGGGCGCGCAGAATCTCAATAATGCGCTGCCTAAAACCATTCTCTACTGCCTGAACCCGCGCGACAACGAAGTGCTGGCCACCATGGCGGGCAACTTCCAGGGCGAAGGTCAGGCGGGCAAGATGCAGTTCGGTTCAGCCTGGTGGTTCAACGACCAACTGGATGGTATGCAGCGTCAGATGACGCAGCTGGCGCAGATTGGTCTGCTGAGCCGTTTCGTCGGCATGCTGACCGACAGCCGCAGCTTCCTCTCCTACACCCGCCACGAATATTTCCGCCGCCTGCTGTGCCAGATGATGGGCCGCTGGGTGGAGCAGGGTGAAGCGCCAGCCGATGAAGCACTGTTAGGCCAGATGGTACAGAACATCTGCTTCAACAATGCCCGCGATTACTTCGGCATCGAGCTGGGAGCCTGATAATGAAAAGGCTAAACCGTCACGACTTCCCGGGCGCTGTCTATCGCGACCGGGTGATCCAGTTCGGCGAAGGCAACTTCCTGCGCGCCTTTATTGACTGGCAGATCGACTGGCTGAATGAACATCAGGGCACCGATGCCGGGATCGTGGTGGTGCGGCCGCGCAACCGTGAAGTCAGCGACAGCCTGAATCAGCAGGATGGTCTCTATACCACGCTGATCCGCGGGCTGAACGATCAGGGCGAGCAGGTCAGCGAAACCCGGCTGATCCGCAGCCTCAACCGTGAAATCCACCCCTGGCAGCAGTTCGGCGAATTTATGGCGCTGGCCCGTAATCCTGATCTGCGCATGGTCTTCTCCAATACCACCGAAGCGGGCATCGCCTTTGTCGGCAAGGATCAGCTTACCGATCAGCCCGCCAGCAGTTTCCCTGGCAAACTGACGCAGCTGCTGTGGGCGCGCTATTCCCACTTCAATGGCGCCAGCGACCGGGGCTGGCTGGTGGTGCCGTGCGAGCTGATTGACCATAACGGCGATACGCTGCGCGATCTGGTGCTGCGCTACGCCGATCAGTGGCATCTGCCCTCAGAATTTAAAACCTGGGTTCATCAGCACTGCGCGTTCTATAACACTCTGGTCGACCGCATCGTCACCGGCTTTCCGGCGGAAAGCGAGCAGCTGCAACGCGAGCTGGGTTATGAAGATCGCTATCTGGTGGCGGGCGAAGTCTACTATCAGTTTGTGATTCAGGGGCCGTCGGCGCTGTTTAATGAACTGAAGCTGGCGGCACTGTCGCCGCAGGTTCGGCATGTGGATGACATTGCGCCCTATAAAGCGCAGAAAGTGGCCATTCTCAATGGCGCGCACACTGCGATGGTACCGGTCGCGTTTCTGGCCGGTATTGAGAGCGTGGGAGAGGCGATGGCCGATCCGGCTATCGCCGGATTTGTGGATAACCTGCTGCGTCACGAAGTGATCCCGACGCTGGATCTGCCTGCCGATGAACTGCACGCGTTTGCCGATGCGGTACAGCGTCGTTTCCGCAATCCGTTTATTCGCCATGCGCTGCTGTCGATTGCCCTTAATGGCATGACTAAATTCCGCACCCGTCTGCTGACGCCACTCCTTGCCGCGCATCAGCAAACCGGCGAGTGGCCGACACACATCACCTTTGCGCTGGCCGCACTGATCGCTTTTTATCGCGGCGAGTCAGCCGGCAAGAGCTGGCCATTGCAGGACGAGCCGCAGTGGTTACAGCGCTACGCCGACGCCTGGAAAGCACTTGATGCGGATCAGCTGTCACCGCAACAGCTGGTGAACGGCGTACTCAGCGACGCGCAACACTGGGGTGAAGATTTAACCCGTCAGCCCGGACTGGCTGCGGCTGTCACCCAACACCTGCAAAATATCATCGCCCACGGAATGCGTGAGGCGCTGAGCCAACTGAGATAACGCTATGCAAGACGCAATTAAAATTGATCCCCGCGACAATGTCGCCGTGGCGTTACGTGATTTAGACGCGGGCGCCACGATAGAGCTGCCGCCACTGCGTGTGGCGGTGCAACAGGCGGTCGGACGCGGGCATAAATTTGCTCTGCAGCCTATCGCGCAGGATGAACTGGTGATCAAATATGGGCTGCCGATTGCCCATGCCACGCAGCCTGTGGCCGCCGGTGAGTTAATCCATTCGCAGAACGCCCGCACCAATCTCAGCGATCTGGATCAATATGCGTATCAGCCCGAGTTTGTGACGCTGCCGCCGCAGCCGGGTGACCGTGAGGTGCAGATCTACCGTCGTGCTAACGGCGAGGTTGGCATCCGCAATGAGCTGTGGATCCTGCCGACCGTCGGCTGCGTCAACGGCATTGCGCGTCAGATCCTGCAGCGCTTTCTGAAGGAGACGCAGGATGCAGAAGATATCGATGGCGCGTTCCTGTTCAGCCATACCTTCGGTTGTTCGCAGCTGGGGCAGGATCACGAAAACACCCGCACCATGCTGCAGAATATGGTGCGCCATCCTAATGCTGGCGCGGTGCTGGTGATTGGTCTCGGCTGCGAAAACAATCAGGTTGATGCCTTCCGTGACACCCTCGGCGCGTTTGAAAGCGACCGGGTCGAGTTTATGGTGTGCCAGCAGCATGACGATGAGGTGGAAGCCGGGCTGGAGCGGCTGCACGCATTGTATGAAAAAATGCGTCACGACCAGCGCGAGCCGGGCAAACTCAGCGAGCTGAAGTTTGGTCTGGAGTGCGGCGGTTCAGATGGTTTGTCTGGCATCACCGCCAATCCGTTGCTGGGACGTTTCTCGGACCAGATGATCGCTAATGGCGGTACCACCGTACTGACCGAAGTACCGGAAATGTTTGGCGCAGAACGGATTCTGATGAGTCGCTGTCGCGACGAGGAGACCTTCAGCAAAACGGTGGCGATGATCAACGACTTCAAACAGTATTTTATCGATCACCAGCAGCCGATCTACGAAAACCCGTCACCAGGCAACAAAGCGGGCGGTATCACCACGCTGGAGGAGAAGTCGCTGGGCTGTACCCAGAAAGCGGGGCAGAGCCAGGTGGTTGATGTGCTGAAGTATGGCGAACGGTTAAAAACGCCGGGGCTGAATCTGCTGAGTGCGCCGGGTAATGATGCGGTCGCCACCAGTGCGCTGGCAGGTGCCGGTTGCCACATGGTGCTGTTCAGTACCGGACGCGGCACGCCTTATGGCGGTTTTGTGCCGACGGTTAAGCTGGCCACCAACACACCGCTGGCGGAGAAGAAGCCGCACTGGATCGACTTTAATGCCGGACGGTTGATCGAGGGGATGAGCATGGACGCGATGCTGGAAGACTTTGTCGACAGCATTGTGGCGATTGCCAGCGGTCAGCCGACCAACAACGAGAAGAACGATTTCCGCGAGCTGGCGATTTTCAAAAGCGGTGTGACGCTTTAAACAAAACGACCCGCTAAAGTGCGGGTCGCTTGAGATCGTTGATAAAGTCCGGCTCTGTGGCGGTGAGACCGAGCCTGCGAAGGGAACACGGTCAGATCGGAAAGTCGCAAAGGCCGTCATCCATGACACGCTCGGCCCGCGCCATCCCTGGCGCGGGACGCTTTCCTCTTCTGCCCGTGTTCCCTGCGCGTTGAGTTTATCCGTTGCGGCTGGATTAACCCTGATGTGGGCATGGCAGCAGCCTTAAGCGATCCGTAATTATTCATACGGGTCGCCTTTTTTATGTTAACTGAATCAGGCCCGGCTGGTTTTGCGATCTGCTTCAGCCTGACAGACGGCTGCGGTAAACAGAATATCGGTTGAGGAGTTCAGCGCGGTTTCCGCCGAATCCTGCAAGACGCCGATAATAAAGCCGACCGCCACTACCTGCATTGCCAGATCATTCGGAATGCCGAACATGTTACAGGCCACCGGGATCAGCAGCAGCGAACCGCCCGCCACGCCAGATGCACCACAGGCACAGAGTGATGCCACCAGACTCAGCAGAATCGCCGTCGGCACATCAATGCTGATCCCCAGCGTATGCACCGCCGCCAGCGTCAGCACGGTAATGGTAATCGACGCCCCCGCCATACTGATAGTTGCGCCCAGCGGAATCGACACCGAATAGGTATCCTCATCCAGATCCAGACGTTTCGCCAGCGCCATATTCACCGGAATGTTGGCGGCAGAACTGCGGGTAAAGAAGGCGGTCACGCCGCTTTCGCGCAGGCAGGTAAAGACCAGCGGATAGGGGTTACGGCGGATTTTGCTGAATACCAGCAAGGGATTCACCACCAGCGCCATCAGCAGCATACAGCCGATCAGTAACGTCAGCAGATGGGCATATTGCCACAGCGCGCCAAAGCCGGTAGACGCGAGGATCGAGGCCACCAGACCGAAAATACCGACCGGTGCGCAGCGAATCACGCAGCGTACCAGCCAGGTCACCGCATGAGAGGCATCATTGAGAAAGGCGCGCGTGCTGTCACTGCTGTGACGGAACGCCAGCCCGAGACCAATTGCCCACACCAGAATGCCGATGTAGTTGGCGTTCATCAGGGCCGTGATCGGATTCGACACCATGCTCATCAGCAGTCCGCGTAATACTTCGGTAATGCCGGATGGTGGTGTGATTTCCGTGGTACCCACCGCCAGCGTCAGCGTCTGCGGGATCAGATGGCTGAAGACCACCGCGACGACCGCCGCGAAAAAGGTGCTCAGCAGATAAAGCATAATAATCGGCCGGATATTGCTCTTCTGGCCCTGCTGGTGGTTGGCAATCGAGGCGATTACCAGCATCAGTACCAGCAATGGCGCGACCGCTTTCAGCGCACTGACAAACAGTTCACCCAGCAGACCGACCGCGATCGCGGCATCGTGTGAAATCCAGGCGAGCGCCACACCAGCGATCAGCCCAATCATGATTTGCTTCACCAGGCTACCGGCGAGCAGCGTACCCAGACGTGCGGAGAGAGTTTTCTGCATAATATTTTCTATATTTTGTCGCGGATGTAGTTTCAGACGCGATGTTTTGCATCGGCTAAAACGGTTTGCCCGGCGGAGTATAAGGAAAAGATCGGACGAGAAAAGAGAAAGTTCTGTCACTGTGGAGCAGGTCAGATTTTTATTATGCTGGATAGTGGAAGTGTGACAGAGGGATGAAATGGCGTGACAGGCTGCCACAAAATAAAACAGGGGCATCCGCTGCCCCTGCAGGTAATTATGGTGCGAGCTTTTTCTGGTCTCTTTTGCGGTTAACCCAGGCATTAATCAGCAGAGTTGATGCCAGAATGGCACCGACCACACCCAGCGAGATACCGACCGGGATATGGTAGAGGTCGACAATCAGCATCTTAAAGCCGATGAACACCAGCACAATCGCCAGGCCATACTTCAGCATTGAGAACCGTTCCGCCACGTTTGCCAGCAGGAAGTACATGGCACGCAAACCCAGGATAGCGAACAGGTTTGAGGTCAGCACAATAAACGGGTCGGTTGTCACGGCGAAGATCGCCGGGATACTGTCGACCGCAAAGATCACGTCGCTGATTTCCACCATGATCAGCACCAGCAGCAGTGGCGTCGCAAACAGCACGCCGTTTTTGCGGGTGAAGAACTTCTCGCCGTCGAGATCGTCAGTCATGCGCAGATGCTTACGCAGCCAGCGCACCACAGGTTTTTCGCCCACCGCGCCGTCATCCTCTTTTGCCAGCGCCATTTTCACACCGGTGAACAGCAGGAAGGCACCGAACACATAGAGGATCCAGCTGAACTGCGTGACCAGCCAGCTACCGGCGAAGATCATGATGGTACGCAGCACGATAGCGCCTAATACTCCATAGATCAGCACCCGGCGCTGCAGATTGGCCGGAATAGAGAAGTAACTGAACAGCATCAGCCAGACGAAGACGTTATCCACCGCCAGCGCTTTTTCCAGCACGTAACCGGTCAGGAAGGCGAGCGTCTGCGTGTTAGCAACTTCACGTCCTGCGCTGCCCTCCAGATACCACCAGAAGGCGGCGCTGAACAGCAGTGAGACTGAAACCCAGATCAGCGACCAGATAGCCGCCTGCTTGAAAGACATGGTCTGCGCGCCACGGCGTCCCTGCAACAGCAGGTCGATAGCCAGCATGATAAGCACCACAACCGCAAAGCTGCCCCACAGTAAAGGCGTACCCACAGTTTGCATATTCGTATCCTGTCCGAAAAATAAAAAAAACGGCTGAAGTCAGAAGACGTCAGCCGCTTATTTTTGTGTAAGCAAACCTCGCCTTCCGGCAAGGTCTCACTTACAACACAGAAATTGATTCCGGGTTGCCTGATGACCGGATGCTTTCGCATCGTAATGACGATCAATCAGCTTACAAGTTACTCCCCTTTGCAGGAGGGTAAGTTACGGTTTAGCTGCACAGGAAGCAACACCTCTCAGACATATTTAGAAATATTTACACAGCAGCCTGGTCGGCCGGGAAGATCACGCCGGTCTGGCGGCGTATCTCAGTCAGCAGCGATGCAGTAATCCGCGAAACCTCAAGCGAAGGGTGGTCCACCTGGCGCTGCTCAACCAGCCGGGCAAAAGCGGCGGCCTCATACAGCATGGTGTTGATATGCTGCGGCTGGTTCAGCGTCTGCTTTTCCGCGCCCCGTGGCACAAACGTCAGCTGCTGGCACTCCGATAACTTCTCTATCACCAGCGCGCCCGCTTCACCCTGAATCTCGCTGGGGAGGCTGGAATCACTCACCTTCGAATGCAGAATCGTCACGTCGAAATCACCGTAACTCAGCACCACCACGCCGTGCGCGTCCACGCCGCTTGCAAGCAAAGTCGCGCTGGCCTGCACGCGATCTGGCTCGCCCCACAGCGTCACCGCCGAGGCCAGGCAGTAATAACCGATATCCATAATTGAGCCATTCGACCAGCGCGGATCAAAGGTATTGGGGTTCTCGCCGTTGAGATAGCGTGGGTAACGTGAGGAGTACTGGCAGTAATTCAGCAGCGCTTTTCGCAGTTTACCCACGTCAGGCAGTGCCTGCTGCAGCCGCAGGAAATTCGGCAGGCTGGCAGTTTTAAATGCCTCAAACAGCACCACCTGATGCTCACGGGCGCAGGCGATCATCTGCTCCACTTCTGCCAGGTTAGAGGCCAGCGGTTTTTCGCAAATCACATGCTTGCCGTGCGACATAAACAGCAGAGCCTGCTGGCAGTGCAGTGCGTTGGGGCTGGCCAGATAGACCGCATCGATCTCCGGGCTGGCGGCCAGCGCTTCCAGTGAGGTAAAGGTCTGTTTGCAGGGATAATCGGCGATAAAGGCCTCAGCCTGCTGCTGACTGCGTGAATAGACCGCACAGAGCTTCATCGCTCCGGTTTCATGAGCGGCATCAATAAACTGGCGTGTAATCCAGTTTGTTCCCACAATGGCAAAACGAATCACGTCATCTCTCCGGCAGCTGTAAAGCGGCAGAGTAACATCTCACCCACGCTGTGCAATGGTGCCGGGCGGGCAGGGATTGATCCTGCGATCCGCATTCCAATAATATGCGGAAGCGATGATGTTTATGTACCAACCAGGGAGCGCAGGTGAAAGCAAGTAAGCACGCATTAAACTGGACCACACTTCTGATCGCCATTCCGGTCGGGTGTGCGGCGTCGCTGGTGACGCTGGCTTTCCGCGGCGTGATTGAACTGATCAACCATCTGCTGTTTGCCCGCAGTGGCGAAATAACCGAATCCCTGCATCTCTGGCCGTGGATCTTCTGGCCCCTGCTGGTGGGGGCGGGCGGCGTTCTGGCAGGCTATTTTCTGCGTTATGCCGTTGCCATTGAGCAGCAGCAGACGGTGAAAACGGATTACCTTGAAGTGATCAACGCCCGGCTCGATGCGGTGCCGACCCGGACCTCACTGTTCCGCGCCTTATCGTCGATTGCCAGTATCGGCAGCGGCGCGTCGATAGGTAAAGAGGGGCCGATGGTGCAGCTCTCGGCACTGTGCGGCAGTGCGATTGGTCGCCTGTTACCGGCCTCACTTAACCTGAAAAACAGTGACGTGGTGGCGATGGCGGCGGCGGCGGGCCTCGCGTCGGTTTACCATGCGCCGCTGGCGTCGGCGATTTTTGTGGCGGAAATCGCCTTCGGCATTTCTGCGTTGCAGCGGCTGATCCCCCTGATCATCGCAGCCGCCACGGCGGTGATGACCATGTGGACGCTGGGTTTTCGCAGCGCGCTCTATCCGCTGGCAGACGCGAACTTCGCTATGGATCTCAGCAGTCTGCTGATGACGGTAGTGATTGGTCTGTGCGCCGGGCTGGCGGGCTGGATCGTGATTAAATGCATCGCCCGCAGCAAAGTGCTGTTCAGCCGGGTCGCCTCCCTGCCGCTGCGCCTCGGGGCGGGCGGCTTTGCGGTCGGCTTACTGGCACTGATCTCCACTGATATCCTCGGCAACGGCTACGAGGTGATCGTCAAAGTGATGGCAGGGCACTACCTGCTGCCGGGTCTGCTGCTGTTGCTGGTGCTGAAAACCCTTGCTACCAGCCTGTCGGTAGGCTCGAACGCCGTCGGCGGACTCTTTACCCCTTCGCTGCTGATTGGCGCGCTGCTGGGGGTGATCATCGCGACGGTGGGGGCAGCGCTGCATCTGCCGCTTGGCAATGTGCTGCTCTATGCCGCGATTGGTATGGCGGCGGTGCTGGCGGCGGTCAGTCAGGCGCCGTTGATGGCGATGCTGATGGTGCTGGAGATGACGCTCAACAGCAGCCTGCTGTTTCCGCTGATGATCGCTACCGTGCTGGCGTCGATGGTGGTCTATCGCCTGCAATCCGCCAGTACCTATCCGGTCGTAAGTCATCACTTCAGCCGTTCAGAAGCGAAATATGATTTCGATAATATGCGCATTGCCGAGCTGATTATTGCGGGTGCGGCGTTGCAGCCGGAGGAGTCGGTGGGGCAGGCGCTGGCGGTCAGCTCCCTGAAGCGTGAACGCTATGTTTATGTGATCAACGCCGCGGGCGCTTTCCTCGGTGTGGTCTCGATTCATGAAATTTCGCGCCGGGTGCTGGCACAGGAGATCACCCTCGACTCACCGGTGCAGTGCGTGATGGATCAGGATTTCCCGGTGGTGTATCAGAATCAGAGTATGCGTGAGGGATGGGAAGCCTTTGCGGCGGTGACGCTGGAGCGGTTGCCGGTGCTCAACAATCCGCAGGAACGGCGCTTTCTGGGGGCGCTGACCAAAACCAGCCTGATTCAGAAAGCGCAGGAGTTTCTTTAAGCTGCGTTGCCGCGCATCGCCTGGTCCGTCATCCACAGTCGCGCATCAAATTCGAGCTGGTGATAATCCGGCTCCATATGGCAGCAGAGCTGGTAGAACGCCTTATCGTGATCTTTCTCTTTAAGGTGTGCCAGCTCATGCACCACGATCATCCGCAGAAACGGCTCTGGCGCGAGGCGGAAAAAGGTCGAGATACGAATTTCCGCTTTCGCCTTAAGCTTACCGCCCTGAATCCGTGAGATGGCTGTGTGCAGCCCGAGTGCATGCTTCATCACCTTAATCTTGTTATCCCACATCACTTTGCTGATCGGCGGCGCATTGCGCATATAGCGATTTTTCAGCGCCTGCGTGTAGTCATACAGCGCTTTATCATTCATCACGTCGTGGGTGTCGGGATAACGTTCCTGCAGAAACGCACCTAAGCGCTGATGGGCGATCAGCGACTGAACCTGCTCAAGAAGGGGGGCAGGATAACCCTGAAGGTAGATCAGTGAGGACATTAGGGATTCCAGGCGAAAGACAGTATACTGCGCCCCCGATTTTGGGGCGAAAATCAACCAAAGTGTACCACGCCGGAGAATTCATGAGCCAACTTGAACTGAACGATCGCACACTGATCCTGCATCGCTTCCCGCAGATGCGTGACGAAAGTCCATTACAAGCCTGGGATGCGGCTGATGAATATCTGTTACAGCAGGCGCTGCCAGAGGGGCCGGTGCTGGTCTTCAACGACAGTTTCGGGGCATTAACCTGCGCCCTGAATCCGCGTACCGTCTGGCACGTCAGCGACTCCTGGCTGAGCCAGCAGGCCGCCCGTCAGAATCTGACCTTTAATGGGCTGGATGACAGCGACGTTCACTTTGTTGATAGCCTGGCTGAACTGCCTGCTTCACCTGCGGCTGTGCTGATCAAGGTGCCTAAAACCCTGGCGCTGCTGGAGCAACAGTTGCGCGCCATTCGCGAAGTCGTCACGCCTGATACGGTGATTCTGGCGGCGGCGCGCGCCAAAGAGATCCATAACTCTACCCTGCAGCTGTTCGAACAGATCATTGGTGAAACCAAAACCTCACTGGCGTGGAAAAAAGCGCGTCTGATCTACAGCCAGTTCAGCAGGCCTGAACTGCGTGAGGCCACGCCGACGCTGGTCTGGCCGCTGGATGGTACCCCTTATCAGATTCACAACTACGCCAACGTCTTCTCGCGCGCTTCGCTGGATATCGGTGCACGGCTCTTTGTGCAGCATCTGCCGGAAAACATTGAGGGCGAGATTGTCGATCTCGGCTGTGGTAACGGCGTGGTGGGACTGGTGGCGCTGGAGCAGAACCCGCAGGCCGAGGTGCATTTCCTTGATGAGTCTTACATGGCGGTCGCCTCCAGCAAGCTTAATGTGGAAGTGAACCGTCCTGAGGATCTGTCACGCTGTCAGTTCCTGGTGAACAACGTGCTGAGTGGCTATCCGTCGGATCGGCTGCACGCGGTGCTGTGCAACCCGCCGTTCCACCAGCAGCACGCGGTGACCGATCACCTGGCATGGCAGATGTTCCGCGATGCCAAACGCTGCCTTCAGTATGGCGGCGAGTTGCGCATTGTCGGCAACCGCCACCTCGATTATCACCACAAGCTGAAGAAGCTGTTTGGTAACTGTACGCTGATCGCCTCTAACCAGAAGTTCGTGGTGCTGCGCGCGGTGAAAATGCGCTAGTCAGACGGTTAATGCCAGTTGCGTCGCCTGCGCAATCGCACGGCGCGCATCCAGCTCCTGCGCCACATCCGCACCGCCGATGACTGTTACCCTCTGTCCTTTTGCACGCAGCGCGGCTTCCAGTTCGCGCTGCGGCTCCTGTCCGGCACAGATAATCACGTTATCGACCTCCAGCAACAGCGTTTCGCCGTTGCGCCGCAGATGCAGGCCGCTGCCATCAATCGCCAGATACTCAACGCTGCCCCACATCTCAACGCCCTGCGCCTGCAGACTGGCGCGATGGATCCAGCCGGTGGTTTTTGCCAGCCCGGCACCCGGTTTTCCCGATCGGCGTTGCAGCAGCCAGATTTGCCGTAACGCGGCAGGCGGCTCGGGTTTCATCACACCGCCACGCTGCGTCAGGCTGTGGTCGATGCCCCATTCGGCATAAAACGCCGCCAGATCTTCGTCATGGGATGGCTGTGACAGATACTCCGCCACATCGAAGCCAATACCACCGGCGCCGATAATCGCTACCCGTTTACCCACCGGGCGCTTATCGCGCAGCACCTCCAGGTAGCTCAGCACGCTGGGGTGGTCGATGCCCGGAATGTCAGGCGTACGCGGCTGAATGCCGGTCGCCAGTACCACTTCATCGGCGTCACTCAGCTGATCCGCCGTCACCCGACTGCCCGTCTGAACCGTCACGCCTGCGGCCGCCAGCTCATGCCTGAAATAGCGCAGCGTTTCGCTGAACTCCGATTTGCCGGGGATCAGCCGGGCAAGATTGAACTGGCCACCTATCTCCGGCGCGGCCTCATAGAGTGTTACCTGATGGCCGCGCTGCGCCGCCTGTAGCGCAAACGCCATGCCGGCCGGACCGGCACCCACTACGGCCAGCCTGCGCGGGGCGGTGCTGGCGATGACCGGCATCAGCGACTCGTGGCAGGCGCGCGGATTGACCAGGCAGGAGGTGATTTTACCGGCGAACACCTGATCGAGGCAGGCCTGATTACAGGCAATGCAGGTGTTGATGCTGTCCGGTTCACCGCGCTGGGCTTTAGTGACAAAGGCGGGATCGGCGAGAAAAGGGCGGGCCATCGACACCATATCGGCGCAGCCCGACTGCAACAGCTGCTCGGCGACGGCGGGATGGTTGATGCGATTGGTAGCGATGACCGGCACCTTCACCTGTTCACGCAGGCGCTGCGTCACCCACGCAAAGGCCGCACGCGGCACGCAGGTGGCGATGGTCGGGATGCGCGCCTCATGCCAGCCAATACCGGTATTGAACAGCGTGACGCCGCACTGCTCCAGTTCGCCCGCCAGCAACAGCGTCTCCTCCAGCGTGCTGCCCTCTTCGATCAGGTCGAGCATCGACAGCCGGAAGATGATGATAAAGGCGTCGCCGGTCGCGGCGCGAACGGCGCGGGTAATCGCCAGCGCGAACTGCATCCGCTGCCGGAAGTCGCCGCCCCAGCGGTCGGTGCGCTGATTGGTGTGCTTCACCAGAAACTGATTAATCAGATAGCCTTCGGAACCCATGATCTCCACGCCATCATAGCCCGCCTGCTGTGCCAGTCGGGCGCAGCGGGCAAAGTCATCAATGGTCTGTTCAATCGCCGCCTCGCTCATCGCCTGTGGCGTAAACGGGTTAATCGGCGCCTGGCATGCCGAGGGCGCAACCAGATCGGGCTGATAGCTGTAACGGCCGGTATGCAGGATCTGCAGGGCGATTTTGCCCTGGTGCTGATGCACCGCCTCCGTGATCTGCCGGTGCCAGTCACATTGCGTCTCGTCGGTGAGCATCGCGCCATGCGCGGTGGTGACACCCTGCGCATTGGGTGCGATGCCGCCGGTGACGATTAGCGCGACACCTTCACGCGCCCGCTCGCCGTAAAAAGCCGCCAGCCGGGCTGCACCATCCGGATGTTCTTCCAGTCCGGTGTGCATCGACCCCATCAGAAAGCGGTTTTTCAGTCGGGTAAAGCCAAGGTCCAGCGGCGTAAACAGCGCAGGATAGTCAGGATTGACGGACATGATAGTCACTCACGATAAAGTGGTCGGATGAGTTCACTCTAGCCACTTCTGCGTTAAAAAAAAGTGAAAGAATGTCAGGGTGTGAGTGAAATCATAAACAACGGCAGGTGAGTGAGGTGAGTGACAAAGAGTGGGCGGAGCTAGCCCGTGCCTGGCGCAAAGAGGTGAAGACCGCCATCCATGGCCCGCGTGGCTTTGCGACAGGCGTCAGCGCCCGTCTCAGTTCAGGTTCCGCTATCTGCTGTCAGCGCGGTGCTAGAAAACCCATTAACGTCGACGGATCCACGAATAGCGCGAGCGATAGCCGCTGCCGTGGTGAGTATTGAAGCGGTAGCTTGAACCGCTCTCGGCCATACAGTAGGTGCAGACATTGACGTTATCGATCTGCGCAGCCGGCACACCCGCGTTTATCAGCAACTGCGTCGCCAGCGCAGGCAGATCGAACCAGACACCCTGCTGGCGGGCAGCGGCCTGTGGACGTTGCGCCAGAGGATTAACCGGCTGGTTCTGGTGCCAGCGCAGCCCGCTGGCCAATGCCGGGTTCTGCGCAATCTCCGCCAGCTGCGGTTCGGCCAGTTCATAACAGCAGGGGCCCATCGCCGGACCGATCGCCACCATCAGGTTCTGCGGCTCACAGCCCTGTTCGCACAGTTTTTCAACCGCGCGGGTCAGCACACCCGCCAGCGTACCTTTGAGTCCGGCATGAACCGCGGCCACGATCCGCTGCTGGTGATCGGCGAACAGCACTGGCAGGCAGTCGGCAGTGTAGACCGCCACCGGGCGCGTCCCACTGCCGATCACGCCGTCAGACTCGCAGCTTTTGGGTGGGATGTTCTCGATATCGGTGACTACGGTCGCGCTGTGGCGCTGATGTCCATAGGCGGCCTCAGCGGGTGGTGGCTCTCCGGCTGGCTGAAACGCATATTCGAGCCACTCCAGCGAATCGAGCAATGGCGAGCGCGGGATCACGGCCATAGGAATCTCCTGTTATAACAGCGTGCGTTGGGCTGCCCACAGCTTACGTTAACTGCTACATTTTTGAAGCTTCTCCTCAGACCTTTCTCACCTTAAGGATGAAATGATGAAAACCTCCGCAAAACTGGCTGCATCCGGACTGGTCGCGCTGCTGCTTACCGGCTGCGCCTCGTCGTCACATCAGACCGCGCAACAGCAACTCGGCCAGCAATCGGTGCTGGCGGTAAACTGGTTCCAGCAGTCTGGTGAATATCAGGCGCTGACCTGGCAGGCATTTAATACCGCGCGTATGGCATTTGATCAGGCCCCCTCGCTGACCGGCAAACCCAAAGCGGTGATTGTCGATCTGGATGAAACGATGCTGGATAACAGCGCCTACAGCGCATGGCAGGCGAAGAACGGCCAGCCGTTCAGCAGCAAAACCTGGTCAGCCTGGACGCAGGCGCGGCAGGCGAAAGCGGTGCCGGGCGCGATAGAGTTTGCGCGTCATGTCACACAGAATGGCGGCACGCTGTTCTATGTGTCGAACCGCGATCAGAAAGATTACGCGGCCACGGTTGCTAATATGCAGCAGCTCGGCTTCCCCAACGTCAGCGATAAAACGGTACGTCTGAATACTGACAGCTCCAATAAGCAGGCGCGTTTCGATGCCATTAAAAATGCCGGCTATAACGTGGTGCTCTACGTAGGCGATAACCTCAACGATTTTGGTGGCGCGACCTGGCATCAGGGCAATCAGACGCGTCGTGATTTTGTGAATCTTAACCATCAGCAGTTTGGAACGCAGTTCATCGTGCTGCCGAATCCGCTCTACGGCGACTGGGAGAGCGGAATGGCGGAAAACTACAATAAACTGACACCGGAACAGCAGCTGTCTGTGCGGGAATCGCGCCTGCAAAGCTGGAACGGTAAATAATTCGTCAAGAAAAAGAGCCTGACCGGGTCAGGCTCTGTTAAATCGTGGTCCTGATTTACTTTCTCCCGTCACTATTTTGCTGCAAATTAAATTAATTATCTCTTGCTTCATTCTTATCTGAAACCAGGCATATCTGACTGGCTATCAGCAATTAAGCCGGTTGATCGTGCTAATGGTTAATTTTTTAATTAAGAGTATTCCTGGTAAAAAGCAGGCCGGTTGGTATGGCAATTAATACCCCCTTCTTTAATGATTGTATTTTTTTGTCAGCAGTAACTTTAGTTTATTATCTTTTATATTTTAATGTATTGATATTGTTAGCTTTAAAATGATTGCCGCTAATTATTCCACTTCTCTTCTGCTTAATTAAATTTACTTAACCCTGACTCTTACTGACGTCAGATTGACAAATAGCATGATGTTAAAGTGCTGTGAAATATTGCTCGTGCATTGGTAATGGTTAGCGGCTATAACCTTTTTCTGTGACTCAGTTCTTATTTACCTGGCGGCTCACGCTTTATTTGTGAGCCGATACACTTTGTGGTTAGCCAGGATGCGACATCCCGGTAGTAGAGAGAAGATGATTGTGACGACACTTAAACCCTTATTAGCGAAAAATCGCAGTTGGGCATTACAGCGCCGCCAGCGTAATCCAGACTACTTTAAAAAATTCCTTCATCAGCAAAAGCCGCACTCACTCTGGATAGGTTGTTCTGATAGTCGCGTTCCGGCAGAAGTCTTAACCGGCTCCCATCCTGGCGAACTCTTTGTGCATCGTAATATCGCCAACATGGTGATTGAGGACGATGACAATTTACTGAGCGTGCTGCAATACGCGCTCTTTTTTCTCGGTGTAAAACGCATTGTATTAAGCGGCCACTATGGCTGCGGTGGAGTGGAAGCCGCGCAGAATCTGCCGGGTAGCGTGCTGGACGGGCAGGAGAGCGCGCTGGCGAGACGCATTCAGACGCTGCGTCATGATATTCAGCATGGCCTGGCGGAAAGCCCCCCTTCAGACGCGGAGCCGGGTGAACAGCTCGATCGGCTGGTTGAGGCCAACGTTAAGGCGCAATTCGCCAGACTGGTGAAATCTGAACCGGTCCGGCAAATCTGGCAATCGGGCCAGGAACTGGAGGTGTTTGGTTGTGTTTATGACCTGCGCTCCGGCCATCTTAAAGAGCTGATTCATCAATCTGCAGAGGAACCTTCATTATGAACCTCGATACCCTGCGTCGCGACATTCCTGCGGGTCTGGTGGTGTTTCTGGTCGCCTTACCGCTCTGTCTTGGCATCGCACAGGCCAGCGGATTACCGCCGTTTGCCGGTCTGCTGACCGGTGTGATTGGCGGCCTGGTGGTCACATCACTGAGTCCGTCCCGGTTTGCCGTCAGCGGCCCGGCGGCAGGCCTGGTCACCATCGTCGTCGCCTCAATGGCATCACTGGGCAGCTTTTCCGCCTTTCTCACCGCGCTGATTATCGCCGGAGCACTGCAATGTCTGTTTGGCCTTCTGCGTGCCGGACGATTTATTTCGCTGGTGCCGGGCAGTGTCATCAAAGGGATGCTGGCGGCGATCGGTTTGCTGCTCATCATGCAGCAGATCCCGGTGGCGCTGGGTGCCGCGGGCGATGCGGAGCTGGTTTCACTGGTGACCGGTGAGATGACCTTCTCGCTGCCCGCGATTCTGGTAGCGGGTGTCGGGCTGGCCATTTTATGTCTCTGGACCACCGCACCGGTGAAACGGATCAAAGCGCTGGCCTGGATCCCTGGGCCGCTGATTGCCGTGCTGATAGGCTGCCTTGCTACCGTCGTGGGTGGACGGCTGTTCCCGGAGATGACCAGCGGTCTGGCGCGCATTTCGTTGCCCGCTTTTGACAGCATTTCCGCGCTGGTGGCAGAGCTGGAAACGCCCGACTGGATGGCCTGGCAGAATCCGCAGGTCTGGGTCGTTGCGGTGACCTTAGCCCTGGTCGCCAGTCTGGAAACGCTGCTGAGTCAGGAAGCGCTGAAAAAACTGCGTCCTCAGACGCCCGCGCCGTCGCCCAACAAAGAGATGTTCGCGCAGGGTATCGGTAACCTGGCGGCCGGTTTCCTTGGCGCGATGCCGATCACGGCGGTGATTGTGCGCAGTTCCGTTAACGTCAGTGCGGGCGCGCAGACCAAACTGTCGATCTTCATTCACGGTGTGCTGCTGCTGATTTGCGGTATGTGGTTCAGCGAGATGCTGAACGCCATTCCGCTGGCCAGCCTCGCTGCCGTGCTGCTCTATACAGGCTACAAGCTGGCGACACCCAAACTGTTTATTGAGCAGTTCCGGATGGGCGCCCAGCAGTATGTGCCGTTTCTGGCCACCATCGTCGGTATTATCACGCTTGGCATGCTGGTCGGGATTGGTATCGGCATCGCCACGCAGATTCTCTATAGCATCTATAAAAGCCATCGCAACGCGTTGCAGCTTACCCGCTATGACGACCACTACGTGCTGCGCTTTCAGCAGAACCTGACTTTTATGCACAATCCAAAGCTGCAGGGATTGCTGGATGAGATCCCGGAGAACAGCGTAGTCATCGTTGATAATGACAATGCGGAATATATCGATCCCGACGTCAAAGCGGTGCTGAAAGATTTTGGCGATAACGCCGACAAACGCGGCATTCGCCTGAGTCAGTGGCCGGTTGCCGTAAAATAGCGTTAGCGCAACGGTAAAGTCGTCAGAACAGCAAAAATCGGATATCTCGGATATCCGATTTTTTTATTTGCGATGCATAATAGAGTCCCAGTTTCTGCTGTCATCTGATGGGTTTAGCCTCAAAACGGTAACTTTTCTGAGTTAGCCCATGAAACGAGGTTTTATCGCCGGATGACACTGAGGATATTCAGGATTTAATCATTCTGACACCACGCGCCTGTCCAGGCTGGCGTGGACAGCCAGCCTCTCTGTGACAAGGTCCGGATGTATGCGCATACAGCTGTTTGAAGAGCACAACGTTAAGAAGAACGCATTTTCACTGTTTTTAATCACGTTGCTGTTTTGCTTTATCGGCGGACACCTGCGCTTTCCACAGGAGCTGTCGCTGTTCTGGCCGGTCAACGCGATCGTTACTGGCGTGATCGTCCGGAATCCTTTTCTGCATCAGACCCGCTATTACCTGGCCACCTTTGCTGCGATGGTGTTTAACGACATCGTTTTTTCAGGCTGGGCGCTCTCTGCTTTTACCCTCAACATGGCGAATCTTCTGTTTGTGCTGGTGGCGGTGACGCTGCTGGTAAAACATCTTCAGCACGACTCCGGCAGCGAGCGTATAACCAGCGTGCTGCGCATTTTTCCGGCCTGTCTGCTGGCCGGACTGGCCTGCGCCAGCTGGGGGGCGCTGGCGCAGCAGGCCGATTTCAACAGTGGGCTGGTGACGGCCTGGGGCGAATGGTTCAGCGAACAGTTCTCAACCGGACTGATGCTGCTGCCCTTTTTGCTGACGCGCGACTGGGCGTCGCTGTCGCCCCGGCAGTTTATGCAGATGCGCAAACTGGCACCGGTTGTCGCCGTGATTTTTTCGCTGATGATTGGCGCGATGATGGGCGGCGCAGGCAGCCTGACGTTCCCGGTTCCGGCGCTGGTCTGGTGCGCCATCGTGCTGCCGATGCCGCTCACCAGCCTGGTGATTTTGCTCACCGGCATTAGCGAAATCATTCTGGTTTCGCATGGCGTGATGAATATCCAGGGCGATGACAATATGCTGCCAATTACCCATCTGACCTCGGCACGGCTGGGCGTGGCGACCATTGCGATCAGCCCGCTGATTGTGGCGGTGAGCATGGATGCGATTCGCCAGCTCAACCAGCGTCTGGCGTTGCGCGCCAACTATGACTTCCTGACCCGGCTGCTGTCGCGTTCCGGCCTCTATGAAAGTCTGCGTGCTGAGCCGATCTTCCCGGACCGCCGGGCGGGCGTGATCCTGCTGGATGTCGACTACTTCAAAGCGATTAACGACAATTTTGGTCATGATGCGGGTGACAGTGTGCTGGAAGAGATCGCCCGCCGTATGCAGCGCGTCGTGGGTAAAGAGGGGCGCATCTGCCGTTTTGGCGGCGAAGAGTTTGTGGTGGTGCTGTTCGACCAGAATCCGGAAAAGCTCTACTTTCTTGCTGAGAGCATCCGGCAGAAGATGGCGAAAGAGAAGTTCTGGCTGCAGGGCAGTACGGCCACGGTCACTGTCAGTCTGGGGCTGGCGCATGGCAGTGCCGGTGAGGCGCCGGAGTGGCACCGCGTGATCAACCGGCTGATTTCCGCAGCCGATAAAAATCTCTATCTGTCGAAACGCAATGGCCGCAATCAGACCTCGCCGGTTAACTACCGTGCCATCACCAGCGACGTGGCATAACGCCACGCCGCCGGGTTGTGTCAGCTGACGCTGCTTTTCAGGGTACTGGCCTGCTGGTGGCGTTCAATCGCCAGGTCGATCAGACGACTGATCAGATCCTGATAGCTGAGTCCGGCCGCCTGCCACAGTTTCGGATACATGCTGATATTGGTGAAGCCGGGCAGGGTATTCACTTCGTTGACGATAATTTCGCCGTCGGCAGTTAAAAACACATCGACGCGCGCCATGCCAAAGCACTCCAGCGCGGTAAAGGCTTTGATGGCGACCTCACGAATCGCATCGCTGGTTTCCGATGAAATGGCTGCCGGGACCACCGTCTGCGCACCGCTCTCGGAGATATATTTGGTGTCATACGAGTAGAAAGCGTCATGCACCACCACTTCACCGCAGGGGCTGGCTTCAGGGGCATCGTTGCCCAGCACCGCACACTCGATCTCGCGGCCTTTGATACCCTGCTCAATCAGCACCTTGCGGTCAAAGGAGAAGGCCAGCGCCAGCGCGGCATCAAACTCTTCAATGCTGTCCACTTTGCTGACGCCCACCGATGAACCCTGGTTGGCGGGTTTGATAAACAGCGGCAGGCCAAAGCGGGCAATGACTGCGCTGGCGTCCAGCTGTGCGCGCTGGGCCTGGGTGACGCTCACCCATGGCGCGACGTTGAGGCCGGCGTCGCGCAGCAGGCGTTTGGTAAAATCTTTATCCATGCTGACCGCAGAGCCCAGCACGTCGGAACCGACGAAGGGTAACGAGGCCATACGCAACAGGCCCTGCAGGGAGCCATCTTCACCCAGCGTACCGTGCACGATAGGGAAGATAACGTCGATCTGCGACAGCGGATGGGCGTTATGACGGGTGATGATCTGCTGCTGAGTTGTGCCGGGCACCAGCGCCACATCTTCAGCGGCGTGATTCAGCGCGATCAGCGCCGGATTTTCAGCGTTAAGTAAGAAGTTTGAAGCATCGTTAAGACGCCAGTGTCCCTGCTTATCAATGCCCAGCAACACCACGTCAAACCTGGTTTTGTCGATCGCCTCAAGGATATTTTTGGCCGACTGTAACGACACCTCATGCTCAGCCGATTTCCCGCCAAACACGATCCCTACCCGCAACTTTGTCATCAATTTTGCCCACTGAAAAAATCAAAACCACAAGATAGCATGGGCTTCGCGCGGGAAAACAGGGCAGGGCGACAGATAATTGTGGGCAGGTTGAACCCTCGCCATTCACCAGAACGCTGCCGTTGAACTGCCCGTGCTGACGCCGGTGGCAGCTCAACGGCTCGCTTGCTAAGGTCACTGAATCTCCTCTTTCACCTGATGCAGGCGGAGTGTCTGGTTTAACTTAATCTGACGCAGAGCCCAGCCAGACTTCAACCTGATGTTCCTGGCTATGGCTTTCCAGCGCTATTTCGTCGCCGTCACACCGTTTGCCATCCAGCCACAGCTGATAGGTGCTGTCACCGCGAGTAACCCGGATGTTGTAGATCCCTTCTCCCTCACGGTAGACGATTTTTATCTCTGACCAGTCAGCGGGCAGCTGTGGGCGAAGAGACAGCGCGTTGCCGCGCCGGCTTATCCCAAGCAGACTCTCACTGATAAGCTGATAGGCCCAGCCTGATGAACCGGTATACCAGGTCCAGCCGCCTCGCCCGCTGTGGCCTTCAGCCGCATACACATCCGCAGCCATCACATAAGGTTCCGCTTTGTAGATCGCCATATCCTGTTGATTGCCACTATGATTAACCGGATTAATCATCGAGAGCAGGGACCAGGCGCGCTCTGTTTCACCCATCGCCGCAAAGGCCATAATCGCCCACAGCGCCCCATGGGTGTACTGACCGCCATTTTCCCGGACGCCCGGTAAATAACCGCGAATGTAACCCGGATTTGGCCCTGCGCCATCGAAAGGCGGAGTGAGCAATTTAATCAGCCGGTTGTCCTTATCAACCAGATGCTGATAAAGCGCCGCCATCGCTGACCGGCATCTGGCGTCCTCGCCTGCACCAGAGAGTACCGACCAGCTCTGGGCAATGGCGTCTATCCGGCACTCACTGTCAGCATGTGAACCGAGCGTCTGGCCACTGTCAAAAAAGCCGCGCAGATACCATTCACCATCCCAGGCCGCATGGTTAAGCGCGGTTTTGAGCGTCTGCGCGTGCTCCTGACAGTGGCGGGCGGTATCGGTATCGCCGAACCGCGCAGCCAGCGCGGCAAAGCGGTCCAGAACCGTATAGAGGAAGAAGCCGAGCCAGACGCTTTCACCTTTGCCGGCAATCCCGACGGTACTCATACCATCGTTCCAGTCCCCGGAGCCCATCAGCGGGAGGCCGTGCTGGCCGAAATTAAGGGCGTGGTTAACCGCGCGAACGCAGTGCTGCCATAGCGTTTCATTAATCTTACTGACGCCCGGAAGCTCATAGACAGACTCTTCGTCCTCTGCCAGCAGGCGACCTTCAAGGTAACTAACTGGCTGTGACAGCAGCGCCATATCATCGGTTGCCTGCACATAGCGGCACAGCGCATAGGGCAGCCACAGGTAGTCGTCGGAGCAGCGGGTTCTGACGCCACGGCCAGCAGGCGGATGCCACCAGTGCTGTACATCTCCCTCGATAAACTGGCGGGATGCACACAACAACAGCTGATCGCGCAGCCGCTGCGGGGCAGCGTGGGTCAGCGCCAGCGTATCCTGCAACTGATCGCGGAAACCAAAGGCACCACCGGATTGGTAATATCCGCTGCGCGCCAGCAAACGGCTGGCCAGCGTCTGGTACAGCAGCCAGCCGTTTGCCAGTAAATCGACCTCCGCTGCCGGCGTCTGGATTTGCACTTTAGTCAGTAGCTGGTGCCAGTGCTGCTTAACCCTGGTCAGCTCGTTCTGAGCTTCCCCGGTGGAGAGGAACTGTTGCATTAGTGCGGTCACTGCACTCTCATCCTCCCCCACGCCGAGGGCAAACACAAAGCTGCGGCTGTCGCCGTCAATCAGTGTCGTCAGCGTCTGCAGCGCGGCGCAGGGATCTATTCCTGCCCCGGTATTACCCGACAGACCACGAACATTCATCATCGCGGGCTGCCGTGTAGTGCCGTTACGACCCAGACACTCAAGCCGGTTGCCGCTGTGCGCAATCCGGGTACCTGTGACGGCAAAAAAAGCGGTCCGCGCAGAGCCCGTGCTGTTATAAAAGTTTCTGGCCAGAACCGCGTTGCCTGTGGCGATAGCGGCAGGGGAGGTCACCACATGCCTTGCGGAGCGGCTCGCCAGCTCACCCAGAACCCATTCGACGTATCCGGTAATCGACAGATTACGCGTTTTGCCAGAGAGGTTACTCAGCGTCAGCAGGGAAAGTCTGACCGGCGCCTCCTCTGCCACGAACACCGTTAACGTGCTGCTGATGCCATACCCCGTGTGTTCAAACGTGCTGTAACCGAAGCCATGACGGGTCAGATAATCCCCCTTGCCGCGAACCGGAAGCGGCGTCGGCGACCAGACATCACCCGTCTCTTCATCACGCAGATAAAGCGCTTCGCCAGAGCTGTCACTGACGGGATCGTTGTGCCAGGGCGTCAGACGATATTCATGCGCGTTTTCATACCAGCTATAGCCCTGGCCACTCTCGGAAATGACGGTGCCCAACTGGCTGTTGGCCAGCACATTGCACCACGGCGCAGGCGTCTGCTGCTGGCCGGAAAGAATGATGTGATATTCGCTACCGTCCTCGTTGAAGCCACCGGTACCATTGAAAAACTGCAACCGCTCCGGCGAAATGGTGACGGCTGCAGGCGGCGGCGTCTTACTGACCGATGGAAACGCAAAAGCAGGCGGGGTGCGCACCGGTTTTAACAGCGTGCTGAGCTGATCGGCGAGGCTGCCGTTCCGGCCTTCCAGCACGACCGCCGCGACGCTCAGCAACAATTGCAGATCGTCAGCGGAAAAACTTTCGCTTTTGCGGATAAATATGCCGCCAGGTTTGTCCGCCTGCTGCCGTTCATCTCCGGCGGGGATCAGGGTCGTGAGCTGATTGAACAGGTTCTGCTGGTAGCCGCCCTGGTCGCTGTTCAGGATGAGCAGATCGACCGTCAGCCCTTTTTGTCGCCAGTACTGGTGCGCCTGAATGAGCGTGGTGACCAGGTCGAGCTGATTATCGTTTTCTATCCGAACCAGAAGAATCGGCAGATCACCTGAAATGGCATGGCGCCACAATGACTCCTGGCCCAGCCGGTTCTGCATCAGCGCGTCTGATTCGCCACGCATTTCGGCGCTGGAAAACAGTACGGCACTGGCCAGCTGATTAAACAGGCTGGTATCTTCGGTGCGGATATTCAACTGACGCAAGGCGACCTGACTGTGGGACCATGCCAGTTCAAACACCCGATCGGCGCTGATGTGGTTACGGTACTTCTCAATCAGCGCAATAGTGGTGTCACGCTGAAGTGTCACACCGTAAAGCATATCGATGGTGACGGTCTCTCCCGCTTTTAACGTCACTGACTGGCGAATTGATAACACGGGATCTAACACCGCTCCCTGCTGACCCGTTAATTCATTGCCCGGCATCAGCGCCTGAGCATCGGCTGGCGTCCTGCCGCGCCCGAGAAAACGAGCCCGGTCGGTTTCAAAAGAGGTCTGGCGGCCGGTATTGCCATGTATCGCCATCGCGTGAAACATCCATGCCGTCACTTCTTTCTCTTCACGTGGCCGACGGTGAGCCAGAATCGCTTCCAGCCTGTCAACGATCTCAGTCTGGACGAACAGATTACTGAACGCAGGGTGAGCCATATCGCTGGCTGCTGGCGCCAGTACCACTTCGGTGTAGCTGGTGATATCAAACGGGCGGGTCTGACGGGAACGGTTAGTGACCGTGATGCGTCTGATCTCCACATCATCTTCCGGGGAGACCACGATATGCGTGTGAATGCTGAAGGTGCTGCCTGAAGCGTCAAATTCAATCCCGGCATCATTGAAACGGGTTTTATAATGCGGACGCTCGCAGCAGGTCGGCTGATAGCTGTGAGCAATCACTTCGGCGGATTGCTGATCGGTAACGTAGCAGAACGTTCCGTAGTTGTTGCTGGTGCTATCCGCACGCCAGCGGGTGAGTGCCAGCCCCTTCCACTGGCTGTAGCCTGTCCCCGCGTGCGTCACCATCAGATGATAATCTGCATTGGAAAGCAGCTGAAGTTGTGGCTGGCGCGGATCTGAACCACTGAATTCACGCTGGTCGGGAATGCTGCGCTGCTGTTTAGGGTCACTGTTTTCGACAAAACTGCGGCGTGGGGTATAGAGCTCAATATCATCAGGCACTTTTTCCTGAAGCAGCAAACGCGAAGACTGAAACAGTGCGCTGGACATAAAGCGCGCGACCATGGGCGCATCCAGCAGCTGGTGAGAGAGCGCAAGCAATCCCATCGCCTGATGATGAGCCATATACGATTTGACGATCGCAAATGGCTGACCGGGAGCCAGTCGATCCGCAGTGAAATCCAGCGCTTCGTAATAACCGTAGTCACCGCTGGCACCCATTTTTTTAAGTCTTATCAGATTAGCCGTCGCCTCATGTGGCAGCACCATCAGCGCCAGCAGCGTCGCATAGGGCGCAACAACATGATTGTCATTCAGGCCGCGTTTCAGCCCCAGTTCCGGCGTACCAAATGCCCGATACTGGTAGTTATGATTGACGTCAAACGCAGCGTAACCCGATTCCGAAACACCCCAGGGCGTATCAGTACTGTTACCCGAGGCAATCTGTTGCCTGACCGCCGATAACGCCATCTTTTCCAGCAGCGTGTCGGGGTAAACCGGCATGACCAGGTGCGGCATCAGGTATTCAAACATTGAGCCGCTCCATGACATCACGGCGGGCTGGTTATTAAGCTGAGTAAATAAGCGACCCAGTACAAACCAGCTCTTGGCAGGAAGCTGACTGGTGGAGATTGCAAAGTAGTGTGTCAGGCGGACTTCTGAAGGGAAAAGGTCATATTTGCTGGCGTCCAGCAGACCGCTGTCCATGTTGTAGCCCACGCTGAGTAAAGACGTGGCCGGATAATAGAGAAAGCGGAAGTCCATACTGGCGTGATCGCTAAGGCGGCTGTCCAGCTCCAGCAGGGCAGCCATCCGTTCGCGGGCGGCCCATATCACAGTCTCTGCCTGTTTTTCCGGGAGTCCGGGGCGGTTCAGGTTCAACTCAGCGAGCCACAGCAATGACGGAATGTCGGCAGGTAGTGGCGCATCCGGGCTAACCCAGCTGAAAAGGAGGGCCCACTCCTGAGTAAAATCGACCAGCTGCTGATGGAAAAGCGCCGGCCAGTTTACCCGCGTTGTCGGAAGATAAGCCTGTTCTGCCACCACGCTTAACGCCAGCAGAGCCTGCATCCCGGCGTGAAAATCGGCGGGCGAAGCGCGCTGCATCAGGCTTAGCTTAGCTGCGATTTGTTCCACAATGTCGCTGCGGGTGTCGCTCAGTTGGTTTTTAAGCAGTGAGAAGGTATCGCTGAGACCTTCCAGGATACAGGGAAGAGACATCACCGGCTGGTATTTCCACTGCGCCAGGCCCGCCTGAAGGGTTACAAGGTGAGCCGCCATATTACCGCTGTCTACCGTTGAGACGTAGCGTGGGTTCAGCGGTTTTAACGTCTGGGTGTCATACCAGTTATAAAGATGACCTCTGAAATGCTCCATTCTATCAAGGGTATCGAGGGTGTCGAGCGTCCGGCTGATGACCCGATTCTGGCTGATGTAACCAAAATCCCAGGCCGTCAGGTTTGCCAGCAGCGACAGGCCAATGTTGGTCGGTGAGGTCCGGTTGGCCACCCGCGACTCCGGAATCTCCTGCAGATTATCCGGCGGCAAATGGTTGTTATCACTGCTGGCAAATTCGTTAAACCAGGCCCAGGTTTTACGCGCGGTGCGACGCAAAAAGATGCGCTGTTCCGCTGAAAGGCTGCCTGGCTGAGCGCGTTTAGGCTGGCTCATGCGGCTCAGTAACGCGGGGGCGACGGCCCACAATAATGCGAGCGCCAGTGCGACATGCGTCATCGACGGCATGCTCAGGCTGGTCAGAAATACCAGAACCGCGCCTGCTACCGGATTAATCCACATGCGGCGGTAGAAATGGCGCACATCAGGCTCGACAGGTTTCTGTGATGAAGCGCTTTTCCACTCGTTCAGAAAGCGGTGGCTGATAGTCAGGCGCCATAAGGTTACGATAACCGCCTTCAGCGACCAGTAACTCTCGTGAGGCAGGACGGCCAGCGCCAGGCCAGCGCGGGAGAGGCGGTTAAAGGCATCGGTGACCAGCATGGATAGATGCTGCCGCCAGGCACGCTTTTTACTTTTCGTCACCCCATCGATTACCAACGCTGGCAGCCCCGGAAGCAGCAGAAAGAGCATGATGCATCCGACCCAGAATACCGGGTTCGGCACTATCGTACACAGCATAAACACCAGCATCAGCAGGGCTGGCGCCACCAGGCTGCGGCGCAGATTGTCTGTTAATTTCCAGCGGGAAAGCGCACTGAGCGGGTTTTTTTGACGACTGCAATCTTCCTGCCGCACCTGCAGCCGTAGCCAGTTAAGGAGTTGCCAGTCCCCCCGCACCCAGCGAAATCGGCGGGCAACATCGCTCAGGTAGCTATCCGGATATTGTTCATACAGTACGACGTTACTGACCACACCGGAGCGGGCATAACATCCCTCCAGCAGGTCATGGCTCAGCACCAGATTTTCCGGACAGGTATTGCGTATCGCCCGGCTAAAGGCAGCGACATCGTAAATACCCTTGCCGACAAATGAGCCTTCACCAAACAGATCCTGATAAATATCGGATGAGAGTGAGGAATAAGCATCATTCCCCGGAATGCTGCTGCACAGCCGGGCATAGCGGCTCTGACCGTTAACCGGTATCTCTTCAGCCAGACGAGGCTGCAGGATGGCATAGCCTTCAACCACCCGATTTTTGAGATCGTCGAACACCGGCGCATTGAGCGGGTGGGCCATGACGCCAATCAGCTTATGCGCAGTCTCACGCGGCAGTATTGTGTCGCTGTCGAGAGTAATCACATATTTAACGCTGTGCAGCTGCGCCTGCGTGGCACCTACCGTGACGCTGAAGGCGTTTTCTTCACCCTGAAGCCAGCGATTCAGGGCATGGATCTTACCGCGCTTGCGTTCATACCCCATCCAGACGCCCTGAGAAATATTATGGGTGCGGTCACGGTGTAACAGGGAGAAGAGCGCAATATCCGATTTACCTCCGCTGTAGCGCCGATTCAGCGCTTCCGTTTTCAGCACGGCGTAACGGATAAGCGCGGCGTCATGATGATGATCCTGTTCGGCGCTATCGGTAAAGTCGGTCAGTAACGCAAAACTGATATTCGCTAAGGCGTTACCGAGATAGCAGATTTCCAGAGAGCGCAACAGGGCGTCTGTTCCCTCATTGCTGCTGAGTAAACAGGGGATAATTACCAGTGTGCGGTTATGCTCCGGTACCGCCAGAGCATAATCGAGTCGGGGCAGGGGAAGCGGATGGCGGCTGCGGGTGGTCAACTCGCTCAGCAACTGCAAGGCTAGCTGGCTGCTGACAATGATGGCGGGCAGCACCAGCAACCAGAGTAAAGATGCCATGCCCGCCTGATGAGTGCTGTAGAGCATCTCGGCGGTAAACGCGGTTGTCAGCAGTAAAAGGCTGCCTAACCAGGAGAGCAAAGGGGTCTGGCTCAGATGCTGCCGGCTCTTGTTCAGCCACGTCACCTTAACGTCAAGCTGTTGTTCCAGTTGCTGAAATCCTTTATCCAGCAGGTAATAGCCGACATGCTGCTGACGCAGGGGAAGATCAGGCTGGCTTGCCAGCGTCAGCACAGCCTGGGCGACTTCACGTTCATCAAACCGACTGTGCCGCGCCAGACGTTCAATCACGTGACGGTAGTCATCGCGACTGTCAAAATGCATCAGCGGGTATGTCCCGGTGGGATCCTGCTGCAGGACTTTCTCAACCACGCTGACGGATTCGACAAAGGCCTGCCAGTCAATTTCACCGAGTTGCCGCAGGCCGGTAATACTGTTGCTGACAGAGAGCTGACTCAGGGCCAGCTGCCGGTTGAACTGCTCAATGACTTCCGAGGTTTTCCGGCCGGTATTCTCCAGCTGTTGTTCGACCCAGGTTAATGTCAGGGTATTGTTCTGGCCACTTAATCGCCGTTCAAGTTCAGCGACGAAAGCGCCGGAAACCTGCGGGTTCTGGCGGGCCATATCAGCGATGACCAGAATAACTTTTGACGCATCTTCGGCGGCAGTGGAGAGGATATCGCTGATCCACTGCTCCGCTTTATTACGTTCCTGATGTACCCTGGCGACGTCAGCCGCAATCCGGGCCAGATTGTTGATAAGCGCAAACCGTAACATGGCAGGCAGGGCCCACAGTTCGCCGAGCAGCAGGGGCGTAACGCGCTGGTAGGCAGCGATAAAAGGATGCAGGACGCTGGTTTCCAGTCTGCCATCACTGTGCTTAATCATCTCCTCGGCGATAGCCTGGATGCGCAGGTAATGAGCCGACTCCTCCAGCATGGGCAGTCCTTTACCGAATTTGGCCGGTAACAGGTGCCGGACCAGGCGGATCTGCTCTTCAATGATGTAAAAATTATCCAGTATCCAGACGGCCGCCGGTGTCTGGCTGCGTTTATCGCCTTCACTCAGGATCTCTGCGCTGCGCGTCAATGACAGTTCATTATCTGCCAGCTGCTGCAACAGTCGGTAGGACCATTTTCCACCCGACAGAGTATGCGTTTTCGCTAATTTTTCGCCGTAGTTATCCATTTGTTCAGCCGAAAAAATATCTGGCCGGTGGGCCTGATAAATACCTTCAGTCGGGAACAAAGGAAAATGCTCATCGGGTAATTCACTTTCCCGGCTGAACCACGTCGTCAGTTTTATTTTCACACTCATTTCCTTGCGCTTACGCAGCAGCTGGATCCGGAAAAAAAGAAAGGATGACAAAAAGGAGCCAAAAGAAGGGCTGGAGGTGATAAACAGGTGTAGATGATATTGATTATAGTCCTGTTTCCGTTATTCGTAGCTATCCTGATTAACCGGCTGGCGTTCCTTTATGGCGATAAAATAAAGTTAAAAAAAATAAACAGCTGCCTTCTCCTCACCTTAGCCCTTTTTAACATCAGAGCCGACAGATAAAAAAAATTAATTTACCTGCACTGTGTTACGCTAATGGCAACATTTCAGAGGATAACGACATGACCTGGTTGAGCTTTCTCTTCGACGCGCTACACAGCAGCGAAACCAATACACAGTGTCCGGTGTGTAAAAAGTTTTCCAGACAATCTGTAGCTAAAAAGAATAAAGGACAGGCAGTCTTATGCCCTCACTGTAAGTCATTGTATGTTATATAAAGTCCGTCGTCTTTTTAGGTTGTGATCACCACGCAGCAGCAGGTCATACTGTTTAACCTTATCCCTCATTGAGGCAATTTATCCGTAACATGTTTTTCAATGCGCTGATAATTCTGCATTATCTTTCGTACTCGGTGAAATAACGCTGTGATTCACCCTGGTCGAGAAATTCGAATGGTGAAGGTTGAATAATATCTGGTCCTGCAGACCACGCTTCATTAACTCTTGAAATAATATCGCCTTCCTGAAGCGTCAGAAGGTTATTAATGCGTAACACAGCAAATCTGCCATTTTCAAATTCGACCTGATACAACGCAACTTTCTTCAGCGGCATGATGGTTCTTCCACGAATTACCCGGCAGCAGAGTTCAGCACTCGATGAACTTTTCATGATAAACCTCTAATCTATTCATACTCTTCTGTTCAATAAATTAATCTGCAAAATTGTGAATCTGACCTCAGCGCACACGTTGTGCAGATTTCAATTGGCCCGTCTGGACTGTATTTGTTCATATCCGTAAATATAGCGGGTTGATGAAAATAATCTGATACACCCTCTGCAGGGTTTAAAAGTGACTCCGGGGTATCAGTCGGGTTATCAGAATGAGGATGAGTGGCGTTTTTTACAGGGAAAATGGTGGGTAAGAGAATGTGAGGTTAAGCAGGGAAAGGAGAGGTGAAACGGCAATATACTGAAGCCTGCCTCCCGCTGACTTGGTTTACCCTGCGTGGCCCCGACCAGTGGGAATAAGCGCACTAAGGCATCACCACGGCGCCTGTTGAGTTCGCGAAAGGCCGCACTTTCGATCTGATGGAATCGGATATCAATCAGCAGATTTCCGGCCTGTCGGGTTAGCTGTCGGTGGCTTAACAGAAAAATTTCAGATTTTTATAGAAAGAGAGAAACAAGGAATGGGATTTGAAGGACAAACAAAAAAACACCCTGAAAGGTGGCTTCGATCTGCTGATTAAACAGCTAAAATTTGGTGGCCCCTGCTGGGTTTGAACCAGCGACCAAGCGATTATGAGTCCCAATTTAAAGTGAATTAAATCATTGGGTTACTGATTTTTATGTTTTGTTCAGGCCGAATAGTAACGAAAAGTGGCGCATAGCGCTGAGCTTTGCTGCCACTTTATCAGACATCTAGGAATTCAAAATTTTCATCAGGATGAATTGGTTTCGATTTAGTCTTTGTTGCAGCAAAAAAATCTTTATCTTCGATATTTTTTCTTTTAAGAAAATAGGATTTTATTTTATTATCGAGAAAGTAGGACTTCTGATTTTCTAACCAAAATAAATTTCCTGTTGTTAGGAAAACGGTTTTGGCCATAAAAATTCTGTTCATAACGCTGGGTAGATATTCTTTTTTATCGAAATTATTAAATGGATTTCCAGTTGAGAAAATTGAAATATTTAACGGGCTCGCATTTTTTTTTAATTTCTCTGCCGATTTTGTAATTCCATAAGGAAGAAACATTCCAGTTTTTATGCCTTTTTTTAAGGAGGAAAATGCAATCTTTTTATCAAATGAAGATCCTCCAAAAAGAACACTTAATTTATTTGATTCACAAAAGTCAAGCAAACGTAATATGAATTTAGTTTCTTCAATGTCAGGGTTCGTGCTTGCAATTATTGAAATGTCATAATCTTCAGGTTTTTCACCAATGAAATAAATATTATTAGTAGTGTATCTTGAAAGGCTTTTAGGATAATCATAACTGTTAATTTTTATAGTATTAATATGTAAGTCATCAAGTTCTTTCAGCTGATTAGATGACAGCGATTTTTTGTTTTTAAATTCTCGAGATGATTTAGGATTAAATACTAATATGCGATTGTCGGAGCTTGATAGCTTTGAGAGGATCATTTTTTTCACAATGCTCCAATCAAGGCCGCCATGCCCACATCCTAAAGCAGGCAATGTAATTGTGAGTCCTTTTTTATCTTTTAAATATTTTTCTAACCATATTAAACCCTTATCAATATATTCATATTCAGAAGGGTTTTTCCAATGGTCTTTAGTCGGAAAGTTTATTATTTCAAGGCTAATAGAAAACATATCTCCTTCTTTCCAGACTGTAGGGTTTCCTGGAGAGATTTCATTATTCTTACACTGCATAACGTATTCTTTATACATTTTAGGGTATTTGTTTTTAAATAAAAGGGCAACGCCCGCTCCCATAACACCGACACAGTTAACAGTATTGATACGAATATCGGCATCAAAATCAAAAAAATCTCCTTCGACGAACTCAATCATAAATCATCCTCAAGATATTTGTACATTTCTTGACGCAAATCTTCAATTTCATCTTGATATTTTATCACCCAATCTGGATTGATTGCACCCATATCAGCTTTTGCTATTGATATTAATAGGTTAACATCAGTCCTGTTACGGATTATTTCTTCTAACTGACATTTTTTTCGGCATTTAGCTAGAATATCACCAACTAAGTCGTCATAAATCACTAGCATGTGAATTCTTCTTATATCACTTTTAGATAATCCGGATATTTCATCACATAATATCCTTTTCAGCATAGGTAGAGATTTTCGCGGATGATCTTCATCCACTTTTTGTATACCAGTTTCCCATCTTGATTTCGGGCCTTTACCTATATCGTGTAAATAAGCAGAAAGTATTAAAATCAATTTCTCATTTTCATTATACTCATTGAACATGCTGTCTTGTTTGACTAACGCTGCCACAGACCTACTGTGCGTACCTACGCATTCTTTATGAATAATATTATCGGTTTCGAGACCATCTATATCTTCAAGTTCTTTAATACATGAAAAATTTTTTTCAATTGCATCAACTAATGATTTCAAATTGGTGTGGTGACAATCTTTTTTTTGGTTTTCTATAGTTTGATTTATATTTTTCTTGGTTAGAAGATATAGCTGTCTTGGGCCGGTTATAATATTGGTTCTTTCTTTTTTGTCGAATATTGTGAAGTAATGATGCTTAAAGTGTTTTTCGTAGTCTGTTACAACTGGTAAAGAATCTATATTGTTCTTCGTAAGAATCTCTTCAATGTGTTTTTTGAATTTTTCATTCCACACAACAATATGAGAAAATTCATTAATGTTTACTTTTCCATAGATTAGCATCTCAGCCATTTTGTTGTGCCTGTCATCATCATTAGGATAAGTCCATTTGTAACTGTCAATTGCATCCCAATCAAGGTTATTTAAATCTTCAGGTTTGTTATAGAAAGTAGGGGGAGGGTTTGTATTTGCAGACGATCTTGAAAAGACAACATCATCATCAATCACTTTCTCAATTGGAATAGCTAAATACATGATGTCAATCTGGTCAAAGTTTTTAGATTTCACTATATTTAAAAGCATTGGTGTTCTTTTCGCAAAGTAGAAGGGGACATAATCATGTACAACTCCTCGTTTTCCGCAGGTTACTGCCATAGTGCTACGGCGCTGCTGTATGCTACCATTCGCAATATCGTCATGAGTTATATTAAGGCTGTTTTTTAAGTTAGTGCTTAATAGTCCATTAGCAATTATATCTTCAAAGTTGTATACAGAAGTAAAGTGATAAGCAAAACGTCCTTTGCATTTGTTAGGAATCATATCATCCTTCCTGATTTTGATTTGTTGGATTAAATATTGTTGGTAGTTTAAGGTTTTTTTGTTAGGTAGTTAGATCAATAATCAATATATATCGCTAATATATGTAATATCAACCACATTTTTGGTTTTTTTAAGTTATTGATCTGTTTGTAAAAATAAGCTAGGTGGAGTGGTGGGGATTTAATTCCTAGATTTTAACGTTATTTTGGGACTAAATTTTATTTAGTGGATTAAGTATCACCGCTTCTGACAAATGATCGGGGGCAAAGTGTGCATACCTCATTGTTACCTTGATATCCGTATGCCCCAAAATCCGTTGAAGCACAAGAATATTGCCACCATTCATCATAAAGTGGGAAGCAAAGGTGTGACGTAAAACATGCGTCAATTGCCCGGCAGGTGTCTCGATTCCGGCACGTTGCATGGCCTTTCTGAAAGCTGAATAACATGGTTTAAAGAGCAACTGCGCTTTCCTGCTCGATGGCAGTTCAGCCTGTAATTTTTCAGTTATCGGCACCGCTCGGTTTTTCTTGCTTTTAGTTTTCACGTAGATGATCTGACCGGCGCGGATTTGGTTGCCCTTCAAGCCTTCGGCTTCACTCCATCGTGCACCTGTTGCCAGGCAGATTTTCACAATGGTCGTCAAATCTTTAGATCGGCTGTTCTCACATTCGGCGAGGAGGGTTCTAATTTCCTCAATGGTGAGATACGCCATCTCTGATTCACTGATTTTAAACTCGCGCACGTTCTCTAATGGGTTCGGTGCCGTCCATTCATCTAACCGGCGTAGTTCGTTAAACATCGCCCTGAAATACGCCAGCTCTAAATTAACAGTGCGCGGCGTAACCGTCTTCACTCGGATGGAACGGGTGATCTTCCCGCTTAATCGCTGCTCACGATAAGACGCCAAAATTTTCGCGTTGAATTCGGTAGCCAGTGGATTTCCCATCGCTTCGCAGGCGAACGCCATCGTAGTTCGCCGCTTCTCGCCATCTGCCAACGTGATGCCATGCGTGTTGAACCACAATTCAACCAGCTCAATTACCCGGCGCTTATCTGTTTTCTCTCCCAGCCAAGGTTTGTTCTGAGCCTGATCTTTTACAAACTTCTCAAAAGATTGCGCTTCGCCTTTAGTGGCGAACTGGCGGCGAATCCTTTTGCCGTCGCGGCCGTTTGGGAAAACTTGTGCCTGCCATTTCCCGTTGGGTAATTTACTGATCGCCATGCTGTGCCTTTATAGATACTCAGTGCGGGCAACGACTTTGCCCAATACCTTTATGTCGTCTGCTTTGCATTCGAATGAGGTTTTTCCTTCTCAACACGAATACGTCCTCCAAGAAAACGATATAGCTCCTTAACGCTGATGAGCTTATCGATCTCGATTAGCCACACCCCATCGGTGATCTCTGCGGCGGTCATATCAACCAGGTAGTTCTGCTTCTCAAAATGTAATGACAGAGCAGGTTTAACATCAATGGGTAGAATTGCGCATCATATTCAACCTAATCAGATGATGAAAAGTTCCCATTTGTGATTTTTCTGCGTTCGATTATGGTTGATAAAGCTTCCTGGTTTGTGATGTTTGAATCACCGCGGCCATACGTTAGCCACTCCAGCGAAGTACCGATTTCCATAGAGCAAATCAAAACTCAATCAGCAGGAAAGTTCCCACGCATTATGCGGTTAGCCATAGTACTTTGAGACACGTTCAAATGGCGGCACAGTGTCTGGATGAAGTACAGGAAGGTGGTACAGGCCATCGACGTGTCGGGCGCGCCGGTTTTCAGTTGGCCGGAAAAGCCCGTCTGATGGGCAAAGCGGTAACGGATTAACAAGCTGTCGCGCAGATGTTAGAGTTAAAATTTGTTGACCATCCAATGAGAGGGATCTGAGACGATGGATACGACTGAGCAACTGAACGGAACCTATTTTTACCACGGCGTGCCGAACCTGACACCGCAGGAATTATTATTCTGGGTGCTGCTTGATGAAACCCAGAAACAGTTGGGCGTGCAGGATATTGTAGCCGTTGCAAACATCATTCTCGGTAACAATAATATTGACGTGCCGGGGAAACCGCTCACGTCAACGCCAGGCACGTCGGTTGTGTCACTCTTTTTCCGCAGGCATATGTCCTATAAATTCCGGCGGCGCATTCTTCCAACTCTGACCTTAAAATCCTTCAGTCTGCGCGGGCTGAAAATTTTCTGGGTGAATAATCTGGGAGCCTTTGTGGGCAGGGCCGTGCCGGTTGTAGGGTGGGTTATCCTGGCAAATGATGTTGCGCAAATCAGTTTTCGCACCGTACATCGCTATAACATGATTGTGAGGCCGGAGGATAAAATCTGGTGAATGATATGACGACTACTCCTGACCTGGTGCGCAAATATATCCTGCGCGAACTGCCGCTGGTAACCACGCTTCTTTTAAAAAAGATTGAAATCGGTGACGATGATGTTTTGCAGGAACTTTTTGAAGCAGAAGATATTGCAGAGGTATCGGAGAAATTTTTTCGTGATTTTAACGTACAGCCAGCAGCTTTTACGCTCGCCACTTATTTCCCCTGGAAAACCCGTTCTTTTTTCACGCGCGCGCCAGTAAAGCAGGGTAAAGCCCCCCTGACTATACGCATGTTTATTGAGTCAGCTGTTGCCGGTCGCTGGCTCTTTTAGTCACTGTCTGCGGGCAGCAGGTTTGTCTGTTGTGTCAGCTGCCACACAGTGACAACAGCATGATTTCCCTTCCCTAAAATCTGACCATCGCGGAACCCCTTCACAGGAGAACCGCCACATGTCACAGGATTATCACCACGGCATGCGCGTTGCGGAAATCAACGAAAGCACGCGAACCATCAACACCGTTAGCACCGCGATTGTCGGGCTGGTCTGTACCGGCGACGACGCGGCCACTTTTCGACTAAACCGCCCGGTACTGTTAACCGACATACTCACCGTCTGCGGCAAGGTCGGATACTGGGAGCGCCAGACCGATCAGGCCATTCGTGAAACGTCCATGAGCCGGGAAGTTAAAGCCGATATGGAAACGCGTGATCTGGTCAGCAGGGAAACGACAGTCAAAGCCACGGACAGGACCACTGTGATCGGAACGGCGTCACTGATGGCCGGAGCAATTCAGCACGTAACTACCGGCAGTTACAGCGTGGCTGCATAGCAGAATCAGCTGATTACAGTGGGCGGCAATGCGGAAACGGACGTCACCGTCACCGTCAGCGTGACGATAAATGTTGGTCAGGCACTGACTGAAAAAATTGGCCAGCTGCGCCAGAGTATTGCCGGGGCGCGTCAGGAAATTATCGCGCCGGTGGGGTGGATAGGTTCAGCAAAGATTAATGTGGCCCAGCTGATGCTCGATACCGTGGCGATTATGCAGCCGCTGGCTGACCAGCTATACGTACCCCTCAACCGGCCAGCCCACGAACAGCAGTGCCATCGCACAGAGTGGCCAGCAGGCCGCCGCGCTTAGTACGAAATACTCACCCGTCATCGGCAAGTAAGCCAGCCAGCAAGCAGCGAGTTTTTTATTGCCCGTCACCAGAACGCCTCAGACGCACGATGCGCCACGCAAAGGCGCGCCCATCAGCAAGTCAACCATAAACAGATCATCCGCACAGCGCGGCACTGGCTGCGCGTCAGCACGGCAAAATAATCGTCCGGCAGACAAAATCGGCGCTACACCGCACCCGCCTGCAGGTTTTGGATCATAAAAATTTTTCAGTTTTATTTTTCTTCAAACCACATTGCTTGACCGCGTCATTGTTGGCGGCTTTGCGGAAAACCAAAACTGAAAAGATTGAAAAGAATTTCAGTACTTTTCAGTTTTCGAGGATCTAATACATGGCGGTGATTTTTCTAATTAACTGATAATTAATGGGAATTTTTATTTATGCGATGTGTGAGGATCTAACTGCTCGGAAGTAAGGGATAACTTAAAAAGCCCGCTCAACCAGTTGGTTTGCGGGCTGTGCAGTATTGTAAGATTCGTTGTTGACTGAAATAATTCAACTAACTATTGGCTAACATTTGAATTAACGCTTCTTAGGAGGTGGGGAAACCTGTTGTGTCTGTTGAGTTTGGCTAGGAGGTTGATACCCGTTATTTTGCTGGTTTGGTCTACTAGTTGGTTGGTTACCCTTGTTCACAGGTTGCCAGCCGTCATTTGCAAACCCTGGTTTGCTGACTGGTTTTTCTTCAGGCATCTTTCGTCTCTCTATTGCTGGTTGTAGGTTCTTGCAACTTAATAAACTCAACACTTTCTATTTCATTAGTCAATATGATAATGCCTAATGTATCGGTCAGTTCATGATCGAAGTCGCCATTGTTATCCAAAGCCCAATTTTTTTCTAAGTAGAGTTGTTCTGGTTCCGGCCTACTTGATGCAAAAGAGTTATAGCTATATAAGCCGCCATATTTTTTCCCATTTTTGAGTGTTACTAAAACCCAGCAGCATTGGTTCGTTGAGAAAAAATAGTCCCAAGCACGTCCCATAGGATGAGGGAGTATCTGCCTAATTCGATTGCTTTGTCGAATCATCAGCAGGAGTATGGGTAAAAAAACGGGAACAATAATTAGAACTAAGAAATAAAAAATATAATACCAGAATGGATGTGAATCGATAATCTTATTTGTTTCAATTAAGTAAATGGGTATTAGCAAAAATGAGTAGTTAATGCAACTATATGAAACTACGTCGATTAATATTTTTGATGTGTCATTATCTGCGGCTGGATGAAAAAGCCGATAAACTCTCATGCTGATAAAACCGGGCATAATAAAAAGTACGAATAAAAGTAATTTACCTTTTTCAAGTACGTCCACAGTCATTCCTTCAGTGTGTGAAAATCATTGAATGGCTAAAAGTAAGAATTATAGCTTTGCATCGTAGGTCCTGACATCAATAATCTGCTTATTTTTTAAACAATACCAGTAAGTTTCTGCAGGTGTTAATACCCCTCTTTACATTCTTTGCACTTGGTGAGGGGCATGTAAATTCCTTTTTGCGTGTCTGAGCCGCGATTCATTGCCTAGTCAGGGGATTGTGGGGGGACAAAAAGGGGCATTGACCTTAGTAATAAAAAAGCCACTTAGCGTTTAAGTGGCTTAATTATATGATTTTAAATCTAAAATTTGGTGGCCCCTGCTGGGCTTGAACCAGCGACCAAGCGATTATGAGTCGCCTGCTCTAACCACTGAGCTAAGGGGCCAGCGGAGCGGGGATTATAAAGTATCTCTTCAGGGCAATCCAGCACTCAGCCACCGGTTGCTGAAATAAGCAGCAGTGATTTACCTGCTGATTTCTATAACAAATCTGGCGAACCGCGATCCTGAAGTCGCAAACAGGCACGGATCATGCTTCTCCGTGCCTTTAGTGAAACCGGACTTCAGTCGTTATGGCTGACGGCTGACTCAGCGCTGACGATAACGTGATGCTGATTGATTCCGCGAAAGGTGGGGAACCATTGTGCCACGTGCCTGATCGTAGTCGTGCCACATCTGCAGATCTTCCAGCGCCGGAATGGTTACCGTCTCCTTGCTGTCGAGTCCGGCAAGCGCGGCGTCCACCATCTCATCAACGTCCATCAGCATTTCAGCCGGAATGTCATTAATAGACTGGCCTGCGCGGTCGAAAATCTCCGTACGGGTCGCACCGGGCAACACCGCCTGTACCTGCACGCCGCTCTCTGCAAGTTCACGCTGCATCGCACGCGTCAGAGTCAGTACGTAAGACTTAGTGGCGTTATAAGCGCCGTTGAACATCTCGTGCACCAGTGACAGCACTGAGGCGATATTGATAATGATGCCATTTCCGCGCGCTTTGAAAGCCCGGCCAGCTGCCTGTGCCAGACGGGTGGGTGCCAGAATATTTAACGCCAGCATGGTGTTTATGCGTGTGATGTCCGCCTCCAGAAACTCACCCTCAACGCCCATGCCCGCGTTGTTCAGCAGCAGCGTAATCTGTGCGTTGTTCGCGAGTTCCGACTCCACGCGTTGCAGATCCTGCTCGTGCGTTAAGTCAGCCGCCATAACCGTCACCCGAATATCGTGCTGCTTTGCCAGTGCGTCAGCCAGGGTGGTGAGCCGCCCCTGATCGCGCGCGACCAGAATCAAATCATAACCGCGTGCTGCCAGTCGTTTTGCATAGGTCGCACCGATACCGCTGGATGCGCCGGTGATTAAAGCTGTGCCTGATTGTGACATCTCTTTTTCCTCGTATGATGGTCGTCATAATAGCCATCAATATGACGATCATCATATCTGTCGTCAAGCTGGAATATGATGACCGTAATAATTACTATAATAGCCAGACGCTACGTAGCAGATACCGCAGGAGATGAAATGGAGAAGCAGAGCAGCAAAGCGCATACGCGGCGGCGTATCCTTGATGAGGCGGCGCGCGTGATGCGTGAAACCGGCACCGAAGGAATTGGTGTAGCGGCGCTGATGAAGCGGGTCGGGCTGACACACGGCGGTTTTTATGCGCATTTTACCTCACGCGAGGAGCTGGTTGAGGAGGTGCTGAAGCATATGTTTGCTGAAGCCGATACCTTAAAGCCCGCGGAGTCCGTGACCCAGCCAGCGCAACAGCTGGCAGATTTTATTGATAGCTATCTTTCCGAGGCGCATCGCAATGCACCAGCGCAGGGCTGTCCATTAGCCGCTCTGGTGAGTGAAGTAGCTCATCTTCCACAGCCAACGCGGCAGATCTTCGCACAGGGCTTTAATGCGATGCACGCCGGTCTGATGCAGATATTGCTTGGGCTGAGGCTGCCGGATGCGGAAGCGCTGGCCTCCAGCATGCTGGCAGAGATGGTTGGCGCGCTGGCGCTGGCGCGAGCCTGTCCGGATGCAGAGCAGGCCAGCCAGATGCTGCAACGCAGTCGCGATGCGCTGAAGCAGCGCACGCTGGAGGTGGCGGCATGAGTGAACACGCTATCCGCGACATCATCACCTCCGGTCTTGATGTGCTGTTCTGTGGCATTAACCCGGGTCAGTCAACCGCCCATCAGGGGTTCCACTTCGCGCATCCCGGCAACCGGTTCTGGAAAGTGATCTATCTGGCCGGATTCACCCAGCAGCAGCTGAAGCCGGAAGAGGAGCAGCGCTTAACGGAGACCGGCTGCGGCATCACCATGCTGGTTGAGCGGCCCACGGTACAGGCGAGTGAATTAGCGCCTGATGAGCTGCGCGATGGCGGCAAACGGCTGATGGAAAAGGTGCTGGATTACCAGCCAGCAGCGCTGGCGATTCTGGGTAAGGATGCGTTTCGTCGTGCTTTTAAACAGGGCAAAGTCGAATGGGGCAAACAGCCGATATGTATGGGGAAAACGCAGGTGTGGGTGTTGCCGAATCCCAGCGGCCTTAATCGCGCATCTCTGGATGAGATGGTAGAGGCGTATCGTCAGCTCTATGTTGAACTGCATGCGGGGAACGAATGAATCTGCGCAGGGCAGGGGAGAGGCAGTAACAGGCAGGCATAAAAAACCCCGGCGAACCGGGGTTTTTGTCTGACTTAATCGTCGAGGAAGCTGCGCAGCACTTCCGAACGGCTCGGATGGCGCAGTTTACGCAGAGCTTTGGCTTCAATCTGACGAATACGCTCACGCGTAACGTCGAACTGTTTGCCCACTTCTTCCAGCGTATGGTCAGTGTTCATATCGATACCGAAACGCATGCGCAGCACTTTCGCTTCGCGCGCGGTCAGGCCAGCCAGCACGTCATGGGTCGCAGAACGCAGGCTCTCTGAGGTAGCAGAATCCAGCGGCAGCTCCAGCGTGGTGTCTTCGATAAAATCGCCCAGATGTGAATCTTCATCATCACCAATCGGCGTCTCCATAGAGATCGGCTCTTTAGCGATTTTCAGCACCTTGCGGATTTTATCTTCTGGCATCAGCATACGTTCGGCCAGCTCTTCCGGCGTGGGTTCGCGGCCCATCTCCTGCAGCATCTGGCGTGAAATACGGTTGAGCTTGTTGATGGTCTCAATCATATGCACCGGAATACGGATGGTACGCGCCTGGTCGGCGATAGAGCGGGTGATAGCCTGACGGATCCACCATGTCGCATAGGTCGAGAACTTGTAACCACGGCGATATTCAAACTTATCTACCGCTTTCATCAGGCCGATATTACCTTCCTGAATCAGGTCAAGGAACTGCAGACCGCGGTTGGTATATTTCTTGGCAATCGAAATAACCAGACGCAGGTTAGCTTCCACCATCTCTTTCTTGGCGCGACGTGCTTTGGCTTCACCGATCGACATGCGACGGTTAATGTCTTTGACCTGTTCAATGGTCAGACCGGTCTCTTCTTCAACCTGCGCCAGTTTCTGCAGGGAACGTGTCACGTCATCCTGCACTTCCAGCAGCTTTTCAGACCACGGCTTGTTCATGGCCAGTGCGGCTTTGAACCAGGTTTCATTGGTTTCGTTGCCGGTAAACAGCGTGATGAAGTTTTTCTTCGGCATTTTGCACAGCTCAATACAGAGCTTCATGATCAGACGTTCCTGCGTACGGACGCGTTCCATCATGGTGCGCATGCTGCCTACCAGGTAATCGAACTGCTTCGGTACCAGGCGGAACTGCTTGAAGACATCAGAGAGGTTCTGGATTTCAGCAACGGCGGCAGCATGACTGCGACCTTTGCTTTTAATCACTGCGCGGGTAGTTTCATATTGCTTACGCAGGTCAGAAAACTTCTCGCGCGCCAGTTCCGGATCGATTGAGTTATCGTCGTCGGAGCTGTCATCATCCTCCTCATCTTCTTCTTCATCGTCCTTACGATCGGCTTCAGAAAGTTCAGAGCCCACGTGCGTTGCCGTTGGGGCGATATCTTCTTCTGCGTTAGGATCGACGAAACCGGTGATCAGATCGGAGAGGCGTGATTCGCCTGCTTCAACTTTGTCGTACTGATCAAGAAGATACGTAATCGCTTCAGGGTATTCGGCTACAGAACACTGAACCTGGTTGATACCGTCTTCAATACGCTTAGCGATGTCAATTTCGCCTTCGCGCGTCAGCAGTTCAACGGTACCCATTTCGCGCATATACATGCGGACCGGGTCAGTGGTACGCCCGATTTCAGATTCAACGCTGGATAACACCTGAGCGGCAGCTTCCGCGGCATCTTCGTCAGTATCGGAGCTGTTTTCGTTCAGCATCAGATCGTCGGCATCCGGGGCTTCTTCAACCACCTGAATACCCATGTCGTTAATCATCTGGATGATGTCTTCGATCTGATCTGAGTCGACGATATCTTCCGGCAGATGGTCATTGACCTCAGCATAGGTCAGATAGCCTTGCTCCTTACCACGGGTGACAAGAAGCTTGAGCTGTGACTGCGGGTTTTGCTCCATAAGACGGTATCCACACTTCTGTTAAATTAGATTGGTGTCGGTCGGCAGCGAGCCAACAATAGCAGTAAAGGCATTTAATTCTTGCCGCTGCCTTCGTCGCGGCGTGGGCTTTGCCCATCAGTATTCGGCACTTAAGCCGCTTGTATAAACTCTGTGCTAAGGGCCTGGCTTACTTGCCATTCTTGTCCCCGGCAGTGCTCGCTTTCCTCACGTACTTCAGTACGCTCCGGAAGCGGTGCGCTGGCGGTGACCAGACTGGCTTTGACGCCTGCGGCCTTTAAATTTTGTGCTGCTGGCCTGGCTCTACGCCAGAGGCCTTTAAACCTGGTACTGCGGGCCATTTCGATCCCGGACTGTTCACGGTAGTGAAACAGCTGGCAGCACTAAAACAGGCAATCTGCCCTTTCCTCTGTCAGAACGGGCAGCGTGCTGAAAACAGTTACTTTCTGGCAAACGCCTGACTGAGAGTCCAGAGTTCCCGGCGCTCATCGGCGCTCAGTCCCTGGGTGCGTTCACGCGCAATCAAAAACTCCAGGCGCTCTTCAAGAGCAGAGTCGTAGATGCTGGCCAGCGAGTCCTGAAACACCGCTTCGGCTTCCTCATCTACTATCATGTGGTTCCAGATCGCCAGTGTTTCAAGCGTCTGACTAAAATTTGTTCCGCGATATAACTCTAGTAGCTGACCGGTGGTCAATCCAGGATTCTCATTACAACGGCCCACTAATTCAATAAATAGCGGTAAACCCGGCATTTTTGACTCAGACAGCCCATCAAGCGAAGGCACCAGGGTGGCCAGCTGCGGACTCTGAATCAGCAACGCGATCAGCACGCGCATAGTGGTACGCTTCAGCGGTGGCGCTACCGGCGTCGTTCCGCTTGCGGCCAGCTTCGGCATCAGCTTTTCAAGCTGATTGTCGTCAAGAATACCCAGCTTATTCCCCAGTTCCTGACGCATATAAATTCGTAAGGTCTCACCAGGGATCTGTGTAATCAGCGGTAAAGCCAGCGTGCTCAGGCGCGCCTTTCCGTCGCGTGAGCTCAGATCCACCTGCGGCAGCAGGCTATCAAATAAAAACGAAGAGAGCGGCATCGCCTGCTCCATCCTCGCTTCAAAGGCGTCTTTACCCTCTTTGCGTACCAGCGTATCCGGGTCTTCCCCATCAGGTAAAAACATAAAGCGTAGCTGACGACCATCATTCATGTAAGGCAATGCGGTTTCAAGCGCACGCCATGCCGCTTCACGACCAGCCCTGTCGCCGTCGTAACAGCAGATCACGGTGTCGGTACTGCGAAACAGCAACTGAATGTGTTCAGCAGTGGTGGAGGTGCCTAATGACGCAACGGCATAATCTATCCCGTACTGCGCCAGCGCAACCACGTCCATGTATCCCTCAACCACTAACAGGCGGGCGGGTTCAGGATGGTTCTTAACGGCTTCATAGAGGCCATAGAGCTGGCGGCCTTTATGGAAAATAGGTGTTTCCGGCGAGTTCAGATACTTCGGCGTATCGTTACCCAGCACGCGTCCGCCAAAACCTATGACGCGTCCACGCTTATCGCGGATCGGAAACATGACGCGGTCGCGAAACCGGTCATAAGTACGGCCTTTGTCATTGCTGACCAGCATGCCCGCTTCCATCAATGACTCGCGATCTTCCGATTGCTTACCAAAACGCTTGAGAACGTTATCCCAGCCGGCTGGCGCGTAACCTATGGCGAAGTGATTGATGATTTCGGCGCTCAGACCACGACGATCAAGATAGTCGCGTGCTGGCTGCGCACTGGATTGCTGCAGACCCTGCTGATAAAAACCGTTCAGGTTCTCCATCAGCTGATACAGGCTCTGGCGCTGATGGCGTTCCATCTGGCTGGGCCCGTTGCCTGCTTCATAAGGCACGTCTAAACCGTGGGAAGTGGCTAACTCTTCGATACTTTCCACAAACTCCAGACGATCAAAGTTCATTAAAAAGTCGATAGCGTTGCCGTGTGCACCACAGCCGAAACAGTGATAGAACTGCTTTTCGCCGTTTACAGTGAAAGAGGGCGTTTTTTCATTATGGAAAGGACAGCACGCATGGAAATTCTTACCCTGCTTTTTCAGCTTAACGCGGGCATCGATAAGATCCACGATATCCGTGCGGGCAAGTAAATCGTTGATAAATACGCGTGGAATTCGTCCAGCCATACGCCCCAGATTTTCAGCTCATAAACGGCAACAAGCCGCGCTTCCTTTCGGAAAGCACGGCCTTTTACTTGACTCTGTCTGCGTGAATCACGCGGTGGAGGCGGACCTCCGGAACGACTTAGTACAGACGAGTGCGGCGTGCGTTTTCGCGAGCCAGTTTCTTGGCGTGACGCTTAACTGCTGACGCTTTAGCGCGCTTACGTTCGGTAGTCGGTTTTTCATAGAACTCACGACGACGAACTTCAGCCAGAACGCCTGCTTTCTCGCATGAACGCTTGAAGCGACGCAGTGCTACGTCAAATGGCTCGTTTTCACGTACTTTAATTACCGGCATGTAACTCTCACCTCGATAAAATTCGGTTTTTGCTGCTGACTGCGGCGCCAGCACATTTCAAAATGGTGCAGCATTTTACTCCAACTCAAGTTGGTTTGTAAAGCACCATGGATAATTTGAAACCAACAGGAGCGTTTGCCTGTGCGGCTGCCGGTTTTTCCAGGGGCGGGAGTATAGCGCACTCTTTAGCCGACAGAAAATGACTTTTTACGGTGGATGCCCGCGCTGCACATCCAATTGCTGTGATAAACTGCGCGCCGCAAGAATGAGGTGATGCAATGCGAATTCTGGGTATTGAAACGTCGTGCGATGAAACCGGCATCGCAATCTATGATGACGAGGCCGGATTACTGGCTAACCAACTCTACAGCCAGGTAAAACTGCACGCCGATTATGGCGGTGTGGTGCCGGAACTGGCCTCACGTGATCACGTGCGTAAAACCGTGCCGTTGATTCAGGCTGCGCTGAAAGAGGCCGGTCTGGAGCCGCAGCAGATCGACGCGGTGGCTTACACGGCAGGCCCTGGACTGGTCGGTGCGCTGCTGGTTGGTGCCACCATTGGCCGCGCCCTGGCGTTTGCCTGGAAAGTCCCCGCCGTGCCGGTCCACCATATGGAAGGCCACCTGCTGGCGCCAATGCTGGAAGAGAATCCGCCGGAATTTCCGTTTGTCGCACTCCTGGTGTCGGGCGGACATACGCAGCTGATTAGCGTCACCGGCATTGGTGAATACGCGCTGCTGGGTGAATCGATCGATGATGCCGCGGGTGAAGCGTTCGACAAAACGGCCAAGCTGCTTGGGCTGGATTATCCGGGCGGGCCAATGCTGTCTAAGATGGCGCAGCAGGGCACGGCGGGACGTTTTACCTTCCCGCGTCCGATGACCGATCGTCCGGGCCTGGATTTCAGCTTCTCCGGCCTGAAAACCTTTGCCGCCAATACCATCCGCGCCAATGATGATGACGCTCAGACCCGTGCTGACATCGCCCGCGCCTTTGAAGACGCGGTGGTGGATACGCTGTCGATCAAATGTAAGCGTGCGCTGGATCAGACCGGCTTTAAGCGTCTGGTGATTGCCGGTGGCGTCAGCGCTAACCGCACACTGCGCGAGCAGATGGCGATCATGATGCAAAAGCGCGGCGGCGAAGTGTTCTACGCCCGCCCGGAGTTCTGTACCGATAACGGTGCGATGATCGCGTATGCGGGCATGGTGCGGTTAAAAGGCGGAACGCGGGGAGAGTTAAGCGTCAGCGTGCGACCGCGCTGGCCGCTGGCGGAACTGCCCGCCATCTGATGTGAAAAAAGCCGGCTTGCCGGCTTTTTTTATGGCTGAGATTTCTTTTTGCGCTTCCAGATTTTGCCTTCCTGACCCCGCCACAGCCGCTGAATATTATCGTGATGACGCAGCAGGATCAGACAGGAGAGCATAGAAACCGGGAAGGTGAACTGCGGTTTGAACCACCACACATAAAAAGGCGCGATCAGCGCGCTGACGATGGCACCCAGCGAGGAATAGCCGCTGAGTAAGACCGTTAACAGCCAGGTGCCGGTGACCAGCCCGGTTAAGTCCCAGCCAATCGGCGCAATCGCGCCAAATGCCGTCGCCACACCCTTGCCACCGCGAAAGTGAAAGAATACCGGATAGATATGACCCAGACAGGCGGCGATGGCGGTCAGGCCGAGATAGAGCGGAGTCACATGCATCAGATAGGCCAGCCAGACCGGCACCATCCCTTTCAGCACATCAAACACTAATACGCTGGCTGCTGCGGTTTTACCGCCCAGACGCAGGACGTTGGTGGCACCCGGATTGCCGGAACCGTGTGTGCGCGGATCGGGCAGGCCAGCGAGTTTGCAAACCAGAATCGCACTGGAAATCGAACCGCAAAGATACGCGAAAATAATCATACCAAGCGCGAAAGCACTCATAACACCGTACCGTTCCCTTTAGGGTCGTTTTGATCTCTTTAACCGTGGATAATACGCATAATCAGCCGGAAGTGGTATCCGGCTTAGCCAAAAACAGAGACTCTCATCATGGATATCGTATTTATAGAACAACTCACGGTTTTCACCACCATTGGCGTTTACGACTGGGAACAGGGCATACAGCAGAAGCTGGTGCTCGATGTCGAAATGGCCTGGGATAACCGTCTGGCGGCCAGCAGCGACGATGTGAAAGATTGTCTCAGCTATGCGGATGTCTCCTCGGCGATTCTGACGCATCTTACCGGCAGTCGTTTTGCGCTGGTTGAACGGGTTGCTGAAGAAATCGCGGATCTGTTGATGAACCGTTTCAATTCGCCCGGCGTCCGCATAAAGGTAAGCAAACCGGGGGCTGTAGCCCAGGCAGCACAGGTTGGCGTGCGAATTGAGCGCGGGACTATTCCTAAATAAATACGATGTGATTGCCATCACAATGAAACCAAACCAAATTACTGTCTGTCATAGCGTGTACCGTTTCGTTACAGCAGGCGAAATGGTGTAGACCTTAAGGTTTAATTCAGGCTGATAGCGGCATGATTTCAGGCGATAGCCACGCGCTACCGCCTTTTTAATGGTTTTGAAACGGATAGAGGAAACATTTGATGGCAGATATTCATCAGCTTTGGGTAGCTGCAATCCTGGGCGTTGTGGAAGGGCTGACCGAATTTTTACCGGTCTCTTCCACAGGGCACATGATTATAGTGGGTCACCTGCTGGGCTTTGAGGGTGAAAAAGCCGAGACCTTTGAAGTTGTGATCCAGTTAGGATCGATTCTGGCTGTAGTAGTGATGTTCTGGCGCCGTCTGTTTGGCCTGATCGGCATCCACTTTGGCGAAGTCAAACATGAAGGCGTCGGTACTGGCCGTCTGTCGCTGATCCATATCCTGCTGGGTATGGTACCGGCGGTGGTCGTGGGTCTGGTGCTGCACGATCAGATTAAAACGCTGTTTAATCCGATCAACGTGATGTACGCCCTGGTGGTAGGTGGTGTGCTGCTGCTGGCAGCAGAGTTCCTTAAGCCAAAACAGCCGAAAGCGGTGGGCGTCGATGATATTACCTATCGTCAGGCGTTTATGATTGGCTGTTTCCAGTGCTTAGCGCTGTGGCCGGGCTTCTCACGTTCCGGTGCAACCATCTCCGGTGGCATGCTGATGGGCGTGAGCCGCTATGCCGCGTCTGAGTTCTCCTTCATCCTGGCGGTGCCAATGATGATGGGTGCGACCGTACTGGATATGTACAAGAGCATCGGCTTCCTGACGATGGCGGATTTCCCGATGTTCGCAGTGGGCTTTGTCACGGCGTTTATCGTGGCGCTGATTGCGATTAAAGCCTTCCTTCAGCTGATCAAACGCATCTCGTTTGTTTCGTTCGCGATCTACCGCTTTATTGTGGCAGCCGCGGTTTACATGGTCTTCATGTAAAGCCCACGCAGCCTGCTAGTCAGGCTGCGTAATCGCCAGACCCTGCGCGACGGCGTCAATCCGTCGTCGCGTCAACTCTTCCCGCACTTCTGCACCTTTAAATCCCGCTTCGACCACTGCTTTGGTCGGCACCGCCTGCGCCAGCGCAAAAGCACGACGCAGATAGTCGCCCTGCGGATAAGGCATGCTCTCCAGCCCGGCTCGCCCGCGCGCATCCGCTTCGCTGGTCAGTGCCATCTGCTCAACGCGCTGTGGCTTACGCCAGGCATCGATCCGGTCAAACAGTGCCACCAGTGACGCGGCGGATTGCCGTTCAATGGTGTGCACTACGTCGTGAAATTCGGTCACAATCAGCGCCAGATCGCGAATCGCGTTTGGCACCCGCAGTCGCTGGCACAGCGCCCCGACCAGGGGAACGCCCGCCAGGCCATGACCGTGGTGGCTGGGCCACAACTCAGGCGGCGTCAGAGCCTTGCCGACGTCATGGAACAGCGTGGCGAAGCGCACCTCGATCTCACTGGAGAGGGCGGCGGCCATCGCCAGTGTCATCAGCGTATGGACGCCGGTGTCGATCTCCGGGTGCCACTTAATCGGCGCAGGAATACCAAACAGATTATCCAGCTCAGGAAACAGCACCTGCAACGCACCGCAGTCGCGCAGAACCTGAAAATAGACCTGCGGATTACGGGAGCTCAGCGCCTTTTCCGTCTCTTTCCACACCCGCTCAGCAGTGAGATTCGACAGCTCGCCGCTTTCGGCCATCTGCTGCATCAGCTGCTGGGTTTCGGGGGCAATACGGAAGTTGAGATGGGCAAAACGCGCCGCAAAGCGCGCAACGCGCAGTACCCGCAGCGGATCTTCACTGAAGGCGTCAGAGACGTGACGCAGCAGGCGCAGGGCAATATCACGCTGGCCATTATAAGGATCGACCAGCTCGCCGTTTTCATCCTGCGCAATCGCATTGATGGTCAGATCGCGGCGCTGTAAGTCCTGCTCCAGCGTCACGTCGGGCGCGGACCAGGTGACAAAACCGGTGTAGCCTTTCCCGTTTTTCCGCTCGGTACGTGCCAGCGCATACTCTTCGCGACTGACGGGATGCAGGAAAACGGGAAAATCGCGACCGACCTGGTGATAGCCCTGCTCAAGCATGGCTTCGGGCGTGGAACCTGTCACCACCCAATCTTTGTCTGTAACCGGCAGATTCAGCAGCGCATCACGCACCGCACCGCCAACAAGAAACGTCTTCACGCAAAACTCCAGAGAAAAAGAAATGACCTGCACGCCGGGCGCGTCCCGCGCCTGAAATCAGCGGTGCATATCATTTTATTGTTGCACAGATTCCCCGGATTGCAGACATGCCAAAAGGGGGATCCTGCGATCCCCTGCTCAAATCCGGCTAAATGGTATCAGTTCATCCAGCGATCGCTTTTCTTACGGCGCGGCAGCATGTGCGGCAGTAACAGGCCCAGCAGCAGGCCGACGCCCAGCACGCCGCCGCCATACATAAACCACTGCATGATGATGGTGCGCTGCTTATCATCCAGCTGAACGTTAGCGGCGCTGACTTTCTTCTGCGCGACGATCAGCTCATTTTTCAGCTTCTGATTCTCGCCTTTCAGCCCGTTGATAACGCCGTCGCTGCTGGCGACTTTGTTCTGCATCTCAGCCGTGCGCTGGTTCCAGCTGTTGTCGATGTTATCCAGTTTGGCGGTCAGATCTTTCACCTGCTGCTCAAGCTGAGGCACCCGGGTGCGCAGGCTCGGATTAGCACTGAGCTGCGACAGCGGGATCCAGGTAGTACGGCCTTCCGAATCACGGATCTGGCCATAATGCGTGTCATTGTTGGTCTGTAACAGTTGCACCTCTTCCCCGGCGTTCAGCTTACCGAGCAGGCGAAACTGATCGCCCGGTCCGCTACGAACCCAGGTTGAAAGTTCATCAGAAACATAGCGTTTTTCGTCGGCATGGGCAGGTGCAAGGGTGCTAAGGGCCAGCAAAGTGAGTCCAGCGAGAGTAATTTTTTTCATTCGATTTCGTTTGGCTTAGTCTGACTAAAAATTTACCGGCACAGTCTGGAGAGGCCTCGCATAAATCTGAATGAGAACTATCCTGGTCTCATGAGAGTGCGAAAAGGTCTGCGAAAGAGCAAAGAAAGCAGAGACAGCGCGGCTTCTGTGCATTAATCTTCGCCTGATAACCCCTTGCCCTCCAGGCGACAGCTTGAGTAACCTGCTGATAATCGCCTGAAATATGCAGGAAACACCCTCTTAAGTGCCAGCGGCGTAGTGAATAAAAAATTATGACCATCGAAATCGAACTAAAGTTCATTGCAACTCCACAGGCGGCCGGGAAACTGGCTGAACTGCTCTCCACTCTGCCGCATCAGCATCAGGCTGCTCGCGAGCTGACCAACATCTACTTTGAAACCGACGACAACCAGCTACGACGCTGGAATATGGGATTGCGTATCCGCGGCGTTGACCAGCGTTATGAAATGACGCTGAAAGCGGCGGGGCAGACGCTCGGCGGACTGCATCAGCGCCCGGAATACAACGTTGAGCTCAGCGAACCGGTTCTGGACATTGCACGCCTGCCAGCAGAGATCTGGCCGCAGGGCACTGATGTCGCGGCGCTGCAGCCGCGCTTGCAGCCCCTGTTTACCACTCATTTCCAGCGCGAGATCTGGCTGATCACCACAGGCAACAGTGAAATTGAAGTGGCGTTTGATCAGGGCGAGGTCACGGCAGGTGATCTCAGCGAACCGCTGTGCGAGATCGAGCTGGAGCTGAAACGTGGCGAACGCCAGGATCTGCTGGCCTTCGCACAGCAGCTGGTGGCGCTGGGCGGTCTGCGTATGGGCAGCCTGAGCAAAGCCGCCCGCGGCTATCAGCTGGCGCAGGGTAATCCGCCGCGCCAGATACAGCCTTTCCCGCTGCTGAAAGCGGGTGCCAAAGCCACCGTAGAGCAGGGCATGGTGGCCGCGATGTCGGCAGGACTTCATCACTGGCAATATCATGAAGAAGTCTGGCTGCGCGGCAATGCGGCGGCTCAGGATGCGGTGCGCGAAGCGCTGGATCTGCTGCGTCAGGCGTTCAGCCTGTTTGGTGCGCTGGTGCCGCGTAAAGCCAGCAGTGCGCTGCGTCAGCAGCTGACCACGCTGGAAGAGACGCTGGTGAATGAAGAGCAGGATGCTGCCACTTTCTGCTTATCTTCCCTTTCGGTTGAGACGCAGCTGGCGCTGACACACTGGCTGGCTGAATCTCAGTGGCGTCAGTGGATCGATGCCAAAGGGGAAGCCAAGCTGCAGGGGTCCTATAAACGCTTCAGCGACATTATGCTGAGCCGCGTCAATGCCGATCTGAGAGAAACGTTCATCACGGTAAAACAACCCAACGAGTATCAGGACAAAGCTACCCGTCTGGCGCGTCAATTGCTTACCGTCCACCTGCTGGCGGGATTCTATCCGTCTGAGGCGGTCGTCAGCTGGCTCGACCCGTGGCAACAGCTGCTGTCGGCAATTCATGAAAAACAGACGTCCGGGTTAGCCTGGCTGGCGATGCAGGCGCTGAAACAGCCTCCGTTCTGGCTCACCAGCGGCGCTGGCCGCTAACGGGCATTCCGTCACGCCATCAAGGAGGGAGTTATGTTGTCAGCACTTCCCGCGTTGCTACGCGACCAGGCCGAAGAGGCCGCCCGACAGCTTGGGGTTCCGCTGGCTTCGTTAAGCCCGGAGCAGGCTGCCGGACTGGCTTTCAGCGATTTTGTGCTGGAAAACCTGCAACAACATCCCGACTGGTGGCAGGCGTTGCTCGACCAGCCGCCGCAGCCTGATGAGTGGCAACACTATGCTGCGTGGCTCAATCAGGCGCTTAGCGGCATCGACAGTGAAGCGAGCCTGATGCGTGAACTGCGGCTGTTTCGTCGCCGTATGCTGGTACGCATCGCCTGGATGCAGTCTCTGCAGCACGCCACAACCGAACAGAGCCTGCAACAGCTCAGCGCATTAGCCGAAGTGCTGATCAGCCGGGCGCGTGACTGGGTTTATCAGGATTGCTGTCGTGATTTTGGTACGCCCTGTAATGCGGACGGCGACGCGCAGCCGATGCTGATTCTTGGCATGGGCAAGCTGGGCGGCGGCGAACTCAATTTTTCTTCTGATATTGACCTGATCTTTGCCTGGCCGGAAAACGGCACAACGCGTGGCGGACGGCGTGAACTCGACAACGCTCAGTTCTTTACCCGCATGGGGCAGCGGTTGATCAAAGTGCTGGATCAACCCACCATGGATGGCTTTGTCTATCGGGTGGATATGCGGCTGCGCCCGTTTGGCGACAGCGGCCCGCTGGTGATGAGCTTTGCCGCGCTGGAAGATTATTACCAGGAGCAGGGACGCGACTGGGAGCGTTACGCTATGGTCAAGGCGCGGCTGATGGGTGATGACCACGATCGCTGGAGCCTTGAACTGCAGCAGATGCTGCGACCATTCGTTTACCGCCGCTACATCGACTTCAGCGTGATCCAGTCGCTGCGAAACATGAAAGCGATGATCAGCCGTGAAGTGCGGCGACGCGGGCTGAAAAACAATATCAAACTGGGTGCGGGCGGCATCCGTGAAACCGAATTTATCGTTCAGGTATTCCAGCTGATTCGCGGCGGGCGTGAGCGCTCGTTGCAGCTGCGTTCACTGCTGCCGACGCTGGAGGCGATCAAAACCCTGGCCCTGCTGCCCACGGAACAGGTCGATGCGTTGCGTGTTGCCTACCTGTTCCTGCGGCGGCTGGAGAATCTGCTGCAAAGCCTGGGCGACGAGCAGACCCAGACCCTGCCAGAGGATGAACTGCATCGTGCCCGGCTGGCGTGGGCGATGGATTGTGCCGACTGGCCTGCTCTGATGACCCGGCTCGACGGCCAGATGGCGGCGGTGCGCGCTATCTTCGACGAGCTGATTGGCGAAGATACCCCCGAAATTGGCGACCAGCGTGAGCTGGCGGAGTTTCAGGTGCTGTGGCAGGACCAATTGGAAGATAGTGAACTGGCGCCGCTGGTGCCGCAGCTCAGTGACGAGCAGCGGCTTACGCTGCACCAGACGCTGGAGGCGTTTCGGCAGGATATCAACCGGCGCACCATCGGCCCACGTGGTCGTCAGGCGCTGGACCAGCTGATGCCGCGTCTGCTGAGCGAAGTCTGCCCGCGTGAAGATGCGGCGGTGACGCTCGGCCGCCTGACGCCGCTGCTGCTCGGCGTGCTGACCCGCAGCACCTATCTGGAGCTGCTGACCGAATATCACGGTGCGCTGCGCCACTTAATTCGCCTGTGCGGCGCCTCACCGATGGTGGCCAGTCAACTGGCGCGTCACCCCTTATTGCTGGATGAACTGCTCGATCCCGCCACGCTCTATCAGCCAACCGCCACCGATGCTTATCGCGATGAGCTGCGTCAGTATCTGCTGCGCATCCCTACCGAGGACGAAGAGCAGCAGCTGGAAGCGGTGCGGCAGTTTAAGCAGGCACAGCATCTGCGTATTGCCGCCGCCGACATCGCCGGAACGCTGCCGGTGATGAAAGTCAGCGATCATCTCACCTGGCTGGCAGAAGCGATTATCGAATCTGTGGTGCGCCAGGCGTGGAATATGATGGTGCAGCGTTACGGGCGTCCTTCGCATCTGAGTAATGAACATGAACGCGGTTTTGCCGTACTGGGCTACGGCAAACTGGGGGGCTGGGAGCTGGGTTACAGTTCTGACCTCGATTTGGTGTTCCTGCATGACTGCCCGGCAGACGCGGTGACAGAAGGAGAGCGCAGCATCGATGGCCGTCAGTTCTATCTGCGCCTCGCCCAGCGCATCATGCATCTTTTCAGTACCCGCACCTCCTCCGGCATTCTCTACGAAGTGGATGCGCGCCTGCGTCCTTCGGGTGCGGCGGGCATGCTGGTCAGTACCTTTGAGGCGTTTGAAGAGTATCAGCGCAGTGAAGCCTGGACCTGGGAGCATCAGGCGCTGGTCAGGGCACGCGTCGTCTTTGGCGAGGCAGCACTGGGTGAACGTTTCAGCGTGATTCGTCAGGCGATTCTGGCGCTGCCCCGTGCCGCCGAAGCGCTGCAAACTGAAGTGCGTGAGATGCGTGAAAAGATGCGCGCTCACCTCAGCAACAAACATAAAGGTCGCTGGGATATTAAAGCCGACGCGGGCGGCATCACCGATATTGAATTCATCGCCCAATATCTTGTCTTACGCTACGCCGCTGAGCAGCCTGAACTGACGCGCTGGTCTGACAATGTGCGCATTTTCGAGTTGATGGCGAAGTACCATAAAATGCCCGCCGATGAAGCACAGGCGCTGACGCAGGCTTATGTGACGCTGCGCGACGCATTGCACCATCGCGCCCTGCAGGAACAGCCCGGTCACGTTGAGCCAGAGGCCTATGCAGCGGAGCGGCAGACGGTTCTGAGCAGCTGGCAGCGCTGGCTGATAACGCCTGCGTCTATCCTGGCGTGATGCTGATAGCACAAATCGCAACTGTGCTATCATCCGCGCACTATTTTTAATGCAGTCTGGAGTGTCTGGAATGAAAGTGACTCTGCCCGCGTTCGGCCAAGCCTCAGTGCTGGTTGTTGGCGATGTAATGTTGGATCGTTACTGGTATGGCCCAACCAGCCGTATCTCCCCTGAAGCGCCGGTTCCGGTGGTGAAAGTGGACACGGTTGAAGAGCGCCCTGGCGGCGCGGCAAACGTGGCGATGAACATTGCAGCACTCGGTGCCGCGTCGCGCCTGATTGGCCTGACTGGCGAAGATGATGCGGCGCGAGTGTTGAGTAACACGCTGAAAGACGTCAACGTGCATTGTGACTTCGTGGCGGTCAAAAGCCATCCGACCATTACCAAACTGCGCGTGCTTTCCCGTAATCAGCAGCTGATCCGTCTCGATTTTGAAGAGGGCTTTGATCAGGTCGATCCGGAGCCGATTCACCAGAAAATGCGTGATTCACTGGCCGCCGCGGGTGCGCTGGTGCTATCCGATTATGCCAAAGGCGCGCTCTCCAGCGTGCAGACTATGATTACTCTGGCGCGCGAAGCGGGCGTACCGGTATTAATTGATCCGAAAGGCACCGATTTTGCGCGCTACCGTGGCGCGACGCTGCTGACGCCGAACCTCTCTGAATTTGAAGCCGTGGTCGGCAAATGCAAAAACGAAGAGGAGATCGTGGCGCGTGGCACCCAGCTGATCGCCGATTTTGACCTCTCCGCGCTGCTGGTGACCCGTTCAGAAAATGGCATGACGCTGCTGCAGCCGGGCAAAGCGCCTCTGCATCTGCCCACCCAGGCACAGGAAGTCTATGACGTGACCGGTGCGGGCGATACGGTGATTGGCGTGCTGGCGGCGGCATTAGCGGCCGGTGACTCGCTGGAAGAAGCCTGTTTCCTGGCCAACGCGGCTGCGGGTGTGGTGGTGGGTAAACTGGGTACGTCTACCGTCAGCACCGTTGAGCTGGAAAATGCGATTCACGCCCGCCCGGAACAGGGGTTCGGCATCATGACCGAAGCGCAGTTAAAAGCCGCCGTGGAGATGGCCCGCCGCCGTGGCGAAAAAGTGGTAATGACCAACGGCGTGTTCGACATTCTGCATGCCGGTCATGTCTCCTATCTGGCAAATGCCCGCAAGCTCGGCGATCGACTGATTGTCGCGGTGAACAGCGATGCGTCGACTAAACGTCTGAAAGGCGAAAGCCGTCCGGTGAACCCACAGGAAAACCGGATGATCGTGCTGGGCGCGCTGGAAGCGGTCGACTGGGTGGTGGTCTTTGAAGAGGATACGCCGCAGCGGCTGATTGCGGGCATTCTCCCTGACCTGCTGGTCAAAGGGGGAGATTATAAGCCGGAAGATATCGCGGGCAGCAAAGAAGTGTGGGCAAATGGCGGCGACGTTCAGGTGCTGAACTTCGAAGATGGTATCTCTACTACCAACATTATCAAAACCATCCGCGGCAGCTAAAGCGCGGCGTAAGCGGGAGCCGCGCTCCCGCTTAAAGGCTTATTCTGGCTTGTTGTCCGCGACGGGTTTCACCACGTCTGCAACCGGTGACGGCGAAGCTGCGGGTGAGGTCGCTACGGCGGCTGATGGTGTGGTTGCAGCAACAGGCGTTACCGGTGCGGTTGCCGTCGGCGGCGTACCGGCTGATGACCCCTGACTTTCCAGCTGCGCCAGACGCTGCTCCAGCGCCGCCAGCTTCTCACGTGTACGCAGTAATACCTGCGTCTGCACATCAAACTCCTCACGGTTGACCAGATCCATCCGGGTCAGCTGCGCCTGAAGAACCTGACGAATTTTCTTTTCGACATCATCACCAAACTCACGAACACCTTTAGGCATCGCTTCGTGAACCTGACGGGCAAGTTGTTCAATTTTTTTCGTGTCGATCATGATGATTTCCTGGTTACGGGGAGCTGTGTCAGCGTGTTTACCAACGTAATAAGTGTTAAGTGTAATGCCAGAAATGAAAAGGATAAACCTCAAATCGGTAACGCAGGAAATGCAAAAGCAATTGCGCTATTGATGATTGCCGCCTCAAACGATCGGCGTTATAGTTAAAGTGCTTATTCTCAGGGCGGGGCGCAATTCCCCACCGGCGGTAAATCAGCTTCGGCTGAAAGCCCGCGAGCGCTTTATCTTGATGAAAAGAGAGGTAAAGGTCAGCAGATCCGGTGTAATTCCGGGGCCGACGGTTACAGTCCGGATGGGAGAGGGTAACGACATCTGTCGGACAATTGTGTCTGCTTCACGTTATTGCCACGTCTTTTTGACGTCACTCCTAAGCACGCCCTGATTCTGGTAACCCATACATTTTAAGGTTTTTAATTACCATGAATCAGACGCTACTTTCTGAATTTGGCACGCCTGAACAGCGTGTAGAACGTGCTATCGCCGCCCTGCGTGAGGGACGCGGTGTGATGGTACTCGACGATGAAAATCGCGAAAACGAAGGCGACATGATCTTCGCCGCAGAAACCATGACCGTTGAACAGATGGCACTGACTATCCGTCACGGCAGCGGCATCGTCTGCCTTTGCCTGACCGAAGCGCGTCGCCAGCAGCTCGATCTGCCAATGATGGTGGAAAACAACACCAGCTCTTTCGGCACTGGCTTCACCGTGACCATTGAGGCCGCAGAAGGCGTCACCACGGGCGTCTCCGCGCAGGATCGTATCACCACCATCCGCGCCGCCATTGCCGACAATGCCAGACCCACCGATCTGCATCGCCCTGGTCACGTCTTCCCGCTGCGTGCCAGTGAAGGCGGCGTATTAACCCGTGGCGGGCATACCGAAGCGACTATTGATTTAGTCACCCTGGCCGGCTTTAAGCCCGCAGGTGTGCTGTGCGAACTGACCAACGATGATGGCACCATGGCCCATGCGCCAGAAGCGATTGCGTTCGCCCGTCAGCACAACATGCCGGTGGTGACCATCGAAGATCTGATCGCCTGGCGTCGCGCGCACGAAACACGCCACGCCAGCTAATCTGGCTGCCGCGATAAACAGGCCCCTCCCGGGCCTGTTTTTCTTCCTGACGCCCGGGATGGCGCGGCCTGACCGCTGACTTCTCCTCTCTCCTTCATGCCGAAGGCTCTGTTAAACCCGCCACGTTAAATTTCATTCAAATTTCCTGATGATCACCATCATGGTTATCCGCGTGATAAAGCAGTGGATGCGCGTATCGTAATGGCTATCAAATACTCGATCCCGGGGATCACATGAGCCAGTTACGAATGCCAGCGCTGTTTTTGGGTCACGGCAGCCCGATGAATGCCCTTGAAGAGAATCGCTATACCGCCGCATGGCGTCACCTGGGCGATACTCTGCCACGTCCACGCGCGATTATTGCGGTTTCGGCGCACTGGTATACGCGTGGCACCGCCGTGACGGCAATGGCACAGCCTGAGACCATTCATGATTTTGGTGGCTTTCCGCAGGCGCTGTTTGATACGCGCTATCCGGCACCGGGATCGCCTGAACTGGCGCAGCAGCTGGTGGAACAGTTAGCGCCCGTTGCGGTGACGCTGGATCACAAGTGGGGACTGGATCATGGTTCCTGGGGTGTGCTGATCAAGATTTATCCGGATGCCGATATTCCGGTGGTGCAGCTAAGCATTGATGGCACCAAACCCGCGGCATGGCACTTTGAGATGGGCCAGAAACTGGCTGCACTGCGCGATCAGGGTGTGATGATTGTCGCCAGCGGCAACGTGGTACATAACCTGCGTAAAGTGCGCTGGGATGGCAACAGCGAAGTTTATCCATGGGCCAGCAGTTTTGAACAGTTCGTGCGCGATAACCTGGCAGTGCAGAGCGATGCTGCTTCTCATCCGCTGGTTAACTTTATGGATCATCCTGGTGCGGCGCTTTCTAATCCGACACCTGAGCACTATCTGCCGCTGCTCTATGTACTTGGCGCACGTCAGCCGGATGACGCCATCAGCATTCCGGTTGATGGCATGGAGATAGGTGCGATCAGCATGTTGTCGGTTCAGGTAGGTTAGGGAAGCCAGAAGAAAACAGGCCAGAAGCTGGCCTGTTATTATCGCGGTGCATTAACCGATAAAAGCGTGCGGATAGAAACGGGAAAGATCCTGCGTGATCAGGTCGCGATCTTCCCGCAGGCCGATACCGGCCGGTTGATCGTCAATCAGCCAGCTGCCGATCAGCGTATAGCTGTCGCCAAACTTAGGCAGCGGATGGAACTGCTGGACGATCATTCCTTCTTCGCCACAGGGTCCATCGACGCGGGCGATCTCCTGACCATTTTCCACGATGCGGATGTTGGCACCTTCACGTGAAAACAGCGGCTTAACCACATATTTGTCCATGTGCGGCACGTCATCTTCCGCGAACCAGGCGGGCAGCAGGTTAGGGTGATTCGGGAACATCTCCCACAGCAACGGCAGCAAGGCTTTATTCGAGATAATGCTTTTCCAGGCCGGTTCCAGCCAGCGCACGCCAGCATCGCCCAGCTTGGTGGAGAACATCTCACGCAGCATGAATTCCCACGGATAGAGCTTGAACAGGTTGCTAATCACCTGATCCTGGGCGTCGGTAAATTCCCCTTTTTCGCCCAGTCCAATTTCATCCATGTAGAGAAACTCACTCGGGAGTCCCGCTTCGGTGGCGCAATCCTGAAGATATTGCACGGTGCCGCGATCTTCGTCGGTATCACGGCAGCAGGCGAAGTGCAGCCAGTTGAAGCCGTGCTGCTGATGTAACGCGGCAAAGCGTTCAATCAGCTTTTCCTGCAGGCTATTAAACTGATCGCTGCCTGCGGGGAGCTGACCGGCGTTGAGCTGGTCCTCCAGCCACAGCCACTGGAAAAATGCCGCTTCATACAGCGAGGTCGGCGTATCGGCATTGTTCTCCAGCAGCTTTACATCGCCTTTGCCATCCCAGGCGAGATCCAGACGAGAGTAAAGCGAAGGCTGACGCTGATGCCATGAATCGCGCACAAAGTCCCAGGTGTGTTTGGGGATGCGGAATTTAGTCAGCAGCGCTTCGCTGTTAACCACTTTTTCCACCACCTGCAGGCACATTTGATGTAATTCAGCGGTCACATCTTCCAGATGCTCGATTTGCGCCAGCGTGAACTGGTAATAAGCATCTTCACACCAGTAGGGTTCACCATGCATGGTGTGAAAACGAAAACCGAACTCGGTGGCTTTTTCGCGCCAGCCTGGGCGCTCTGAAATGGCAATGCGTTCCATCGGGGCGTTAGCCTCCCATTGAACGGCTGGAAGTGCCGCTGGCGCTGCTACGCTGCATGCTGTTCTGCTTCGCGACGGTTTCACCAAAGCCACCACGGGTAATGGTGGAGGTGGTAGCCGGTTTTGGTGCCAGCGCCGTTTTCGGCACGGTCATGCTTTTGCCGGATGTTGCTGCACCATAATTGCGGCCTGATGCATCAACAAACTGACCATTGGCCGGGCTGCGGGCATTTTTTGGAGAGAAGAGCGGTTGCTGTGCAAAGCCCGAACCACCGCCCATCATGCGGCCCATCATGTAACCTGCCATCAGTGGCATCCAGAAGCTGCCGCCACTCTGCTGCGATTCGGCATTAGTGGTGCCCACGCCCGCCTGAGCCGGTGTCTGCTGACACTGGTTTTCACCAAATTCAGCGACACAATCTTCACGCGTGGCATATTTTGGCGCGGTGCGTTCCGCCTCTTTTCTGGCTTCATTGAATGCGGTAGTACATTGCGCACTCTGGCCCGGATTGGCTTTTGAACAGTCATCGGCATTCTGGTACATCGAAACTGTTTCGTCGTTCTGTTCACAGCCAGCCAGCATAAATACCGCCGAAACGGCGATAGCAACGGGCGTTAAATGGCGTGCCTGCCAGCTTTTGCGAAAAGCGGCATAGCGAATAGATTTTGTGCGTTTCATTATGATTATCCTGTGCCCAAAGGTAGCGCATAGAATAGGGGATGGGGGGGTAAAATTGAAGCTGGAGGCCTGGTACAACAGGGATCTTTACTTAGTTATACGTTCAACAGAGAGACGGGCCGCAAAGCAGCCCGTCCGCTCATTAATTACCGAAAGGATTACCGCTGCTGTGGCGAGCCGCAGGACGCGCTGCCTCAGAAGAGCCGGTTGCTGCCGGACCGCTATCCACGCGCGCGGTCTGCTGTGCATTTTCCGGTGCTACCGTTTCCGGTGACGTCGGGATCTCTTTACCCAGCTGGCTGTTCAGTTTCTGCAGGCTCTGCTCATTGAGCGTACCCAGCGCATAGCTGATATTCAGCTGGTTAATCAGATAGCTATAGCGCGCATCGGAGAGCTGCTGCTTAGCGTTGTAGAGCACGGTGGTTGCATCCAGCACATCAACGATAGTACGCGTACCAACCTGATAGCCCGCTTCTGACGCATCCAGAGAGCTTTGCGCAGAGACCACGGCCTGTTTATAAGCGTTGATGCTGCTGATAGAAGCATTCACGTTGTTAAACGATGAGCGGACTGTCTGAACCGCAGAGCGGTGCGCGCTTTCCAGTGATTCACTGGCGCTGACGAAGCTGTACTGTGCCTGTTTCACCTGAGAGGTGACGCTGCCGCCGCTATAGAGTGGCAGCGAGAAGCTCAGACCCACCTGGTTAGAACCGGTAATCGAGTCAGTAGATCCCTGGCTCTGGTTCGCACGGCTGCCGCCATATTTGCTGTTCGACATGCCGGTAGAGGCCGTCAGACCCAGCGTCGGCATGTGACCAGCTTCAGCTGAGCGGATCTGCTCACGGGCTAAATCCTGGTTCAGACGCGCAGAGAGCAGCGACAGGTTACGGCTTTCCGCCTGCTTAAGCAGCGCGCTGACCGGTTCGGGCTTATCGGTTCTGAAGCGATCAATACTCAGAGAAGCCAGCGACATGTAGTCCATGCCGGTAATCTGACGCAGCGTTTCCACGTTGTTATCGAGGTTATTACGCGCGGTCACTTCGTTAGCCAGCACGCTGTCATATTGCGCACGGGCGTTCTGTACATCAGTAATGGCAACCAGGCCAACGTTAAAGCGCTGGGTGGTTTGATCCAGTTCGCGATAGATCGACTGTTTCTGCGCTTCGGTGTAAGAAAGGGTATCAATCGCTTTCAGCACGTTGAAGTAGGCGGTCGCGGTATTCAGAATCAGATCCTGCTGCGCCACCTGATAGGTCACATCCTGGATACCGGCAGCTTTTTCCTGCAGGGTCAGTGCGCGCCATTTCGACATGTCGAAAATAGTCTGGGTTAATTGCAGCGAGCCGCTGGTCGTGTTGGAATGGAGACCGCTACTGTCGCGATAGCCGTTGTTATAGGTGTAGTCTGCACCCAGGCCGAGCTGGGGTAATAATGGGCTACGCGCTTCGTTGATTTTCTCAAAGGCAGAATCGCGATCGGCAGCGGCGCTGCGCAGATCCGGGTTGCTCAGACGTGCTTGTTGATAAACCTGAAGCAGGTCTTCGGCCTGGCTGGCGAAGCTGAAACCGCCCAGGCTCAGCCCAATAAAAAATGGGAGCAGTTTTTTCATTTGCATTCCTTTTGTTGCAGCAAATTGCAGTGGGTGCGCTGCCGGGTAAGCCAAAAAATTATCGCCGATTCTAGCAGAGGGCAACTGTGAGATAAGTTGGCTGAACGTGCCTTCTCCCCCTAATTTACGTAAATAATTCAGAAAGAACCACTTACATGGAGCACGGTTACAGGCTTTTTTCGCTCCACCTCAATCTGCATAAGGAACCTGATGATGCCGGAAGAAAAAAAATCCCCTGTGACTTTCACAAAAAACGATGTAGAAATTATTGCACGCGAAACCGTCTATGATGGTTTTTTTTCCGTCGTACGTTATCGCTTCCGCCACCGCCAGTTTAACGGCGAAATGAGTGGAGAAGTACAGCGCGAAGTTTTTGAGCGCGGACATGCCGCCGTGCTGCTACCTTATGATCCCTTACGCGATGAAGTGGTGCTGATTGAACAGATCCGCATCCCGGCTTATGACAGCAGTGTTTCGCCCTGGTTGCTGGAGATGGTCGCCGGCATTATTGAGCCCGGTGAATCTGTCGAGCAGGTCGTGCGCCGTGAAGCCGTTGAAGAAGCAGGATTAGAGGTCGGCCGGATTAAGCCCCTGCTTAACTATCTGGCCAGCCCTGGCGGCACCAGCGAACGTCTGTCGGTGCTGATTGGGGAAGTGGATGCCAGCCAGGCAGAGGGATGCCATGGTCTGGAGGAAGAGAATGAGGATATTCTTGTCCATGTGGTGAGCCGCGAACAGGCTTACCGCTGGGTGGAAGAGGGGATAATTGACAATGCGGCGTCTGTCATCGCCCTGCAATGGCTGGCGTTGCACCATGAGAAACTACGCGAAGAGTGGATACAAAAATGAAACAGCGCTATACCCCTGACTTTCCCGAAATGATGCGGCTCTGCGAAACCAATTTCGCCCAGTTACGCCGCCTGCTGCCGCGTAACGATGAGGCGGGAGAATCGGTGATCTATCAGGTGAGTGGCGCCCGTTATCAACTGACGATTCAGGAGTCGACACGCTACACCACGCTGGTGGAGATCCGCCAGGTCGCGCCTGCCGTGAGTTACTGGAGTCTGCCCTCGATGTCGGTAAGGCTCTATCACGATGCGATGGTCGCCGAAGTGTGTTCAACTCAACAGATCTATCGTTTCAAAGCGCGCTATGATTATCCTAATAAAAAATTGCATCAGCGCGATGAAAAACATCAGATAAACCAGTTTCTCGCAGACTGGCTGCGCTACTGCCTGGCACATGGTGCGATGGCAGTTCCGGTCTGCTGATGCGTATAATGCAGTAAATGGCGTGGAGACGAAGGAAACGCTTTGGATAGCCTGCTAACTCTTCCTGCAGCGAACGGTTCCGAAATCAGGATTTTGCAAATCACGGATACCCACCTGTTCGCGGGAAAACATGAATCGCTGCTTGGGGTGAACACCTGGTCGAGCTATAAAGCGGTGCTGGATGCGATTATTGCGCAACATCGTGACTACGACCTGATTATCGCCACCGGCGATCTCGCCCAGGATCACTCTATCGAAGCCTATCAGCATTTTGCTGAGGGCATCTCACGTTTGCCCCGGCCCTGCGTCTGGCTGCCCGGTAATCACGATTTTCAGCCCGCGATGTTCGACACGCTGGCAGCCGCTCATATCAATGCCCACAAGCAGGTGCTGGTGGGCGAGCAGTGGCAGATTGTGTTGCTGGACAGCCAGGTCTCAGGTGTGCCGCACGGGATGCTGAGCGATTATCAGTTGGAGTGGCTCGATAACGCGCTGGCCCGCTATCCGCAACGTCATACGCTGGTCCTGCTGCACCACCATCCGCTGGCCTCTGGCTGTACCTGGCTCGATCAGCACAGCCTGCGCAACTCACATCAGCTCGATGCGGTGTTACAGCATTACCCGTTAGCCCGGACGCTGGTCTGTGGTCATATTCACCAGGAGCTGGACCTTGAGTGGCACGGTCGTCGTGTGCTGGCCACCCCTTCAACCTGCGTTCAGTTCAAACCGCACTGCACCAGCTTTACGATCGATACCGTGGCACCAGGCTGGCGCTGGTTCACGCTGTATCCGGATGGCGGTCTTGAGACCGAGGTTAACCGGCTCGACACCGACGCTTTTCGTCCCGATTTAGACTCAGAAGGATACTGACGCGTGGCGGCATTACTCTATCTGCACGGTTTTAACAGCTCGCCGCAGTCGGCTAAGGCGACGCAGTTCCGGCAATGGTTAGAGGCGCAGCATCCGGAGATCGAAATGATCGTGCCCCAGCTGCCGACGTTTCCGGCCGATGCCGCCGCAATGCTGGAAGATCTGGTACTGAGCCGCAGCGGCGAAACGCTGGGGCTGGTGGGCTCTTCGCTGGGCGGTTATTATGCCACCTGGCTGTCGCAATGCTTTGTGCTGCCTGCTGTGGTCGTCAATCCCGCGGTGCGGCCTTTTGAGCTGCTGGCGGATTTCCTGGGCGAAAATCAGAATCCCTACACCGGCCAGCAATATGTGTTAGAGTCACGCCACATTTACGATCTGAAAGTAATGCAGATTGAACCGCTGGAAGCGCCCGATTTACTCTGGCTGCTGCAACAGACCGGCGATGAAGTTCTCGATTACCGTCAGGCGCTCGACTATTACAGCGCGTGCCGTCACACGGTAGAAGAGGGCGGAAATCATGCATTTACTGGATTCGAGCGCCATTTCCCGCAGATTCTGGACTTTCTCGGTCTGAATCATCCCTGAGTAATGCGGAAATCGCACCCCATTTCACCCTTCTAATCAGACATTTACGATGAGTCAATCTAACTATAACGCGGATGCCATTGAGGTCCTGACTGGCCTTGAGCCTGTTCGCCGTCGCCCCGGGATGTACACCGATACGACGCGGCCCAACCATTTGGGTCAGGAAGTGATTGATAACAGCGTCGATGAGGCGCTGGGCGGCCACGCGAAGCGGGTTGAAGTGATTCTGCACGCTGACCAGTCGCTTGAAGTTATTGATGATGGTCGCGGCATGCCGGTGGATATTCACCCGGAAGAGGGCGTGCCTGCCGTCGAGCTGATCCTGTGTCGTCTGCACGCGGGCGGCAAATTCTCCAATAAAAACTATCAGTTCTCGGGCGGCCTGCATGGCGTTGGTATCTCGGTGGTTAACGCCCTGTCAAAACGCGTCGAAGTCACGGTGCGCCGTAATGGCGAAATCTATGACATGGCGTTTGAGAATGGCGACAAAGTCCAGGATCTCACGGTTACCGGCACGGTTGCTAAACGCAACACCGGCACGCGCGTCCATTTCTGGCCCGATGAAAGCTTCTTCGACAGCCCACGTTTTTCGGTGTCACGCTTATCACATCTGCTGAAAGCCAAAGCGGTGCTCTGTCCTGGCGTTGAGATTGTCTTTAAAGACAAGCTGAACAATACCGAACAGACCTGGTGCTACGAAGATGGCCTGACTGACTACCTGTGCGAAGCGGTGAATGGCTTACCGACGCTGCCGGAAAAACCTTTTGTCGGCAGCTTTGCTGGCGATGTGGAAGCGGTTGACTGGGCGCTGTTGTGGCTGCCGGAAGGCGGTGAGCTGTTAACTGAAAGCTACGTTAACCTGATCCCGACCATGCAGGGCGGGACTCACGTCAACGGTCTGCGTCAGGGACTGCTGGATGCGATGCGCGAGTTCTGCGAATACCGCAATATTCTGCCGCGTGGCGTGAAGCTCTCCGCTGAAGATATCTGGGATCGCTGCGCCTATGTGCTGTCGGTGAAGATGCAGGATCCGCAGTTCGCCGGGCAGACCAAAGAGCGCCTCTCTTCACGTCAGTGCGCAGCCTTTGTCTCTGGCGTGGTAAAAGATGCCTTCAGCCTGTGGCTGAACCAGAATATCCAGATCGCAGAGCAGCTGGCTGAGCTGGCGATCTCAAGCGCCCAGCGACGTATGCGGGCAGCCAAAAAAGTGGTGCGTAAAAAGCTCACCAGCGGTCCGGCTCTGCCGGGCAAACTGGCGGACTGCACCGCGCAGGATCTGAATAAAACAGAACTGTTCCTGGTCGAAGGGGACTCGGCAGGCGGCTCGGCTAAACAGGCGCGCGATCGTGAATATCAGGCGATCATGCCGCTTAAGGGCAAGATCCTTAACACCTGGGAAGTCTCTTCCGATGAGGTGCTGGCATCGCAGGAAGTGCATGATATTTCCGTGGCGATCGGCATCGATCCCGACAGCGAAGATCTTTCACAGCTGCGCTACGGCAAGATCTGCATTCTGGCGGATGCGGACTCCGATGGTCTGCACATCGCCACGCTGCTGTGTGCCCTGTTCGTGAAACATTTCCGTTCACTGGTCAGAAACGGACACGTCTACGTTGCCATGCCGCCGCTCTACCGTATCGATCTCGGTAAAGAGGTCTACTACGCGCTGGATGAAGATGAGAAAGAGGGCGTGCTTGAGCAGCTGAAACGCAAAAAAGGTAAACCTAACGTTCAGCGCTTTAAAGGGCTGGGCGAGATGAACCCTTTACAGCTGCGCGAAACGACGCTGGATCCGAATACCCGCCGTCTGGTACAGCTGACCATCAGTGAAGAGGATATCGATCAGACGCTGCGCATGATGGATATGCTGCTGGCGAAGAAACGTTCCGAAGACAGGCGTAACTGGTTGCAGGAAAAAGGCGACAAGGCCGATATCGAAGTGTAAAAAAACAGGACGCGAAAGCGTCCTGTTCTCTTTGTGCTTCAGCCAGCACATTCCCAGAGAACCCGGCAGATTCAGAGCAGAGACAGTAACCCTTGTGAAAATTACCCTGGAAGAGCTACGCGCCTGGGTGGCGGTGGTGGACAGCGGTTCCATTACCGCGGCAGCATCCCAGCTGGCGCAGACCAGTTCGGGCATCAGCCGGGCGTTGTCCCGGCTGGAGAGCAAGCTGCAGACCACCCTGTTGCATCGCACCACCCGACGGCTGGCGCTGACCGAAGAGGGACAGGTTTTTCTGGAGCATGCGCGCCAGATCCTGGCCTCGGTTGAGCAGGCCGAAGAGCAGATAGCCCTGCGGCGCGAGATGCCGTCAGGACGGCTGCGGGTAAACGCCGCCACCCCTTTTATGTTGCATGTGATTGTGCCGCTGGTGGACGATTTCCGCGCCCGCTATCCCCTGATCCAGCTTGAACTGAATACCGACGATATCCTGATCGATCTGCTGGAGCAGCAAACGGACATTGCCATTCGCATCGGCGAACTGCGCGACTCTACGCTACGCGCCCGGATGCTTGGCAGCAGTGCGATCCGGCTGATGGCCAGTCCGGCCTATCTGGCGAAAGCGGGCACCCCGCAGAGCGTGGCCGATCTCGCGCAGCATCAAATCATCGGCTTCAGCCATCCTGAATCCCTCAACGTCTGGCCGGTCCTGCAGCCTGATGGAGATTTCATGCGCATTAAGCCCACAATCTCTGCCTCCAGCGGCGAAACCATCCGGCAGCTGGCGCTGGCAGGACAGGGGATCGCACGCCTCTCCGACTTTGTCAGCCGGGAAGATTGCGCGGCAGGCCGGCTGGTGCCGGTTCTCCCCGCTGAAACCCGCGAGCTGCGGTTGCCGGTGCATGCGGTCTATTACCGTAACACCACGCTCTCTTCGCGCATCGGCTGCTTCCTGGATTTTCTCCGCACCGAGATTGATCAGCGTCAGCTGCTCTGAACCAGCCTGTCAGAAACAAAAAACCTCTGTCACAGGACAGAGGTTCAGATGGGTGACAATTACGCATTCGGGCACATCTGGCCGCAACGTATTAGCTCAGCGCGCAGGGACCAGGGTCAGAAGAGGAAAACGTCCCGCGCCAGGGACGGCGCGGGCCGAGCATGTCATGGATGACGGCTTTTGCGTTTTTCCGATCTGACCCTGATCCCTGTGCCGGCTCGATCTCACAGCGACTGTGGCCGGAATTTGTCAGCAGCCTTGACCCCTTTTACCGAAAAGGGGTTAAGCTTTCAGCATGAATCAGGCGCTGGGTTCCAGCACCAGAATCTTCACATCCACCACATCATCTTTAATGATGGCGCGATGCGCATCCATATGCGGCATCTGCTGATGCTGCTCCAGATGACGCAGCGTTTCCCACTGTTCCAGCATAAAAATGGAGTCTGGCGAGTTCTGTTTCCATGGCACCTGCGCCTGATGGTCCAGCAGCGCGTCATACTGATGGCAGCCATCTTCTTCTAAAACCAGCGGGATCAGTTTTTTCACCGCATCCAGCACGGCCTGACGGCGACCGGGTTTGACACAAATTTCAGCAACGACTGTTAACATTCGCGAATTCCTCTTTCGTGGGAAAATAGGGGGTATCCCCCAGCCATCTTACGCAAAAACGCGACTAAGATGGGTCCGATAAGCGGCAATATCGCGTGGCACGTCCGGCGCTTTAATCACATCGTTGCAGATAAAGGTCGGCAGCGCTTCCATACCCAGGAACTGGTTGGCTTTGTGGAAGTGCAGATAAAGACCGTCGACGCCGACGCCTTCAAAGAACTGCTCCGGGTCGGTAAAGGCCTGCAGTGGCGCATTCCATGTCAGCGACAGCATATATTTTTTGCCCTGCAGCAGACCGCCGGAACCATATTTCTTCGCCGCATCAGAACGGGTACGGCCATCGCTGGCGTAGAGTGAGCCGTGGCCTTCGGTAAAGACTTCATCGATGTAACGCTTCACTGTCCACGGCTCGCCCATCCACCAGCCAGGCATCTGATAAATCACCACATCGCTATCGACATATTTCTGCACTTCATCGGCGACCACGTAGTCGCTGTCAGCCAGGGTCACAGACACCTCATGCCCCATGTCACGCAGCTGGCTGGCCGCAACGTCGGTCAGCGTGTGGTTCAGTTCACCTTTAGAGTGGGCAAAGGTTTTGCCGCCATCGATAATTAAAATCTTGCTCATGAATCGTTTGCCTCATTTCCTGAATATGGCGCTTAGCTTACGCGCGCTGCGGTCGCAGAAAAATGGGAGGTTGATCACAACACTTTTGCTGTGGAAGCAACAATGCGCCGGTTTATGGCACCATCGGCAGGCAAACTCACTGTGAAAACAATTATAGAAAAACGCAAAATGAAAAAAATTGTCCTCTCTTTGCTGCTGGCCACCGGTGCTGTCCAGGCACAATCTCATCTCGACACCATCCTCAGTTCTAAAACGCTTAAGGTCTGCACCACCGGCGATTACAAGCCTTACAGCTACCTGCGACCCGATGGTCAGTATGAAGGGCTGGATATCAGCATGGCGAACGCGCTGGCTACCTCGCTCGGCGCGAAAGTGGAGTGGGTGCCAACCAGCTGGAAAAACCTGATGCCCGATTTTCTGGCAAAGCAGTGTGATATCGCCGTCGGCGGCGTCTCCGTCACGCTGAAACGCCAGCAGACCGCCTGGTTTGCCCGGCCGCTGGATGTGGATGGCAAAATCCCGCTGGTGCGCTGCAGCGATAAAGAGCGCTTCCAGACCATCGAACAGCTCAACCGGCCTGACGTGCGGCTGATTGAACCGGCTGGCGGCACCAACGAAGCCTTTGTGCACAGCCACCTGCCACAGGCCTCACTGACGCTGTTCCACGATAACGTCACCATCTTCCGGCAGCTGGTGGACAACAAGGCGGATGTGATGATCACCGATGCCTCTGAAGCGCGTTTTCAGCAGCAGCATTACCCGACGCTCTGTGCGATCAATCCCGACAAACCGCTGCAGTATGGCGAGAAGGCTTACATGATTCCGCGTGACGATATCAGCTGGAAGCTCTATGTCGATCAGTGGCTGCATCTCAGCACCGCCACCGGCGAATATCGTGACATTGCCCGCCAGTGGATGGGCGCAAAGCCCTGATCCACTTCCGCAGACAGGTCAGACACTTGCCGGTCTGAATCCGGCGTGTCTCTGACACATAAAATTGCGCGGCGGGACGCCTGCTCTCCCGCGCTTCCCCTGTGACTAACACCAGCGAATAAGGTACTATCCTCGCCAAACCACCGCCGGGTGTCCCGCCGTTGTGGGCCACGATGTGAGGATGAGAAATTAATGAGTGAACTGACTCAGGATGGTGCAGAGCGTCTTGCCCTGCACACATTCACCGAGAATGCGTACTTAAACTATTCGATGTACGTCATCATGGACCGCGCCCTGCCTTACATTGGCGACGGATTAAAGCCGGTTCAGCGACGTATCGTCTACGCCATGTCCGAACTGGGACTTAGCGCCAGCGCAAAATTCAAAAAATCGGCGCGTACCGTAGGTGACGTGCTGGGTAAATACCATCCGCACGGCGACAGCGCCTGCTATGAAGCGATGGTGCTGATGGCGCAGCCGTTCTCCTACCGTTATCCGCTGGTCGATGGCCAGGGTAACTGGGGTGCACCGGATGATCCCAAGTCATTCGCGGCGATGCGTTACACCGAATCCCGCTTGTCAAAATATGCCGAGCTGCTGCTGGGTGAGCTGGGTCAGGGGACGGTCGATTATCAGCCGAACTTTGATGGCACGCTGCAGGAGCCGAAGATGTTACCGGCGCGCCTGCCCAATATTCTGCTGAACGGCACCACCGGGATTGCCGTCGGTATGGCGACCGATATTCCGCCGCACAACCTGCGCGAAGTGGCTCAGGCCGCCATCGCACTGATCGACTCGCCGAAAACCACGCTGGAACAGCTGCTGGATATTGTCCAGGGGCCTGATTATCCTACAGAGGCGGAGATCATCACGCCGCGTGACGAAATCCGCAAAATCTATCAGACCGGTCGCGGCTCGATTCGCCAGCGTGCAGTCTGGAAGAAGGAAGAGGGCGAGGCGGTGATTACCGCGCTGCCGCATCAGGTGTCGGGCGCGCGCGTGCTGGAGCAGATTGCGAACCAGATGCGCAATAAAAAACTGCCGATGGTGGAGGATCTGCGTGATGAATCGGATCACGAGAACCCGACCCGCCTGGTGATCGTTCCGCGCTCCAACCGCGTCGATCTCGATCAGGTGATGAACCATCTGTTCGCCACCACCGATCTGGAAAAGAGCTACCGCGTTAACCTCAACATGATCGGGCTGGATAACCGCCCGGCGGTGAAAAATCTGCATGAGATCCTGACCGAATGGCTGGTGTTCCGCCGCGATACGGTCAAACGTCGTCTGAATCACCGCCTGGATCGCGTGCTGCGCCGCCTGCATATCCTGGAAGGTTTGCTGGTTGCGTTCCTGAACATCGATGAAGTGATCGAGATCATCCGTACTGAGGATGAGCCTAAGCCGGTCCTGATGTCACGCTTTGGCATCAGCGAAACCCAGGCCGAATCGATCCTTGAACTGAAGTTGCGCCACCTGGCAAAACTGGAAGAGATGAAGATCCGTGGCGAGCAGGCGGAGCTGGAAAAAGAGCGCGATCAGCTGCAGGCCACGCTGGCCTCTGAACGCAAGATGAACACCCTGCTGAAAAAAGAGTTACAGGCTGACAGCGCCAGCTACGGCGACGATCGTCGCTCGCCGCTGCGTGAGCGTGAAGAAGCCAAAGCCCTGAGCGAAACCGAGCTGGTGCCGTCTGAACCGGTGACCATTGTGCTGTCGCAGATGGGCTGGGTGCGCAGCGCCAAAGGCCACGATATTGATCCTGCCGGACTCAGCTACAAAGCGGGCGACAGCTATCTGGCTGCAGCACGCGGCAAGAGCAATCAGCCGGTGGCCTTTATCGACTCCACCGGCCGCAGCTACACTCTGGATCCGACGTCGCTGCCTTCAGCGCGCGGGCAGGGCGAGCCGCTGACCGGCAAGCTGACGCCACCGCCGGGTGCGGTAGTTGAACAGGTGCTGATGGAGCCGGATGACCAGCGCCTGCTGATGGCCTCTGATGCGGGTTACGGCTTTATCTGTACCTTCAGCGATCTGGTGTCGCGCAACCGCGCCGGTAAAGCGCTGCTGACGCTGCCGGAAAACGCCCGTGTGATGACGCCGATGGCCGTCCATCATGAAGATGACATGCTGCTGGCGATTACCCAGGCGGGACGGATGCTGATGTTCCCGGTTGGGGAGCTGCCGCAGATGTCGAAAGGCAAGGGCAACAAAATCATCTCGATTCCATCCGCGGAAGCGGCCGCCGGTCAGGACAAACTGGCCTGGCTGATGATTTTGCCGCCGGGCAGCGCTATCACGCTGCACGTGGGCAAGCGTAAAATGCTGCTGCGCAGTGAAGAGCTACAAAAATTCCGCGCCGATCGTGGACGTCGCGGCACGCTGTTACCGCGCGGCCTGCAAAAAATTGATCGTGTTGAACTGGATGCGCCTGCGCGTCCGGCGAGCCCGGATAGCGAAGCGTAAACTACCCGGCTGACACCGCGTCAGCCGTGGCTCAATGAGGGAACTATGTTACTGATTCTGCGTGCCATTATTGTGGTCATCTATTCGATCTTAGTCTGTATATCTGGCTGTATCTGGTGTCTGTTTTCACCGCGCAATCCGCGTCACGTCGCCACATTTGGCCATCTGTTCGGCAAACTGTCGACGGTGTTTGGCCTTAAAGTAGAACTGCGCAGACCGGAAGGTGCTGAGAACTATGGTAATGCGATCTACATCGCGAACCATCAGAACAACTACGACATGGTCACTGCGGCTAAAATGGTGCAGCCCTGCACGGTGACGGTGGGCAAGAAGAGCCTGCTGTGGGTGCCGTTTTTTGGCCTGCTCTACTGGCTGACCGGTAACCTGCTGATCGATCGCGATGACCGTGCAAAAGCACGCGGCACGATCGGTCAGCTGGTAGATGAGTTTAACAGTAAGCGCATCTCCATCTGGATGTTCCCGGAAGGGACGCGCAGTCGTGGCCGTGGCCTGCTGCCGTTTAAAACCGGTGCCTTTCACGCCGCTGTGGCGGCGGGTGTGCCGGTCATTCCGATTGTGGTCTCCAACACGCATGGCAAGATCAACCTCAATCGCTGGAAAAACGGGCTGGTGATCGTTGAGATGCTGCCACCGATTGATGTAAAGGCTTTCGAGTCGTCGTCGGTGCGTAAGCTGGCGACCCACTGTCGCGAACTGATGGCGGCAAAGCTGGAAGAGCTGAACGCCGAAGTCGCAGAACGCGAAAAAAACGGAAATATCTGACCGGCGAACCATTCGCCGAACTATCCTGCAGGGATGCCGCACGGCGGGGCACGTCCGCCCGCCGTGAACGCAGCACAGCAAAAACAGATCAATAAAAACAGGGTCGGCGCTTAGCGCCACGCGTAAAGGGTCAGAAGTTTTATGTCTTTCAGCAGACGTCAGTTCATCCAGCTTTCTGCCGGAGCGGCGCTTAGCGCCAGTGTACTACCTCATGCGGCGCGTGCCGCTTCTTCAGCTAATGGCGACACGCCACTTCCGGTTCCGCCGTTGCTGGAATCCCGTCGCGGCCAGCCGCTGTTCCTTACAATGCAGCGCAGCCACTGGTCTTTTAATGGCGACAACAACAAAGTGCCGGTGTGGGGCATTAATGGCCTCTATCTTGGCCCGACCGTCCGGGTTTACAGCGGCGATGACGTTAAGCTGATCTACAGCAACCGTCTGAACGAGCCGGTCTCCATGACTATCAGCGGTCTGCAGTTGCCGGGTGCGCTGATGGGTGGCGCGCCGCGTATGATGTCAGCCGGTGTTGACTGGTCGCCGGTGCTGCCGATTCGTCAGGCGGCCTCAACCTGCTGGTATCACGCCAACACGCCGAACCGCATGGCTCCGCACATCTACAACGGACTGGCGGGGATGTGGCTGGTGGAAGATGATATTGGCAGGCAGTTGCCGTTGCCGAAGCATTACGGCGTCGATGACTTCCCGATTATCATTCAGGACAAGCGGCTCGATAACTTTGCCACGCCGGTCTATGACCCGCCGCAGGATGGTGGTTTCCTGGGCGACACGCTGCTGGTGAATGGCGTACGCAATCCGTTTGTGGAGGTATCACGCGGCTGGGTGCGTCTGCGTCTGCTGAACGCGTCGAATGCGCGCCGTTACGAGATGGTGCTCAGCGACAATCGTCCGTTTATGGTCATCGCCAGCGATCAGGGCTATCTGCCTGCGCCGGTGGCGGTGCAGCGCCTGTCACTGGCACCGGGCGAACGCCGCGAGGTGCTGGTGGATATGTCGCAGGGCGATGAAGTGTCGATTACCGCAGGTACGGCGGCGGGCATTATGGATCGGCTGCGCGGCTTCTTTGAGCCATCCTCCATTCTGACGTCAACCCTGATCCTGACGCTGCGGCCAACCGGCTTGCTGCCGCTGGTGACGGATAATCTGCCGATGCGGCTGCTGGCCGATCAGATTCTGGATGGCGTGGCGGTTCGCACCCGTGAATTCCGCATCGGTGACAGCATGCCGGGCATTAACGGTGCGATCTGGGATATGAGCCGCATTGACACCACGGCACAGCAGGGCACCTTTGAGCGCTGGATCCTGCATGCTGACCGGCCACAGTCGCTGCATATCCAGGGCGTGATGTTCCTGATTAAAAATGTGAATGGTGCGCAGCCGATGGGCGAAGATCGTGGCTGGAAAGATACGGTGTGGGTCGATGGCAGCGTGGAACTGATGGTCACTTTCCCGCAAAGTTCGTCAGATCACTTCCCGTTCGTCTACTACAGTCAGACGCTGGAACTGGCCGACCGTGGCACTGCCGGTCAGCTGGTGGTGCAGCCCAGCGCATAACAGCGCGGTCAGGCAGGGAGAGCCCGCCTGACCGCGTTAATCGTTAGCTGCCCCAGCCGCAGGGCAGATAAGGTGAGGTCACCTGGTGACGCCAGGCCTTAGTTAAAGGTTTCCGGATCCGGCCCCAGACGATTGCCGCTGTCCAGCTTCGCAATATCACTCACTTCATGCTTGTCCAGACGGAAGTCGAATACCTTAAAGTTCTCTTCGATGCGGGCTGGTGTCACCGACTTCGGAATCACCACCAGGCCGCTATCCAGATGCCAGCGGATCACGATCTGTGCCGGCGTCTTGCCATATTTCTTCGCCAGCGACTTAATGATCTCCTGATCGAAGACCCCTTTGCCGCCCTGCGCCAGCGGACTCCAGGATTCGGTCTGGATCTGATGCAGTGCATTCCACGCATGCAGCGTGCGCTGCTGTAGCATCGGGTGCAGCTCAATCTGGTTCACCACCGGCGTGACACCGGTTTCATCCAGTAGTCGCTTCAGATGCGCCTCATGGAAGTTACAGACGCCAATGCTTTTGGTCAGCCCCTGCTGCTGCAGTTCAATCATCTTCTTCCAGGCATCGACATAATTGTCTTTTTCCGGGCACGGCCAGTGCATCAGATAGAGATCGACCTGCTCCAGTTTCAGTTTCTCCAGGCTGGTTTCCATCGCCTGCTGAACGTTCTGCTGATCGTCGTTCCAGAGTTTGGTGGTCACGAAAATCTCTTCACGCGGCACGTCAGTTTCCTGCAGTGCCTGGCCAATCGCCTCTTCATTCTTATAGGCGGCGGCGGTATCGATTGAGCGATAGCCGACCTCCAGCGCTTTCAGCACCGCATGACGTGCATCTTCAATGCTGGCCTGCCACACGCCGAGTCCGAGTTGCGGCATCATATTGCCATCGCGCAGTTTGATAATGGGTTGGTCTGCCATAGTTGCTCCTTTCCGTTGCGGTTAATCCGTGAGATTTCACTGTGCTTAAGTCTAGCCAACAATTCTCAGCCTGCTTAGCTGAGGCAACAACAGCGGTTCTGCCGCCATGCCCGATTCGGTAAATTTCTTGCCTGATTCTCCAGGCTGCTGGTGATTCAGGCATTCGCACGGCACACTGGCTTTTTGCCCGTAAAAGGAGTCGCTATGGCGCACGATGCCCTGTGTCACCGGCTGGCGCAGCAGGTCGTCACGTTAATGACCCACGGTCACGACCGTCTTTGCCCGGTCGAAAATGTGTCGCTGATTTACGCTAATCAATATCGTCCCCGTACGCCGATGATGTATCAGCCCGGCATTGTGATCCTGTTTCAGGGCAGCAAAACCGGCTATCTCGGCAGCACCGTGTTTCAGTATGACGCCAGCAAGTACCTGATGATCACCGTGCCGCTGCCGGTGGAGTGCGAAACCTGGGCCTCGCCAGAGGTGCCGATTGCCGGGCTGTGTCTTAATGTCGATACCGCCAGCCTGCAGGATCTGCTGATTGAAATCGGCGATGACGATCAGTTTCAGCCGCAGCCGCAGACCTCGGGGATCCACTCGGCCTGGCTGACGGAACCGATGCTGTGTGCTGCTGAGCGGCTGCTTGATGTGATGACCCAGCCGCGCGATGCGCGGGTGCTGGGGCCGCACATCGTGCGGGAGATTATCTACTACGTGCTGACTGGCCCGATTGGTGGTGCACTGCTCTCACTGGTAAGCCGACAGACGCAATTCAGCCTGATCGCGCGTGCCCTGCGACGGATTGAGAATCACTATGCGAAAAACCTCAGCGTCGATGCGCTGGCGGCGGAAGTGAACATGAGCGTTTCAGCCTTTCACCATAACTTTAAAGCGGTTACGCAGACGTCGCCCCTGCAGTATCTCAAGCGATATCGCCTGCATCAGGCGCGATTGCTGATGCTGCACGATGGACTGAAAGCGAGTGCGGCGGCGGTGCGGGTTGGCTATGAAAGTCCCTCACAGTTTTCGCGGGAATTTAAGCGCTATTTTGGCGTGACGCCAGGAGAAGAGGTGAATCGTGTGCGGCAGACGGTAGCGGATCCGTCCGCCTGAGTGGCGGCGGATCCTGATGCTACACGCTGACGTCAGGCCTGTTTCTGCCGACGCTTTTTCCAGATAACCAGAATGCTGCCAAACAGCCCGAGAAACAGCAACACCATCGGCAGTACCATCAGGATCTCCATCACCTGATCTTCATGACGCTTGATGAAAGGCACCTGGCTGATGCCATAGCCAAACGTCACGACGATGCCAACCCACAGCACGCCGCTGAGCCAGTTGAAGAGCTGAAAGCGACCATTCTGTAAGCCCGCAATGCCCGCCATGGTCGGCAGAATCGTCCGGATGAAGGCCAGAAAACGGCCGACCAGCAGCGCCATCAGGCCGTGACGGTTAAACATATTCCAGGCGCGCTGGTGATACTGCGCCGGCAGATGCATAAGCCAGCTCTTCACCAGCCGGGTATTCCCCAGCCAGCGACCCTGCAGATAGCTCAGCCAGCAGCCCAGGCTGGCGGCGGTGGTGAGGATCACCATCGTCGGCACAAAATCCATTACCCCTTTTGCCACCATCGCACCCGCCAGCAGCAGCAGGCTGTCGCCCGGCAGGAAAGAGGCGGGTAACAGCCCATTTTCCAGAAACAGCGTCAGGAACATCACGCCGTACACCACCCACACCACATCCGGATTTGCCAGCGCGGCAAAATCCTGATGCCAGAGCGCGTGGACAATCTCGTGTAAAACACCCATTTGCTATTCCATCACGTCACAAGGAACTATCCGTCTGCATTCAGGCAATCGGTCGCGGCGCTGCGCAATAAATGCAGCGACCTCACTGATGACCTGAACGTTCTGGGATAAATTTTAACAATAAATGAGCAGCAGCCCGGCAAACTCTGCGGGTGGCCGCTACCCGGTTCATCTTCTGTTTAGCGTCTGTTTATCTTTTACCTGAGTTTATTAACGCGTCAGGCGCGCAAAACCGGCGTCCAGGTCAGCCAGCAGATCGTCAACGTGCTCCAGACCAATATGCAGTCGCACCAGCGTACCGGTGAAATCGACTCCACCCGCCGGACGAATCGCGGCCAGCTCTTCCGGCTGATTCGCCAGGATCAGCGATTCATAGCCGCCCCAGGAGTAGGCCATGCTGAAATGATGGAAGTGATCGAGATATTCCGCCAGCTGGGGCGCGCTGAGTTTTTCCTGCAGGATAAAAGAGAACAGGCCGCTGCTGCCGTTAAAATCACGCTGCCAGAATTGATGACCTTTGCTCTGCGCCAGCGCCGGGTGATTAACCCGCGCCACTTCTGGACGCGCGGCCAGCCACTCTGCCACCTGAATCGCGCTCTCTTCATGCTGACGCAGACGGGTGCCCAGCGTGCGGAGACCCCGACTCGCCATGTAGGCGGTATCGGCATCGACCATCTGACCCATCAGATAGGAGTTCTCGCGCAGCTGATCGATACAGCGCGCATTGGCGACCGCCGTGCCAATCATCGCATCGCTGTGCCCAATCAGATATTTGGTGCCCGCCTGAATCGAAATATCGATGCCGTGCGCCAGCGCATCAAATAAGATACCGGCCGCCCAGGTGTTGTCGATCATGATGATCGCCTCGGGCGCTTTAGCGCGAACCGCCGCCACAATCGCCGGAATATCCTGAACTTCCATCGTAATAGAGGCTGGCGATTCCAGGAAAACGACCCGGGTATTGGGCTGCACCAGCTCACCGATTTCACTGCCGATGCAGTGATCGAACCAGCCCGTTGAAACCTGCAGCTTAGTCAGGATTTTAGTACAGAAATCCTGGGTCGGTTCATAGACTGCGCCACTCATCAGCACGTGGTCGCCCGCCTCGACAAACGCCAGAATCGCGTTCGCCACGGCAGCCGCGCCGCAGGGATAGAGCACACAGCCTGCGCCGCCTTCCAGCTCCGTCATCGCATCCTGCAGCGCAAAGTGCGTCAGGGTGCCACGACGGCCATAAAAGAGTTCGCCTTTTGCCCGACCGGCGGTGGCGCGTTTCTTCTCCGCGACCGTATCAAAAACCAGCGAGGAGGCCCGTTGAATTACACTGTTCACCGAGCCCTGGGTATAACGCTTGCTGCGTCCTGCACTGACGAGCGTGGTATCAATTTTTCTGGTGGTCATGAGTCGCCTTTGCCGCTTCTGACTAAGCCCTCACGTTACCACGAAACGACCAGCAGGGTTGAGACTCAATGGTGATTATCAGAGTGCGTCGCAGGATGAAAATCGGGTCCGCTACCGGACCCGATTTTGCCGACGCTACATCACGCCCATCAGGCGCGGTAACCAGAGGGAGATAGCCGGAATATAGGTAATCAGCATCAGCACGATAAACAGCATGCCGTAAAACGGCAGCATGGCACTCACCACCTGCTCGATTTTCTGCTTACTGACCGCACTGGCGACAAACAGTACCGTACCGACCGGCGGGGTGATCAGGCCGATCCCGAGGTTGGTCAGCATGATCATGCCGAAGTGAACCGGATCGACGCCAAGCGCGGTGGCGACCGGCAACAGCACCGGCGTCAGGATCAGGATCAGCGGCGCCATATCCATCAGCGTCCCCACCACCAGCAGCAGGATGTTGATACACATCAGGATCACATATTTGTTATCGGAGAGGCTGGTAAACGCCTCAGTGATAATCGTTGGCAGTTGCATGAAGGTCATCACCGCGCCGAATCCGGCCGCGAAGGCGATCAGCACCATCACGATGGTGACGGTTTTAATGGTGCGGAACAGCAGGATATGCAGCTGGTTCCATTTAAAGTCACGATAAATAAACATGGTGACGAAAAAGGCCCAGATACAGGCAATCGCGGCGGACTCCGAGGCGGTAAAGATGCCGGAGAGGATGCCACCCATAATAATCACTACGGTAAACAGTCCCCAGAACGCGTCGAAGAAGATTTTCAGCGCCTGACGAAACGGAATACGCTCCCCTTTGGGATAGCCGCGTTTATGGGCAAAGCCGAGGCACATTACCATCAGGCAGCCACCCAGCATCAGGCCAGGCAGGATACCCGCCACGAACAGGGAAGAGATAGTTACCAGCCCACCGGTCGCCAGCGAATAGATCACCGAGTTGTGGCTGGGTGGCGTCAGCACCGCCTGCACTGAGCCGCTCGCCGTTACTGCGGCAGCGAAATCACGCGGATAGCCTTTCTCCTCCATCTGCGGAATCATCACCGAGCCAATCGAGGCGGTATCCGCCACCGATGAGCCAGAAATCGCGCCGAAGAAGGTCGAGGCGACAATGTTCACCAGCGACAGGCCACCGCGGATAAAACCAACAAAGATATAGGCGAAGTTGACCAGCCGGCGAGCAATGCCGCCCTCCGCCATGATCGCCCCGGCGAGAATAAAGAACGGGATAGTCAGTAGCGAAAATTTGTTAATGCCGTTGGTAATCTGAATCACCACGGCTTCCAGCGGCAGATCGATCCACCATGCACCAATAAATGCGCTCAGGCCGACCGCAAATGCCACCGGAAACCCCACCAGCAGCAGTACCAGCAAACTGCCTAACAAAATCAATGCATCCATCTTCTGCTCCGGATTAGTGGGTGCCACCCAGTGTGACAATCGGCCGCTGGCTCTGATCGCCTGTCAGCAATCGCTCAATAACAAACAGCAGGGTAAAGATCGCGCCAATCGGGATCGGCAGGTACATCTCGCCATAGGTAACGGCGGGCAGCGAGGCCAGGGTCTGGACCCACATCGCTTCACACAGGCTGTAGCTGGCCTGAAAGATCACCAGGCAGGTGAGGATCATCAGCACATCGCAGACCAGCAGCAGCAACCGTTGCCGCACCGGCGACAGGCGATCGGTCATCATGGAAACGCAGATATGCGTTCCGGCCCGCAGTCCGACCGGTGCACCAATAAACGTAAAAATAATCATGCAGATAATGGCCACCGGTTCCGGCCAGGAGAGTGCACCGTTCATCACGTAGCGGGCGAAGATCCCGATCGGGATCACCGTCACCATAATCATCAGTGCCACGGCGGCAATCAGCATGCACAGCAGATAGAGTCCATCCATCAGACGTGTATAAGCGGCCATAATTGATACCTGATTAAGCACGCCACACGGCAGTGTGGCGCGGAAGGGTTATTTCACCTCAGCGATCCGGGTCATCAGATCCTGATATTTGCCGCCAAACTGATCGCGCACCGGCTGGGTCGCTTTGACGAAGTAGTCGCGGTCGGTCTGCTGGAAGGTGACGCCGCCTGCCTTCATTTTGGCGATCGACTGCTCGGTATAGGTCGCCCAGAGCTGACGCTCCTCATCCTGCGCCTCTTTGCCGAGCTTCTTCAGCAGCGCCTGATCCTCAGGTTTCAGGCGATCCCAGGCGCGTTTTGAAAACAGGATCATCTCTGGCTGGATAAAGTGGCCGCTGAGGGTGTAGTACTTCGCCACCGGCATATAGTTATGGGCGACAAAAGTAGGCGGGTTGTTCTCGGTGCCATCGACCACACCGGTCTGCATCGCACTGAACACTTCACTGACGCCCATCGCCACCGGATTCGCGCCCATCGCTTTCAGGGTCGCCAGCGAGATGGCGCTGTTCTGCACCCGGATCTTCATGCCTTTCAGATCTTCCGGTTTTGCCAGCGGCTTCTTGGTGATCATGTTGCGCTCACCAGCATCAGTCCAGCCCAGAAACACCATGCGGGCGTTGGGATCTTTATCGAACTTGTCGGCAATTTCGCGGCCTATCTCGCCATCCAGCACTTTGTGCATGTGGTCAATGTCGCGGAAAATGTAGGGCAGGGTCAGCACGCTGGTTTCCGGGGCGATCGAGGTGACCGGCGCCAGCGACACACGGATCATGTCGATTGCGCCTAGCTGCACCTGTTGCAGCGTCTGATCTTCGTCCCCCAGCACGCCACCGGCATAGAGCTTCATCTCCAGCCGTCCATCGGTGGCCTGTTTGAGTTTATCGCCCATGTGCTGCAGCGCGACCACGGTCGGATAACCGGCAGGCTGGACTTCAGCCACTTTGATCACCTGTGCCGTGGCGGTGGCGCTCATCATCATCGCCGCCAGGGCACTGGCCAGGCATGTTTTCGTCATTCTCATTATTTTGTCTCCCGCTGAGGTAGGACGGCGTCCGGCGTCGGGGGCTAACCGGAGAGAACCGTGTGGAGCCAGCATAGTGAAAACGCGCGCCAGTAAAATACGGCAATGCTGATTGAATGAATGCCATCACATTTTGAAACGATGTTTTAATAAATTTTCATGCAACTTCACATTTTCGAAACATCCTTCTTAAAAGTGTTTAAACCTGGTCAATTGCGGGTAAATGGCGGCGATCAGCTTTGTAAATACTAATGAGAACTACTATCAATTCGCCGTCGTTTTGCTATTATTCGCGCTTGTCTCGCATCCCTGAATCAGAAGTTGGAGAAGCAGCGTGGTAGCCAGTGATTTGATGCAAACGGACCTCTCCGTTTGGGGCATGTATCAACATGCCGATATCGTGGTAAAGGTGGTCATGATTGGCCTGTTATTGGCCTCAGTGGTGACCTGGGCGATCTTCTTCGGCAAATATGCCGAACTCAGCGCCGCTAAGCGCCGCCTGAAGCGCGAGCATCTGGCGCTGGGCGAAGCCCGCAATCTGAATGACGCCGCCCGCATTGCCCAGTCGTTTACCGGTCACAGCCACAGTGTGGTGCTGCTGAATGATGCGCAGAATGAACTTGAACTGTCGGCTGGCGTGGAAGATACCAACGGGATTAAAGATCGCACCAGTTTCCGCCTTGAGCGCCGCGTTGCTGCGTTCAGCCGCCATGCCGGCCGGGGCAATGGCTTCCTGGCGACCATCGGTTCGGTTGCGCCGTTTATCGGCCTGTTCGGCACCGTATGGGGCATCATGAACAGCTTTATCGGCATCGCTAAAACCCAGACGACGAACCTTGCGGTTGTTGCACCGGGTATCGCCGAAGCGCTGCTGGCAACCGCGATTGGCCTGATCGCTGCGATTCCGGCGGTGGTGATCTACAACGTCTTTGCCCGCATGATCGCCAACTATAAAGCCTCGCTGGGTGATGTCGCCGCTCAGGTGATGCTGCTGCAGAGCCGTGATATTGATCTGGGCACCGTCGCTACTGATGTTCCGCGTCCTGCGACGGCTCAGAAACTGCGCTTAGGGTAAGTTCTTATGGCAATGCGATTAAACGACGATCTGGAAACCGATGGTGAAATGCATGAGATCAACGTGACGCCGTTTATCGACGTCATGCTGGTTCTGCTGATCATCTTTATGGTGGCCGCGCCGCTGGCCACGGTCGACGTACGCGTCAATCTGCCCGCCTCAACCAGCGCGCCGCAGCCGCGCCCGGAAAAGCCGGTTTACCTGTCGATTAAAGCGGATAAGCAGCTTTACGTTGGTAACGATCAGGTCACGCCGGAGTCGCTGGTTAACGTGCTGACTAACCAGACCCAGGGCAACAAAGAGACCACCATTTTCTTCCAGGCGGATAAGTCGGTCGATTATGAAACGCTGATGAGCGTGATGGATAAGCTGCGCACGGCGGGCTATCTGAAAATTGGTCTGATGGGCATGGAAACCGTGAAGAAATAGCGGTTTATCCGGTTCAGGAAAAAGGCGACTGTTCAGGTCGCCTTTTTTTATGGCTGCTCTCCAGCCCTATAAAATCAGGCAAATCAGGGCCAGGGTAATCACTTATGCTGCCTGAGCTGAATTGTTAATTGGTTGTTACTTATGTACATAGATTTGTAAAGTGCAATGGTGAGCCAGGTCACATTAATCCCGCGTCAGGCAGGCTAAAACGGCTAAAAAACAACAGGAAGCCGTTATGAGTCACACCCCGTCTTTACAAAAGCCGCCGAAAAGTGCCGCCCGAACCATCTTCACCGTCACCAGTGGTAACTTCCTGGAGATGTACGATTTTATGGTGTTTGGCTACTACGCCACCGCCATTTCAAAAACCTTCTTTCCCGGTGATGACCCGTTTGCTTCCCTGATGCTGACCCTGATGACCTTTGGTGCCGGCTTCCTGATGCGCCCGCTGGGGGCGATCATCCTCGGTGCCTACATCGACCATCATGGTCGTCGCAAAGGGCTGCTGCTGACGCTGGGCTTAATGGCGATGGGCACCCTGACCATCGCGCTGGTGCCGGGCTACGCCACCCTGGGCGTGGCAGCGCCGATTCTGATCCTGCTGGGACGGCTGTTGCAGGGCTTCTCGGCGGGCGTGGAGCTGGGTGGCGTGTCGGTCTATCTGGCCGAAGTCGCACCCAAAGGACGCAAAGGCTTTTTCGTCAGCTGGCAGTCGGGCAGCCAGCAGATTGCGGTGATCTTTGCTGCTCTGCTGGGTCTGATGCTGAATCATCTGCTGGCGAAAGAGGCGGTGACGGAGTGGGGCTGGCGTATCCCGTTTGTGGTCGGCTGTCTGATTGTGCCATTCCTGTTCTATATCCGCCGGATGCTGGAAGAGACAGAAGCGTTCAGCAAACGTAAACATCATCCCAGCATGACGGAAATCATGCGGTCGGTCGCCAGCAACTGGGCGCTGGTGCTGGCGGGGATGCTGATGGTGGTCACCACCACGGTGATGTTCTACATGATCACCGCCTTTACTCCGACCTTTGGTAAAACGGTGTTGATGATGAGTGACAAGCAGGCGTTCCTGGTGACGCTCTGTGTCGGTGTCTCAAACCTCTTCTGGCTGCCGCTGATGGGGGCGCTGTCAGACCGCGTCGGACGCCGTCCGCTGCTGATCATTTTTACCCTGCTGATGATTGTCACCACCTGGCCGGTGCTGCACTGGCTGGTGGGATCGGCCAGCTTCGCCCACCTGCTGGAAGCGGAACTGTGGCTGTCGTTTCTCTATGCCAGTTATAACGGTGCGATGGTGGTCTATCTGGCGGAGATCATGCCTGCTGAGGTGCGCGCCGCCGGTTTCTCTATGGCTTACAGCCTGGCGACGGCGCTGTTTGGTGGCTTTACGCCTGCCATCTCCAGCTACCTGATCCATGCCACCGGTGACAAAGCGATGCCGGGCGTCTGGCTGACCTTTGCCGCAGTCTGTGGGCTGATCGGCACGTTGCTGATTGGCCGGATGGTGAAGCAGTACCAGATCCGTCACAGCGGCACGCCGGTCAGTGCTTCACTCTAAAACGACAAATCGACCACCACGCTGTCGCTGTAGTTCCCGGCTGGCGGCGTGTTCTGCGTGGTCAGGATGCGCGCGGTGTAGTTAAAACCGCGCGTCAGTCCATCCGTGGATACCGCCGTCGAGGTGGTGCTGCTCCAGCGTTCAGTGCCTGCCGATCCCCAGCGATTGCTGGTGGTACTTTTATAAATTTCATAGCTCAGCCGATTCGCGCCGCTCGCCATATTCCTGACGCTGCCCACCGGATAACTGCCGTTGCTCAGCCCGACGGTATAGGTGCTGCCTTTGCTGCACAACACGTTGATGGTCTGTGATACGGCGGAGAAGCTGCCGACCAGCGGCGCGCTGCCAAAGCTGATATTCGGCGCGGTAATGGTGGTGCAGTCATTGGTAAGAATGGCGGTGATATTAATCGGGATGACACCGCTGCCGTTCTGCTCGCTTAAACAGATATTGCCAATCGCAATGCTGGTGCAGATGCGATAAGTCACGGCCATATTCAGTGTCAGCTGGTACGTCCCGGCGGCGACCACCTGACCGGGAACGGTGCGCAGATAGACCGGAATGGCGAAGTTAAGGCTGCCCAGCAAACCCGCCAGGTTGATCAGGGTCTGCGAACCATAGACAAACGGCGTGCCGCCAATCGTCAGTTCAGTCGCGCAGGCCGTGTCGGTGCAGAGCCGCACCGGCACATTATCGCTGCCGGTATCACCGCTGCGTTTCAGCGTACCGCGCGTGCCGTTGCTATTGGTCGCGCCTGTCAGCTGAAAGGTGATCTGGTTATTGCCCAGCAGCGACAGCCCGGCACCCGCGCCACAGTTGACGTTGGCATTCGTGGTGGTGGAACTGACGGTGGTGTTCGCCACAAAGGTCGTAACTGAACCGAAACTGGCGGTCGATGCGGGCAGGGCGCAGGCGGCGTAGCCCAGCGACGGCAGTAACAGCAGCAGGCCAGCCAGTATTACAGATTTCATCATGGTCGGTTTCCGGACGTAAAAGATTCAGCGGGAGAGGGGGCGCTGCCTGCGGCAGGAGCGGGCAGCGCACAGGTCAGGGGGCCGTAAGTTTTCAGCGCCTGCGGCTGACCGCTGGCGATGCGCAGTTCGGCTTCGCAGTGGCGGCCATCGGGCGTCACCACCTGCATCGGGTTACTGGCGGTGAGATCTTCCATCCAGACGATGCCATCCCAGCCGACATACTCGGTGGGATGATTGGGACGCTGTACCAGGCTTGATACCGGCAGCGGCTGGCCCTGCGCATCGACCAGGATTACGCTGGCGGAGCGCAGTTTCTCCACCGGGAAGTTGAGCAGATAGCCGCTCTGGCGTTTCACCGCAAAGCGCTGCTCAACCCGTGGCGTGGTCATATCTGCCGGCAGGTCGAGGGTGTCGATATCATATTTGGCCGGGTAGTAGCTGCTGATGGCGGGCACCAGCAGATAGCCCTGTTGATTGGTGCGTCCCATCGACTGATTCTCGTAGCGCACGTTTACGTCGGGATAGTTGGTCTTCACCAGTACAAAGGCGTCGTTGATCTCGTTAGCGGCAAAGACGCTGTTGTCCATTAACACCAGCGCACCCGAGAGATCGGCCCACTGGGTAAGGTTGTCATCGTCGCCATAGAAGCCCGCCGATGTGTCGATCTGGTTATTGCGATAGCGCAGACTGCCCTGACGATAATCGCCGCTGTCTCCGCTCTGATTCGCCCAGGAGGCATCCCAGGCGAACCCGCCGTCGCTGGGCATGGCGCGTGAGGCATAAACGCGCTGACTGTCGCGGCCACGCTGATCGCGTTCGGTGCTGAGGGCCACGCTGCCCTGTTCACCAAACGGGATCACCAGCGAAATCGCCCCGGTCCAGCTTTTCTCCTGCTGATCGCGGCTGGCCGAGACATAGAGGCTGCTGTTACCCCACAGGTTTTTACTCCATGAGAGGTTCCACAGCCGGGTGCGATCGCCCTGACCGTCGGTGATGTCGATGAAGGCGGCACCGACGCTGCCAAAGCGGTTCAGCGAGACGCTGGCGCTGTACTGAGCACTGCGGCGTGATAGTGCGTAGCGGCTATCCGCCTGGCTACCGGCACGGCTGCCGACCAGCGCCAGATTGCCGAAGTCGCTGCTGCGCTGGGTCTGTTGAGTGCCGATGTTGAACCAGCGGTTGTTGTACTGATATCCCCAGCTATATTGCCTGCCGCTCTCGCCATCGAGCTGACTTTGCGCCACCGCGCCGTTGACCACGCCCCAGCTGCCGACGCGCAGCTGACCACCCAGCCCGCCCATCGCCAGCGTTTCGCTGCCTTCGGCGTGGCTCTCCAGCGTCAGCCAGTCGGTCATACCGTAACGATAAGAGCCGCTGGCCGCTGCCTCACCATAATCGAAGTTCTTTATGCCGTAGTTTTCGCGGATTGCCCCGGCAGAGAAGGCGTAGTCCGACAGCCCCGATTTCAGCAGGTTACTGGAGACGTAAAACGGCATGGTGGTGGTGACGCGGCGGCCAACCGCATCGGTGGTGGTGATCACGGCGTCACCCGCGCCGTTAACGAATGGCACATTGGTCATCGACCAGGGGCCAGGCTGCACGTTCGCCTGGCTGGAGCGATAGCCGTTGATAAAGAGATCAACGGTGGAAGGCACGGCGGCCTGACCGGAAAAAGCGGGCAGCGGATAGGTCACCAGATCGGGGCGGACGCTGAAGTCGCGACCGACGCAGATGCCACCGAGCCGCACGCTGCTGCTCCAGGCCAGCGAGTCGGTGACCAGATCGCCGACCCGCCAGCTCACCGCCGCATTCTCATCTTCATTGCTCCACCAGGTGTCGTAGCGGATATAGCCATCATCCTGATAAGTGGTACTGCCTACCAGCTGCTGTTGCCAGACGCCATTAGTAGAGAAATGACCGGCATCACCAAACAGCCGCAGTTCGTTCCAGGCGGACAGGCGGGAGCCACTGTTATCCGTGCGGCTGGCGTAAAGATCATAATTAATCAGCGCGCCGCTGCTGGTACGGCCCGGATAGCGCGGTCCGTTCTTCGCCTCGCCAATCACCTGACCGGGCAGCCACTCAGGCGGTACGGTCAGCAGCAGACGCTGTCGCGCAGCGTCATACTCCACTTTGATGGGGTGCAGGCTGCTGACATCGACCTGCGGCTGCTGGCCCAGCTTATCCGCTGGCAGGCCGGCACGCTGCAGATCGCCACTGCGAATCCAGAAATGACCATCGCGCTGCTCTGCCGGCACAATATTGCCGTTCTCCTGCTGGTTAATCACCAGTTCCAGCATATATTGCTGACCGTTGCTGTTGGTCTGCAGGCTGGGCGGCGGGGGCAGGGATGAGTAAGTCTCCGCCAGCACAGGATCCGGCGTAAAAGTGTAAATGACGCTGGCCACGGCCAGCGCGCAGGGATGCAGGGAAAACGGTCTCATTCAGCGCTTACTTCTGGGCAGCGCTGCGCCACTGGCTCTTGTTAACCTCTGCGGTGAGTTCGCCGCTCACTGGCGAGGTAAGCGGCCAGCGGTGATAGCTGTCAGCCAGCACATAGCCGTATAAGCCTTCGCCCAGTTTGCGACCGCCAATCGCCACATTGCTCAGCCGGGCGTGACCGCTGCCGCTGTTGGTTAACTGGAGCCAGCGCCTGCCGCCCTCGCTGATCTGTTGCCAGCGCAGAGCCGGGCGAGCGCTGTCTGTGTTCAGCCCGGTACCATAAACAAACAGCGGCACCGAATAGCGCATCTGGAAGGTCAGCCCGGCCTGATTCTCGCCGGGGTTACGCGGGGTGGGGATCTCATCCAGCACCACCCGATAGGCCAGCTCTTTACCGGCCGCAGGCGGCGTCTGTTTAATCAGCCTGACCAGCTGTTTCTGGCCTGGCTCCATCCGCACCATTGGCGGGCTGGCGACCACCTGCTGCTGAGTCTGATACTGCTCCTGGCCATTGTTCTGCTGCCAGCTGAAGACGCGGATCTGCATCATGGTAGTGCTGTTACCGCGATTCTCCAGCCAGAGTTCGCTGGCTTTCTCTTCGGGATTAATGGCGGGATCGATGGGCCAGATCATGACCGAATTCGCGGCGAAGGCCGGGGAGAGCAGGGTGGAACTTAGCAGCAGCAACAGGGCGCGCAGTGGCTTCATGATCATATCCTTGTTTTCTATCACCTCACCAGCTCAGGGTGACGGTCAGCGTGTCGGTATAAACGCCGGCGCGCGCAGTGCCGGGCAGTTGTAGCTGACCGTAGATCGGCAGCGTAATGTTATTGGCATTGCTATAACTCAGCGGCACCGCCTGGTTCACGGGGATCACCGTGGTGCGGCTGGCGTTGCTAAAGAGCGTGTAGGGAACGGTATTGCTGAAATTGGGCAGCTTCAGGTTACGGGTCGTGGTGAAATTGTTGCCCTGATTAATGCTCATGCTCAGCGTGGTGCCTGGCGTACAGGCGAGATTAATCGAGGTGCTCTGCAGATAGCTGGCGTTGACGGTATTCGCCGCCACGCCAGACTGCGTACCGAAATTAAGCGTGCCAAAGACGCCGGTATTGGTACCGGATATCACGCAGCCTGCCACAATCGACGCGGTAACCTGGAAGGTGCTGGTTGGCAGACTCCAGGCGCTGATACTCCCTGTCAGCAGGGGCAGACCGCATGCGATCGTCAGGCAGGATCGCCAGAGAACCACCCGTATTTACCTGCGACAGCAGTTAATAGTTCACGGCAACGTTAATCGTGTCGGTATAGGTTCCGGCAGGGATCAGGGGGTTAAAGCCGCCGCCGACTACCCGGCCATAGATGGCGTAGTTGGTCCCCAGCGTCGGATCGGTGGTACCGCTGGCGGCGATAGGCGTATTGTTGGCGATCGCCGTGGTAAAGGAGGCGTCACTGTAGAGGGTATAGGCAATGCCCTGCGCATTATCCGATCCCAGCACCAGATAACGCGGCGATGCAGAGGCGGTGCCATAGATGGTCGCCGGTGCAGTATTGCTGCTGGTGACCACCACGTTGTAGTCCTGACCGGTGGTGCAGCGCACAAAAATACCGTTACCAGCCGCACCGACCAGTGTGGCGTTCAGGGTATCGAAAGTGGCGGCGCTGCTACCAAAGTTCAGGGTACCGAAGTTAACGCCCGCCGTAGCCGACTGACCGTTCACCAGACAACCGGTGGTCAGAGTTAACGTGGCATTGATGGTTCCCGAGGTCGTCGCCGCCTGGGTTAATGACGGAATAGCGACAGTTAATCCTGCAGCGGCAAACAGAAAAAGCTTGAGTTTCATAATATTTCCTTACGGATTATCCAGAGTCAGTGCTTTTTCACCCGGTGTTTATTAACGATTCAATCCAGAATAAGGAAATAAAAATAACAAGGCAGGCAGTGCCGCTATCTTAAGAAAAATCTTAGACTTAAGAATACTGATTTATATCAGTTTTACTTACTATAGATCAGTTAAAGCGTTACGCGAAGCCTTGCTATTTATTTTTGACTAATCAAAACGTCTCCCCGGCCGATAACCCAGTAACAGCAAGGCGCGAAGACGAGGCGATAAAACAAAATTCTTAGTTTTTTCGGGCTCTGGCAAGCTTTCTGCTTCGGTGATATGTTCCTGTACCAATCAGACATAATAACGGTTTACCGGCTTGCTCTGCGGGCGGTTAATAAGATGCAGGTTATAAATGGCCAGCGTCGGCGGGCGCGTTTTGCCTGGCCGTCAGGACCAGAAAATACCGAAATTTAATTACTTTCACCCATCGGGTGTTTTCAGATCACTTTTCAGACTGTACACAGCATCCGTTTCTCTGCGGGTGGTGAGGAGTTGCACATGTTGCCTGTCACCTGGGATAGCGTCCTGATCTGCGTTTCGCTGATCGTGGTGTTCATTGCCTCTTTTACAGCCCTGGATACCGCCGGACGGGTGGCGGTAACCCGTGGCTGGAGCGCCCGGTTCTGGCTGTTGGTGGGCGGCATCGCAATGGGGATTGGCGTCTGGACAATGCACTTTATCGGGATGCTGGCGATGATGTTGCCGATGATGATGCGCTATGACACGCGGCTGACGATCCTCTCGCTGCTGGTGGCTATCCTGGCGTCTGTGCTGGCTTTTGGCCAGACAGTAGGAGGCCTGCATCTCACCCGCCAGCGGCTGCTGCGCGGCACGCTGATCCTGGGCGCGGGTGTAGCGATAATGCACTATCTTGGTATGTATGCCCTGCTGATTGAACCGCAACCGGAGTGGAATGCGCTGCTGGTGGCGCTCTCTGTGCTGATTGCGTTTGCGGCCTCTGGCCTGGCGCTGTGGCTGGCCTTTCATCTGCGCCAGGGCGATCATCATCTGATGCTGATGCGTGGGCTGGCCTCTCTGGTCATGGGTATCGCCATCGCCGGTATGCACTATGTGGGTATGGCGGCAGCAGAGTTCAGTCACAGCAGTATGATGCAGCCGCACGGCGTCAGTAATGCGGGCCTGGCGGTGTGGGTAACGCTGATTACCCTGACTATTCTGGGTATCACTCTGCTGAGTTCGATGCTGGATGCGCAACTGCGCGCCGCGCGTCTGGCGACCCGCCTCAATCGCGCTAACCAGGAATTGCGTCAGCTGGCGATGCATGACAACCTGACCACGCTGCCCAATCGTGTGATGCTGGAGCAGCAGCTCGATCTCGCCATTAAACAGGCGATGATTAATGAGCATCGCTTTGCCGTGATCTATATGGATCTCGATGGCTTCAAAGCGGTCAATGACACATGGGGACATCACGTCGGTGACCGGTTGCTGGTGGCGGTGGCGGAACGGCTGCGCAGCCAGCTCAGCAACACGATGCTGCTGGTGCGTCTGGGGGGCGATGAATTTGTGCTGATGGCTGAGTGCGATATCAGCGCAGCCCGCCAATTGGCGCAAAAACTGGTTAAAGTTATCAGTTCGCCGTTTGAACTTGACCGCTATGTGCTGCACGTTTCACTCAGTGCGGGCATTGCGATCTTTCCATTGCACGGTCGCAACCGGCAGGAGCTATTGTTTAATGCTGATGCTGCGATGTATCACACCAAACACAGCGGACGAAACGGCTGGTGCCTGTTTGAACCGGCCATGAGCGCCGCGACGCAGCATCAGCTGGAGCTGGCGAACGATCTGTGGGAGGCGATAGAGCGCGAGCAGATGCGGCTGTTTTATCAGCCCAAATTCTGTTCCGGCGGCACCAGGTTAATGGGATTCGAAGCGTTGTTGCGCTGGCAGCATCCGCAGCGCGGTTTACTGACGCCAGAGCTGTTTCTGCCGCGTGCCGAAAAAACCGGTCAGATTATTGCGCTGGGTAACTGGGTGATCGGGGAGGCCTGCCGTCAGCTCAGGATATGGCACAACCAGGGCCACAGTGACTGGACGGTATCGGTGAATCTCTCCGCGTTGCAGTTTCACCAGCGTGATTTGCTGACTATCCTGACGCAGACCCTGGCGCGTTACCAGCTGCCAGGCAGCGCGCTGATGCTGGAGATCACTGAAGCGATTGCCATGCGCGATCCCGCTTTCAGCCAGCAGCGCATTCGTGAATTGCAGCAGGCGGGTGTCAGCGTCGCGATTGATAACTTCGGCATCGGCTATGCCAACCTGCTGCATCTCAAAGATCTGGATGCCAGTGAACTCAAAATTGATCGCAGCTTTATTAACTGCCTGCGGCCCGGCAGTGAAGATGCGACCGTGGTCAGTGCCATGCTCACCCTGGCGCAGAGCCTCAATCTGCGCATGGTGGCGGAAGGGGTGGAGACTGAAGAGCAGCAGCATTTGCTCACCAGCTTAGGCTTTGATGCGTTGCAGGGCTATCTGCTGGGTAAGCCGACTCCAGCGGACCGGGTTGAGGCGCTGAGTTTCCCCTCACTGCGACAGCCGGTGGCGTCACTGTCCGGCTGACTGTATTGACAGCAGCGATAGATTTCATCACTCAGAATGAGTGGAAGGATGCAGGGTTGGCGGCTCATTAACCGCCGGGCTGTGCCGATAACTAAGAGAATAATTTTAAAATCCTCTGCCCAACCACAAGCTCTGCTTTCGCGGGAATGCACTATGTTAGCGACCTCATACGACTCTTTTATCGTCATCGTCTCCGTTCTTGTCGCGATGCTGGCTTCGTTTACCGCCTTAGATATGGCGGGACGGGTGGTGCATTCAACCGGCAAAGTTGCGCTGGTCTGGCTGTTCGGCGGCGGTTTTTCCATGGGCATCGGCATCTGGGCGATGCACTTTATCGGCATGCTGTCGATGAACATGGAGATGGTCATGAGCTACAACGCGGGGCTCACCGCCTTTTCTGCGGCCATCGCGGTCTGTGCGTCGATATTTGCGTTGTGGCTGGTCTGCAGTGGCGATCTGCCTTTGCCGCGCCTGGCAGGTGGCGCGCTGATCCTCGGCAGCGGCGTAGTCGCGATGCACTACACCGGCATGGCGGCGCTGATGTTCTCTCCCGGTATCGTCTGGAAATGGGGCTGGGTGGCGCTGTCGGTAGCGATCGCCCTGGCCGCCTCTGGCACCGCGCTGTGGCTGGCTTTTAACCTGCGGGAAGGACAGACCAGCCGGGTCACCCTGCTGCGCATTGGCGCATCGGTGGTAATGGGCTGTGCGATTGCCGGCATGCACTATACCGGCATGATGGCGGCAGAGTTTCCCGTCCACAGCCATCCGGTCGGGCAGGGCGTCAACAGCAACTGGCTGGCGATCCTGGTCACGGTGGTCACTATTTCGATTCTGGGCATTACTCTGCTGGTGTCGATGCTGGATGCGCGGATGCAGGCGCGTACCTCGATTCTCGCCAGTTCGCTGGCTGAAGCCAATCGCGAGCTGGCACAGCTGGCGCTGCACGACAACCTGACGCGGCTGCCCAACCGCATCCTGCTGGAGGATCGGCTGGAGCAGGCGATCAACAAAGCGAACCGTGAGCAGAGGCAGTTTGCTCTGATGTTTATGGATCTCGATGGGTTTAAGGCGGTCAACGACGCGTTCGGGCACCACATTGGCGACAGCCTGCTGATTGGCGTGACCGAGCGCATGAGCGAGCAGATGACCGGCTACTTCACGCTGGCGCGGCTTGGCGGTGATGAGTTTGTGCTGCTGGTGGAGATCGACGATCCCAATGATGCGGCGGCCATCGCCGATAAGCTGGTCAAAGCGGTGGATCGTCCGTTTGATATCTCACGCTATGAGCTGGTGGTCTCGCTGAGTCTTGGTATCGCAGTCTATCCCGGCGATGGCGTGGATGAGCGCGAACTGATGTTCAACGCCGATGCGGCGATGTACCACACCAAAAATAATGGCCGCAACGGCTACACCTTCTTTCAGCCTTCAATGAACATTCAGGCCCAGAGCCAGCTTCAGCTGAATAACGATCTCTGGCAGGCGCTGGATCATGATGAACTGCGCCTGTTCTATCAGCCAAAATATTGCGCGCCGAGCGGTCCGATTCTCGGTTTTGAGGCGCTGCTGCGCTGGCAGCATCCGCAGCGCGGCCTGCTGTCGCCGGATAAATTTCTGCCAATGGCAGAAAAGACCGGAATGATTGTCAATATCGGCAACTGGGTCATCCATGAAGCCTGTCGCCAGCTGCGCCAGTGGCATCTGAAGGGCCATCCGGACTGGTCGGTGGCGGTGAACCTGTCGGCGTTGCAGTTTGAGCAATCGAATCTGGTGAAGACGGTGGTGGATGCGCTGGAAAAACATCAGATTCCGGCCGAACTGCTGACGCTGGAGGTGACGGAAACCACCGCGATGCGCGATCCCGATGAGAGCGTGCGTATTCTGACTGAGCTGACTCAGCTCGGGGTGAAAGCTTCAATTGATGACTTTGGCACTGGCTACTCCAGCCTGCTCTATCTGAAACGGCTACCGGCCAGTGAACTCAAGATTGATCGGGCCTTTGTAAACGAACTGCAGCATCACACAGAAGATGCCACCATCGTGTCGGCGATAGTGGCGCTGGCGCAGTCGCTGCAATTGAAAGTGGTGGCCGAAGGTGTTGAAACCGCTGAGCAGCAGGCCTTCCTGACCAGCCTGGGCTGTAATACGCTGCAGGGTTATCTGCTGGGCAAGCCGGTTCCCCCGGAGCGGGTGCCGGAACTGGCTGATTATGTGGTGGCGGAAATTAAAGAGGCGGTTGCGGAAGTGAGTCTGAATGCCGAAGCCGAAGCCGAAGCCGGGCAGCCGCTGACGCCGCAGGTCGCTGTGATCTGACCTGCCTGAAGCCGTGAAGAATCAGCGCAATCGGATAAAGCGATTCGCGCCGCCTGTCATTGGTCGCCGTGCGTGGTAAAGTCTCGCGGTCAGACTATTCACGGTAAAACAAGGAGCGGTCACCCGTGGCGAAATACCAGCGATTGATGGATGAGATTCAGCAGCAGATAGAGGCCGGCATCTGGCTGCCGGGCACCCGTCTGCCGTCATTGCGTCAGCAGGTCGCGCAGCAGGGCGTCAGCCTGATGACGGTGCTGCATGCCTATGAATTGCTGGAGAGTCAGGGCTGGATCGTCTCCCGTCCACAGTCGGGTTACTACGTTGCGCCGCGTGCCTTAGCACCCGCGCCGCTGAGCGTGGCGATCAGTGAACAGGTCGATATCAACGACTTTGTGTTTGATGTGCTGCAGGCCACGCGCGATCCGGCCATCGTGCCGTTTGGCTCCGCCTTTCCCGATCCCGCACTCTTTCCGCAGCGCCAGCTGATGCGCTCGCTGGCTAACGTCTCTCATCATCTGACCCCAACCGATGCGCTGCACAATCTGCCGCCAGGCAACGCCACACTGCGACAGCTGCTGGCGCAGCGCTATGCGCGTCAGGGCATCACCCTGTCGCCGGATGAAATAGTCATCACCAGCGGGGCGCTGGAGGCGCTGAACCTCAGTCTGCAATCCCTGACCGAGCCGGGCGATTATGTGGTGATTGAACAGCCGAGTTTTTATGGCGCGCTGCAGGCGATAGAGCGGCTTAAGCTCAAGGCGCTGGCGATTCCGGTCGATGCCAGAAATGGCATCGACCTCGTCCAGCTGGAGGAGGCACTGCAGCGCTGGCCGGTGAAAGCCTGCTGGCTGATGACCACCCTGCAGAATCCGCTGAGCGTAACCTTAACGCCGGAACGCAAACAGCAGCTGGTCGCCCTGCTGGCGCGTTATCAGGTGCCGATGATTGAAGATGATGTCTATGCCGAACTCTGGGCGGGTGATGCGCCGCCGCTGCCGGCGAAAGCCTGGGATCGCCAGGGGAACGTGCTGCACTGCGGCTCATTTTCAAAGTCGCTGGTGGCAGGATTCCGCGTCGGCTGGGTCGCGGCGGGGCAGCATGCGCAGCGTATTCAGCGGCTGCAACTGATGAGCACGCTCTCTACCAGTGCGCCGATGCAGCTGGCGCTGGCCGATTTTCTTGCCACGCGGCGTTACGACACCCATCTGAAGCGGCTGCGGCAGATTCTGGCGAAGCGACAGCAGATGGTGCGCCAGGCGTTAATGAAGGTGCTGCCGCCACAGGCCACGGTCAGCGAAGCACGCGGCGGCTATTTTCTCTGGGTGACGCTGCCGGAAAGCATCAACACGACCCGGCTCTATCAGCGGGCGCTGGCTCAGGGGATCAGTATTGCACCGGGGCAGCTATTTTCGGCAGGTGAGCAGTTCAGGCATTGCTTCAGGTTAAATACCGCCTGGCCGTGGGATAGTCGGGCCGAGGCGGCAATCGTGAAGCTGGGTCAGCTGATGGCGGAAGGACAGGCGGATTAGACCCGCGCCGCTTCCTGATGGCCCCAGGTCAGGTAGTAGACATCATAGAAGTCCACTTCCCCTTTTTGCGTCAGCAGACGCTGGATACCGCTCTTCACGCGTTCTGGTGTCTCAGGCAGCGACAGAATACGTGAGATTGCCTGTTCGCGCACCGGCTGAATGTAATACCACTCGCCGTTGTAGCAAACGCGCAGGTCGAGTGCATCGATATCTTCAAAGCGATATTTCGGGTTGATATCCAGCAGCATCAGCACACTCATCACCAGCACAAACACGGTGGCGAACCAGAAGGCGGGCCAGCCGAGCATCTCGGTAGTGAAAATCAGCGCTACGCACAGGCCGTAGCAGAGATACATTACTGCCCAGAGACCGGGGTGGTTCTTCAGAAACGAGAGGCTGAAACGCGGCAAATTGTCGCGACGTTCTTCGCGGTTAAGCAGGGCGATCTCGTCAATCAGGATTTGTTTAATAGCGTCCATTTGTTACCTCACTGTCATCTGTTAGCTATTACAACAGATAACAGTCAAGCATATCAGAAACAGATCTGTGCTTTTTTTATATAACAGTTTATACAACAGTAACCGGGGCGTCGGGCTGCTGCGCCTGTGTGACTTGCCGCCTGACATTTTGCAACACTTTGCCGCAGTAAGAACCGCTACCCTCTGTCGCACAGGCACACTCCGGCCCTATAGTTAACGACACATTTGGCTTTAGTCAGCAATATCAGTCAATTATCTCAATTTTGTCGTCTGGCGCACATTGCATTGTGTCGCGGGTTTGCCACACTTAGAAAAACATCGGAGAACCTGTATGCGTGCCTCATCCTCCAGTCTGCTATTAATGATGTCCTTTGCCGCTGGCACCTTCTCGGCCGGGGCTTCTGACAATCCTCAGCATCTGATGCTCGCCAGCCCATCGGGCGGTGTGCCCAATAACCCGTTACCTCTGATTATCTGGCCGCGCGTGGTGCCGGAAGAGGAGGAGATCGCTGCGTGGTTTGAGAAAACCTTTGAGGATAACGGCTGGCCACCCGCCTGGCGCTATCCGATCTTCCCATACACCCATTATCATCCTAATACCCATGAGCTGCTGGGCGTCGCTGAAGGCTGGGCGGAAGTGCTGTTTGGCGGCGACAGTGGCCGGATGGTGACCCTGCGCGCAGGCGATGCAGTCCTGATTCCGGCCGGTGTCGGCCACCGGCAGGTCAGCGCCAGCGAAGATTTTATGGTGATTGGCGCCTATCCGCACGGAATGTCGCCGGAGACGCTGCGCGATGAGCCCGCGAAGCTGAAAATGGCCCAGGAGCAGGTGAAAAAAGTGCCGTTCCCGACACACGACCCCTTTACCGGCAAAGAGGGCGCATTAACCGAGATCTGGCAGCCGATTGCGGCGCTCACCGCCCAGCAGTAAGCCACGGGGCGAGCACGTTCCGATGCCGCCCGGCTTTCGCGTCTCGTAAGCCTGGCTGTCACCGGGCTGTCATCAAACTGTCGTAGCGTTTTGCCCAGCATGTTAACGGCAAAGGCAGAGTAAGATGGCGGCAATATCGTTAACCGGACTGAGCAAAGCGTTCGGCGCGCAGCCGGTACTGGACGCGATTTCGTTACAGATTAACCAGGGCGAGTTTGTTGCCGTTCTTGGGCCTTCTGGCTGCGGCAAAACCACCCTGCTGCGCCTGCTGGCCGGCTTTGAAACGCTAGACAACGGTGAAATCCGCATCGGTGAACGTCAGGTTGCCGCAGACGGGCTGCACCTGCCGCCGGAAGCCCGCGAGCTCGGCGTGGTGTTCCAGAACTACGCTTTGTGGCCGCATATGACGGTCGCGGAGAACGTCGCCTACAGCCTGAAGGTGAACGGTGTGGCGCGCGCAGAACGCGAACTGCGCACCACCCAGGCCCTGACGCTGGTCGGGCTGGATCGCTTCGCCGACCGCCGACCCGCCGATCTCTCCGGCGGCCAGCGCCAGCGCGTGGCGCTGGCTCGCTGCCTGGTGGCACGGCCGACGCTGGTGCTGCTGGATGAGCCGCTGGCTAACCTCGATGTCCATCTGCGCGCTACCATGGAAGAGGAGTTCCGCCGCTTCCATCGCCACAGTGGCGCCACCTTACTCTATATCACCCACGATCAACGCGAAGCGATGGCACTGGCCGACCGCATCGTGGTGCTCGATCACGGCAGAGTGATGCAGTTCGCCAGCCCGCAGACCCTGTGGCGCGAACCGGCTAATGAGATGGTGGCGACCTTTATTGATGAGGGGCGGGTGCTGCCGGTCAGCGACATTGAGCCACTCGATCCGGGTCAGGCAACCGCCACGCTCTGCGGGCTGCGGGTTTTGCTGCGCTGCTCGCCTCACCAGCGCCCGCTGCCGCACGGCAAAGCCAGCTTCCACAGCGTCAGTTTTCACCTCGCCGCTGAGGGAGAGCGGCAGTTTGCCGCCCGCGTTGAGCGCATCATCTTTCGCGGTGGCTACCATCAGATCAACCTTCGACCGCTTAATCAACCGGATGTCAGCCTGTCGCTGACGCTTAATGATGCTGCATTACTGGCGGTGGATGACACCGTCGGCGTCGCCGTCGATGACGGCTGGATTCTTCCTGCATAAAGGGTTTCAGAAACCATGAAAACGGCTTTTCGTACTCCGCTTCACGCGCTGTTGTTGCTATCGGGCCTCGCGGCCTCAACCCTGCTGCAGGCGGCCGACGCGCCCGGCGGCAAGCTGGTGGTTTACACGTCGCAGGCACCTGAAATTGCGCAACAGACCATCGATGCGTTTAAGGCCGCGTATCCGGCGGTGGAGGTGGAGTGGACCCGCAACGGCACCACTCAACTGATGAACGTGCTGCACACGGAGATGATGAGCGGCCAGGTCAAACCCGATGTGCTGCTGGTGGCCGACGCGATCAATCTGGGCGCGCTCAAGAAAGAGGGGCAGCTCTATGCTTACCCGGCCGCCCCGGTCAGCCACCTGAAGCCTGCCTATTACGATGCGGATAAAACCTTTTTTGGTACCAAAATTATCGCCACGGTGATCGCCTATAACACCCAGCGTGCGAAGCCGGTCAGTAGCTGGAAAGCGCTGGCAGTAGAAGAAAACAGAGGCCAGATTGCGGTCCCCAGTCCCCTCTATTCCGGTGCGGCGCTCTATAAGCTGCATACCGATATCCATACCCCGTCGATTGGCTGGGCGTTCTATCAGCAACTGGCCGCCATCGGCATTGCGCCACAGGGTGGCAATGGACCGGCGCTGAAAGCGGTTGCCAGCGGCATGGATAAGTATGGCGTGATCACGGATGCCGATATTATCCGCGCCAAAAAGCAAGGATCGCCCATCGATCTGGTCTATCCGCAGGAGGGCGTCTCCTATGTGACCGAGCCGGTGGCGATCATGAAGTCGGCGCATAATCTGCCGGCCGCCAAAGCCTTTGTTGATTTCATGCTGTCGGAAGCGGGGCAGCAACTGGTGGCGAAGCAGGGCAACCGGCCGGTCGATGCCCGCGTGGCGGCACCCGGTGGCTTTGCGCCGATTGAGCAAATCACGCTGCTGACGCCGGACGTGGCCCAGGCGGTGGCCGAGGATGCTCAGGTCCGCGAAACCTTTACTGAACTGTTTGGCGGCTGATCGTGAGCGTGCTGGGCAACGAATGCCGAAGAGGCCAGGCTGCCAGGCATCGCAGATGGCGGGCGGAACCGCTGGTGCTGGGCGTACTGGTGCTGGTGATCGGCCTGCTGTCGGTGGCACCCTTTGCCCGGCTGATGGGAACCGCGCTGGCACCGGATGGCATACTGGATAGCGATCGCCTGCTGAGATTGCTGACCAGCCGCCGGGTGCTCAGCGCCACGCTGAATACCCTGGCGATCGGCATCAGCGCAACGCTGATGTCGCTGCTGCTGGGAACGGTGGCCGCCTGGCTGGTGGCGCTCACCGATTTGCGTGCCAAAGCGGCCTGGGTATTCGCCTTTATCCTGCCGCTGATGATCCCGCCGCAGGTGACTGCGCTGGCCTGGATACAGGCGCTGGCACCGGGCAGTCTGCTGGCCACTGCGGTGAGTGCGCTGGGCGGGACGTGGCTGGCACCCGGTCAGCAACCGCTCTATTCCGCGACCGGCATGGTGCTGCTGCTGGGTCTGCACAATGCGCCGCTGGTGTTCCTCACGGTGCGGGCTGGCCTGCGTCGACTCCCCGCCGAACTGGTGGAGGCGGCCCGTATCAGCGGCGCATCACCCCGGCAGATTCTGTTCACGGTGATCCTGCCGCTGGCGCGCCCCGCGATCTTCGCCGGGGCGGCACTGGCGTTTGTCGCTGCGGTCGGGAATTTCGGTATCCAGGCGATGCTGGGTATTCCGGCGCGGGTGCCAACGCTGATTACGCTGGTTTATCAGCAGCTCAATACCCTCGGCCCCGGTGCGCTGCCCAATACCGCCGTCTACTCGATGCTGATTGCGCTGATCACCCTCGCCGGGATGCTGATTAGCGGCTGGCTGGGCGGACGACGCGATGTCCGGGTCAGCGGATCGCCACGACCCTGGCACCAGCCGCTGCGGCGCGCGCGACTGCCGGGCGAAATCATCGCCTGGCTGTGGATGGTGATGACCTTGCTGCTGCCGCTCAGCGCCTTGCTGACCACCGCCTTAACCCGCGGTTTCGGTCAGGCTCTGAACTGGCAAACCCTGACGCTGGAGAATTTTCAGCAGGCGCTGTGGGGCTATCCGGCGATACGGCAGGCGTTCTTTACCAGCCTGTGGCTCACCGGCCTGACGGCGCTGTTGCTCAGCGTCATGGCACTGTTCCTGGCTTTCTTTCTCAGCTGGCATCGTACCCGGCTGGTGCGGGGGCTGGGATTCGCCAGCGAGCTGACCTATGCGCTGCCCGGCATTGTCACTGGTGTAGCGGCGATGCTGTTTTTCCTGCGGCCGCTGCCGCTGCTGGGATTTTCTCTTTACGGAACGGTGTGGATTATTCTCGCGGCCTATCTGGCCAATTTCCTGGCGCTGGTGTTAAGGCCGACGCTGGCCGGGTTCGCGCAAATCGAACCGTCACTGAATGAGGCGGCGCGCTTATGCGGCGCAGGTCTGATGCGGCGGATGACTGACATCCTGCTGCCGCTGGCGGCGCCTTCTGTGCTGGCCGGTGCGCTGCTGGTGTTCCTCACCGCGCTGAATGAAATACAGGTTTCAGTGCTGCTGGTTACCGCGCAAACCCAGACGCTTGGTCCGACCATTATTTTCCTGGATGAAGGCGGATCGGCGCCGCTGGCGGCGGCGGTCGGATGCCTGATGATTGGGATCGTGCTGGGCTTAATGCTGCTGGCCTCACGGCTGACGCGTCGTCTGCCGCAGGGAGTCCTGCCATGGCAAGCCTGACGGTGATCAGCGGCGTCGGCGGAAAACTGCCGGCCGCTTTCCTGCTGGAGATAGAGGGGTACCGTCTGTTATGGGATTTAGGTGCCGGGCCGGAGCCGGGCGTCCGGCCCGCAGTGGCCGCCATCGGCCAGGTCGATGCGCTCTGCCTGACCCATTCCCATGTGGATCACGCGGCGGCGCTGGATAGCTGGGCCGACATCGGTTCACCGCCGGTCTATGCCAGTGAGATCACCTGGCAGCAGCTGGGCGAGGCTGGCGTGCCGGCTCAGGCACGACGCATCCTGCCATTGCGCGGCCAGTGCGCGCTGGGGCCGCTGAATCTCTTTACCGGTCGCAGCGGGCATTCGCCGGGATCGATCTGGTTCCATCTGCCGATTGCGGGTGGCATCACCTATATGGGCGACTGGAGTCGCGAATCGCTGCTGTTGCCGTTTGATTGCCCGCCACGCGCACGGCTGTTGATTACCGATGGTTCCTATGGCGACCGGAATCAGCGACTGGCGCAGCAGATCGACGCGCTGGCCCTGGCGGCACAAGGGGGCGCCGTGGTCACCGCGCCGCTGCACGGTCGCGGCCCTGAGATGGCGCTGCAGCTCAGCGCTCGCGGGCTGCCGGTGGTGATGTGTCCCCAGGTGCGCGAAGAGGTGGCGCAGTTGCTGGCGCTCAACAGCCTGCCCGCTGCGGCGATGCTGGCGCTGGCCCGGTTATTGCGCGTCGCAACGCCGGACTGCTGGCGACCGGATACGGTGATTGTCGCGGCGGATGCGGTGGCTGACAGCGGCCTGGCGGCGCAGCTCAGCCATGAGCCCGACTTTCGTCTGATCTTCAGCAGCCACGTTTCCCGCGGCACCCGTGCCTTTGAGATGCTGCAATCCGGCATGGCGCGCTGGCTGCCGTGGAATGTGCATCCGCCGCTCGACGATCAGCTGGCGCTGATCAGACAGACGGCGGCCCAGAAAGTGATCCCGGCGTTTGTCGCGCCGCAAGAGTGCCAGCAGCTGATGAGCCAAAGTCCGGCAATGCTCTGCTGGCAGCTCCGTTATTCGCTCTCCTCGCGCTGGGAACGGGTCGTCTGACGCGCCGCCACGACGGAGTCATTGAACATTTACTCGCCGCTGCCGATAAACCCCCTATAAACACTGATTAATCTTCTTAATGCGCTTGTCATCTCAGCTCTTTTCGGCTGTAGTCTGCGCACGCTATTGAGAACATTCCTAAGCCGTCATCCGGCTACAGAGCAGCAGGCTAATCACAATGGATAATAACTCTGATGTCATCTATCGCATGCTGGTACAAAGCGTGAATGATTACGCCATCACTATGCTAAAACCTGACGGTATCATCGGCAGCTGGAATCAGGGTGCTCAGCGCACGATAGGCTATACGCCAGAAGAGATGATTGGTTGCAGCTTCGCCCTGTTGTATAGCGAAGAAGATCGCCGCCGGGGCCTGCCGCAGCGTGGACTGGATATGGCTGCCACAGCCGGACACCATGAAAGCGAAGGCTGGCGCTATCGCAAAGATGGCAGTGCTTTCTGGGCGCATGAGACGATCGATCCGATACGCAATGACGCCGGTCTGCTGGTGGGATACGCCTGTATTACCCGCGACTGCACTCAGCAGCAGGAGCAACAGCGCAAGGAGCGGGAGCAGGAGATGCGCTTCCGCCTGCTGGTGGAGGGCGTTACCGATTATGCCATCTATATGCTCGATCATGACGGCAACGTGGTGAACTGGAATGCTGGCGCACAGCGCGCCAAAGGCTATGTGGCGGAAGAGATTGTCGGCCAGCATTTTTCCCGCTTCTACAGCGCCCAGGATCGCCTGAACCGTGTCCCGGAGCAGAACCTGCAAACCGCTTATCGCACCGGCCGTTTTGAAGATGAGGGCTGGCGCTACCGCAAAGATGGCAGCGCCTTCTGGGCGCATGTGGTGATCGACACGATCCGCGACGATCAGGGCAAGCTGCTGGGCTACGCTAAAATCACCCGCGACTGCACCGAACAGCAGCGCGTCCGCAGCCAGCAACGGGAGCAGGAGCAGCGTTTCCGTCTGCTGGTTGAAGGGGTCACCGATTACGCCATCTATATGCTCGATGTCGACGGCGTGGTGGTGAACTGGAATGCCGGTGCGCAGCGTGCCAAAGGGTACAAAGCGGATGAAGTGGTGGGTCAGCACTTCTCGCTGTTTTACAGTTCCCAGGAGCGGCTGAACCGCATCCCGGAAGCGAATCTCGGTATCGCGCTTAAGACCGGCCGTTTTGAAGATGAGGGCTGGCGCTACCGCAAAGATGGCAGCGCCTTCTGGGCGCATGTGGTCATCGACGCGATCCACGATGATGACGGTAAGCTGGTCGGCTTCGCTAAGATCACCCGCGACCGCACGGAACGCCGTGAGCAGGAGCAGCAGGTGCTGCGCGCCAGGGATCTGGCTGAAGCCCAGAGCACCCAGAAAACCGCGCTCTCTAAATTTCTGGATAACATCATCGCCAACATTCCCTCCTGCGTGATTGTGGAAGATGCGATCACCCGCGAGATCCTGCTGGTTAACGACCGCACTCAGCAGCTGTTTGGCCTGTCGAAAGCGCTGATCGTCAATAAGCGCCCGCACGAATGTATGTCGCCCGAACTCAGCGATTACTTTAATAATCTGGCGGATGTTGCGCTGCGCAGTGAAGGCATGCATGAACGTGAGCAGTTGCTGATGACCGCCAGCGGCGAACGCATTCTGCATACCCGCGCCACCGCGATTAATGGTCAGGATGCGCGTCGTAACTACCTGATGCTGCTGGTGGAAGATGTTACTGACCAGCGCGCTGCTGATGCCCGTATTCACCATATGGCGCACCACGATAACCTCACCAGCCTGCCGAACCGCATTCTGTTCCGCCAGCGTCTGAGTGAAGCCCTGCGCACAGCCGGTCAGATACAGCGCCAGACCGCCGCGCTCTGCCTTGATCTCGATAACTTTAAAAATGTGAACGATGCGCTGGGCCACCAGATTGGCGACGAGTTGCTGCGCAGTGTGGCTAAGCGTCTGCGTAACGCGCTGCGCGATCAGGATACCCTGGCGCGTATCGGAGGCGATGAGTTCGCCATCGTGCTGCCTTCGGTGGCCAGTAATGAAGAAGCGAGCATTGTCGCGCAGCGCCTGATTGAGGCGATTCGCCCGCCGGTCAACGTTGAAGGCCATAATCTGTCGGTCGGGCTCAGCGTGGGGATTGCGCTCAGCACCACCATCACCAATACGCCGGAACAGCTGCTGCGCTGTGCTGACATGGCGCTGTATGAAGCCAAACGCAACGGCCGCAACCGCTATGAGCATTTCACGCTGGAGATGGACGATGTGGCGCGCAGTCGACGCCTGATTGAAAACGATCTGCGCGATGCGATTAGCGGCGGGCATCTGCGGCTCTACTATCAGCCCATCACCAACGGTGATAACCGTACCATCATTGGCTATGAGGCGCTGATGCGCTGGCATCATCCGATTCGTGGGCTGATCATGCCCAACGACTTCATCCCGATCGCTGAAGAGACCGGCCTGATCCATATGCTGGGGGCGTTTGCACTCTATGAAGCCTGTCGCGAAGCGGCGAGCTGGGAAGGGGAGCAGTCGGTCTCGGTTAACCTTTCACCGCTGCAGTTTAAAAACAGCTCGCTGGTACCGGTGGTGGAAGGCGCGCTGAAAGAGTCGGGCCTCGATCCGGCGCGGCTGGAGGTTGAGATCACCGAATCGGTGCTGCTGGACGATTCGCTGGGTAATATCCGTACCCTGCAAAACCTCAAGGCGCTGGGCGTGCAGATTGCGCTGGATGATTTCGGCACCGGCTATTCGTCGCTGAGCTATCTGCGATCTTTCCCGTTCGACAAAATCAAAATCGACAAATCCTTTATCAATGATATGGGTGACAGCCGCGAGGCGCTGGCGATTATCCGTGCCATCACCGGCATGAGTCGCAGTCTGGATATCCAGATTACCGCCGAAGGGGTGGAGAGCGATGAGCAGTTCGCTAAGCTGCGCGATGAGGGCTGTACCCTGTTCCAGGGCTTCCTGTTCGGACGGCCTCAGCCGTCGGAACTGCGGCTGAAAACGCTGGGTTAATCCGCACCGGGTTAATCCATACCGTGTTAATCATAGAGGCCATGCTGCTGGACCGGTGCATGGCTGAGATTATCGCGAATGCGCCGCACCGACTCGCGCACCACCAGCCTGCCATTCAGCAGCAGGCTGCCGGTGGGCGTGCCGGGATTCAGTCGCATCTCCTGCAACATTCTCACTGCCGCTGCGCCCAGCTCATCACGCGGCACCTGCACCGAGGTCAGCGGAATATCGTGGATAGCGGCCAGGTTAAAGCCATCCATACTCATCACCGAAATATCCTGCGGCACCCGCAGGCCAGCCTGCTCCAGCGCAGTGACGGCGCCCGCCGCAATGTAATCACCGCTGGCGAGAATTGCGGTCGGGCGCAGCGCATCAGGGCAGTGGCGCAGATATTCACTCAGCCGTTCCGCCGCTTCATTGCTGCTGAAGCTGTTCAGGGTCAGCAGATGCTGGCGGCTGTCAAACCGCAGGTTCATGGCATGCCAGGCGTCGCGCACCCCCTGCAATCGCTGCTCCATGGTGTAGCGGCGCAAGCAATGCAGCGACAGGATCTGCCGGTGTCCCTGCTCAAACAGATAGCGCGCTGAGAATTCACCAATCAGCTGATGATGGGGCGAGACCGAAGGCAGGCGCATTCGGCGATCGCGGGCGTTAATCAGCACGCAGGGTTTGTTCATCTCCGCCGCCAGCTGATGAATATGCTCATCATCAATGCCGATCAGCAGTGCCGCTTCGGTCTGCTGCATCTTATCGATAAACAGCGCCGCATCACTTTCCACCTCCTCCAGCGGGCAGTAGCGCAGCCGTACCTCATGTGGCTCCACCGCCTGGCTGATCCCCTGAATGACCTTGTAGTAGAAGATGTCACTGCGTACATCAAAGGCGCGAGGCGGGGCAAAGACCATCAGGTTATTCAGCAGCAGGCGACCACTGTGCAGGTTGTTAAGTACGCCCTGTTGCTGCGCCACGGCCAGCACTTTGTCTCGGGTGGCGGGCCGGGTATTGGCTTTACCCGCCAGCACCCGTGACACCGTACTGATGGAGACGCCGCTGAGTGCCGCAATTTCGCTTACTTTCAGCCTTTGTTTCATTCTGTGATCGCCTTCAAATCCGCTGATGAAAAATTTTTCATAACCTGCTGAATCGCGTCATATAAGCGTTTCAGTGCCATTTTCGGCCGGGATTCAGCCTGCCATGAAAAGCGTTGCAAAAAAGTGTCTGTACCCACGTTTCGCACTTTTCTAAGTTCGTTACAGGACACGCGGTACGCCAGCAGGCGGTGTGCGTCATCAATGGCAATCAGGAGTGGCACAATGAGCCTCGAATCAACAACCAAACCCATCAGTGCATCCCGCACGGTGCGCGTGATTAAAAATTTACGCTGGTGGATGCTGGGAATGTTCCTGCTGGGTGTAACCGTCAACTACATCACCCGCAACTCGCTCGGCATTCTGGCACCGGAACTTAAAAACAGTCTGCACATGACGACCGAACAGTACTCCTGGGTGGTGGCGGCGTTTCAGCTGGCCTATACCCTGTTTCAGCCAATCTGCGGCTGGCTGATCGATGTGATCGGACTGAAGATGGGCTTCCTGATCTGCGCGCTGATCTGGTCGGTGACCTGTCTGCTGCACGCCGGTGCGGGAAGCTGGCTGCATCTGGCATTGCTGCGCTTTGTCATGGGCGCCTCTGAGGCGGCGGCAACGCCCGCTAACGCCAAAGCGATCGGTGACTGGTTTCCGAAAAAAGAGCGCCCGGTCGCGGCGGGCTGGGCGGGCGTCGGCTTTTCGATTGGTGCCATGCTGGCGCCACCGATTATCTATGTCGCACACATAACGTTTGGCTGGCAGGGCGCCTTTCTGCTGACCGGCGGGCTGGGCCTGCTGTGGGTTGGACTCTGGTGGTGGGGCTATCACTCGCCTGAGAGCCATCCTCGTCTCTCTGATGAGGAGCGGGCCTTTATTAATCAGGACAACGAAGCGATCGGGGAAAAACTGCCGTTCTTCACCGCGCTGAAAGTGATTGGTAAAGAGAAGAAATTCTACGGCATCGCCATCCCGGCTTTTCTGGCCGAACCGGCCTGGGCGGTACTGAGCTTCTGGGTGCCGCTCTATCTGGCCAATGAGCGCGGCATGGATCTCAAGCAGATCGTGATGTTTGCCTGGCTGCCGTTTCTGGCCGCCGACCTCGGCAGCGTCGCCAGCGGCTATCTGACCAAAATCTATGTGCGCTGGTTTGGTCTCACCCGCGTCAATTCGATTGTCGCCAGTTCGGTGACCGGCGCACTGCTGATGGTCTCACTGGCGCTGATGACGCTGGTAAAAGATCCCTGGCTGGCTATCGCCCTCATCTCCGTCGGTGGCTTCGGCCATCAGGTGATCTCCTGCATGCTGAGCGCGCTGGTGGTGGAGCGTTTTGATCGCCGCCAGATGGCCACGGTCAACGGCATGCGCGGCTCCTGCGCCTGGATCGCCAGCTTTATCTTCTCGCTGATTATCGGTGTCACCGCCGATACCATCGGCTTCAATCCGCTGTTTGTGGCGATGGGCTTCTTTGACCTGATTGGTGCCGTTTTCCTGGTGATGCTGGTCGCCGAACGCCGCCAGCGCCCTGCTAACCCATAAGGATATCGCGATGAAAACCCTGAAGAACTGGACGCTGCATCAGCAGGCCGATCACTTTGTTGAACTCAAGGTCGAAGATCGTCACTTCCTGCGGCTTTACGTGCTGGAGGATAAGCTGATGCGCGTGCTGCTGAAGCGCGACGGTGAGCTGGCGCTGAACCGCACCTGGAGCATTGCGCCTGTCAGCGACGTGCCCTGGCAGGGGCGGGATCGTGAGGCGCTGGATGGCTTTACGCTGCCGGCATTTAAGGTTGAACACGATGCGCAGCAACTTCGCATCAGCACGCAACGGCTGCGTGTTACGGTACATCAGCCGCTCTGCCTGAGCTGGGAGCAGTTTGATGGTGAGAGCTGGCAGCCGCTGGCCGCCGATCGTCACACCGGTGCTTATCTGCTCAATGCGCACGGCGACGGGGTCGAGCACTATCAGCGTCGCCAGCCGCAGGATCGGGTTTATGGCCTGGGCGAGAAGAGTGGCGACCTGAACCGCGTTAACCGCCGTTTTGAGATGCGAAATCTGGACGCCATGGGCTACAACGCCGCCAGCACCGATCCGCTCTATAAACATATTCCGTTTACCCTGACGCAGCGCGATGGCGTCAGTTTTGGCCTGTTCTATGACAACCTGAGCAGCAGCTGGCTCGATCTGGGGAATGAGCTGGATAACTACCATCTCCCTTATCGTCGCTACCGCGCCGAGGCGGGCGATCTCGATTACTACATGATGCTGGGCCCGACGCTGCTCGATGTCACCAAAGCCTTTGTGCGTCTGACCGGTCGCACCCTGTTTCAGCCGAAGTGGAGCCTGGGTTACAGCGGGTCCACCATGCACTACACCGACGCGCCCGACGCACAACAGCAGCTGCAATCCTTTATCCGTCTGTGTCGCGAGCATGAAATTCCCTGCGACTCGTTCCAGCTCTCTTCGGGTTACACCTCGATTAACAACAAGCGCTACGTCTTCAACTGGAACTACGACAAAGTCCCGAATCCCAATGCGCTGAGCGACGCGTTTCATACTGCCGGAATGAAGCTGGCGGCCAACATCAAACCCTGCCTGCTGCAGGATCATCCGCGCTATCAGGAAGTGGCCGCGCAGGGGCTATTTATTCGTGACTCTGAGCAGGATCGTCCTGAGCGTTCGGTGTTCTGGGACGATGAGGGATCGCACCTCGACTTCACTCATCCGCAGGCGGTGCGCTGGTGGCAGGAGAATGTCACCCGGCAGCTGCTGGAAAAGGGCATCGATTCTACCTGGAATGACAACAACGAATATGAGGTGTGGGATGGCGAAGCGCGCTGTCACGGTTTTGGTCAGCCGATCGCCATCAAGCATATCCGGCCGGTAATGCCGTTGCTGATGATGCGCGCCTCAATGGAAGCCCAGCAGCAGTTTGCACCGGACAAACGCCCTTATCTGATCTCCCGTTCCGGCTGCGCCGGGATGCAGCGCTATGTACAGACCTGGAGCGGCGATAACCGCACCAGCTGGCAAACCCTGCGCTACAACATCCGCATGGGACTGGGGATGAGCCTCTCCGGGCTGTTTAACGTCGGGCACGATGTCGGTGGCTTCTCGGGCGATAAGCCGGATGCCGAGCTATTTGTGCGCTGGGTTCAGAATGGCGTGATGCACCCGCGCTTTACTATCCACTCCTGGAATGACGATCACACGGTGAATGAGCCCTGGATGTACCCGGAAGTCACGCCGATGATCCGCGAGGCGATCCGGCTGCGCTATCGCCTGATGCCCTACCTCTATAACCTGGCATGGCAGGCCAGCGTGGAAGATGAGCCGATGCTGCGCCCGACCTTCCTCGATCACGAGCAGGATCCGCTGACCTATCAGGAGTGTGATGACTTTATGCTGGGGCGCGATCTGCTGGTCGCCAGCGTAGTAGAGCAGGGCGCGCGCAGTCGTGAAGTCTATCTGCCCCGTAACCGCGGCGGCTGGTATGACTGGCACAGCGGCAAGGCATTTGCGGGCGGTGAGACCATCACGCTGGATGCGCCGCTGGATCGGCTGCCGCTGCTGGTGCGGGCCGGAGCGGTGATCCCGCTGGGCGAGTGCGAAAGCACCACCGATGCGCGGCGAGATACGGTGCGGCAATGGCAGCTATGGCCTGCCCCCGAAGGCGTGCAGACACAAGGCGAAATGTTTGATGACGATGGCGAGAGCCACGGCTGGCAGCAGGGTAATGCGCTATGGCTTCGCTGGACGCTCTGCAGCAGCGCCACGCGTATCGATCTGACGGTGGAAAAACGTGGAGATTATCAGCCAGCCTGGCGGGAGATCGCGCTGTTACTGCCTGCGGGTGAAAACCGTGAACTGTGGGTGAATGGCGGGAAAGCCGCGAGTTACCGGCTGGAATAGCGGTGCCGTGGTGGCAAAGCCTAATCAATCAGGTTTTGGGCAGCAACGCTTAAGTTCAGTTAGCAGGGGCAGAGGAGGAAAGCGTCCCGCAGCAGGGGCAAAAGCGCCGGGAGCACTTTTGAACAACGCAAAGCGTTGGCCCGTTTACGGGCGCACCTCATGGATGAGGTGCGTAATAGCGCGGGCCGAGCGTGCCAGGGATGGAGGCTTTTGCGTCTTTCCGATCTGACCCTGTTCCCTGTGAAGGCACGATCTCACAGCGACCAGGCCTTCTACCTCAGTGGCCCCAACAGAAATTACTCTGCGTGGTTCTCGGTGCTCATGCGGCCCAGATCTTTATCGACCAGGAACAGACCGTTGCCGCTGTTGCTGACCAGCGCCAGTTTATCCAGCACGGTTTTGAACAGCTTCTCTTCTTCATGCTGCTCGGCAACATACCACTGCAGGAAGTTGAAGGTAGAGTAATCCTGTGAGGTCATGGCGGCATGGGCCAGTTCATTGATTTTGCTGGTGATCAGCTGCTCATGCTCCAGCGCCTGCTGCAGAATTTCATTCAGCGAGGTGAAAGAGACTGGCGGCGCAGCGATGGTACCCAGCACCGGCATGCCGCCGGTATCGCTCAGGTAATCAAACAGACGCTGCATATGCTGCATCTCTTCGCGTGAATGCATCTTCAGGAAGGAAGCGGCACCCTCAAAGCCTTTGTCGCTGCACCAGGCGCTCATTTGCAGATAAAGATTGGCAGAGAAAAATTCCAGGTTCAGCTGGTCGTTTAAACGCCCAGTCATTTCAGCAGTCAGCATGGCCGAGTCCTTTTAAGAAGATGTTAAATAAACAGGTATAGTCGGTGAATTATGCATCAAATATGTTAGTAAAGCGAAGGCTTTTCCGCAAAAACAGCCAATTTATCTGATTGATTTAAATAGAATTATTTCACAAATTGAATGCGAGCGATTCTCATTCTGCATCATCCCTTATCGGGCAACAAAATCACGATTTCAGCACCATGATAGTGCGCCCGGTCGCTATCCTGCTGGTGCAATCGCCGCTGAAGCTGGAGAAATAGCGGTCCTCTGATGACGCGCCGGAAATATCACGTTGTCGTCAGAAAAAGATATTTCGATGAGCCATAACAGGTATGGCGTGGATTAAACGCCCGGTGGTGACAGCAGGGTCATTAATCATCGCGCACCGATCGGCTCTGGCATAAATCATGCTTAGAACTCAGTTCCATATATTGAAACTTGCCACGGCAGGGAAGAGGCGGCAAGCCTGCTTATCAGGAGAAAATAATGTCAGATGAGAGTGTGGTTAGTCCGGTAAAAATGACGGCGACCAAAGGCAGTTATGTCGCGTTAATTTTTGCCATCCTTTTTTTCTCAGGGTTGTTTTATAACGTCGAGGGTCTTTCATGGCTGGGCGCCTTTGACTTCACCACGCTGGGCGGCAGCTTTGGCACCATGAAAGATCCCGCCAGCAACACCTTTCTTGGCGCAGGCGGACTCAGTGCCAAAGCGGGGTTCCTGTTTGCGCTGTCGCTGACGCCCACGGTGATGCTGGCGCTGGGCGTGCTGGAAATCTTCACCCACTACGGCGCGATTCGCGCGGCGCATCGGTTGCTGACGCCGCTGCTTAAGCCGCTGATGGGGCTGCCGGGCCATTGCGGTCTGGCATTAATTACCGACCTGCAAAGTACCGATGCGGGCGCGGCATTAACCAAAGAGATGGCTGACCAGAAACAGATCGGTAAAAAAGAGGTGGTGGTGATGAGTGCCTGGCAATATTCCGGTGCCGGCTTAATCAATAATTACTTCGCCATCGGCTCCGCGCTGTTCGCCTCAATGACGCTGCCGATTATTATTCCGCTGTTATTAATGTTCGTGCTGAAATTTGTCGGTGCGGCAATAACGCGCGCTGTGTTAAACAGTGTTTATAAAAAGGATTTCGCCGATGGAAAATAAAATCACGACCAGCAGTAATCCCTTTGATGTGTTTGTGACCGGCGCGCGTAAAGGCTTTCACATCGCCATTCACAACCTGATGCCAAATGTGGTGATGGCCTATGTGCTGGCAGAAGTGCTCAATCTGCTCGGCATCATGCAGTTTCTCGGGCACGTTTTTGCGCCAGTGATGGGGCTGTTCGGCCTGCCGGGTGAGGCAATTACGGTGCTGCTCACTGCCTGGCTCTCGTCGTCGGCGGGCACCGGCGTAGCGGTGAGTCTGCTCACCAAAGGGCTGCTGACCGGGGCGGATATCACGATTCTGGCCCCGGCGATTTTCCTGATGGGATCGCAGCTGCAATATATGGGACGGCTGCTGGGCGTGGCCGATGTGCCCAAAAAATACTGGCCGCTGCTGATGCTGGTGAGCATCATCAACGCGCTGATCGCAATGTCTGTTATGCGTCTGTTTATGCAGGAGTAACGCTGTGTCTGAGGTATTAGAGCATTACCACTATTTGCACGAAATTCCGGAGCTGGGTTTTCAGGAGGTGAAAACCTCGGCCTACATCGCCGATCAGCTGGAGAAAGCGGGCCTGAAGGTGACGCGCAATATCAATAACACCACCGGCATTGTGGCCGAGATCGACAGCGGTGTACCGGGCCCGGTGCTGGCGCTGCGCGCGGATATGGATGCGCTGGGGCACATCATTGATGGCGTGCCGTGTGCGCGCCACACCTGCGGTCACGACGGTCACTCTTCGGTCGTGCTGACGGCGGCGACGGCTTTGCTGCAGGAGGGTGCGGTGAAACGTGGCCGGCTGAAGATCCTGTTCCAGCCCGCCGAGGAGCTGGGCGCCGGTGCGCTCTCAATGATCGAAGGTGGCGCACTGGATGATGTGGAGATGATTCTGGGGTTCCATCTGCGTCCGCTGGAGGAGTGTGTGGTCGGCCAGGCGGTGCCTGCGGTGCTCTACTCAGCCTGCAGCACGCTGGAAGCGACCATCAAAGGCCAGCCCGCCCATGCGGCGCGTCCGCACCTTGGGGTGAATGCGCTGGATGCTGCCGTACAGGCGGTTCAGGCGGTCAACGCCATCCATCTCTCGCCCGGGCTGACCTGGAGCGTCAAAGCAACCCGCTTCCTGTGCGATGCCGGTGTTACCAACTCGGTGCCGGATGAAGCCCGCGTAGTGTGGGATCTGCGTTCGCAGGATAACGGGCCGATGACGCTGCTGAAAGAGCAGGTCACGCGCGCCATTACTCACAGCGTGGCGGCACTGGGTGCCAGCGCCGAGGTACGCGTATTAAAAGAGATGCCCGCCGCCGAGATTGATGATGAGGCGACGGCGGTGATCCGCGCCGCGATCGTCGAGGTGCTGGGAGAAGAGGGCGCGCTGTCAACCCGGACCACGCCAGGTAGCGAGGACTTTTTCTACTATCCGGTGAAGCGTCCGGGTGTAAAAGCGGGCTTCTGGGGACTGGGCACCAACCTGACGCCAGGATTGCATCATCCCGACATGCATTTTGATCTCGACTCGCTGGAGATTGGTGTGCAGATCTTCAAAGCCTGCGTCAGAAAGGTGCTGGGATAAGGTAGGCGGGGCGGGTGCAGACCCGTCCCGCTTTGTTGTGGCATCCACCGTTCCCCGATTCCCCGCCCCTGAAATCCTGCCCCTCTCCCTGTAGGCCGCGCGCGCAAAATATTGTATGCTATGCCGCCTTAAAGCTGACCAGGTAACCGGAATTCACGCCAATGTAACTTCGCGCTGACCCGCCAACGATGAAAGATCGTTTTTGGCACCGTTTACCCGCCGGTAAGGTTCTGCCGGCCACCGTGATTTATCAGCAGCGCCAGTAAGTTGCGCTGCCTATTGAGAAGAATTCCATGTCTAATCCCTTTTTAGAAGAGGTGGCACGCCGCCGCACCTTCGCGATCATTTCGCACCCGGATGCCGGTAAAACCACCATTACCGAAAAAGTGTTGCTGTTCGGACAGGCTATCCAGACCGCCGGTACGGTAAAAGGCCGTGGCTCTAACCAGCACGCTAAGTCGGACTGGATGGAGATGGAGAAACAGCGTGGTATCTCCATTACCACCTCGGTGATGCAGTTCCCCTATCGCGATAGCCTGGTGAACCTGCTGGATACCCCAGGTCACGAAGATTTCTCGGAAGATACCTACCGTACGCTGACCGCGGTTGACTGCTGTCTGATGGTGATTGATGCCGCTAAAGGCGTTGAGGATCGTACCCGTAAGCTGATGGAAGTTACCCGTCTGCGCGATACGCCGATCCTGACCTTTATGAACAAACTTGACCGTGATATCCGCGACCCGATGGAAGTGCTGGATGAGGTGGAAAGCGAGCTGAAAATTGCCTGCGCACCGATCACCTGGCCTATCGGCTGCGGCAAACTGTTCAAAGGGGTTTATCACCTCTACAAAGATGAGACCTATCTCTACCAGACCGGTAAAGGCCACACCATTCAGGATGTCCGCATCGTGAAGGGGCTGAACAACCCGGACCTCGACACCGCAGTCGGTGACGATCTGGCGGCACAGCTGCGTGAAGAGCTGGAGCTGGTACAGGGCGCATCGCACGAGTTTGAGCAGGAAGCCTTCCTGAGCGGCAAACTGTCGCCGGTCTTCTTCGGCACCGCGCTGGGTAACTTTGGCGTTGACCATATGCTGGATGGCCTGGTGGCATGGGCACCGCGTCCGATGCCGCGTGACACCGACACCCGTACGGTAGAAGCGAAAGAAGAGAAGTTCACCGGCTTCGTGTTTAAGATCCAGGCCAACATGGACCCGAAACACCGCGACCGCGTGGCCTTTATGCGTGTGGTGTCAGGTAAATATGAAAAAGGGATGAAGCTGCGTCAGGTGCGCACCGGCAAAGATGTGGTGATCTCCGACGCCCTGACCTTTATGGCGGGCGACCGTTCGCACGTTGAAGAAGCGTATCCTGGCGATATCATCGGCTTGCACAACCACGGCACCATTCAGATTGGCGACACCTTTACTCAGGGTGAAAACATGAAGTTCACCGGTATTCCGAACTTCGCGCCAGAGCTGTTCCGCCGTATTCGTCTGCGCGATCCGCTGAAGCAGAAACAGCTGCTTAAAGGGCTGGTTCAGCTGTCGGAAGAGGGTGCAGTACAGGTGTTCCGTCCGGTGCATAACAACGATCTGATCGTGGGTGCGGTCGGGGTGCTGCAGTTCGATGTGGTGGTCGCCCGTCTGAAAAGCGAATATAACGTCGAAGCGATCTACGAAGCGATCAACGTCTCTACGGCGCGCTGGGTTGAATGCAGCGACGCGAAAAAGTTTGAGGACTTCCAGCGTAAAAACGAAGTTAACCTGGCGCTCGATGGCGGTAATAATTTGACTTATATCGCGCCAACCATGGTTAATCTTAATATTACGCAGGAACGTTACCCTGACGTCCGTTTCCGCAAAACGCGCGAGCACTAATCGCCTGTTTCCGGGCCATTCCAGCTGGGAGTGGCCCTGTTTTCCTCCTTCCAGACTCCTCCTAAAAACCCCGTTTTTCTTCTGTTTTGACGTGTGATCAACCAGTTAGCCAGGCAAATTGCAAAATGCCGTCTATGATTACTCTATCGGACGGCGGAAGAGACTTCTCTTGTCCTTACGTCCTGTAACGCAGCGGCACCTGTGCCTCTGTTGCGCCCACAGTTTTTGGGTGAGTTAACTGATAGAAGGAAGATATCGATGAACAAGACTAAGATTGCTAAAACCCTGATGGCCGCCATGATTGGCTCAGCACTGATCAGCGGCAGCGCACTGGCTGACGAATCAATGTCGCAGAAAGCGTCACAGACAGCCGACAGCGCGGGTTCAAAAATCGATAGTTCTATGAAAAAAGTCGATGGTTATATGGATGACAGCGGCATCACCGCCAAAGCCAAAGCGGCGCTGGTAGATGATGACGCAATTAAAAGCACGGATATCTCGGTAAAAACGCATAGCGGCGTCGTGACCTTAAGCGGTTTCGTCACCTCACAGGATCAGGCTGAGAAGGCTGTGGCTGTGGTGCAGAAAATCGAAGGTGTTAAATCCGTCAGCGACAAACTACACGTCAGAGACAGCAAAGCATCATCAATGAAAGGTTATGCGGGCGATACCGCCACGACCAGCGAAATTAAAGCTAAGCTATTAGCGGATGACATTGTTCCGTCGCGCAACGTAAAAGTTGAGACCACCGACGGCGTTGTTCAGCTTTCAGGGCAGGTTGCTAATCAGGCACAGTCAGATCGTGCAGAAAGCATTGCTAAAGCCATTGAAGGCGTGAAAAGCGTTAAGAATGACCTGACGGTTAAATCTTAAGCTTGCGTACGGCCACTTCTGTGGCCGTACGAATAAAAGATACCCATCCGGGGATGAAATAAGCAGATCGATTTTAAAATATTCGATTTTTAAATAGGGTAAGGAGAGGCTTATGTTTCGTTGGGGCATTATTTTTCTGGTGATCGCACTGATCGCTGCAGCGTTAGGTTTTGGCGGTTTAGCGGGCACAGCAGCATGGGCAGCTAAAGTTGTCTTCGTCGTTGGTATTATCCTGTTCCTCATCAGCCTGTTTACCGGCCGTAAAAAGCTTTAGCCGATGAGTCCTGCAGTGTAATGCAACGCAAAGCATAGAGCGGAGACCAGTCATCTGTAGCGACTGACGTGAAGAGAGGGACACCTTCACATCGCTGCAAGGTAAGCCAGCCCAGCTGGCCTGCCGGTTAAAGGAACATATGACTGGTTCTCCGGAATGCTGCCGTCTTTAACGGATCGATCCTCCAGCAGACCCGGAACCGCTTTTTGAGGTTCGCACAGTGGGTATACGCATTCCTGTCACGCTCGGCGCCATTGAACCTCTGGCCCTGACTCCGTTTAAATCTCAGAAAATTGCGCTGGTTTGTGAAGGCGGCGGTCAACGCGGCATTTTCACCGCAGGCGTGTTAGATGAATTTCAGCGTGCCCGATTCAACCCCTTTCAGCTGATGCTCGGCACCTCTGCCGGTGCACAAAATCTTTCTGCCTTTGTCTGTGGTCAGCCCGGCTATGCCCGACGTGTGATTACCCGCTATACCACCAGTAAACTCTTTTTTGATCCGCTGCGCTTTGTGCGTGGTGGCAATCTGATCGACCTCGACTGGCTGATAGATATTACCCGCAGTGAATTTCCGCTGGCGATGAGCAGCGCGGAGCAGCTGTTCTCCAGCGGCCGCGAGTTTTATATGTGCGCCTGCCGCAGTGACGACTACACGCCCGGCTACTTCAACCCGACCGCCGATAACTGGCTGGATCTGATCAAAGCCTCCAGTGCCATTCCCGGTTTTTACCGGCTGGGGGTCAGTCTGGAAGGGATCAGCTATCTCGATGGCGGCATCAGCGATGCGATTCCGGTGCGTGAAGCCGCCCGCCGTGGCGCTGATACCATTGTGGTGATCCGCACCGTGCCGTCGCAGATGTTCTATACCCCGAAATGGTTTAAGCGGATGGAACGCTGGCTCAGCACCGGCGCACTGCAGCCGATGATCAACGTGCTGAATAAGCATGAACAGAGCTATCGGGAAATTCAGCAGTTCATTGAGAATCCGCCCGATGATTTGCGCATTATCGAAATCTTTCCGCCGCATGCGCTGGCCAGCAGTGCGCTGGGGAGCCGCATCGCTTCACTGAATCAGGATTATCATCTGGGACGGCGTTGCGGTCGCTATTTCCTCGCCACGCTGGGCCAGTGGCTGAGCGATGCGGAACCGATGACCACGGCGCGTATCGTAACGCCGCCTGCTCCGGTAGCCAATGCACCCGATACCCGCCTCATCATCACACCGCCGCTGGCGGATAATGATGCTGATTACGACAAAGGATCGCTGGCATGAAGTTTATCGATACGCACTGCCACTTCGATTTCCCGCCGTTTGAAGGGGATATCTCTGGCAGCCTGGCACGTGCTGCAGAAGCGGGCGTGGAAAAGATTATCGTTCCGGCGATCGATGCCAGCCGCTTTGAGCGGGTCTGCGCGTTAGCCGCGGCGCAACCGGCGCTCTATGCCGCGCTGGGCCTGCATCCGATCGTTATCGAAAATCATCAGGAGGCCCATCTCGACCAGCTGGAAACCTTACTGCAACAGCGGCCGCGTAAGCTGGTGGCGATCGGCGAGATCGGGCTGGATCTCTATCGCGACGATCCGCAGTTTGATAAGCAGCAACGCTTTCTTGAGGCGCAGCTTAAGCTGGCGAAAGCGTATCAGCTGCCGGTGATCCTGCATTCGCGCCGCACTCATGACAAACTGGCGCAGATTCTGCGTCGTTACGATCTGCCGCGCCGTGGCGTGGTGCATGGTTTTGCGGGCAGCCTGCAGCAGGCGCAGGCCTTTATTAAGCTGGGTTATGCGATTGGCATCGGCGGGACCATTACCTATGAACGCGCCAGCAAAACCCGTCAGACCGTGGCGCAACTGCCGCTCTCTTCGCTGCTGCTGGAAACCGATGCACCCGATATGCCGCTGCAGGGCTTTCAGGGCCAGCCTAATCGTCCGGAGCGGGCGCGTCAGGTGTGGGAGGTGCTCTGCAGCCTGCGTGAAGAGTCACCTGAGGAGATTGCCGATGCGCTGTGGCACAACAGTCAGCAGCTATTTCAGCTCGATCCCGCTTTCCCGGCGCTGCGCAACTGACCGCCCGTGTCTCACCCGACCTGCAGCCTTCGCGCTTAAATGTGATAATAGTAACATTGCACCCGCTGGCGTATAATAACCACCAAGCCCTGTTATCTGTAATGTTAGTCACAGTAAGCGTGGCAATGTTGCACTAATTTCTTATTCCTATGTGACTCCTGGCACATATCAGGCCGCATCAGAGTGTTATTATTATAACATTCCGCCGGCGAGCCGGTGGGTTGCACCCCGATCCTTTGGAGAGCCTCATGACCGATATCAAAAACCTTGCCCTGCGCGCCCTGAAACTGATGGATTTAACCACCCTGAATGACGACGACACCGACGCAAAAGTGATCGCCCTGTGTCATCAGGCCAAATCCCCGGCAGGCAACACCGCCGCAATCTGTATCTATCCGCGTTTTATTCCGATTGCCCGTAAAACGCTGCGCGAGCAGGGAACTCCGGAGATCCGCATCGCCACGGTGACTAACTTCCCGCACGGCAATGACGACATTGATATTGCGCTGGCAGAAACCCGCGCCGCTATCGCCTACGGTGCCGATGAAGTGGATGTGGTGTTCCCGTATCGTGCGCTGATCGCCGGTAACAGTCAGGTCGGTTTCGATCTGGTGAAAGCCTGTAAAACCGCCTGTGCCGAAGCAGATGTGCTGCTGAAAGTGATCATCGAAACCGGTGAACTGAAGCAGGAAGCGCTGATCCGTCAGGCCTCTGAGATTGCCATTGATGCCGGTGCCGATTTCATCAAAACCTCGACCGGTAAAGTGCCGGTTAACGCCACACCTGAAGTGGCGCAGATCATGATGAACGTGATCCGCGATAAAGGCGTCAGCCAGCAGGTTGGCTTTAAGCCCGCTGGTGGCGTGCGCACCGCTGAAGATGCCGCGATCTATCTGAAAATGGCGGAAGAGACGCTGGGTGCCGACTGGGCCGATGCGCGTCATTTCCGCTTTGGTGCATCAAGCCTGCTGGCGAGCCTGCTCAACACTCTGGGTCATGACAGCGACACCAGCAAAGCGGGTTACTGATCTTTCAGGCGGTCGCTGATCGCCTGTTCCCCATCCTGATTTCCCTGAACCAGGGGGTTACCTTGTTCCTGCCACAAGAAATAATTCGCAAAAAACGTGACGGCCATGCGCTGACTGAAGAGGAGATTCGCTTCTTCATCAATGGCGTGCGTGATAACACCGTTTCGGAAGGTCAGATCGCCGCGCTGGCGATGACCATCTATTTCCACGACATGACGCTGCCTGAGCGGGTCGCGCTGACTATGGCGATGCGTGATTCCGGTACGGTACTGAACTGGAAATCACTTAATCTCAATGGCCCGGTGGTGGATAAGCACTCGACCGGCGGCGTTGGCGATGTGACGTCGCTGATGTTAGGGCCGATGGTCGCGGCCTGCGGCGCATATGTTCCGATGATCTCGGGTCGTGGCCTTGGCCATACCGGCGGCACGCTGGATAAACTGGAAGCGATTCCGGGCTTCGATATCTTCCCGAGTGATGATCGCTTCCGCGAGATCATTAAGCAGGTCGGTGTGGCGATTATCGGCCAGACCAGCTCGCTGGCACCGGCGGATAAGCGTTTCTACGCCACGCGTGACATCACCGCCACCGTCGATTCGATCCCGCTGATTACCGCCTCGATTCTGGCGAAAAAGCTGGCAGAAGGGCTGGATGCACTGGTGATGGATGTCAAAGTGGGTTCCGGCGCGTTTATGCCAACCTATGAGGCGTCAGAAAGTCTGGCGCAGTCGATTGTTGGCGTCGCCAATGGCGCAGGTTGCCAGACCACCGCACTGCTGACGGATATGAACCAGGTTCTCGCCTCCTCAGCCGGTAACGCGCTGGAAGTGCGTGAAGCGGTTCGCTTCCTGACCGGCGAAGAGCGGAATCCGCGCCTGCTGGAAGTGACGCTGGCGCTCTGCAGCGAAATGCTGGTCTCCGGCAAACTGGCCGCGAGCGACACCGAAGCGCGTCATAAGCTGATGACGGTGCTGGATAACGGCAAAGCAGCCGAGGTGTTTGGTCGCATGGTCGCTGCCCAGCAGGGACCTGCCGATTTTGTTGAACGCTACGACGCTTATCTGCCGCAGGCGATGCTGAGCAAGCCGGTGTATGCCGACCAGCCAGGCATCGTCAGCAGCATGGATACCCGTGCGCTGGGTCTGGCGGTGGTGGCAATGGGCGGCGGACGTCAGCGTGCCAGCGACAGCATTGATTACAGCGTCGGCTTAAGCGACATGATCACCCTGGGCGAACGTGCCGATGCGCAGCGTCCACTGGCGATCATTCACGCCAGCAGCGAAGACAAATGGCAGCAGGCCGCCGCGGCGGTCAAAGCCGCGCTGGTGCTCGGTGATTCCGCCCCGGCTGAGACGCCGGTTGTCTATCGCCGTGTGAGCGATATCAGCTAACTGACCGGTAACCGGTGCCAGCCGCGATGCATTCGGGTATACTGATCTGATCGCTTTTTTTTGACTTGTCACGCGCCAATGCGCAGGAGACTTGCATGAAACGTGCTTTTATTATGGTTCTCGATTCCTTTGGAATTGGCTCCAGTAAAGATGCCGATAAATTCGGCGACGCAGGTTCGGATACGTTAGGTCACATCGCCGAAGCCTGTTTCAGGGGTGAAGCAGACAAGGGACGTAAAGGCCCATTGCATCTGCCTAATCTTACCGCGCTGGGTCTGGGCAAAGCCGCAGAGCTGTCGACCGGCCGCTTCCCGGCAGGTCTGGATCCTGAGGCGAAAATCACCGGCGCGTACGCTTACGCCAGCGAGCTTTCTTCAGGTAAAGATACGCCGTCAGGCCACTGGGAGATCGCCGGTGTGCCGGTGCTGTTTGACTGGGGCTACTTCAGCGACAAAGAGAACAGCTTCCCACAGGAGTTGCTGGACAAACTGGTCGAGCGCGCAGATCTGCCGGGCTATCTCGGTAACTGCCACTCATCAGGTACGGTGATCCTCGACCAGCTGGGCGAAGAGCACATGAAAACCGGCAAGCCGATTTTCTATACCTCTGCGGACTCGGTGTTCCAGATCGCCTGTCACGAAGAGACTTTTGGTCTGGATCGACTCTATGCGCTGTGCGAAATCGCCCGTGAAGAGCTGACCGAAGGTGGCTACAACATTGGCCGGGTTATCGCCCGTCCGTTTGTGGGCGACAAAGCGGGTCAGTTCGAGCGCACCGGCAATCGTCACGACCTGGCAGTTGAGCCACCATCCGCCACCATGCTGAAAAAGCTGGTGGATGAGAAGGGCGGTCACGTGATCTCCGTGGGTAAAATCGCCGATATCTATGCTGAGCAGGGCATTACCAAAAAGGTCAAAGCGACCGGTCTGGATGCGCTGTTTGACGCGACGATTCAGGAGATGAAAACTGCGCCGGATCAGGCGATTGTTTTCACTAACTTCGTTGATTTCGACTCAACCTGGGGACATCGTCGTGATGTTGCCGGTTATGCGGGCGGGCTGGAGCTGTTTGACCGTCGTCTGCCTGAGCTGATGGAATTAGTCGGAGAAGATGACATTCTGATCCTGACCGCTGACCACGGCTGTGACCCGACGTGGGAAGGCACTGAACACACGCGTGAGCACATTCCGATTCTTATCTACGGACCGAAAGTCGAGCCGGGTTCACTCGGTTACCGCGAAACTTTCGCCGATATTGGTCAGACAATTGCACACTATTTTGGCCTGTCCGAGATGGACTATGGCAAGAACATGCTGTAAATCAGCAATTTAATAAGGATTAAACAATGGCAACCCCTCATATTAATGCTGAAATGGGCGATTTCGCAGACGTCGTGCTGATGCCTGGCGATCCGCTGCGTGCAAAGCACATCGCTGAAACCTTCCTGGAAAATCCGGTAGAAGTGAACAACGTGCGCGGGATGCTGGGCTACACCGGCACCTATAAGGGCCGCAAAGTCTCTGTAATGGGCCATGGAATGGGTATTCCTTCCTGCTCCATCTACACCAAAGAGCTGATCACCGACTTCGGCGTGAAAAAGATCATCCGTGTGGGCTCCTGTGGTGCCGTGCGTGCCGATGTAAAACTGCGTGACATCGTGATTGGTATGGGTGCCTGCACCGATTCCAAAGTGAACCGTATGCGTTTCAAAGATCACGATTTTGCTGCGATTGCTGACTTCGACATGGTGCGTAACGCGGTTGATGCGGCGAAAAACCTGGGTGTTGAAGCGCGCGTAGGTAACATCTTCTCTGCCGATCTCTTCTACACTCCGGATCCGCAGATGTTCGACGTGATGGAGAAATATGGCATCCTCGGCGTTGAGATGGAAGCTGCAGGTATCTACGGTGTGGCCGCAGAGTTCGGTGCTAAAGCGCTGACCATCTGCACCGTATCAGACCACATCCGTACGCATGAGCAGACCACCGCTGCTGAGCGTCAGACCACCTTCAACGACATGATCAAGATTGCGCTGGAGTCTGTTCTGCTGGGTGATTAATCAGCGTGGCAGGCATTGACGCCTGCTGCCCGATCCCCCTGTGCAGATCCCCCTTAACCGGGGGATCTGCATTTTCCCGCCTCGCCGTCCCGGTAACATTCACATCAAATGACACACTTTTGCTCAGGCTTGTGCATCTTCGCGCTGGCACGCCCGCGATCGCGCTTTATCATGGTGCGCAATAACAGATAATAATTAATCGCCTGATAATGCCCCCTGATGAACTTTCGTAACTTCGAAGCTGAAGAGAAGCTGTTTGCCCGCCGCGCTGCAATAGCCTTTGCTCTGGTCTGTCTCTGTTTCACCATTCTTGGCGTAAACCTTTTTCGCTTACAGGTGCGCGACCATGGCTATTACCAGACGCGCTCTAACCAGAACGACATCAAAATGATCCCCATTGCGCCGACGCGTGGGCTGATTTATGACCGCAATGGCATTCCGCTGGTGCGAAACGTCAGCTGGTACGCCATTACGCTGACGCCTTACAAAATCAGCGACATGGATGCCACGCTGCGGGCACTCACGCCGATCGTTAATCTGACGCCGGACGAAATCGACACCTTCCGCCATGCGCTGAAGCAGACCAGCCGTTACAAGCCGGTGGTGCTGAAAGAGGAGCTGACCGAAGAGCAGGTCGCCCGCTTTGCGGTCAATCAGTTTCACTTCACCGGCGCCAGCATTGAGACCTACCAGGATCGTGAATATCCCTATGGCGCGGATCTGGCGCATGTGATCGGCTATGTGTCGAAAATCAACGATAATGACTATAAACGGCTGAATGCGGAAGGCATCGCCGAAAACTATGCGGCTGACCATAACATAGGTAAGCAGGGGATTGAGGGCTATTACGAAGCGCTGCTGCACGGCAAGCCGGGTTATCAGGAAGTGGAAGTGGATAATCATGGCCGCATTGTGCGGGTGCTGAAAGAGGTACCGCCGGTCGCGGGTAAAAACCTGACGCTGACGCTGGATCTGCACCTGCAACAGTATGTGGAAAGCCTGCTGGCGGGGCAGCGTGCGGCGCTGCTGATTGAAGATCCGCACGACGGCTCCGTGCTGGCGATGGTCTCCAGCCCCAGCTACGATCCCAATCCGTTTGTGAAAGGCATCAGCTATCAGGCCTACAAAAAGCTGCTACAGGATAAAGACCTGCCGCTGATTAACCGCGTTACGCAGGGACTCTATCCGCCCGCCTCCACGGTGAAGCCTTACATGGCGATGTCGGCGCTGCTGACTCATGTGATTACGCCGCAGTCGCAATTCTTTGGCGCACCTACCTGGACGCTGCCAGGCACGGACCGGCGCTATCGTGACTGGAAAAAAACCGGGCACGGCATGCTGGATGTGACGCGGGCAATCGAAGAGTCCGCCGACACCTTCTTCTACCAGGTGGCGTTCATGATGGGCATTGATCGCATTCACACCATGCTCAGCCAGTTTGGCTATGGCAAATCGACCGGCATTGACCTGAATGAAGAGTACAGCGGCTTACTGCCGAGCCGGGAGTGGAAGCAGAAGGTGCATAAAAAGACCTGGTATCAGGGCGATACGGTGTCCGTTGGTATCGGACAGGGCTACTGGGTTGCGACACCCATTCAGATGGTGAAAGCGATGGTGGCGCTGATTAATAACGGTCGGGTTATTGCCCCCCATCTGCTGGAGAAAACCCAGCGCGGCACCCTGGTGGAGAACTACCATCCCAGGCTGCATGAAGCGCAGATTGGCGATCCTCATTCACCCTACTGGTCGCTGGTACGCCATGCGATGTTTGGCATGGCTAATGCACCCAACGGCACCGGTTATAAATATTTCCACACGGCACCTTATGGCATCGCCGCGAAGAGCGGGACGTCGCAGGTATTCAGCCTGCGCCAGAACCAGACCTATAACGCGAAGATGATACCAGTACGGCTACGTGACCATATCTTCTACACCGCCTTTGCGCCCTTTAATGACCCGAAAGTGGCGGTGGCGTTGATACTGGAGAATGGTGGCAACGAAGGGATTACTGCGGCACCCGTGATGCGGGCAGTTCTGGATCACATCTTTATTCCGCCGACGCCAGAAGCGCCGGTTCAGGCAACACCTTAAAAGGGGGCGGTTGCCCCCGCAGCGCGTCAGACTTTAAGCGTTTTGGTCACCTGACCGATGGCGCGTACTACATCGGTTGCGCCTTCACGGATTTCCGCAATCACGCCGCCCGCCTCCTGGGCCAGCTGTACGCCCTGATCGGCGCGCTTCAGGTTGGATTCAATCCCTTTCAGTGCCCGGCTTGCCAGCAGATGGTTTTGCTGTATCCGATTTTCGATGTCGGTGGTGGCGCGGTTGATGTTTGCTGCCAGCGTGCGGACTTCATTAGCCACTACCGCAAAGCTGCGGCCATGGGTTCCGGCCCGCGCCGCTTCAATAGCGGCATTTAACGCCAGCAGGTTAGTCTGATCGGCTATCCGGCGGATACCTTCCACAATCGCACCGATACGCTCTGAGGATTCACTCAGGCCGGTAATATCACCGGAGATCCCCTGCAGTTCACCCGCCAGGGCGTTCATGGTCTGCACGCTGCTGGCGATAACATCGGCACCCAGCTTTGTGCTTTCATCCGTTTGCAGCGCGGTGTGATAAGCCCGCTGTGCCGCATCATGTTCCTGCTGATTCTTTTCCACCTGCGTGGTCACATCGGTGGCGAATTTCACGATTTTGTAGAGCCTGCCCTGTTCGTCAAACACCGGATTATAGGTGGCGCGCAGCCAGATAGTCTCACCCCGTTTATTGACCCGGGGAAACTGGCCTGAGACAAACTCGCCGCGGTTCAGCTGCTGCCAGAACTCGCTATATTCGCGGCTATCGCGCAGCGCCTGCGAGCAGAAGCGACGGTGGTGAACACCTTCTACCTCCTCACGACGATAACCCATCGTTTTCAGGAAGTTGTCATTGGCTTTCAGCACTTCACCTTTGAGGTTAAAAGCGATCACCGCCATCGAGCGTTCTATGGCGGTGGTGATGGCGCGCTGCTCCTGCGCATCGTTGATATGATCGGTGATGTCGGTTGCCAGTTTGACGATTTTAATCACCCGGCCATGGCGGTTCTGCACCGGTACATAGTTGGCTTCGAGCCATACCGGTCGGCCGTTTTTCGCTACGCGCAGGAACTTATCGCTGAAGCTTTCGCCCCGGTTCAGTCGCAGCCAGAAATCCTTGTACTCCCGCGACTCAAGCTGCTCTGCGGTACAAAACAGACTGTGGTGCTGGTCTTCGATCTCAGCCAGCGTGTAGCCCATGCGCGCCAGAAACAGCGCATTCGCGCTGAGAATGGAGCCATCGGGAGAGAATTCAATCATGGCGATGGAGCCGTTGAGAGAGCTCAGCGTTGCCGCTGAGTGTGAACGCTTCTGCCAGCTGTGACGGGAAGCGATACCTGATGTAATGGTGGAAAACATGGCGATCCTTATTATTAGTGTTGGTCTCGCATGCTATATCGGCAATTTCGCCTCACAATGCAGACTCTGCCTGCCTTCTGACTAAAATATATCCGGCCAACAGAGAGGTTTATGGCGGCAGGTCAGACCCACTCTTTGGGTTGATGGAAAAGCGGTCAGTCGATTTGATTTTGGTGAAAAGCGTTTGACGCTGCCGGGCCGCTTTGGTTTAATGCGCCCCGTTGCCCGAATAGCTCAGTCGGTAGAGCAGGGGATTGAAAATCCCCGTGTCCCTGGTTCGATTCCGGGTTCGGGCACCATCTTTAAAGAACCCGCCTCTGGCGGGTTTTTGCGTTCTGGAGCGAACCCGTTATCGAAGGTTCGATTCACTCGCCACATCCCTGTGGCTCGCCCTCTGGGTCGCGCGAAGCCGCGCGATGCAAAAATGCTCCCGGCATTTTTGTCCGGGTTCGGGCACCATCTTTAAAGAACCCGCCTCTGGCGGGTTTTTGCTTTTTTAAGGCCACCCGATTCGCTATCTCCCCGAACATTCCGAATTTCACCTCTCCCAGGCCCATTCCACTTCTCAACCCTGTAGCAACACAAACAGATTTCATGGCGAAATCAATTTGCCGCTTCGCCTCTGTGCTGCGTTGCCAGACTGGCACCGCCTGATATCCTGTCCAGCCTGCAATTGACCGCGGCTAATCGTGTTTTATAAGCCACCCTTTACAGAATCAGCCTGACAGGCACAATACCCCTTTTTCCTCCTCTTACACGGTTATGTCAGAAGAAGCGCTGCGTCTGCAGATACAGAACCTCAAAAAGCACAATGCGCGTCTGAAGCGTATAGCGCATGACGCCCGCACAAAACTCAATGCGGCGCTGGATGGTACCGGGCTGTTCCTGTGGCAGCTGGATATTCCCAGCGGCAAACTGGTGATCTTCAACCGGCGCTGGGGGGCGATGCTGGGCTTCCAGCCGAAAGAGACCGACGCCAACTTTGAATCCTGGAAAGAGAGCCTGCATCCCGATGATGCCGCCGACGTTTTACAGGCATTCAACGACCACATCGCCGGGAAAGCGCCTTATTACGAGGCTCTGCACCGCATGATCGCCAAAAATGGCAGCATTACGTGGGTGCTGGATCGGGGCCGGGTCAGCGAATGGAATGCGCACGGAGAGCCGGTTAAAGTGATCGGCACTCACATCGATATGACCAAAGAGAAGCAATATGAAGAGCAGCTCGCCCTGCTGGCGCTGCACGATCCCCTTACGCTGCTCAACAATCGTCATGCTCTGCAGAATTATTTCTGTGAAATGAAAACTCAGGGACCGCTCTGCGTGGTCTTTATTGACCTGGATAACTTTAAACACGTCAATGACACCCTGGGGCACCGCAGCGGAGATGAAGTCCTCATCCAGTTGAGTCAGCGGTTTACGGAACTCTCTCCGGCAGAAGTGATCATTGGCCGACTGGGCGGCGACGAGTTTGTATTGTTAATACCCTGGGCGCTGAACCATCCGCGGGTAAAGAAACTGGCGCACGCCTGTCTTGACGCGGTAATGACACCTTTTGATATGGCAAACGGGCATGCACTCATTGGGGCGTCTGTCGGTGTCTCTCAGGCGCAGGACAAAGAGGACTTTGATACTGCACTGCAGCGTGCTGATGAAGCGATGTACCGCATCAAGAAAAATGGCAAGCGCGGTGTCGCTTTTGATTCCGATTTTCCCGACTCCCTCTGACTCTGCTGAACAGGGTATATGTTTTGCCTGCCATTAACGCACTATCTCCCTCATGAATTTGCGCCATCTCATTCATAACGTTGAGTTACCCTTTTCACAGGCATGCAAAATTTATGCTTATCCCCACAGAAAATGCTTTTTAGTACTATTCCGAAAAGACGTTTTTTACCCTCAGGAAGCAGAAATTCATCCGCTTCGCTTAGATTCAAATTTCATCGCTAAATCTGCCCTCTATCGTTAATAAAAATTTTCATTAAATCAGCATAATTGATCGTTTATTGATCGATTCAGGCTATTTTTACCTGATGTCATCAATGCGTCACGCTTCGCTTATTTTTAACGTAAAAGCAGGGTTTCAGATTTCTATTTAGCGCTTCGCTTGGGGAAATTGATCGTTTGTTGATCATCTTCACTACCTGATGTTGATTAATCTGTCTATTCACCGCTTCGCTTATATTTTTTTCAATTGGACTTTTTTTGAAAATGATCGATTAATAGGGCGCGGCGATTTTTGTTATAAAGGTTTTTCATGCCGCGGCTCTTTTATGAATTCAAAAGAGCGATGGTTGGAATCCGTTATCATTTTGGTTGAGAGTAGTACGTTCAATAAACCAGAACTGTGACGGGTTTTTTATTTATCTCACTTGATCGGCCCGATTTTCTGTCTACATTTATGTTGCTGAATCGGCCTGATGAAGCGTTAGCTGTGCAAATTCTATTTTTAAAAATCAAAGAGGACGCATATGACTCAATATCGCGGTGGGGCCGGGAATTTTGCGGCCGACAAAGAGCGTGCTGCTGAAGCAGGACGCAAAGGTGGCCAGAAAAGCGGCGGCAACTTCAAGAACGATCCTGAACGTGCCATTGAAGCGGGGCGCAAGGGAGGTAAGGTTAGCCGCCGGAGCTGAACGTCTTTAACACTGCTGTGACGGCAGGGTTACTCTGTTAGCCGGGCATTTTGAATCTATTTAGTTCTTTTGTAAGATAATTGCCATCTGAATTATGCCAGTGCTGAATCATTAGCCATGGCCGGAACTGTTAATTAAACCGGAAGGGTTTTCCCTTCCGGTTTTTTATTTCCGCTAGGTTAAAGCTATACGGATTAATAAAACTTTGTACAGGTAAGTTTTAGACTGGTACTTTTTTATGCAGTTAATCTTATAAAATTTATACAACGATTTCTTAGTTTGTACAATTACAACGCCACTAGCGAAGCCGCAAAGATAAAAACAATTTTCCAGCTAAATGTTTGCTGCAAAAAGGAAATTGCATTTTGCATGCCACTTTTGTATTAAATTCATACTGATGTGGCGTGCGATATTAAAAATCTCCACTAGACTTTTCAGGTGTCAACGATATGACTGGCGCTGCGTTATTACAGACGCAGCTTTTTAATCAATGAGGCTATCTTATGACAGTGAAAACGTTAAACGACCTGTTCATCCATGACTTATCCGATGTATACAGCGCTGAGAAGCAGATAACCCGTGCATTGCCTAAAATGGCGCGTGCAGCCAGTGACGAAAATCTTATCGCTGCGTTTAATCAGCATCTGGAAGAGACCCGTGCTCAGATTGAACGACTCGACGAACTGGTGGAAGTAACACCTGAAGTCAAAATCAAACGAATGAAATGCCATGCGCTGGAAGGTCTGGTTGAAGAAGCGCAGGAAATTATCGACTCGGTCGAAAAGGGCGAGGTTCGCGATCAGGGGCTGATCGGTGCAGCGCAGAAAGTTGAGCATTATGAGATTGCCACCTACGGTACGCTGCATGCGCTGGCGCTGAAGCTGGGTTACACCAAAGCCGCGCAGCTGCTGGAAGAAACCCTGAATGAAGAGAAGCAAACGGATGAGAAGCTCACCTCGGTAGCCGACTCTATTACCGTCTCTTAAGGAGCAACACATGACTGCGATTGAACATTATCACGACTGGCTGCGCGATGCGCATGCGATGGAAAAACAAGCAGAAAGCATGCTGAGCAAGATGTCAGGTCGTCTTGAACACTATCCGGCGCTGGAACAGCGTCTGGCGCAACATCTGGATGAAACTAAACATCAGCTGACTCTGCTGGAACAGCTGCTCGACAGCCACGGTATCGATCACTCTGTAATGAAAGATGCGATGGGCAAAATGGCAGCCACCGGCCAGGCCGTGGGCGGCATGTTTAACTCAGATGAAGTGGTGAAGGGCGCTATCAGTGGCTATGTATTCGAGAATGCCGAGATCGCCAGCTACACCAGCCTGATCGCCGCGGCTGAGCAGGTCGGTGATGCGCAGGGCGTACGCATACTAAGTGAGATCCGCGATCAGGAAGTGGCGATGGCGGAGTGGCTGCTGCAGCACCTGCCTGAAGTGACACAGCAGTTCCTGCAACGTGCGTCACAACCAGGCACTGAAGCGAAGAAGTAGCGCTGAATAGGCTGCATGAAACATGAAAAAGCCGGGATAGCCCGGCTTTTTGCGTTTTAAAGGTTTACAGGCTGCGATACTCAGTCAGCCATTAAATGCCCATACATCGTCATCAGCTTACGTGTAACGCCGTTAGTCCAGCCGAATCCATCCTGTAACGGATACTCACCACCGCCGCCTGGGCGGGCGCGCTCGCCGCTGATGTCATACTTCTCTACCAGCTTATGGTGCAGCTGATAGAAGTTATTGACCGTGTTGAGCCAGTTCACGGCCACTTCAGTCGCCAGCGTCTCTTCACCGTAATTATTCAGGCCAACAACCGCCATCCACTGCATCGGTGCCCAGCCGTTGGGTCGATCCCACTGCTCACCGCTTTCCACCATTGAGGTCAGCAGGCCGCCGTTGCTTAATAGCAGATGGCGCAGCGAGATCGATTGCAGGTGCGCCTGGTGCGGCGTCGCAAGACCGACAAACAGCGGAACCACAGAGGCGACGGTAAAGGCACCGAAACGCTCACGACGCCAGTCGTAATCACGGAACACACCGGCGGTGCTGTCCCAGAGATAACGGGTAATCGCACGCTTGCGCGCTTCGGCTTTTTTCTGCCAGGCCAGCGCAGTCAGCTCTTCGCCTTTTGCGTGCGACAGAGTAGCGATCATCAGTTCCAGCTTGTACAGGAACGAGTTCAGATCGATAGGAATAAACTGCGTGGTACGGATGCTCGACAGCCGTTTCGGGTTACGCAGCCAGCGCGAGGAATAGTCCCAGCCCGATTCCGCTCCGGCACGCAGGTCACGATACACTTCGCTGGCCGGACGTTTCGATTCGCGGGCGGTTTCCACATCTTCAATCCACGACTCATCACGCGGCGTATCGCGGTCATCCCAGTAGCGGTTGAGCAGTGAGCCGTTTGGCATCCGCACCACGTGGCGATAAGCCTGGTTCGGCATCAGCGAACCGGCACCATCCATCCAGAACTGATACTCCTTCATCAGCTGTTCCTGATAGCGCTTAGCACCGCGCACGCCATCTTCTTCGAACAGCTCAACCATCAGGGCAAACACCGGCGGCTGCGAGCGGCTGAGATAATAGGTACGGTTGCCGTTTGGCACATGACCGTAGTTATCGATCAGCCAGGCAAAGTTATCCGCCATGTGACGCAGCAGATCGTCGCGGCCCGATTCTGCCAGGCCGAGCATGGTGAAGTAAGAATCCCAGTAGTAGGTTTCGCCAAAACGTCCGCCCGGCACCACATAGGGTTTGGGTAACGGCAGCAGCGATGAGTGCGGCATATGCTGCTGCGGCATTTTGGTCAGAACCGGCCACAGGTCGTCAATATGCTCATTGAGCGTTTTATCCGGGTTGGAGACATAAAAGCTTTCGTTTACGCCAGGCAGATAAAAGTGATCGGCGACAAAACGCGACAGGTCAAAATCACTGCTGCGTTTCTGTCGACGATAGCGCATCAGCACATCCAGCGGATCGTACTTGGGCGAACAGTCGGGGAAGGTTTTGCTGTCCTCGAAAATCCGCGACATCTGAACATGTTCAAACAGTTCCAGATAACGATCGGCAGGGGTCAGCGCATCCGGCGCCGGCAAGCCTTCAATCAGCTCCGGCTCCGGTTCAGAATCCTGCATGCGATCCAGCTTCAGTTCATGGGGATCGTATTGATACTCAACTTCCGCCCCGGCACGAACCTCTTCAAGTGCATTTTGTTGCTGGCGATGGGTATTAATAACGGCCTCCTGAGCGGTCGTGGTTGCACAAAGGACAAATTATAGACCTCTCATCCCGCGGAACAACAATGCAGAATATCTATGAACGTAATAAATATTGTCGATTAATCGAGGTTTTTGGATAAATTCCAGACAATTCAACCAAATATAGCGCTGTTCACAAAAAACGCATTTCAGATGAATCTCTTAGCGACCTGAATAAAAAAATTTAACCTGAAGAAAACTGGCTTTTATTCACATTTTGTAAAAGAAACCGCAGCCGCAAAGAGTGCAGAAAGTGGCATACCCAACGGGAATACGGCAGGAGAGTGAGGTGAGCGGACCCGATTGCCCGCTCATGAACGACAGAATTAACGGTTCGCCAGCGCCGCGCGAATGACAGCCTGCCAGGTGGTGGTAGGGCGACCGATGAGCTGGCTCAGCTGACGGGAGTCATCGAACAAACCACCTTTCTCTGCACCGGCATCGGAATCTGCCAGCATTTCCGCCAGACCTTCTGGCAGGCCTGCATTTTTCAGCGCCGCCGCAAACTCACTCTGAGAGAGATTGACGTAATCGACCTTCTCACCGCTCTGTGCGGCAATCTCTGCAGCAAACTGCGCCAGCGTGTAGCTGTCGTCGCCTGCCAGTTCATACACTTTGCCCGCCTGATCCTCTCGGGTCATCACTTCTGCCGCCGCTTCAGCATAATCCTGACGCGCTGCCGAGGCGATACGACCTTCACCTGCTGCGCCAATAAACGCATGATGCGCCAGCGCCGGTGGGATGCTCGCGGCGTAGTTCTCGCTGTACCAGCCGTTACGCAGCAGGGCGAACGGGATACCAGAGGCTTTCAGCAGCGCTTCTGTTGCACGGTGTTCAACGCCCAGGCCCAGCGGCGAGGTATCTGCATGCAACAGGCTGGTGTAGGCGATAAAGCCCACGCCCGCCGCACGAGCAGCCTCGATGACGGCTTTATGCTGCGTTTCACGCTGGCCCACTTCACTACCGGAGATCAGTAGCAGCTTATCCACGCCTGCAAAAGCGGCCTCCAGCGTCTCTGGCTGGCCATAATCGGCCTGGCGGACAATGACGCCCAGCGCCGCAAGATCGGCCGCTTTGGCAGGCGTACGGACGGCGGCAATAATTTCTCCCGCCGGGACTTTTTTCAGTAATGCATCGATAACGATACGGCCAAGCTGGCCGGTGGCACCTGTTACTGCAATCATGTTATTACTCCCGTGGCTGTTGGTGAAATTCAGACTAGTGTATAAACTAATTTTTAGTAAGTACTTACAGAATTGTTAGTTTGAGATGGGTAAGTTAAATGTCTGAAAAAATGAGTGAAAAATTTATCCGCGGCGAATTGCTCAACGTTAACTGCCCGTCACGTGACGTGCTGAAACGCGTGACCAGCCGCTGGAGCGTATTAATTCTGCTGGCCCTGCAGGACCAGACGCTGCGCTTCAGTGCGTTGCGCCGGACGGTCGGTGGCGTCAGCGAGCGGATGCTGGCGCAGAATCTGCGCTACCTGGAAGAAGATGGCTTCGTGCAGCGTATCGCCTACGATGTGGTGCCACCGCACGTGGAATATCGCTTAACCCCGCTTGGACGCGAAGTCGGTGAACAGGTTGTGGGACTGGCTGACTGGCTGGAGCTGAACCTGAGCCGGATTCTGGCACAGCGCGAAAAATCTGCGGCAGAGTAAAATCACCCTGTATCAGCCGTCATAACGTGATGGCATGGGGATACTCACTGCAAAATTTCTGACTCCATTTGTCTGTCATATGACTTCCTGAAACCGTAATAACGTAACGGCAGCGCAAATAATCCCCGCGGTCTTTTCGCACGGTTGCTGGTTATTAAATCGTTTTATGAATCTCTGGCCCGGAATAATCAACTGCCCGTAGCGCGCTGTTAATTCATACCTTCTTTTTGACTCATTTTATTAACATCTCTTATGGCGCTTAAAAGCGCCGTTCTGCGTTTTTTCTGTCAGAAGTTATAGCTGCATTAGCCAGGCAAAAGCAAAAAAGCAAACAAAGCGGCAGAGGTAACAACTTACTCTTTTAACCTGTTAAAAAATAAGGGGATTAAATTTGTTGTCTCTAAAATTTGACCTTTACTCAATCAGGGTTTATAACAAAATAGTGCCTGAAAACAGCCTGTTGAAGGAATTTTCCAGGCAAGATTCGCCTTAGCGCGAGCGATTTTTAAAGTACAAATTACCGTAACATTAACGACACATAAACACGCTCTGATTAACCTTTAGGCCTTATTTTTAAATAAATAATTCCCGTCAAAAACAATGATCAGAATCAATAAAGACTGTTATAGTTTTCATTAACCCCACTGTTTCTATTTCCTCGCCGCGAATAGTTTTAAATTTGCGGCGGGAATTTCAATAAGCGCAGAGAACCAGGCGCATCAGGCTTAAGTTGTTAATTATAAGTAAATACATGGTGTTCTATGTGGCAAAGAGGTAAGCAATGTTCGGATTAGATGCCTTTCATCTGGCCAGGATTCAGTTCGCATTTACTGTTTCCTTCCATATTATCTTTCCCGCCATCACTATCGGTCTCGCCAGTTTTCTGGCTGTGCTCGAAGGTATGTGGCTCAAAACCCGCGATCAAACCTATCGCGATCTCTACCACTTCTGGTCGAAAATCTTTGCCGTTAACTTCGGCATGGGTGTGGTATCAGGACTGGTCATGGCTTATCAGTTTGGGACGAACTGGAGCGGCTTCTCGGAGTTTGCTGGCAGTATCACCGGTCCGCTGCTGACCTATGAAGTACTGACAGCGTTCTTCCTGGAAGCGGGCTTCCTGGGCGTGATGCTGTTTGGCTGGAATCGCGTGGGGCCCGGGCTGCACTTCTTTGCCACCTGCATGGTCGCTCTTGGTTCGCTGATTTCCACCTTCTGGATCCTGGCCTCTAACAGCTGGATGCATACGCCTCAGGGCTACATCATTCAGAATGGCATCGTGGTTCCGCAGGACTGGTTCAAAATCGTCTTTAACCCCTCATTCCCTTATCGCCTGTTCCATATGTCCGTAGCGGCGTTCCTGGCGAGTGCTTTCTTTGTGGGATCGTCGGCGGCCTGGCATCTGCTGAAGGGGAATAACAATCCCGCTATCCGCAAGATGTTCTCAATGGCGTTATGGATGGCACTGATTGTCGCGCCGATTCAGGCGATGATTGGTGATGCTCATGGTCTGAATACGCTGGAACACCAGCCTGCCAAAATCGCGGCGATTGAAGGGCACTGGGAAAACCCACCGGGGGAAGCCACACCGCTGATCCTGTTCGGGATCCCCGACATGGAGCAGGAACGTACCAAATATGCGCTGGAGGTGCCTTATCTTGGCAGCCTGATTCTGACGCATAGCCTGGACAAGCAGGTCCCGGCGCTGAAGTCCTTCCCGAAAGAGGACCGGCCTAATTCAACGGTCATCTTCTGGTCCTTCCGCGTGATGGTGGCGCTGGGCCTGCTGATGATTACGCTGGGCGTGGTCAGCCTGTGGCTGCGTTTCAAAGGGCGTCTCTATGAGTCGCGTCCTTTCCTGTGGTTTGCGCTATTGATGGGGCCGTCGGGTCTGATTGCGATTCTGGCAGGCTGGTTTACTACTGAAATCGGTCGTCAGCCTTGGGTGGTCTATGGCGTGCAGCGCACGATTGATGCGGTCTCGGCACATGGGGACATGCACATGAGCATCAGCCTGCTGGCCTTTATTCTGGTCTACAGCTCGGTGTTCGGCGTGGGGTATCACTACATGATGCGTCTGATTAAGCAGGGCCCGGTTACCGGCGAAGGCCATATCACCGAAGAGGGTGGTCCTGGCCAGAAGAAAACCCCGGCGCGTCCGCTTTCCGCTGCCACCTTTAAGGATGGAGACCACTAAGATGATCGATTATTCCGTTATCTGGTTTGCGATTATCGTTTTCGCAACCCTGATGTATATCGTGATGGATGGCTTCGACCTGGGTATTGGTCTGCTGTTCCCGTTCAATAAAGATGCTGGCGAGCGCGACATGATGGTTAACACCGTCGCGCCGGTCTGGGACGGAAATGAAACCTGGCTGGTTCTGGGTGGCGCTGGTCTGTTCGGGGCGTTCCCGCTGGCCTATGCGGTGATTGCCGATGCGCTGTCGATTCCGCTGACCGCTATGCTGATTGGCCTGATTTTCCGTGGTGTCGCCTTTGAGTTCCGCTTCAAGGCGGTAGAAGGCCATCGGGCGTTCTGGGACAAGTCGTTTATTGCCGGTTCAGTCATCGCCACCTTCAGTCAGGGTGTGGCCGTGGGTGCGTTGCTGGATGGTATTCCGGTTGAGGGACGTCGTTTTGCCGGTTCCGCAATGGACTGGCTGGCACCGTTCCCGCTGTTCTGCGGCGTGGGTCTGGTTGTTGCCTACGCGTTGCTGGGCTGCACATGGCTTATCATGAAGACCGAGAACGAGCTGCACCGTAAAATGTCTGCGCTGGCTACGCCGCTGGTGATTGCGCTGTTAGTGATTATCGGCATCATCAGCCTGTGGACACCGTTTGCGCATGCTGATATCGCGCATCGCTGGTTCAGCAAACCCAACCTGTTCCTGTTCCTGCCGGTTCCGGTATTGGTGCTGCTCTGTTCGTGGGGCATTGTGCGCGCCATTAAACGCGAGGCGCACTATTCACCGTTTCTGCTGACGCTGGCGCTGATCTTCCTGGGCTTCTCAGGGCTGGGCATCAGTATCTGGCCAAACATTATTCCGCCATCAGTGACCATCTGGGCTGCCGCCTCACCGCCGCAGAGCCAGGCCTTTATGCTGGTGGGTAGCCTGTTGATTATCCCGATGATCCTGGGCTACACCTTCTGGAGCTACTACGTGTTCCGTGGAAAAATCAAAGCAGACGCAGGATATCATTGATATGAAAAGCCTCAGCAGCATGAAAGACCACAATCACAATCAAGAAACGAAAGCGCCATGGTGGAAGCGTGTGATGTGGCTGGTGTTTATCTATGCCGCCAGCGTACTGGCGCTGGGCGTTGTCGCCTCGCTGTTTCGCATGATGATGACAGCGGCCGGAATGCGCAGTCATTAGTTGTCGCAGGCTCCGTCTTACAGCTATCCGGCGCAGTTTTTATCAATAATCAGAAGGCTGACGACAGTCAGCCTTTTTTAGTTAGTAACCTAAGCAATTAATGCGGAAACGCCCTGAACGGGCGCGCAATGCTTACCCTTTCCTTACACCGATTTGCGATTTTTGTTATCCTTTTGTAACTGAAATCCCAGTCCTAACCCGCGTCGTAAATCGCCATCATGCTCAGTCAGGCCATTAAAAAACAGCACATCAACGATCTGGTCGAGTGGATTGAAGCCAATCTCACCGACGATCTCAATATCGATCAGATTACCCTCAAGTCAGGTTATTCCAAATGGCACATGCAGCGCATGTTTAAGGAGATGACCGGACAGACCCTGGCGGCTTACACCCGTAAACGGCGTCTGACGATGGCCGCTATGGCGCTGCGTCTGACGCGCATGACGCTGATCGATATCGCCGTACGTTTTGGTTTTGATAACCAACAAAATTTTACCCGGGTATTCAAAGGTCACTTTTCGTTGACGCCTGGTGCGTTTCGCCGTATCCCCCATTTGCCGGTTAAAAACTTCCATGGTCGCATTCTGGTGCGATCGCTGGCAGAGCGTGCAACGCTGGTGGAGCGTGAGGAAGAGCTGCATCTGTGCGGAGAGACGCTGGAGTGGGAGTGTAAGTTTGGCGATTACATTGCCGATCGCGATCACCGGGTGGCTGAACAGGCGCGGCAACTGGTGTCGCTGGCGGGCGGCCGCGTGTCGCAGGGCTGGTTAGGCTTTCAGTATGGCCCCGGCCATAGCTCTGCTGATCAGCAAAATATCAGCCTGCTTCAGGCGCTGGAGCCGCAACATGCCGGGTTGCTGGGTGACGACACCGCCAGCTGGAGCGAGGTTCGTGGACTCTATGCGTCGATCCGCTGGAGCGGCAGCCCGGAGCAGCTGACACGCTTTATCGAGGATATCTACTATCAGCATCTGCCGGCACTGGGTGTGTCACGTCGTCCCGGTAAAGATCTGCTGCGTCTCGATTTTGCGCACTGTAAGCCCGACTGGCTGAGCGGCGTTTTTTCTATTCCGGTGATGCAGGCGTAGCCAGCAGGGCAGGGCGAGTGGCTCCCGGCTCCCTAATGCATAATTCGTGCGGTAAACCGTGACAAACCGCACGATTTTATAAAATAACTCGCCGTTCTGGCGTAAAATCCTCTCCCGAAACCCTGCCATGCCTGAATCATCGAGCATCTGTGCCAGGGCTGGAATATTTACCTGCATTTCAGGCCTTTTCTGGTCAAAAAAACAAACGAAGACAACTATGCGACGCTTAATGATTTCACTGATCCTGGCATTGCCTCTCATGGGGATGGCACAACAGGCTGAACCTTTTTCACCTCCTGCCGGACTGCATCCGCACTCTCAGGCCACCCAGCATGAAATTCTGGGTGATGGTGAACTGCCGGAACACACCAGCAGCAATCCTTCCCTCTCCGGATTCAACGACACACTGTAAGTGGTCATGCGCTGCCATAATGTGTGGCGCAACATCATGCCCGGCTCGTCAGGAGCCGGACAGTTTCCGCCTTCTCTGCCTGCCCCCGTAAACACGCCGCACCTGCTGCTTACCTCTCTCTGAACGCTCTTATCAGGGCCGCTCTTCGCCTGCACTGTGCACACCCGTACAGGCATAAAATATATCTTAAGCCGCTGGATCGCATTTTTCGTTCTTGTAGTGAAGATATATCATAGCTAATCTTGGCACTTCAGATGAGAATGATTGTTATTCCATGGTTATCAGCATGCCTTGAGTCACGGGCATCCATCCCATTTCAGGAGAGAAATTTTGCCTGTATCAGCCGATCAGCGTATACCACAGCGCGTCCGTAATGAATTGCGTTTCCGCCATATCCAGGTCGCGAGTAAAACTAACATTGCCGTTAAATTCTGGCGCATCCGGTTCAGCGGCAGCGATCTGGCGGGCTTCACGTCGCCAGGCTTTGATGACCACATTAAGGTTTTCTTCCCTTCCGCTGAAGGGGCCACACTGGCTCTGCCACAAATCACCGATGCGGGGATTGTCTGGCCTGAAGGGCTGCGTCCGCAGGCGCGCGATTACACACCGCTGGAATTCGATGGTGAATCTTCACTGACCCTCGATTTTTATATTCATCAGCAGGGCGTAGCCAGTGACTGGGCAACTCAGGCACAGCCTGGCGATCGGTTGATTGTCGGCGGGCCACGCGGCTCGCTGGTGGTGCCGACCGATTACGCATTCCAGCTCTACGTCTGTGATGAAACCGGGTTGCCGGCTTTTGCGCGCCGTCAGCGTGACGCCCGGGCGCAGGCGCTGCATCTCTATGCCTTTACCAGTGAAGCGACGGGCCGCGACTATTTATCTGATACGGCTGATGTGACGACAAACTGGCTCGGCAGCGGCCAGATGCAGAAAGCGCAGCTCAGTCAGCTGATTGCCCGGCTGGATCAGATCTCTATCCCGACGGAAGATTACTTTATCTGGCTGACCGGCGAAGGTGAGTTTGTTAAAGCGCTGTGTGACTACTTCACGGTGCAGCGCGGCCTCAAAAGTGACTTCGTGCGGGCGGTGGCCTACTGGCACCAGAAGTAAGCCGCTAAGGCAATTGAGTTTTGCCAGGCAGCGCACTACCATCAATTCCACTTTTTTCGCAGCAGGGCAGGCCATGAAACAGCATCCGACTTCCACTTCATCTGACGATCAGACTGCGCGCGCAGGCAGTTGCAGCGGACGGCGCAAGCGACGTGAAAAGATGCTGGAAGCGAGCGAGATTCGCCTGCTGATGCTCCATTTCCTGGCGCAGAATGCCGCACACGGCTATGAGCTGATCAAGTCTGTTGAGGAGCTGTCAAAGGGAGAGTATTCGCCCAGTCCGGGGATCATTTACCCCAATCTGACGCTGCTGGAAGAGATGGAGGCGATTCAGGTGGTGGATGCGCAGGCAACGCGTAAAGCCTACCGCCTGACGGCAGCGGGAGAAGCGCAGCTGGCAGAGAACCGTGAAACGGTCACCAGCCTGATTACACGGCTCTCTACGCTGGCAATTCTGGTCAATAACCGCAGCATTCCTGCTGTTGAGCAGGCGATTCATGGGTTGAAGGTCGCGCTGAACCGGCGGCTTGCGCAGGAAGATATCTCAGAAGCCGCGCTGCAGACGCTGATTAAGGCGCTGCACGACGCGGCAGAAAAAATCACCCACAGCTAATAGCGGACTTAGCTGACTTCAGTTTTGTGTTTGTCGATGTGGCCCAGCGTACGATCCGGGAAGCAGATGTCCCGCACACGCTGTTTCAGCGTGGTTGCATCCGGGAAGCCACCATCCCGCTTACGTTCCCACAGCAGATGCTCATCCAGCGTAATCTCAAAGATACCGCCGGTGCCCGGTTTCAGCGTCACTTCCGCCAGATCCTCAGCGAAGGTATGCAGAAGTTCCTGTGCCATCCACGCTGACCGCATCAGCCAGTTGCATTGCATACAGTAGTGAATAACAACCACAGGTTTTTGCGCCATAACTCTATTCCTTTACGTGTTGATAAATGCCAATGCATTCGGGTTAACAATTTGTGCGCTGTGGTTTATATCTAAATGTAAATAAGATTGATAATGATTATCAGTTGCATTAAATTCCGGGCGATAATTACTACACCAGCATGATGTTCTGACTTTTCACGGCTTTTATGCGGAGCCGTTTTACTGTTGCCAGCAAGCAAGTGAGCGAATACTAACAATTAATCAGGTAATTCGCGCCTATGTCACCACGTTTTCGGAGATTGACGCAACCGCGTCTGACTCAACTGGCGTTGCTCGCCACCTTCATCAATACCACCTGCACTTATGCTGCGGGCAGTGAATCTGCCACGCTAACCCTTTCTGACCGCTATGGCAGCAGTGCCGAACCGGTAATGACGGTGACGGCACCGGAAATCAAAAAAACGGCAGGCAGTAAAACCTCTCTCTCTGCCAGCGATCTGCAACAGCGTGGTGCCACTGACTTTGGATCGATCATGCGCTATGAACCGCTGATCAGCGCTACCGGTACCCGTGGCGGTTCATCAGCCGGTAAGAGCGGTTTTGATCGGGCCGGTTATACCGGCTACAACATTCGTGGCCTAGAGAGCAACCGAGTCGGTCTGGATGTGGACGGCATTCCGTTGCCGCAGGCCACTGGCCGCAGTTATGTAGGACGCGCAGGTCTCGACAGCTTTGGCATTGGTCGCGATTACATCGATCCTTATATGTTTGGCCGTATTGAGATTGAGAAGGGCGCCACAGCAGTGGATCAGCCGAACACCTCGATTGGCGGCAACGTCTCGTTCCGTAATAAGTCTCCCGACGATTACCTGCATCCCGGAAAAGCGACCGCATTCAGTTATCAGAGCGACTATGACTCATCCAGTCGCAGCTGGCATAACGGCATCACCGCCGCTGCCGGTGACGATGAACTGCGCGGCATCTTTGTTTACAGCCGCCGCGACGGTCAGGAAACCCGTAATAACAGCGGCACGCTCGATGCTTATCCGGCCAACTGGCACTCCGACGCCTTTATGACCTCCGGCATCTGGCAGCCCAATGATGCTCATAAGCTCAGCGCGACGGTCGATTACTATCACAAAACCCACCACAGCCATTACGACAGCTGGAGCACTTCAGGCAATACAGTTTGGGGAACGGCCCAGCAGCAGAGTGATACCCGCCGCTGGGGCATCAGCCTGGCGGATGAGTACACGCCTTACAATGACCTGATCGACAGCCTGACGACCCGCATTTACTGGCAGCAGACCCAGGCGCATGACAACACCCGGATGCCGTCGAGTGCCACCGCCAGGCAAACCGTCTATTCCGACTACAATAGCGACAGCTACGGTTTTGACGCCCGCGCGCTCAAAAGCGTCGGGCGACATGAACTGAGTGCCGGGCTGAATGCGCGCCTGGTGGATACTGAACGACCTTTCCGTCAGTCACCACCCGCCAGTGCTTTTACTGCGATCATGCAGCCGCAGGCTGACAGTCGTAGCTACACCGTGGGCGGTTATCTGCAGGATACCATCAGCTTCGATGCTGACGGACATCGGGCGGCCATCGTGCCGGGCGCGCGCGTGGCCTATCAGAACACCCGACCGCGTGATGTGGCGACGCTGACCACGAACAGTAGCGTGCTCGACGCCAGCGAAGTCTCAGCGCTCTATGGATCGCCAAACAGCGACACCCAGATATTGCCGTCGATCGCCTTCCAGTACGATCTCACACCGAAGCTGATGACTTATCTGCAATATACCCGTGGCGCGCAGTTCCCCAACGATACCCAGCTTTATGGCTCATGGAACCTTGGCTCCAGCTATGCCGGACCTGCACAGTATGCGCTGATTGGTAATGCAGACCTGAAAACCGAAACCAGCAACAACTACGAGTGGGGTGTAAAAGGAGAGGTGGCAAAAGGCGTCACGCTTAACGCTGCCGCTTTTTATAACGACTATAAAAACTTTATTGCCTTTACCCGCTACAGCCGGGCGGCTAATCCGGGTCAGTTCGTCAATGTGCCCGCCAACATTTACACCACCTATCAGGCGGAGAACCGCGATAAAGCCTACATCTACGGGGCTGAAATCAGCAGTAAAGTGAACTTCGGCAGCTGGTTCAGCGAGGTCGAAGGTCTGAGCGCCAATCTGGCGTTTGGTTACACGCAGGGCGCGGCAAAGTCGAGCTACCTTGGTGACCGCTATATCGACCTTGAGAGTGTTGCCCCGATGAAAGCGATCGTCGGACTTGCCTGGGATGATGAGGCGCGCGGCTACGGTGCCGCCGTTACCGCTACCTTTGTCAAAGGTAAGCAAGCCAGCGCGACTAACCGCGAAAGCTTCGCTAACAACGGCAGCAGCCTGGCCGACTCCAGCACCGATTACATGCGGGTGCCGGGTTATGGCATGGTGGATATGACCGCTTACTGGCGTGTCGCGCACAACGTCAGGCTGAGTGGCGGGCTTTACAACATAACCGATCGCAAATACCGGGATTACCTCAGCAGCCGTGAACTGACCAGCGCCACTCAGCAGGAGCGCAACGATCAGGCACTGGCCGTGATGCCGGGCCGTACTTTCCAGTTAGGTGTTAACGTCGATTTTTGATAGCCGTCGCCCTGCGCTGATGCAGGGCATTACTAAGAGAGCCTGAGTCATGAACCCGATTTATCAGCACTATCTTGTCCTTAAAGGTGAACAACCGAAGAAATATGCCCGCGACCTGGCCGCGCTGATCGGCATCAGCGAAGCGGAATTGTGTGAAGCGCGCATCGGCGTTGATGCCGTGGCGCTGAAACGCGATTTTCCGGCGTTGCTGAAGGCACTGGGCGCAGTCGGCGAAACCAAAAACATTACCCGTAACGCTTATGCGGTACATGAACATCTGGGTGAATACCACAATGTGCAGATTGGCGCACATGGTGGCCTGGTGCTAAATCCCCGAGCGCTCGATCTGCGCCTGTTCGTCGGTCAGTGGTGCAGCGCCTTTGCTCTGCAGGAGCCGACCGGGCAGGGCGTTCGTCACAGCATTCAGATTTTTGATCGTCATGGCGATGCGGTGCTGAAAGTTTACGCCACGGAGCAGACCAGCATGGCAGTGTGGCAGACGCTGATCGCCGACTTTACCGACGCCGCGACGACGCCGCTCGTGGTTGAGCCGGTTGCCGCTGCTCCCCTGGCGGAGGCGATTGATGCCACCGCCATCGACCGTGAATGGCGCGCCATGACCGATGTTCATCAGTTTTTCGCGTTGCTGAAGCGCCACCAGGTGTCACGGCCGCAGGCGTTTCGCGCGGTGGGTGAGGATCTCGCCTGGCAGACCGGCAACGACGCGCTTGAGCGCCTGCTACAGATGGCACAGCAGGCGGGCAATGAAATTATGATTTTTGTCGGCAACCGTGGCTGTACTCAGATTTTCACCGGCAGGGTAGAAAAGCTGCAGCCAGTGGAAAACTGGCTCAACATCTTCAATCCGCAGTTCACGCTGCATCTGATGGCTGATCAGATCAGCGAAAGCTGGGTAACACGCAAGCCAACGGGCGATGGCTTTGTTACCAGCCTGGAACTGTTTGCCGCCGACGGCACGCAGATCGCCCAGCTCTACGGTCAGCGCACGGAAGGTACGCCAGAGCAGTCACGCTGGCGCGAGCAGATTGGCGCACTCCGCACGCCGGGAGCGGCGGCATGAAAAGAGTGATGCTGTTATGGCTGCTGATGACGCTGCCATCACTGGCGGCGGAGCGGGTGGTGTCGATTGGCGGAGACGTCACTCAGATTATCTATGCGCTGGATGCCCAGTCACAGCTGGTGGCGCGCGACAGCACCAGTCTGCGTCCGGCGCAGGCCGCCCGACTGCCGGACGTGGGTTATATGCGTCAGCTCAACGCCGAAGGCATTCTGGCACTGAAACCGACACTGGTGATCGCCAGCGCGCAGGCGCAACCGTCGCTGGTGCTGCAACAGATTGCCCGCGCGGGCGTCAGGGTGGTCACGGTCAGCGGCGACAGCAGCCTGCAGGCAATTCCGCAGAAAATTATCACTGTGGGCCAGGCGCTGCAGCGTGAAAGCGAAGCTCAGGCACTGGCGCAGCAAATGACGCAGCAGATTCGCCAGTTGCCGCAGCAACCCCTGCCGGTAAAAGTGCTCTACATCATGGCGAACAGCGGCATGAAGTCGATGGCGGCTGGAAATCAGACTGCGGCCGATGGCGCCATTCGCAGCGCCGGGCTGGAGAATGCGATGGGCCCGGTGCCGCACTATCAGGCACTGTCACAGGAAGGGGTGATCGCCGCCGCGCCGGATCTGGTGGTAATAGGCGAGGATGGCCTGAAAACCCTGGGCGGCGAAGCGCAGCTGTGGCAGTTACCGGGATTGGCGCTGACGCCTGCCGGGCAGCAGCATCGTCTGCTGGTGATCGACACCATGGCACTGCTGGGGTTTGGCCTTGATACGCCACGGGCAATCGTGAAATTGCGCCAGGCGGCGGAATCGCTGAACCATGATTAAGGATAATGCGCTGCGTGGCCTGATGCTGATGCTGATCTTCCTGCTGGTGGCGATGATGCTGGCGGCAAATCTGGGGGCGATGTCGCTTTCAGTGCGGGCGCTGTGGCAGGCACCGCTCAGCGATCTTATCTGGCAGATCTGGCTGGATATTCGCCTGCCGCGCGTCCTGCTGGCGGTGGTGATGGGCATGGCGCTGGCAGTCTCTGGCGCAGTGATGCAGGGTGTTTTTCGTAACCCACTGGCCGATCCCGGTCTGCTGGGGATCAGCAGCGGGGCGGGACTGGCGGTGGCGCTGGCAATCATTATTCCGCTGACGTTGCCGGCACCGCTGGCATTGTGGCTACCGATGATCGCCGCGTTTATCGGCAGCCTGCTGGTTACACTGCTGATCTTCAGTTTCAGTCGGCTGGCGCGCGGCAATCTTTCGCGGCTGTTGCTGGTCGGCATTGCGATTAATGCGTTGTGCGGGGCGGCGGTAGGCGTGCTGTCATGGCTGAGCAACGACCAGCAGCTGCGCCAGCTGTCGTTATGGGGCATGGGAAGCCTCAGCCAGGCACAGTGGCCCGCACTGCTGATCTGCCTGCTGCTGATTCTGCCAGCCTTGCTGCTGTTACAGACTCGCGCCCGCCACCTTAACCTGCTGCAGGCGGGCGAAGAGGATGCGCACTACATGGGCGTTGATGTGAAGCGTACTCAGCATCAGCTGCTGATCCTCAGTGCGTTGCTGGTCGGTACGGCGGTCTCGGTCAGCGGCGTGATCGGTTTCGTCGGACTGGTGGTGCCACACGTGATGCGTTTTTGCCTTGGCGGCGATCATCGCTGGCTGCTGCCTGGCTCAGCGCTGGCGGGGGCGATTCTGCTGCTGCTGGCCGATACGCTGGCGCGCACTCTGGTGGTTCCTGCCGAGATGCCGGTGGGGCTGCTGACCAGCCTGATTGGCGGTCCGTGGTTTCTCTGGCTGATTCTGCGTCAACAGCGAGGGCTGGAGTGATGGACATTTTACAGGCCAGGGGATTGTGTCTCGCGCGCGGCGGCAAAACTGTTATCGATAATCTCGATGTTACGCTGTCAGGTGGCGAGCTGGTGGCGCTGATTGGCCCCAACGGCGCGGGTAAATCGACGCTACTGCGGATGCTGACGGGATTTCTGTCGCCCGATCGGGGCGAGTGCTGGCTGGGCGATCGACGGCTGACGGCATGGCCGCGTGAGCAGCTGGCACGACGCCGGGCAGTGATGCGCCAGCAGAACAACCTGACGTTTGCACAGTCGGCGCAGTCGGTCGTGGCGATGGGCCGTGCGCCCTGGCCGGAGGCTCAGACGTCGCAGATTGTGGCTGAGGTTATGCTGCTGACCGGTTGTGAAGGGCTGGCGCAGCGCGATTACCGCCAGCTCTCTGGCGGTGAACAACAACGGGTGCAGCTGGCACGGGTGCTGGCACAGCTCTGGCATGAGGGAAGACCACGCGGCTGGCTGTTTCTGGATGAGCCGACTTCGGCGCTGGATCTCTTCTGGCAGCAGCAAACCCTGCGTTTATTACGCCAGCTGACGCGCGCCGGAGATCTCACCGTCTGTACCGTGTTACATGATCTTAATCAGGCCTCATTGTGGGCCGATCGCATACTGCTGCTGCACGCAGGCCGACTGGTGGCACAAGGCTCGCCGCAGACGGTGATGACGGAAGCGACGCTGACGCGCTGGTACCAGGCCGATCTGCAGGTAGTGGCGCATACCGGGAGTGGACAGCCGCATATCCAGCTGCGTATTTAGACCGTTTCGCTTTAAAAACATTGCCTTGCGCGGTTTTATTCGCTGATTTTGCGCTATACCTGGAGTTCCGGACAGATTCAAGGAGACCATAATGGCAAAATCATTAGATCAGACCGCTGAGCAACTGGGTAATATTTTACTCTCTTCCGGACTTCATCTGGCGACTGCCGAATCCTGTACCGCCGGGCTGATCAGCATGACGCTGGCCGCGGTGGAAAACAGCGGAGATTTTTATACCAGCGGCTTTGTGACCTATAGCGAAAATGCCAAAATCCGTCTGCTGGGGGTGCGCCCTGACACGCTGAAACAGCATACGGCGGTGAGCGAACAGACGGCGCGGGAGATGGTGCAGGGCGCCTGCGCCCGCTCCGGCGAGCCGGTGGGATTATCCATTACTGGCTATGCCGGACCGGATGGCGGCGAAGATGGTACACCGGCGGGCACCATCTGGTTTGGCTGGGTATTGCCCGACGGCAGAGACGAAGCGGAGTGCCATCAGTTCAGCGGCGATCCGAAATCGGTGATGGAGCAGGGCACGCAGTTCGCACTGGAAGGACTTATAAAACGGCTGCAGCGAGCCGATCGTTAAAGGCGCGAAAACGCGCCTTTAAACAGGATTAGCGACAGTCGACAATCAGACGACCCTGCACTTTACCATCCAGCAATGCCTGCGCACCTTCTCTGGCTTCACTTAGCGGGATCACCCGGCTCAGCTTACTGAGCCGTTCGCTATCCATCAGCTCACCGAGTCGCTGCCACGCCTGCTGACGAAGCGGCTTCGGACACATCACGCTATCGACACCGGCCAGCGTAACGCCACGCAAAATAAAGGGTGCGACGCTGGCTGGCAGGTCGAGTCCCTGCGCCATACCACAGGCGGCAACCGCGCCGTCGCGCTGGGTGGCGGCCAGCACATTCGCCAGGGTGTGACTGCCTACGCTGTCTATCGCGGCGGCCCAGCGCTCTTTTGCCAGTGGCTTGCCGGGTTGGGAGAGTTCTTCACGGTCAATGACCGATGCCGCGCCCAGCGTATCGATCAGATAGGCATGGTCGCTGGTGCGCCCGCTGGAAGCGATCACCTGATAGCCCAGACGCGCCAGCAGGCTGACGCTATAGCTACCGACGCCGCCACTGGCACCGGTTACCAGTACCGGCCCCTGTTCAGGTGTAATGCCCTGTTTTTCCAGCGCCATCACGCAGAGCATTGCGGTCAGTCCCGCCGTACCGATTGCCATGGTTTGCAGCGGACTCAGCGTGGCGGGCGGGCGCACCAGCCAGTCGCCGCTGACGCTGGCTTTCTGTGCCAGGCCGCCCCACTGTTTTTCGCCCACGCCCCAGCCCGTCAGCAGTGCCACATCATCCTCTTTCCAGTCGGGATGGCGGCTGGCCGTCACCCGGCCAACAAAATCGATACCTGGCACCATCGGGAACTGGCGCACAATCGGGCCTTTGTTACAGATAGCCAGGGCATCTTTGTAGTTCAGGGATGAGTAGCTGACGTCGAGCGTGACATCGTGGTCGGGCAGTTGAGATTCGGGGAGATCTTTCAGCAGGGAACGGTAACCTTGTTCGTCATTTTCAATGACCAGTGCCTTGAACATGCAGCCTCCGGCAGAGTGGGAAAGAGAAGATCAGTTTACGCCTGGCAGATGCAATGCGGTAGGGCAATGGCCGCGTCTCCCGGCAATGAAGACGACACGAGCGGAAAAACAGGCTGACAGCGGCAGTGAGTTAAGTGCATAAATCTGCATATAATTCAGATAATTAGTCGTATTGTGAATTTTTTATGATAAATAGACTATAAAAATCATGTTGTTACATATGAAGGGGGTGACTGAATAATTACCTGGTTCGGGTTGTCGATGCCTGAAAAAGATGACATTATGACCGCCACTTTTTGACCCTGCTTCTTTGCCACAGAGGACGTCGCCATGTCCGGTTCACCGCGCATCCGCCCGGATTACCGTTCGTTTTTTCCGGCGCTCACCGGGTTTTCCTCTTTTCCGATATCTCCGTTATTCACCATGCGGTGAGGCCAGCCAGGCAGCGGCTATGGATCTGCTCTCCACGGGCTGCGGAACGGCTTCTGACTGTTAAGTATTCGCCGGGGCACTGTCCCCTTAATTGTGCCTCTGGCACTTCCTCCCTGACGTTAGGGATTCTGTTATGACTCCACTGAAAATTGCTGCCAGCGCCGCTGTGGCGCCCAGTCTGACCCTGAACACTGCGCGAGACGTGGTGACGCTGGATAACACCGACTTCACCGATGTGGCGGCGGTTGTCGTCTCGCTGGCGGATACCCGCAGCGGCGTGCTGGCGCTGCTGCGTCATACCGGCTTTAATCTGCCGGTATTTGTCGCTAACGCGTTTGAAGAAGAGGTGATGCACCTGCCCGGCGTCAGCGGTGAGCTGAATGGCGATCCGCAGGAGTGGATCGCGCTGGAAGCGGCTGCGCAGGCGTATGAAGCGGCGCTGCTGCCCCCTTTCTTCGAGACGCTGACCCGCTATGTCGATATGCAGAACAGCACCTTTGCCTGTCCCGGACATCAGGGCGGTGCTTTCTTTAAAAAGCATCCGGCGGGCAAACAGTTTTATGACTTCTACGGCGAGAATGTTTTCCGCTCTGATATGTGCAATGCCGACGTCAAACTGGGCGATCTGCTGATCCACGAAGGCTCGGCTAAAGATGCGCAGAAGTATGCGGCAAAAGTGTTTAACGCCGATAAAACCTACTTTGTGCTCAACGGCACCTCAAGTGCCAATAAAGTGGTGACCAATGCGCTGCTGACCCGTGGCGATCTGGTGCTGTTTGACCGCAACAATCACAAGTCGAACCATCATGGCGCGCTGATTCAGGCGGGCGCGACCCCGGTTTATCTTGAAGCGACGCGCAATCCTTTCGGCTTTATTGGCGGCATTGACGCACACTGCTTCGATGAGGCTTATCTGCGCGAGCAGATCGCTGCCGTGGCTCCGCAGCGCGCGGCTGAAGAGCGGCCTTTCCGTCTGGCGATCATCCAGCTGGGCACCTACGACGGCACGGTCTACAACGCGCGTCAGGTGGTAGATCGCATCGGCCATCTGTGTGATTACATCCTGTTTGATTCCGCGTGGCTGGGTTATGAGCAGTTCATTCCACTGATGGAAGGCTGTTCTCCGCTGACCCTGCAACTGAATGAGAACGATCCCGGCATTTTTGTCACGCAGTCAGTGCATAAGCAGCTGGCAGGTTTTTCGCAGACTTCGCAGATCCATAAAAAAGATAATCATATTCGCGGACAGAGCCGCTTCTGCCCGCATAAGCGACTGAATAACGCTTTTATGCTGCACGCATCCACCAGTCCGTTTTATCCGCTGTTTGCCGCGCTGGATATCAACGCCAGAATGCATCAGGGGGAAGCGGGGCGTCGTATGTGGGATGAGTGCGTCACGCTGGGTATTGAGGCGCGTAAAGCCATCCTGGATCGCTGTGAGATGATCCTGCCGTTTGTGCCGGAGACGGTAGATGGCCAGCGCTGGCAGGATGCGCCCACTGAGACGATCGCCCGCGATCTGCGCTACTTCAGCTTTGAACCGCAGGCGAAGTGGCACGGTTTCGCGGGTTATGCGCGCGATCAGTATCGGGTGGATCCCTGCAAGCTGCTGCTGACCACGCCGGGGATTGATGCGGCCAGCGGTGAGTATAGTAATTTCGGGATTCCGGCGACCATTCTGGCGAACTATCTGCGCGAAAACGGCATTGTGCCGGAGAAGTGCGATCTCAACTCAATCCTGTTCCTGCTGACCCCGGCAGAGAGTCCGGAGAAGATGGCGAATCTGGTGGCGATGCTGGCGCAGTTCGAACAGCACGTCAAAGAGGATGCGCCGCTGGCCGAAGTGCTGCCGACCATTTACCGCAAAAATGCTGAACGCTATGCCGGGTATACCCTGCGTCGCCTCTGCCAGGAGATGCACGACCTTTACGTCAGTCACAACGTCAAGGATCTGCAGCGCCTGATGTTCCGCGCCGCGGAGTTCCCGCCGGTCAGGGTGAATCCGCAGGATGCGCATCAGGCTTATATTCGCGGCGAAGTGGAGCTGGTGCCGATAGCCGAAGCGCAAGGCCGGGTTGCCGCGGAAGGTGCACTGCCTTATCCACCGGGTGTGCTGTGCGTCGTCCCGGGGGAAGTCTGGGGCGGCGCGGTGCAGCGTTACTTCCTGGCGCTGGAAGAGGGGCTTAATCTGCTGCCTGGCTTCTCACCAGAGCTGCAGGGCGTCTACACCGAAGAGGATGACCAGGGACGGAAGTATCTGGTGGCGAATATGATAGTGGGGCGCTGATCTGAGCGTGGGCAGAGGCGGGTAGCGGCCCGCCTGCCTTTTTGTTCGCTGCGCGAACGGGGCTGAGAAGGTTTCGCCTGGCGGCGGTGTACGCTTTGCAGCGAGCTGGCACTTAATGGGTTTTCGCCTGGCAGCGGGCTACGCTTTGCAGCGTGTATGCACTGAGTGGGTTACGACCGGCAGGCCCTGGGTTCGCTGCGCGAACGGGCTATGAGAAGGCTTCGTTCGCTTAGCCGCGGGCTAACACTGAGCGGGTTCCGCCCGCCAGGCGATGGGGAGTTTCAGGTTGCCTGAGCAGGCGGACGCGTCAAGGGGCGGACGCCCGCCCCTTAACAATCCCGGCGTCCGGCTGCCTGCGCGCCCCGCTGTGCGGGGTACCTTCGTCACGCCCTGCGGCCGACGGACCGTCCGGACTCGCCATCCCTGGCTCGTGCCGTCCTTTCGCCGACGTCCTGTCGGCTCATCCTGGCCTGCGGTTGTTCCTCAGCGCTCCGGACGCCTCTGGGAAACCCCCGGCTGTGATTTCTTTATGTTTTCTTTGGTGCACAGTTGTCTGGTGGTCTGAAAGCCAGTCTCAATTCCTGAAGTTCACCGCAACAATCTTAGTTACCTGAAAACGAGATAACAGTGGGTAGGGTTGAATGCCATTCTGTGTGATGAGCCGAAAGCCAGAGGCAATCCCAAAAAACCACAGCGATAAAGTACCCGACATAAAAAGCAGAGATAACAGCGGAAGGGGGTGAATGCCGCTCTGTCTGCCGACCCGAAAATCACAGGCAATCCCAAAAAACCACAGCGATAAAGTACCCGACATAAAAAGCAGAGATAACAGCGGAAGGGGGTGAATGCCGCTCTGTCTGCCGACCTGAAAATCACAGGCAATCCCAAAAACCCACAGCGATAAAGTACCCGACATAAAAAGCAGAGATAACAGCGAGGGGGTGGGGAGGCCGTCAGAACCGCTGAGCGGATGAGGGATTTCAGGACGAGCGACAGGGATGTCGCGAAGAGGCGGGTTCGCGCCAGGGATGGCGCGTCCCGCCGTTCCGTGAGAAATCCTGAAGTAGCGAAGGAACCGCGAAGCGGCGGTGAAGCAGGCCGGAGCCCGGGGTCAAGGGGGCGCGGCGACTGGCGCCCCCTTGTCGGTCGCCTGCAGAGGCGAATCTGAAACTGCCCGGCTTACCAGGCGAACGAAATCTTCTCATAGCCCGTTCGCGTAGCGAACAATCCCAGCTTCAGGCGCTTCACTCCTGATCGCCTGGCGGGCGGAACCCGCTCAGTGCATACCCGCTGCTAAGCGAACGAAACCTTCTCATAGCCTGTTCGCGCAGCGAACACTCCCAGCTTCAGGCGCTGCACTCCTGACCGCCTGGCGGGCGGAACCCGCTCAGTGCATACCCGCTGCTAAGCGAACGAAGCCTTCTCATAGCCCGTTCGCGCAGCGAACAATCCCAGCAGCCAGGCGCTACACCCAAGCCCGTTCGCGCAGCGAACACTCCCCGCTTTAGCGCTGAGCCAATCAGAATCCCCGATAACTCTTCTGCGCGGTACTCACCTTATAAAGATAACGACGCGACTCCGCCGACGGATGCTGGTTCGCCAGGGTCGAATAAACCTTGCTCGGTGACATGCTGTTAATCATCGAAAACGCCCGATCTTTATCGCTGGAGAAGACTCGCAGCACGCTGCCTGCGCCGCCGTTATAGGCGGTGATCACCGCATAACGACGTGACACCGGATCCTGAATGCCGCCCAGATAGCTACGCTGCAACAGCGACAGATAAGCAGTACCCGCATCAATATTGTTCTCCGGATCCAGCAGATAGCTGCGGCTCGGCTTGCCCCATTTACCCTTCATGCGGAACACGTCAACACCGGCAGTATGCTGCACCACCTGCATCAGACCCAGCGCATCAGAATGGCTCACGGCGTAGGGGTTAAAGCTCGACTCGGTCTGCATAATCGCCAGAATCAATGAGGCATCGACCCCATACTGATCGGCGGCTTTACGCACCATCGGCAGGTATTTGTGCGCACGCTTATCCAGGTGGTTCGGCACCATCGGAATTGAAATGGTGTAAATCACATGCAGACCCGAGGTGCGGCGCTGCAATTTATTCTGAATCAGATAGTCAGCAAAAGCTTCCGCGCGACCCTGCCAGCGAATCGGCTGACCGGTATTATCCAGCACCTGCCCATACAGCAACGGCTCTTTACTGATTTCAATATCGTTGGCGTCAGAGTAGAGATCGACATTACCCGGATCTTCGCCAATCAACAGGGTGGTCACGATTGCCTGACGCAGGCTGGCCATAGGATCGGTGCCAGAAATCGTCTCAATGGTCAGCTTACCGCTTTCAAAGTTAATGTGGCTGCGGGTGTAATAGTTGTCACTATATTTGACGTAATCTTTGGGTCCGGCGATCAGGACCTCATTGATACCCCAGATATTCTCAATATTATGAGCAAACTGCCCCATCAGAATATCAAAGGCGTTGGTATCTTTTACCCACTCCTCGTGGGACTGCTGTTTCTTTGACCCGGAACAGGAAACCAAAAGTGGTGCTATCACCAGCAGGGCGATTAATTTTTTATTCATTGGGAATGCAAGCCTGACCTGGATAACCGGCCTCAGCGATGAGGCCCGGAATGTTTACGCTTCTGGCGGTGTATAGCCTTCGATATGAACGTCTTTACCTTCGAACAGGAAATTGATCATCTCCTTCTCCAGCACTTTACGATCTTCGGGATTCATCATGTTGAGCTTCTTCTCGTTGATCAACATGGTCTGTTTCGCCATCCACTTCTGCCAGGCTTCTTTAGAAATGTCGTTGTAAATGCGCTTACCCAGATCGCCCGGATAGAGCTGAAAATCCTGTCCTTCCGCGTCGCGCTGTAAAAAAGTACAAAAAATGGTGCGGCTCATTATTCTTCCTCATTAATCTCACAACTGTTCAAAGCCAGTTGTCGGGGATGGCGCAGCTCGTGTAACAGGCGCTCAACGGGTGCGGCTAATCCCACAGATGGTGGCAGCGCTAAGTTATACCAGAGACCGCCTGCTTCATCCATCGCCGCCCCGACAGAAGGCCACGTCAGCCACATTGGCACGATATCGAGATGGAAATGGCTGAAGGTGTGGCGAAACGCAGTAAGCTGCTGCGGTTTTGCATGGATGCCGCGGGCCGCCAGCCAGTCGGTCAGTGCCGCTTCCGTTGTGAACTGCGGGAAGCAGAACAGACCGCCCCACAAGCCCACAGGCGGGCGCTGCTCCAGCCAGACATCATCACCATCCTGCATCATCAGGAACCAGCCGCTGCGCTCTGGCAGCACCTGCTTAGGCTTCTTACCGGGATAGCTCGCCCAGCTGCTGCTGGCATACGCCTCACAACCGCTGTTCAGCGGGCAGATTTCGCACTTCGGCTTCGATCGGGTACAGACGATAGCACCCAGATCCATCATCGCCTGATTAAACTGGCTGACGCCCTCGGCGGGTGTGACCTCTTCGCTGATCTGCCAGAGCCGTTTTTCGACCTCTTTTTTACCCGGCCAGCCGCTGACGGCATAGCAGCGGGCCAGCACGCGCTTGACGTTGCCATCCAGAATCGGGAAATGCTGCCCCAGTGACAGCGACAGAATCGCGCCCGCCGTGGAGCGGCCTACGCCGGGCAGGGCGGAGACATCATCGAAATTACGCGGGAACTCGCCCTGATGAACCTCGACAATCTGCTTTGCGGCTTTATGCAGATTGCGCGCACGGGCGTAGTAGCCGAGGCCGGTCCAGAGATGTAACACCTCATCCAGCGGAGCCGCAGCCAGATCGGTGACCGTGGGGAAGCGCGCCATAAAGCGTTCAAAATAGGGAATAACCGTGGCAACCTGGGTTTGCTGTAGCATAACTTCGGAGAGCCACACCTTGTAAGGCGTTTTCTCCAGCTGCCACGGCAGGGTTTTGCGACCAAAGCGCTGATACCAGTCCAGCACCTGTTGCGCGAACTGCGGCGCTTGCATCATAAGAAGGAAATTTTCCGTGTTTACTCTACACTCAGGCAGGAATTCCAGCACATGCGCACCTGGGTGTAAACCGGAAGATTGCAAAGGCTTGCTTCTGCTTATGAACTTTGCATAATGCCCGTTTCCCGGAACAGGCTAACCAGCAGGCTTTTACATGATTAATGACGTCATCACCCCAGAATTTGATGAGAACGGGCGGCCATTACGCCGGATCCGCAGCTTTGTGCGCCGCCAGGGCCGCTTAACCAAAGGCCAGCAGCAGGCGCTGGACACCCTGTGGCCGGTCATGGGGGTGGAATATCAGCCGGAGCCTGTCGATCTGCCCGCGCTGTTTGGTCGCGAAGCCCCGGTGACGCTGGAAATTGGCTTTGGTATGGGCGCTTCGCTGGTAACAATGGCGCAGAACACGCCACAGCAGAACTTCCTGGGTATTGAAGTGCATGCGCCGGGCGTGGGTGCCTGTCTGGCCGCCGCCAAAGAAGCCGATGTGCAGAACCTTCGGGTGATGTGCCATGACGCGGTGGAAGTGCTGGAGAAGATGATTCCGGATAACTCGCTGCGCATGGTTCAGCTCTTCTTCCCCGATCCGTGGCATAAAGCGCGTCACAATAAACGCCGTATCGTTCAGGTGCCTTTCGCCGAGCTGGTGATGCGTAAACTGAAGCTGGGCGGCGTCTTCCACATGGCGACCGACTGGGAAGCCTACGCGGAGCATATGCTGGAAGTGATGAACAGCATCGATGGTTACCGCAACCAGTCAGAACAACAGAATTATGTGCCGCGTCCTGAGACGCGTCCACTGACCAAGTTTGAGCAGCGCGGGCAGCGTTTAGGCCACGGCGTATGGGATTTAATGTTTGAGAGGGTGAAATAATGGCCACACAACGCAGCCGCCGTTTACGTAAAAAACTGCATATCGATGAGTTTCAGGAACTGGGCTTCTCGGTTGCCTGGCGCTTCCCGGAAGGCACCAGCGAAAGCGAAATTGATGAGACGCTGAACCAGTTCATCAATGAAGCGATCGACCCTAACGGCCTGGCCTTCGATGGCAGCGGTTACCTGGTGTGGGAAGGTCTGGTTTGCCTGCAGAAAACCGGCAAATGCACCGATGAGCATCGTGCTCTGGTTCGTAAATGGCTGGAAGATCGCAAGCTGCAGGACGTTCAGATGACTGAACTCTTTGACGTCTGGTGGGACTAAGTCGTCACACAGTGTCGGGCTGAGGCCCGATCAGAGGGTTTCAGATCCGATCTTAGGGAGTAGATATGATGCGTAAAGCGCTTCTTGCTGTGCTGCTGGTGGCAGCAACCCAGGCTCAGGCAGCCTATGAATGCAGCGTTAAGCCGCAGGACGATGTGGTGATTAAGCCGCAGAGCGTGCAGGTGGTCGGTGCCAACGGCAATATGGAAATCTCGCCGCAGGGCGACGTGCAATTCAATGGACAGAAGGTCACGCTCGATACGGCCGGACGCCAGAAAGCGATCGACTATCAGAACGCGCTGCGTCGCGATCTGCCGTGGATCGACAGCGGTGCGACATCACGTCTGGAGAAAGGGCGTGCGGCACTGGATCAGGTCATCGTTGAAAAACTGGGCACCGACAGCAACGTGCGTAATCGCCTGACCACGCTGAATGGTCAGCTGAAACAGCAGATGAACCGCATCATTGAACACCGTGAAGATGGGCTGACGTTCCACCATCAGGCGATTGATCAGGTACGCGCCGAAGGTGAAAGGCTGGTGCAGTCGACCCTGGGCGGCGTGATGCAGGATAGCCTGAACGAGATGGGCAGTAAGCAGGGCAGCGGCGGCAGTAATCCGTTGCAGGCGATTATGGGTAATCTGGGCGGTTTGCAGCAGTCGATTCAGGCTGAGTGGAGCAAGCAGGAGCAGGATTTCCAGAACTTCGGTCACGAGGTATGTAATCGCGTTATTTCGCTGGAAGATCAGCGTAAACAGCTTACCGGCGCACTGAAAAAATAGGTTAACGCCTCAGTCTGTCGGGCTGAGGCGCTTTTGTTACTCTTCCGCTAAGAACAGCTCCAGCAGCGAATTCAGAAACAGCTTCCCTTTCTCCGTAATCTGCCACTGCTCCGCGGTTTCAGTCACGTAACCCGCGGCAATCGCGGCATCCATCTGCGGACGGATCACCTGCTCTGATAAACCGGTATAGCGGCTGAACTCGTCGCGCGGCGCGGCTTCCAGCAGGCGAAAGCGGTTCATGAAATATTCAAATGGCTTGTCGCTATCGGCAACGTCATACTGCTTTTCGCGGTAGTTCCCCTGCATAAATCCACGCGGATGACGGGTTTTCACCGTGCGGACTATGCGGCCATCCGGTTGCGTCAGCTTGCCGTGTGCGCCACACCCAATCCCCAGATAGTCGCCAAAGCGCCAGTAATTGAGGTTGTGTTCACAGCGATAACCCGGCTTCGCGTAGGCGGAGGTCTCATACTGCTGATAACCGGCAGCCTGCAGCAGTTGATCGCCCTGTTCGAAAATATCCCATAGCGCATCATCATCCGGCAGCACCGGCGGACGTGAGCCAAACAGGGTGTTGGGTTCAATCGTGAGCTGATACCAGGAGAGATGCGGAGGATTAAGCGCAATCGCCTGACGTAAATCGTCGAGCGCCTCTTCCAGAGACTGATCGGGCAGGCCATGCATCAGGTCAAGGTTAAAACTGCGCAGCGACAGCGACTCTGCCAGTTCAGCGGCGCGGACCGCCTCTTCCGGGCCGTGAATGCGGCCAAGACGCTGCAGTTTTTGCGGACTGAAACTCTGTACGCCAATCGAAATACGGTTGATACCGGCGCGCTGATAGGCGCTGAACCGGTCCGCTTCCACGGTGCCCGGATTGGCTTCCATGGTCACTTCCGCGTCGGGTGAGAGCGTCAGACGCTCCCGCACACCATCCATCAGCATCTGCATCGCGCTGCTGCTCAGCAGGCTGGGCGTGCCGCCACCGATGAAGATCGTGCGCACTTCCCGGCCATTGATCAGCGGTAAATCGATCTCCAGATCGCGCAGCAGATGCTGCACGTATTCAACGTGCGGCACCTCATCTTTCAGCGCGTGGGAGTTAAAATCACAGTAGGGACATTTCTGTACGCACCACGGAATGTGGATATAGAGACTTAACGGCGGCAGATTAGGCATTACGCATCGCTTCCAGCAACAGCGTCAATGCTTTACCCCGGTGAGAAACTGCACCTTTTTCCGCTTTACTCAGTTCGGCCGCGGTTTTACCCAGCGCCGGAACAAAGAAAATCGGGTCGTAACCAAAACCACCGGCACCAGCGGCGGCGCGGGTGATCTCACCCTGCCAGCTGCCATGGAACACCAGCGGGGTCGGATCTTCCGCATGACGCAGATAGACCAGCACGCAGTGAAATTGTGCCTGGCGCTGACCGTCCGGCACGTTTTCCAGCGCCTGCAGCAGCTTCTCCAGGTTCTGTTGATCGCTGGCTTCTTCACCGGCGTAGCGCGCCGAGTAGATGCCGGGCGCGCCGCCCAGCGCATCCACGGCCAGGCCGGAATCATCGGCAATGGCCGGTAATCCGGTGATCTGTGCCGCGTGACGCGCCTTGAGAATCGCGTTCTCAATAAAGGTCAGACCGGTCTCTTCCGCCGATTCAACCCCAAGGTCGGTCTGTGCGACGATATCCAGACCAAAGGCGGAGAGTAACTCCGCCAGTTCACGCACTTTGCCGGGATTGCCGGTTGCGAGGACAACTTTTTGCATAACAGTTCCAGTTTGATTCATTTACAGCAGATACCAGAGACCCGGGAACAGGTCCATGCCGAGAAAGTTCAGGGCATACAGCACCAGGATGACGATCATCGCTGAGAAATCGATGCCGCCCATCGCAGGCAGAATACGGCGAATAGGTGCCATCATCGGCTCGGTTAACTGCACCAGCAGATAGTCGACAGGACCCCGGCCCTGGCTGATCCAGCTCATCAGGGAGCGAATAATAATCACCCAGAAGACCAGATAGCCGGCGGATTTAACCAGCGACAGCAGGCCGACCAGCAGATTGGTTGGGTCGACCGAGAAAACGCCCACCTGAATCAGCAATAAAATCGGGTATTTCAGCGTGGTCAGCACAAATGCCAGCAGCAGCGAGGCGGTATCAATCGGTCCCAGTGCCGGCAGTATACGGCGCAGCGGCTTAACAATCGGCTGTGTCACTTTTACGACAAACTGCGCCACTGGATTGTAAAAATCGCAGCGGGACCACTGCATCCAGATGCGTAACAGCAGCACCATGACGTAGAGATCGATCAGCGTTTTTACTAAAAACGTCAGTGTTAACATGAAGTTCCTCTGTTATTGTTGTGAGTTGTGCGCATAATCTCGTGCGCCAAAAATGGCGGTGCCGATACGCACCATCGTACTGCCTGCGGCGATTGCCGCCTCCATGTCATCGCTCATTCCCAGCGAAAGCGTGTCTGCATGCGGATAGTGCTGTTGCAGCTGCCGGAAGGCTTCCGCCATCTGCTGACACACCGCCAGCTGCCGCGCGTAATCACTCTCTGCTGCCGGAATCGCCATTAATCCGCGCAGCCGCAGTTGCGGCAGGGCAGCGATCTGCTCCGCCAGCCCGGATACGGCCTCCAGCATGATGCCAGATTTGCTGTTCTCGTCACTGATATTTACCTGAATTAACACATTCAGTGGTGGCAGCGAAGCAGGCCGCTGATCGTTGAGCCGCTGCGCGATGCGCTGACGGTCAATGGTGTGACACCAGGCGAAATGTTCCGCCACCAGACGACTTTTATTGGACTGCAGCGGGCCGATGAAGTGCCACTCCAGCTCAGGATGTGCGGCCAGTGCCTGGACCTTTTCAACCCCTTCCTGAACGTAATTTTCACCAAAGGCAATCTGGCCAGCGGCAAAGGCTTCTTCGACCGCCCTCGCAGGTTTGGTTTTACTGACTGCAAGCAGGGTAATTTCTTCTGGTGCGCGGCCGCAACTCGCGGCAGCAGCAGCGATTCGCTGCCGCACTTGCTGTAGGTTCTGCTGGATTGAGGTCATAGTCAGGAGAAATTATGAATCTGGATGAAATGGTGGAGCTTAGTGTAAAGCATAATGCCGCCGATCTGCACCTTTGCAGCGGACATTTGCCCTACTGGCGGCGGCAGGGAAGGCTGGAGGTGATGCCGCAGCAGTGCCCGCTTTCTGGCGCATGGATGGCGCAGTTTATGGCCCGCTGGCTCAGTGACCCGCAGCGTCAGGAGCTGGAGCGCGCAGGGCAGCTCGATTTCGCTCTGAGTCTGGCCGATGGTCAGCGTCTGCGCGCGAATCTCTTTATGCAGCGCAATGGCCTGTCACTGGCACTGCGCATCATCGCCACGGCATGCCCGACGCTTGCGAGCCTGCAACTGCCCGCCATTGTCCCGACGCTGCTGGAGCAGCAGGATGGGCTGATTCTGGTGACGGGAGCGACCGGCAGCGGTAAATCAACCACGCTGGCGGCGCTGGTCGATGCGCTGAACCGCCAGCAGGCGCGGCATATCATCACGCTGGAAGATCCGATTGAATTTATCCATCACAGCCAGCAGTCGCTGATACAGCAGCGGGAAATCGGCCTGCACTGCGGTTCGTTCTCGCTGGGGGTAAAGGCAGCACTGCGTGAAGATCCCGATGTCATCCTGCTGGGCGAACTGCGCGACAGCGACACTATTCGTCAGGCACTGACTGCTGCGGAGACCGGCCATCTGGTACTGGCGACGCTGCACACGCGTGGCGCGGCGCAGGCGGTGGATCGGCTGGTTGATGTCTTTCCGGCAGAGGAGAAACAGCTGGTGCGTACTCAGCTGGCGGGCAGCCTGAAAGCGGTAATTGCACAGCGGCTGGTGCCATCAGTTGCTGGTTCGCGCATCGGACTGTTTGAGGTCCTGATCGCCACACCGGGCATCACCAATCTGATCAGAGAAGGCAAGATGCACCAGATCCCTGCGCTGTTACAAACCGGCGCACAGGCCGGTATGCAGACGTTTGAGCAGAGCAGACTGGCACGTCAGGCAGCCGGACTGATTGAGTCAGGATGTCAGTAATGGTTTTCGAACCAGTCCTGCAAAATGATGGCAGCAGACTGTGAGTCGACCGATCCTTTATTGAGCGCGCGATAGCCGCCGCGTTCAAACAGGCCTGCACGCGCTTCTACCGTGCTGAGTCGTTCATCCTGCAGCTCCACGCGGATGCCAAAGCGCCCGTGCAGGCGGTTGGCAAATTTACGTGCGCGATCGGTCAGCGGCTGCTCGGTGCCATCCATATTCAGCGGTAATCCCACCACCACGAAATCGGGCTGCCACTCTTTCAGCAGTTTTTCAATTACCAGCCAGTCCGGGATGCCATCCTGCGCTTTCAGGGCGGTCAGCGGACGGGCGCTGCCAGTGAGTTGCTGACCTACGGCGACACCAATACTTTTGGTGCCGAAGTCGAATCCTAACAGAGTTTGAGTTGACATCAGGCGTGTCCGGCGTCGCTGGCCATGTTGTGGATATCGACGCCAATACTGCGCGCCGCTTCGCGCCAGCGCTCTGAAATCGGCGTCTGGAACAGGATGTTGCTGTTAGCGGGCGTGGTCAGCCAGGCATTTTCCATCAGCTCATTCTCCAGCTGATCTTTTTCCCAGGCGCAGTAACCCAGCGCTACCAGCACGTTAGTGGGCTGAGACGCCGTACCGATCGACTCCAGCACGTCACGGGACGTGGTGATGATCGTGTTATCGGAAACACGAATACTGGAGGTAAAGGTGCGTTGTGCGGAGTGCAGGATAAAGCCACGATCTTCCGCCAGCGGGCCGCCGGTAAACACCGGTTTATCCAGCTTGATCGCCGGATCGCGATCGTCAGCAGAGATTTTGAGCTTCTTCAGAATGCCTTCAACCGTCAGGTTTTCCATGGGTTTATTGATGATCAGTCCCATTGCACCCTCTTCGTTATGTTCGCAGAGATAGACCACGGAACGTTTAAAGAAAGGATCCTGCAATGAAGGCATGGCAATCAAAAAGTGATGTTGTAGATTCATTCTCACACGATGTACCAAAAAAATAACCGGCACGCGACGGCCGCACCGGTATTGGGTTGATCACGGAGCTTCGCCCCGGCGTCATGCTCAGCCCAGGCGCTTCTCAATGGCATCCATCAACATGCCGGTGATGGAGATCGGGAACGCAGCCTCAATTTCACGAATGCAGGTTGGGCTGGTCACGTTAACTTCAGTCAGTTTATCACCGATGATGTCCAGACCGACAAAAATCAGCCCTTTTGCTTTCAGCGTTGGACCAACACGGCGCGCGATTTCCCAGTCGCTTTCGCTCAGCGGACGCGCTTCACCGCGACCACCGGCGGCGAGGTTGCCACGCGTTTCACCGCCCTGCGGAATACGCGCCAGGCAGTAAGGCACCGGCTCGCCATCGACGACCAACACGCGTTTGTCACCCTCGGTGATCGCCGCAATATAATTCTGCGCCATGCAGAAACGGCTCTCATGCTCGGTCAGCGTTTCGGTAATCACGCCAAAGTTAGGATCATCTTTCTTCACGCGGAAAATCGACGCACCACCCATGCCATCCAGCGGCTTCATGATGATGTCGCCATGCTCCTGCCAGAAGGCGCGCAGCTGCGCTTTGCTGCGGGTCACCAGAGTGTCAGGCGTAAACTCGGCAAACCAGGCGGTGTAGAGCTTTTCGTTACAGTCACGCAGGCTCTGCGGTTTGTTCACGATCAGCGTACCCAGCTCTTCAGCGCGTTCCAGAATGTAGGTCGCATAGATGAACTCGGTATCGAATGGCGGATCTTTGCGCATCAGCACCACATTCAGGTCAGCCAGCGGGATCACCTGCTCGCTGCCGAACTGATACCAGTTCTCAGGATTCTGCTCGACGGTCAGCAGGCGGGTGCGGGCAGAGGCCACGCCACCGCGCAGGGAGAGATCGTGCATCTCCATGTAGTGAATTTCGTAACCACGGCGCTGTGCTTCCAGCAGCATAGCGAAGCTGGAGTCTTTTTTAATATTGATGGACGAAATAGGGTCCATCACGATGCCAAGTTTAATCATTATTATCTCCTCGGTGAGGCGGCATTTACCGCCTCGTCTGGTTCGGTCTGCAGTGGGCCGATCGGTCAGGACATCATGCCTGCTCTCTTTCCGCTGAAAGTATCGCTTAACCCAGGTCGCCAAACCTCACCTGAAGTGCCGTAATGGCCGTCAGCGCGGTAGTTTCGGTTCGCAATACCCGTGGGCCAAGCAGAATGTCAGTAAAATCGTGCTGCGCCGTCATCGCAATCTCGTCCGCAGACAAACCGCCTTCAGGGCCAATCAGCAACCTTACCCGCTCAACAGGCTGTGGCAGCGTGTTGATGCTGTGGCTGGCGCGCGGATGCAGGTTAAGCTTCAGACCGCTATCCGCTTCTGCACACCAGGCTTCCAGCGTCATCGCTTCACGAATCTCCGGCACGCGATTACGGCCGCACTGCTCGCAGGCGGCAATAGCAATTTTCTGCCACTGCTGGATCTTCTTCGCCAGACGCTCAGCATCAAGCTTTACGCCACAGCGCTCGGAAAACAAGGGTGTAATGACATTCACGCCCAGTTCAATCGATTTCTGGATAGTGAATTCCATTTTTTCACCGCGCGACATCACCTGACCTAAATGCAGATGTAACGGTGACTCACGATCGTCCGGCTGGCTCTCTGTGACCGATACTTTTACACGCTTTTTATCAACATGCGTGATCTCTGCTGCAAAAGTCAGATTAGTGCCATCAAAGAGTTCCAGACGCTGACCTGCCGTCATCCGGAGCACCCGGCCCACATGATTGGATGCATCTTCATCCAGGGTAATTTCACTGCCGATGCTTAATGGCCCGGCGTGATAGATGCGAGGTATGCGCATAAGGTTCCTGAGACCGGACGCCGCGCTGCAGCGGCGTCATTGGAAAAAGAGCTAGTGTAGGGCAGGGATTTTAGCGCTGGCAAGCCTGCTGCACATAAGGATTATGATTGCCCTGAACCTTTGCAATGCGCTGGTCGCGTTCGCACTCCCAAATTGTTACGGGATAGAGCTTGTTCCAGGCGGTAAACAGCTGCGTCTGCTGGCGCGAAATACGCAGATGATACTGGTCGCGCATATAGAAATAGGTGCGGGCAATGGCACCACGCGCCCGCGCAGGTGGCTCCGCCTGTTTGAGTTTAAAGTCGATCTTCATCTCACACTGGCCGTACTGCTGCTCGCTGCCGTTCCATTGACTGTAGGCGAAGTTGCCACGGTCGCCATTCACTTCACCCACCGCAGGCTGCAGGTTGTGCAGGTCGGTTTCGATGCGGCGGTAGTCGGGATCTTTGCTGCAGTTTTTACGACCGCCATCCTGCCAGCACTGACGCTGATGGCCAAACTCCCAGGCGGGCATCACGTGTTCCCACTCAATGCGTGCGGCGCGATTGGCGTTTTTGCGCACCTGATAGCCACAGCTGTTGAGATCGGGAATCCCCTTTTTTCCCTGCCACTGAATCTTACAGCCACAGTAAAAAGAACCCGGCGCATCGGCGTTGATCGCCGCCGCAAAGGTTTTGGCCTGCTGAAAGTTATTTTGATGATAGTTATTCAGGTTGAGGGCATCAGCGGCGGGCGCAAACAGCAGCGCAACCGCCAGACTTAGTATGCGAGACATATTCCAGATTTCTACTCAGTACGAAAAAGGGCGGCAGGGTAACAGAATGTGGAATGGGGCGGAATGGGGATTCTTCTCAGGACGCGACAAATTCACCCGCGGTCAGCAGGCTGCCGCAGTGCACGCAGCGATATTCACTCTCTTTGCGCAGTATGCGATTGTGGCGGCGCACCGTCAGCTGATGCTGCTGGCACTGACAGCGGTAGGCAAAGGTGTTGCTGCGCACGGATGCGATCTCAAACTGGTGAGTACGCCGTGCCGGAACGCCCAGCACCTGCTCCATCATCCATTTCCACTCTTTGCCGTGCGGCGCAACGCGACCAAATTGCTTCCAGACCAGCAGATGCGCCAGCTCATGCGGCACCACTTCATCGATAAATGCCTGCTGGTTTTCCAGCAGCAGCACCGGATTGATGCGAATTTCCCAGGACGCCAGCCAGGCGGTGCCCGCCGCCGTACCACGCTGCTGGTAGAGCAGTTTCGGTTCCGGATAACGGGTTTTCAGCGCCTGATTCGCACGTTCAAGCGACTGGCGCAGCGAGCGCATCACGGCCTGCTGCAGGGCAATGGGGAGACGAGGCGTTTTCATGACGCTCAGAATAATCGCCGCCGCGCAGGAACTCAACGTCGCCAGCGACAAGTGCGGTTCTGGCTGGGGAAAATTTCTGGTTTAAATATTGTTATGCTCTTTTTTAGAATATTCTATTAATGACATTCACCGCAGAGTGGATGGATGAAAAGCGAACGGCACAGGGCATGGATAAAGCAATGAAAAATAATGATAACGTCAGGAAACAACGGATTGTGCTGGTGACGGATCTGATGGCCGGTCGTGGTGGTATGGAAAATGTGACCGGACAGTTGATCACGGCCCTGAATGCGGAACCCGGTACCGAAGCAGGGCTGTTTATTATCAACAGCGGTGAGGAGAGCCACTCCCGCGCCTGGACCGCCAACGCTGTTCTGGCTGAGAGCGTCTGCACGCTGCGCAATAAGAAAATAAAAAATCTTATTCATACGCTGAGAATGGCCGCCTTCTTTCGTCGTTATCAGCCCGATCATGTCCTGACCCTCAACACCATTCCCTGCCTGATGACGCGCCGGGCAATCACGCTTTCAGGACGTAAAATCGTGTTGTCGAGCTGGATGCACCTGCCTCCGCGTGAACGTTATCGTCCCCATTATCTGCTGCGGGCCGATCACCATTTTGCGATCAGTAATCAGATTAAAGAGCAGCTGGTGGAACTGGGCGCACGCGTCACTGACGTTGACGTTATCTATAACCCGATCAAACGCAATGACACGGTAATCGGCAGACCCCAGGCGCTGAAGTTCCTCTATATTGGTCGCGTCCATTATCAGCGGCAGAAACAGCTTAAAGATCTGTTTGATGCTCTGCAGCAACTGGATGCGCCCTGGACGCTGGAGATAGTGGGGGACGGGGAAGATCTGACGCAATGTCAGCACTATGTGACGCAACTCGGCATTCAGGATCGCATCACCTGGCATGGCTGGCAGGAAAATGCCTGGGAGTATGTCATCCGCCATATCAGACAGGTCACCTGCCTGGTCATGACCTCTAACTTCGAAGGCTTTCCGCTGATCCTGCTGGAGGCGATGTCGCGCGGCGTCTACTGTGTTTCATCCGACTGCATCAGTGGCCCGGCGGAAATTATTCAGAACGGTATTAATGGTCAGCTCTATCCCACCCATGACAGCATGGCGCTGGCCGCGATTCTCAACGCCATGAGCGGGGATTTCCACTTCCCCGATCATCAGGCTATTAAAGCGAGCATCACCGGTTTTTATGAGGAAAATTATATGAAGCACCTGATGAGTGTGTTTAACCGCCTTACTGAGGTTAAGCATGACGAATAAAATCAGTCGCAATGGATTAACGTTAATGGTTAATTTTTCAGTTATTGCGCTCTGCCTGGCGCTGTCGCTGAATATGTTTGTTACCGGCCTGCCGCAAAAAATATTCTATCTGGTCTCTTATCTCTCTATCGCGTCAGTGTTGTATGGCCTGGTGCGCAGGCGGATGGACTTTAAAGAGAATGGTTTTTATATCGCCCTGTTTGCTGTGCTGATTATCTTTGCCCTGATTCGGCTGTTCTGGGCGATACACGTGAAGGGGATCGAAACCGCGCCCTCAACCGATGCCATCACCAATATCGGCAACTATCTGCTGGGGGCGAAGCGGCTGTTGATGGGTGCCTTTGTGCTGCTCAGTCTGGCTGTTTATGGGGATCGGGTCTCCCTGACCACGCTACGCGTCGGAAAAGGGCTCATCCTTCTCGGCCTGCTGATTACGCTGGGCTTTGGTATCCACGAGCATCTCTACACTGAGAATATTCGCATCAAGCTCACTACCGAAGCCGCCTCCATGTCCTCCTACATGATTCTGTTTATTTACTGTGCCTGGCTCTGGCTAAGCCGCTATGAGACGCACGCTTACTGGAAGGTGGCCGATATCGCTGTGCTGGCAGTGACCTTTGCCTTGCTCTACCTGTGCGGCACCCGTGTGACCCTGATTGCGCTGATTGCCGTGGGGCTGCTTTTCCTGGTGCAGACCTACCGGCTGTCGCTGCTGACCAACTGGCGGATTAGCGCTCTGCTGGTGGGCGTAATGGCGGTGCTGATTCTGATGACCAGCAACCGCTGGGTAGAGGGGGTGCAGGATATTGAGAACTTTGGTTCAAACAGTTCGACCTCGCTGGGCGCACGTGTCGCCATCTGGGGCGGGGCGGTCAACTTTATTGAGCACCATGGCGGTTTTGCGACGCCGGATGCGCGCACCACTGAGGCGCGTCAGTTCATCACTGCGCACTATCCTCTCAATGTCGAAGGCTTCACCAACGTTAAATACAACATGCACAACGAGTTCCTCGAAGTTACGTCATTGCAGGGATGGCTGGGTACAGCGTCGCTGGCGCTGCTCTATCTGACGGTGCTGGCGGGCTGGCTGAAGAAGTGTGATCTGCGCGGCGTGGCGCTGCCGATGGTGGCACTGTTTACCACCGGACTGACCGATTCGGTGCTGCCCTATAATCAGACCGCGACCATTTTCATTATGGCGCTGGCGCTCTGCTGCATACGGCGGCCCCTGCGGGTAACCACAGCGTAGTGGGGCGTTGAACAAATAAAAACGGCGGGGTTTCCAGAGAAACCCCGCCGTTTTTTTACCGGGTAAAGTTAGTCGCGTGAACCGATGTCGCGCAGTTTTTTACCTGCCATCAGGTTACGTTCAATGTGTTCCAGCGAGACGTTTTTGGTCTCAGGGATCAGCATCACCGTCAGCAGAATGAAGAACAGGTTAAGCAGTGCGTAGACCCAGAAGGTGTTCGCATTGCCCAGCGTATTCAGCATCGTCAGGAAGGTCGCACCCACGATCATGTTCGCGATCCAGTTGGTGGTGGTGGAGACAGTGATACCGAAATCGCGGCCTTTCAGCGGCTGAATTTCGGAACAGAGTACCCAGATCAACGGACCGGCTGACATCGCAAAACCGATGATGAACATCAGCAGCATACCTACCGCAAAGTACTGTGCGCCCGCCGAGTGAATGCCGAAGTGCAGCATCGTACCCAGAACGCCCATACCGGCTGCCATCACCATAAAGCCCAGAATCAGGGTAGGTTTACGACCCCAGCGATCCACCAGGCCAATGGCAATAAAGGTCGCCAGTACGTTAACCAGACCCACAATCACCGTACCCCACATCTGCTGGGTGGTGTTGGTGAAGCCCGCGATTTCAAAGATTTTTGGCGCGTAGTACATGATGACGTTCATGCCGGTAAACTGTTGCATCACCTGCAGCAGGATGCCGAGATAGACCGCACGGCGGAAGTGACTGCTGCTGGTGAACAGACCCCAGCCAGACTGTTTGATCTTCAGGCTTTCACGGATCTCTTCCAGCTCACGTTTTGCCTGCTCGCTGGTGTCACGCAGACGATCCAGTACGCGTTGTGCATCGCGGAAGTTGCCTCGCGCCGCCAGCCAGCGTGGGCTGTTTGGCAGGAAGAAAACGCCGACCAGCAGCAACAGTGCCGGAATAGTGATGATGCCCAGCATCCAGCGCCAGTTGCCGGTAAAGCTGAACGCCGTATCGGACAGGTAAGCGCCAAGAATACCGATGGTGATCATCAGCTGATAAAGCGAAATCATACTGCCGCGAATTTTTTCCGGAGCGATCTCAGAAAGATAAAGCGGGGCAGTATAAGAGGCGATACCGACTGCCAGGCCCAGCAGAACGCGGGCGCTGATCAGCATTTCCGGGTTTGGCGACATCGCCGACCAGAGTGAACCGATAACGAACAGAATCGCACCGGCCATCAGGCTTTTTTTACGGCCCAGGCGGGATGACATCCAGCCGCTGCCGATAGCACCGACCGCCGCACCAAACATCATGGAACTGACGATCCACTCCTGCTGATGAGGGGTGACGTTAAAGTCCTTTGCGATAAACGGCAGAGCACCGGCGATAACGCCGATATCCAGACCGAACAGCAGACCCGCAAGGGCCGCCAGAAAGCAGACAAATAAGGTCATCGCCTTATTTGAAGTTCTGCTTTTGTGTGTATTGCCAGGCATTTTAGCCTCCAGGTTTATCCATCATTGTTTTTATCAATGTTAAAAAACCTTTTGCCGGAAAAAAGTGAGCCTGATCACATCAGTGTAATCGCTTACACACGCTGAAACCCTGAAATTCAGCATATTTTTCCCGGAAAGATTAATTAACCAGTGAGGTATAGCACTCATTAAGTTTCTGACAATGCTCTATTTACTGGCTATCAGACGACGCTGAAAATAACGCATTTTCAGCAGAATAACTACGTGCGTTAATTCCTAAATGTCGGATAAACAAAGCATTTCAATTTGTAATCGTTAACATTAGTCGTCAGAAAAAGCGAAAAGAAGTGTAGCTGAGAACTGAAAATTTGCTGCAGAGAGAAGAAGAAGTTGGGCAGATGCGTTTTTTTGTCGTCACGCGCTCGCCAGAAACTGCGCTGGCTTGTCGTTCAGAAGGGTAGCGGGAGCAAAATTGCTCCGGTTAGCAATGGGGCTGAAAAGGCAATAAAACACCCTGCCGCAGTAGCATAATGCCAGTCAGTTAAGCGACAGGTGATAACGCAGTCTGGTGCCGGGCAGGGGCTGGCGGTCCTCGCGCCGCTGCGCGGTTCCTTCACGTCATTCCTCTGCCTGACGGACCGCCGGGGATGGCACATCCTGTGCCGCCCCGCCTTTCGCCCGCGTCCTGCGGGCTCTCCTGGCAGACTCATTCTGTTCAGCGCTGCGGATTGCCTGCCCCTGCCCGGCCCCGGCCTGCTCTGAAACTTCAGTGTGTATTGTTAAAAAGGGCACGAGAGTGGAGGCCTGAGCGCCTCTGCTGCTGAAAGGGCTATCCGCAGCGCTGAGGCGTGACGGTTCGTCGGCACGACGTCAAAGCCGAAGGTACCGCGTGAGCGGCGCGAGGACGGCCCGGCAGCAGCAGAGGTGCGCTGGCCCGTACTGCGGCTCGCTCGCCCAGAAAAAAAGGCTGCCACGTTTGACCGTGGCAGCCTTTACAAAGCTAATCTTAACTGACCAGCATCAGGCCTCAGTGGCAGGGTTTTTATCAGCAGCCGGTAACCTTACAGGCCAGCCGCTTCACGCAGCAGGGCAGCTTTGTCGGTTTTTTCCCATGGGAAATGTTCACGACCAAAGTGACCGTAAGCTGCGGTCTCTTTATAGATTGGGTGCAGCAGATCCAGCATCTGGATCAGACCATATGGACGCAGGTCGAAGAACTCGCGCACCAGCAGCGTCAGCTGTTCGGTAGAGATTTTCTCGGTGCCGAAGGTTTCCACCATGATAGAAGTAGGTTCTGCCACGCCGATAGCGTAGGAGACCTGGATTTCACAACGGTCAGCCAGACCGGCCGCTACGATGTTTTTCGCCACGTAACGCGCCGCATAGGCTGCAGAGCGGTCAACTTTAGACGGATCTTTACCTGAGAACGCACCGCCACCGTGACGCGCCATGCCGCCGTAGGTGTCTACGATAATTTTACGACCGGTCAGACCGCAATCGCCCATCGGGCCGCCGATCACAAAGCGACCGGTTGGGTTGATGTGATATTTGGTCGAGGCGCTCAGCCACTCTGCGGGCAGAACCGGCTTGATGATCTCTTCCATCACCGCTTCCTGCAGATCTTTCTGGCTGATGGATTCAGCATGCTGGGTAGAGAGCACAACTGCATCGATGCCCACGATTTTGCCATCGTCATACTGGAAAGTGACCTGGCTCTTGGCATCCGGACGCAGCCACGGCAGGGTGCCATTTTTACGCACTTCAGCCTGACGCTGTACCAGACGGTGCGCATAGGTCACCGGCGCAGGCATCAGCACGTCTGTTTCGTTAGTGGCATAGCCGAACATCAGGCCCTGGTCGCCCGCGCCCTGTTCCAGCGGATCGGTACGGTCAACGCCCTGATTGATATCCTGAGACTGTTTACCAATCGCGCTTAATACCGCGCAGGAGTTGGCGTCAAAGCCCATATCGGAATGGACATAGCCGATTTCACGTACGGTTTTACGGGTGATCTCTTCGATATCGACCCAGGCGCTGGTGGTGATTTCACCGCCAACCAGCACCATACCGGTTTTAACGTAGGTTTCGCAGGCCACGCGCGCTTTAGGATCCTGTTCAAGGATCGCATCCAGCACAGCATCGGAGATCTGGTCGGCGATTTTATCGGGATGTCCTTCTGATACAGACTCGGACGTAAAAAGGTGTTTAGCCATTCTATTCTTTACCTTAAATATGGTTTGAGTACGACTGCATAGCGCCAGTGAGGTGGTCTGACCTGACGCCCCTTCAGGCAAAGCCGCGAGCAGTGAGGTTGTGTCAGCACAGCAGGCCAACACCGCCTGGATAGTAACCTGTTTAGATGGAAAACCATCTGGATGGCTATTTTAGGATAGAGGATAAACCAATTACCAGCCCTTTTTCTGTTTCAGCATTTAACCTGTCTCTGTTATCGGCATAATTTGCTGACGCTACACGCAATTCCCCGATAATATTTTTGCATTTTACGGCGGTAAACTGTATAAAACGCCGCTGCTTTGATAGCATCAGCAAGGATGACGCCACTGTTTGCGTCGCGCCTGTCAGACTCTGGTCTGGCTTTCACCCAGGTTGTTTTCCATGTGCCCCTGGCATATGCGGAGGTGATACAAGTAATGAACCACGCTTTTTCTTCTTCCGGTTCTCTGCGCTGCGGCGCTGCGCTGGCTCTCTCCTGCCTCCCATCTGTTTCTCTTTCCTGCCGACGCGATGTCCGATGCGGTAATTTTACCGACACAGGCGCAGGCTAATCTTTATCTCTGCTCGATCGGTTTTGTCTCTTCTCTGCGCCCGCGCAGCGGAACGACGCAGGTTATCCATGGTCAATACAGATCAGTTAAATGTTCTCTGTTTAAACGGAGATGGCCCGGGTGTTTTACACTTAACTCTCATGCGTGAATCGCGCTGACGGCAACGTCAGGTGAACAGGACATTGCGTTTAATGTGGCAACAGGTTTTCAGATTAGCGGCCATAAAGCCGGTTAACAGTTTCATCTTTCAACGGAAAATTGAGGTTCGCGATGTCTGACGACATGAAGAATATCAAAGGTTCGTCAGCTGGCGAACAGGGTACACTCCGCTCTATGCAGGAGGTTGCAATGAACGATCAGGATGCGAGCAAAATGTTGCGTACGTACAACATCGCCTGGTGGGGCAACAACTATTATGACGTTAACGAACTGGGCCACATCAGTGTCTGCCCCGATCCGGATCGTCCTGACGTGCGCGTCGATTTAGCTCGTCTGGTCAAAGAGCGCGAAGCGCAGGGCCAGCGTCTGCCTGCTTTATTCTGCTTCCCGCAGATCCTGCAACACCGTCTGCGTTCCATTAACGCCGCCTTTAAACGTGCGCGTGAATCCTACGGTTACAAAGGCGACTACTTCCTGGTTTACCCGATTAAAGTTAACCAGCACAAACGCGTGATTGAGTCACTGATCCACTCCGGCGAACCGCTGGGACTGGAAGCGGGCTCAAAAGCCGAGCTGATGGCGGTGCTGGCGCACGCCGGTCAGACCCGTTCGGTGATCGTCTGTAACGGCTATAAAGATCGCGAATATATTCGTCTGGCGCTGATCGGCGAGAAGATGGGCCATAAGGTCTATCTGGTGCTGGAGAAGATGACCGAAGTGCGGCTGGTGCTGGAAGAAGCAGAGCGTCTGAATGTGGTGCCGCGTCTTGGTATCCGTGCGCGTCTGGCTTCGCAGGGCTCCGGTAAATGGCAGTCGAGCGGCGGCGAAAAGTCGAAGTTTGGCCTGTCAGCCACCCAGGTGCTGAAACTGGTTGAGATCATGCGTGAAGCAGGCCGCATCGACAGCCTGCAGCTGCTGCATTTCCATCTGGGTTCGCAGATGTCCAATATCCGCGACATCGCTACCGGCGTGCGTGAGTCGGCGCGCTTCTATGTCGAACTGGCTAAGCTGGGCGTCAACATCAAATGTTTCGACGTCGGCGGCGGTCTGGGCGTCGATTACGAAGGAACGCGCTCGCAGTCTGACTGCTCGGTCAACTACGGCCTGAATGAGTACGCCAACAACGTAATCTGGGCGATTGGTGCTGCCTGTGATGAGCACGGTCTGGAGCATCCGACGGTGATCACCGAGTCGGGCCGTGCCGTAACCGCGCACCACACGGTGCTGGTCTCCAACATCATTGGTGTGGAGCGCAACGAGTTCAGCGAACCTGAAACGCCGGATGCGGATGCGCCGCGCCCGATCCTCAGCATGTGGGAAACCTGGCAGGAGATGCACGAGCCAAGTACCCGCCGTTCGCTGCGTGAATGGCTGCATGACAGCCAGATGGATCTGTTTGATATCCATACCGGCTACTCGTCAGGTACCTACGATCTCAAGCAGCGTTCCTGGGCTGAGCAACTCTATCTGAGCATCTGCCACTATATTCAGCAGCATCTCGATCCGAGCAACCGTGCACACCGTCCAATCATCGACGAACTGCAGGAGCGGATGGCGGATAAGATCTACGTTAACTTCTCGCTGTTCCAGTCAATGCCGGATGCGTGGGGTATCGATCAGCTGTTCCCGGTACTGCCGCTGGAAGGGCTGAACAAGAAGCCGGAGCGCCGTGCCGTGCTGCTCGACATCACCTGTGACTCCGATGGCACCATCGATCACTACGTGGATGGCGACGGTATCGCGACGACCATGCCGATGCCGGAATATGACCTTGATAACCCACCCATGCTGGGCTTCTTTATGGTGGGTGCTTATCAGGAAATTCTGGGCAACATGCATAACCTGTTTGGTGACACCGAAGCGGTGGATGTCTACGCACGCGAAAATGGCGATGTGGAAGTGCAGCTCTCCGATGAAGGCGACACTGTGGCGGACATGCTGCGTTACGTGCAGCTTGATCCCAACGAGCTGATGGCGCTGTTCCGCAATCAGGTTCAGGCATCCGATCTCGACGAAGAGCTGCGTGCGCAGTTCCTGGAAGAGTTCGAGAGCGGCCTCTACGGCTATACCTATTTAGAAGATGAATAATCGATCCTGGCGTCCGGTAATCGCATATTGCAGTTGCCGTTAACTATGTCGATAATCTGACTCACTCAATCCCTTCCTCGTCGGGCCTAACGACGCGGAGGGGATTTTTTTCATCTCAACCTTAATGGTTTGCGGGCTGGCCCGACTTACGCACATAGAGAGAGCAATTATGTATAACACGCTTGGCAATCAGTACGACAACTCCCTGGTTTCTAACGCCTTTGGTTTCATGCGTTTTCCGCTGAATTTTCAGCCTTACGACAGCGACGCCGAGTGGGTTATCACCGGCGTGCCGTTTGATGCCGCGACCTCGGGTCGTCCGGGCAGCCGCCTGGGTCCGGGCGCGATTCGCCAGATCTCCACCAATCTGGCCTGGGAAGGCTGCCGCTGGCCGTGGGATTTCGACCTGCGTCAGCGTCTGAACGTCGTCGATTGCGGCGATCTGGTTTACGCCTTCGGTGATTCGCAGGATCTCTCCGACAAATTGCAGGCCCATGCTGAAAAACTGCTGGCCAATGGCAAGCGCATGATGACCTTTGGCGGCGACCATTACGTCACACTGCCACTGCTGCGCGCCCATGCAAAACACTTCGGCAAGATGGCGCTGGTGCACTTTGATGCGCATACCGACACCTACTCCAACGGCCCGACCTTTGACCACGGCACCATGTTCTTTACCGCGCCGAAAGAGGGTCTGATCGATCCGCAGCACTCAGTGCAGATTGGTATCCGTACCGAATTCGACAAGAGCCTGGGTTTCAACGTGCTGGATGCGGCGCAGGTCAACGACCGCAGCGTTGACGATATCCTCGCCGAAGTGAAACGCACCGTCGGCGATCTGCCGGTCTATCTGACCTTCGATATCGACTGTCTGGATCCGGCGCATGCGCCTGGCACCGGCACGCCGGTGATTGGCGGCCTGACCACCGATAAAGCGACCAAACTGATCCGTGGCCTGCAGGGCATGAACATTGTCGGCATGGATCTGGTGGAAGTCGCACCGGGTTACGATCATGCTAATCTGACGGCACTGGCGGCGGCTACCCTGGCGCTGGATATGCTGCATGTTCAGGCTGTGAACAAAGGCTGATGCCTGCTGCCTGCCGGCTTCAGTCCGGCAGGCGCTGAACGCGGCGTCCTGTCCGTCGGGCGGGCCGCTGCTGTGATCTTCCTCTCTTTGCCATGATCCGATTGATTCCCTTCTGACCCCGACGGGTAACCGTCAGGCGCGAACCCCTATCTGCAACTAAACTTACAGCGTAAAAATGGCGTAGTGGAGATAATCATGGGCTTTCTTGATGAACTGGCTGGCGCACTGGATGGCAACCAGAGTGAAGGGCATCCGCCGGGACAGTTACAGGCTGTCTGGCATTGGGTGCAGGAGCAGGGCGGTATTGAAGTGCTGCTGCAAAAATTTCAGCAGGGCGGGCTGGGTGAGGTGTTTGGTTCCTGGATCGGCACCGGCGATAACCATCCGGTTGGCCACAGTGAGATTCAGTCTGCTTTTGGTCAGGATGAACTGCAGTCACTGGCCGACAAACTCGGCACCGATGTGAAAGGGGCATCGGGTACGCTGGCCGCGCTATTGCCGCAGCTGATTGATAAAATGTCGCCGCAGGGACACATGGATGAACAGGCGCTGCATGACAATAAGCTGGATCTGGGCTCGATGGTGGATCAGATATTTAAGCGCTAGCGGAGTTCGCACGGCTAAGCGCGCACGCCGGATGCATGCGCGCTCAGAGGCGGGATTACTTGCTGTCGGCAGCAATTCGCTCACGAATATGCGCTGCGCGCGCTTCAGAGGCGGGATGCGAGTCAAACATCGAACTCTGACGTCCCTGTTCCATCTTCGCCAGCTTTTCAAAGCTGGTGGCCAGGCCCATTGGATCGATATTGCGCTTCTTCATCAGGTCGTAGGAGTAGTCATCCGCCTGTGACTCCTGCGTCTGGGAGAACTGCGCATTCACCAGTTTTTCACCCATTTCACCCAGTTGCGACTGCGACAGTGAACCAATCACGCCGCCAACCGAGGCGGCTGCGGTGCGGGCCGCGGTTGTGGCATATGCCAGCTGCATCGCCTTGCGCGTATGCCCTAACGCAACGTGGCCCATCTCATGACCCAGCACGCCTTCCACTTCATTGTCAGTCATCATATCCATCAGACCGCTGTAAACGCGAATACAGCCGTTTGCCATCGCCCAGGCGTTGACATCTTTGGTCTGATAAACCTTGTAGTTAGCCGGTACGCCGTTGATGTTATCGCCCAGCGCCGCAGCGATCTTGTTCAGACGCTGCTGATAATCACTGTTAGCAGGCGCAATCTGATTATCTTTGTCCATCTGCTCACAGGATTTATCGCTCAGCTGCTTTACCTGATCGTCGCTGAGGGTATAAGCCTGATACGCCTGCGCGCCCGACTGCATCAGCGCATTGTTGTCTAAACCCTGACAGCCACTCAGCAGCGTCGTCAGTCCAAGCGCTAACACCATTTTTTTGATTTTCATGCTGTATCCCATTCATAACAAGGTAAGAAAAACAAACACCTGAAACTCAGCCAGGTGAATAAACGATTTGGTTATAGCGTGCCAGTCTGCACTTTGCTAGCAGATATGGCTGGAAAAGCCATACGAAGCGGCTGCATTTAGCGTTTTACAGCATGTACTTTTGCCCCGTTTCTCATGTACATTGATGGGCAACTTTTTCCTTGTTTTGCCCGGTAACTCATTAATAACAATAAGTTAAGGTGCGAAGCATTAATCCGACCTGGAGTAGAAAATGCCCTCTCGTAAAGAGCTTGCCAACGCCATTCGTGCGTTAAGTATGGATGCAGTACAGAAAGCGAAATCGGGACATCCGGGTGCCCCAATGGGCATGGCGGACATCGCTGAAGTACTCTGGCGCGGCTACCTGAACCACAACCCAACCAACCGGCTGTGGGCTGACCGCGACCGTTTCGTGCTCTCTAACGGTCACGGCTCAATGCTGATCTATAGCCTGTTGCACCTGACCGGTTACGATCTGCCCCTGAGCGAACTGGAAAACTTCCGTCAGCTGCACTCAAAAACTCCAGGTCACCCGGAATATGGCTACACCGTGGGTGTTGAAACCACTACCGGTCCGCTGGGGCAGGGCATTGCTAATGCAGTAGGTTTTGCTATTGCTGAGCGCACGCTGGCAGCACAGTTCAACCGTCCGGGTCATGACATCGTAGACCACAACACCTATGTCTTCATGGGTGATGGCTGCATGATGGAAGGTATCTCGCACGAAGTCTGCTCACTGGCCGGTTCGCTGAAGCTGGGCAAACTGGTGGCGTTTTATGATGACAACGGTATCTCTATCGACGGTCACATTGATGGCTGGTTCACCGACGACACCGCTAAGCGCTTTGAAGCTTACGGCTGGCACGTGGTGCGCGGCGTCGATGGTCACGATGCGGATGCGATTGCTAAAGCGATCGAGGAAGCGAAAAGCGTCAGCGACAAGCCTTCACTGCTGATGTGCAAAACCGTTATCGGTTTTGGTTCACCGAACAAAGCGGGTACCCATGATTCGCACGGCGCACCGCTGGGTGATGACGAAGTAGCACTGACCCGCAAACAGCTGGGCTGGACCCACGCGCCGTTCGTTATTCCTTCTGATATCTACGCTGAGTGGGACGCGAAAGAAGCGGGCCAGGCGAAAGAGTCTGCATGGAATGAGAAATTCGCCGCTTACGCACAGGCTCATCCTGAACTGGCTGCCGAGTTTAAACGCCGCGTCAGCAACGAACTGCCAGCTAACTGGCAGGAAGAGTCGCAGAAGTTCGTTGAACAGCTGCAGGCGAACCCGGCGAAGATCGCCAGCCGTAAAGCCTCACAGAATGCTATCGAAGCTTTCGGTAAAATTCTGCCGGAATACCTGGGCGGCTCAGCCGATCTGGCACCCAGCAACCTGACAATCTGGTCGGGCTCTAAGCCGATCAACGAAGATGCTGCGGGTAACTACATCCACTACGGCGTGCGTGAGTTCGGTATGACCGCAATCGCTAATGGCCTGGCGCTGCACGGCGGCTTCCTGCCTTACACCGCGACCTTCCTGATGTTCGTTGAATATGCGCGTAACGCAGCGCGTATGGCGGCACTGATGAAGATCCGTCAGATCATGGTCTACACCCACGACTCTATCGGTCTGGGCGAAGATGGCCCGACGCACCAGCCGGTTGAACAGATGGCGAGCCTGCGCACCACGCCAAACATGAGCCTGTGGCGTCCATGTGACCAGGTTGAATCTGCGGTGGCGTGGAAATATGCCATTGAGCGTAAAGATGGCCCGACTGCGCTGATCTTCTCTCGTCAGAACCTGGCGCAGCAGGAGCGTGACACGGCACAGCTGGCTAACGTAGCGCGCGGCGGTTACGTGCTGAAAGATTGCGATGGCACGCCTGAGCTGATCCTGATCGCCACTGGTTCCGAAGTTGAACTGGCAGTCGGTGCCTGGGACAAACTCACCAGCGAAGGCCGCAAAGTGCGCGTGGTCTCTATGCCATCAACGGATGCCTTCGACAAGCAGAGCGATGAGTACCGTGAATCCGTGCTGCCAAAAGCGGTCAGCGCACGCGTCGCAATCGAAGCGGGCATCGCTGATTACTGGTTCAAATACACCGGCCTGAACGGCGCTATCGTGGGTATGACCAGCTTCGGCGAATCGGCACCTGCCGATCAGCTGTTCGAACTGTTTGGCTTTACCGTCGACAACGTCGTCGCGAAAGCGAAAGCGCTGCTGGCGTAAAACCGGTCAGGCGGGCCTGTTCCCGCCCGGCTGTAAAAACAGAGGGACGAAATTTTCGTCCCTTTTACTTTTTTATTCCTGCAGTAATAACCGCCTTTTGCTTTAATTTGTGACGCAGATCCAAATTTAAGCAGTCAGATTGATCACAATCATTCCTGTTATTCCTTCCTTCTATTATTGTAGCTGAACCGTTTCAGTCGCCAGGCGAATCGCCCTGGTTTCGGACAATGCCGGGTAAGAATCTCCTGTACAAAATGCAGTGAAACGCTCAGGCTAACGGCACGTTTTTTTCAGTCTGACGTGGCAGGAGAGAAATGACGGTACGGGTAGCGATAAATGGTTTTGGCCGGATTGGACGCAACGTCCTGCGCGCGCTGTATGAAACGGGGCGACGTGCAGAGATCACTGTGGTCGCGATTAACGAGCTGGCAGAAGCCACCGGTATGGCGCACCTGCTCAAATACGATACCAGTCATGGCCGTTTTGCTTTCGATGTCCGCCAGGAGCGCGATGTAATGTGGGTGGGTGGCGATACCCTGCGCATTTTGCACCGTGCAGCCATTGCCGATCTGCCGTGGCGTGAACTCGATGTGGATGTGGTGCTGGACTGCACCGGCGTCTATGGCTCGCGCGCTGATGGCGAAGCGCATCTTCAGGCTGGCGCCAAAAAAGTGCTGTTCTCTCATCCCGGCGGAAACGATCTCGACGCCACAGTGGTGTATGGCGTTAACCAGCAGTTACTCACCGCCAGTGACCGCATCGTCTCCAACGCTTCCTGTACCACTAACTGCATTATCCCGGTGATTAAACTGCTGGATGATGCGTTTGGCATCGAATCCGGCACCGTCACCACGATCCACTCAGCGATGCACGATCAGCAGGTGATCGACGCCTATCACAGCGATCTGCGCCGTACGCGTGCAGCCAGTCAGTCGATCATCCCGGTGGACACTCGCCTGGCGGCAGGCATTACCCGTATTTTTCCGAAATTCAACGATCGCTTCGAGGCGATAGCCGTTCGCGTCCCGACGATTAACGTGACGGCCATTGATCTCAGCGTTTCCGTGCATCAGGCGGTGACGGCGTGTGAAGTTAACACCCTGTTGCGAAGCGCGGCAGAAGGGACATTTCGTGGTATAGTTGACTATACGGAATTACCGTTAGTCTCAGTAGATTTTAACCATGATCCGCACAGTGCCATTGTGGACGGAACACAAACGCGGGTCAGCGGTCAACACCTCATCAAGACCCTGGTCTGGTGTGACAACGAATGGGGCTTTGCTAACCGAATGCTCGACACGACGTTAGCGATGGCCGCAAGCGGTTTCAGGTAAGACGCGGTATGCGTCTGGCAAAACTTATGAGAATCAACGAGAGGATTCACCATGTCTGTAATTAAGATGACCGATCTGGATCTGGCTGGTAAACGCGTTCTGATCCGTGCCGATCTGAACGTACCGGTTAAAGAAGGTAAAGTGACGTCTGATGCACGTATCCGTGCTTCTCTGCCAACCATTGAAGCGGCGTTGAAACAGGGCGCGAAAGTAATGGTTACCTCTCACCTGGGTCGTCCGACCGAAGGTGAATACAATGAAGAGTTCTCGCTGCTGCCGGTAGTTAACTACCTGAAAGACAAGCTTAGCGGCACCACCGTGACCCTGGCAAAAGATTACCTTGATGGCGTTGAAGTCGGCGCTGGCGAGCTGGTTGTGCTGGAAAACGTTCGCTTTAACAAAGGCGAAAAGAAAGATGACGAAGCGCTGTCTAAAAAATATGCTGCTCTGTGCGACGTATTTGTGATGGACGCCTTTGGTACTGCGCACCGCGCACAGGCTTCTACCCACGGCGTTGGCAAATTTGCCCCTATCGCCTGTGCGGGTCCGCTGCTCTCTGCAGAACTGGAAGCGCTGGGTAAAGTCATGAGCAACCCGGAGCGTCCGCTGGTGGCTGTGGTAGGGGGCTCTAAAGTTTCTACCAAATTTGACGTGCTGCAATCTCTGGTCAAAATAGCGGACACCGTGATTGTGGGCGGCGGCATTGCCAACACCTTCGTCGCTATCGACAACAACGTCGGTAAATCTCTGTATGAGCCAGACTTCGTTGAAGCGGCTAAAGGCCTGCGCGATCAGCACGGCATTCCGGTTCCAACTGACTCACGTGTCGGCACAGAATTCTCTGAAACTGCGACCGCTACCGTGAAAAAGGTTTCGGAAGTTGCGGATAACGAAGAGATTATGGACTTTGGTGATGAAACTGCACAGGCGATGGCTGCCATCCTGAAGGATGCCAAAACCATCCTGTGGAACGGCCCGGTGGGCGTGTTTGAGTTCCCTAATTTCCGTAAAGGCACCGAAATCGTGGCTAACGCCATTGCAGACAGCGATGCCTTCTCTGTTGCAGGCGGCGGCGATACCTTAGCGGCTATCGACCTGTTCGGCATCGAAGACAAAATTTCCTACATCTCTACCGGCGGCGGCGCGTTCCTTGAGTTCGTGGAAGGCAAAAAACTGCCTGCAGTTGCCATGCTGGAAGAGCGTGCGAAGCAGTAATCCTTTGGGGGCGATGCCTGACGGCATCGCCTGAAGTCTTGCCCGTCTGGGCGTTTAAATCGACGTTCCTCAAGGGGAACAACGGTCACGAAACAGGACACAATCATGTCTAAAATTTTTGATTTCGTAAAACCCGGCGTTGTCACTGGTGATGACGTACAGAAGATCTTCAAAGTTGCGAAAGAGAACAAATTCGCACTGCCAGCCGTAAACTGCGTCGGCACTGACTCCATCAATGCGGCACTGGAAGCAGCGGCGAAAGTTAAAGCGCCAATCATCATCCAGTTCTCTAACGGCGGTGCTGCATTTATCGCGGGTAAAGGCTTCAAGACTGACAAACCACAGGGCGCGGCAATTTTCGGCGCTATCGCGGGTGCGCACCATGTCCACCTGATGGCTGAGCAGTATGGCGTGCCGGTTATCCTGCACACTGACCACTGTGCCAAGAAACTGCTGCCATGGATCGACGGTCTGCTGGACGCAGGTGAAGAGTACTTCCAGAAAAACGGTAAGCCACTTTTCTCTTCTCACATGATCGATCTGTCAGAAGAGTCACTGGAAGAGAACATCGAGATCAGCAGCAAATATCTGGCACGCATGGCGAAACTCGACATGACGCTGGAAATCGAACTGGGCTGCACCGGTGGTGAAGAAGATGGCGTTGATAACAGCCACATGGACGCATCTGCACTCTATACCCAGCCAGAAGATGTGAACTACGCGTACGAAAAACTGAATGCTATCAGCCCGCGCTTCACCATTGCGGCCTCATTCGGTAACGTTCACGGCGTTTACAAGCCAGGCAACGTGAAACTGACTCCGACCATTCTGCGCGATTCGCAGAAATATGTGTGTGAAAAACATGGCCTGCCGCACAACGCGCTGGACTTCGTTTTCCACGGCGGTTCAGGTTCTTCTGCTGCAGAAATCGAAGAGTCTATCAGCTACGGCGTGATCAAGATGAACATCGATACCGATACCCAATGGGCAACCTGGGACGGCATCCTGCAGTACTACAAAAAGAACGAAGGCTATCTGCAGTCGCAGCTGGGTAACCCGGAAGGCGCTGACAAGCCAAACAAAAAATACTACGACCCACGCGTCTGGCTGCGTTCAGCCCAGGCATCTATGGTGGTGCGTCTTGAGCAGGCTTTCAAAGAGCTTAACGCTGTCGACGTGCTGTAACTGAAGAGTCGTTACCGTACAAAAAAGGCCCGGAAGGGCCTTTTTTTTGACCTTTTTTCGCCAGAATGGCGTCAAAGGTCATGCAGGTTTGGCACGCCGCCATTTATTGTTTACCCTTTTGTCAGGGATTGTCAGAGCGGTTCTGACAATGTGGTGTCATTTCCCTTGGGAATTTAATTACAGGATGGTTACATGCAGGATACGGGTATGCTCGGTGAACTCAATAACGCGGGAAACTGGATAGTACGTAATCAGGAGCTTCTGATTAGCTATGCGGTAAACATTGTCGCAGCCATTGCGATTATCGTTGTGGGGATGATGATTGCACGCATCATCTCCAACACCGCTAATCGTCTGCTGCAGGCACGCCACATTGATACGACCGTTGCTGACTTTTTGTCGGCGCTGGTGCGCTACGGCATTATCGCATTCACACTGATCGCGGCACTTGGGCGCATCGGGGTACAGACAACCTCGGTCATCGCAATCCTCGGTGCGGCCGGTCTGGCTGTGGGTCTGGCATTAAAAGATTCGCTGTCAAACCTTGCTGCGGGCGTGCTGCTGGTGATTTTCCGTCACTTCCGTGCCGGTGAGTTTGTTGATCTGGGCGGTATCATGGGTACGGTAATGAACGTACAGATCTTCTCTACCACGCTCAAGTCAGCCGACGGCAAGCGAGTGGTGGTGCCTAACGGTAAAATCATCGCCGGAAACATCATCAACTTCTCGCGTGAGCCGGTACGCCGCAATGAATTTATCATTGGCGTCTCTTATGATGCGGATGTTGATCAGGTTCTGACGCTGCTGCGTGAAGTGGTCGACGCCGACAGTCGTGTGTTACAGGATAAAGGCGTGCAGGTCGGTCTGAATGAGCTGGCGGCTTCTTCAATGAACTTTGTGGTGCGTTGCTGGAGCAACAGCGGCGACCTGCAGGACGTTTACTGGGATCTGCTGAAGAACTTTAAGCGTGCGCTGGATGGAAAAGGGATTGGTATTCCTTATCCACAGATGGATGTGCATCTGCACCGTGTCAGACAGTCCGACGCAACTACGCCAGAGACACAGCCACAGTAATCTTTCAGTGGGCGGCTTCCGTCGCCCATTCATTTTGCTAATCGCAGATTAATTCTTTCAATTTCCGCTAATCATCCTCTCTCTTTATACTTCTCCTCCTCTAACGATGTGAGGAACTAATCCTGTGTTATCTCTCTATTTTCAGGGACTTGCCCTGGGCGCCGCGCTGATTCTGCCGCTGGGGCCGCAGAACGCTTTTGTGATGAATCAGGGCGTGAAGCGTCAGTATCATCTGATGACGGCGGCCCTCTGTTCGCTGAGTGATATTCTGCTCATTTGCGGTGGGATCTTTGGCGGCAGCGCCTTGCTGAGCCAGTCTCCACTGCTGCTGATGGTGATCACCTGGGCGGGTGTAGCCTTTCTGTTGTGGTATGGCTGGGGCGCACTGCGTAGCGCTTTTCGCGGCGACACCGATCTGGCGGACGGTGAGCCATTAAAGCAGAGCAGGGGACGCATTATCGCGACGCTGCTGGCAGTGACCTGGCTCAATCCGCACGTCTATCTCGATACCTTTGTGGTGCTGGGCAGTCTTGGCGGTCAGTTGCCGACCACCACTGCGCGTCAGTGGTTTGCGCTGGGCACCATCAGCGCCTCTATCCTGTGGTTCTTTGGTCTGGCGCTGCTGGCCGCCTGGCTGTCACCACGCCTGCGCACCGCCAAAGCCCAGCGTATCATTAACCTGCTGGTGGGCGCGGTGATGTGGTTTATCGCCCTGCAGCTGGCGCGCCAGGGCATTGCCGGATTTTGATCCCAACGTCAATCCGATGCGGTTATTGCCGCGCGGAGGCCGAACTTTTGCCATAATGACCACTCAAAGCATGGCGCATACCGATGCGCTGTTGGGCTTCGCCGGTTGGAAGCCGTCATAGTACCTTTTCAAGGAGGACTTTCATGAAACTGAAAGCATTGGCTCTGGCCGCAATCATGAGCGCCGGGGCATTGCCTGGCGTACACGCTGATGAGTTACCGAACGGGCCACACGTGGTGACCTCAGGCAAGGCAACGGTCGATGCCCGTCCCGATATCGCCACGCTCTCTATCGTGGTGAACGTGTCGTCAAAAGATGCCGCAGATGCGAAAAAGCAGGCGGATAGCCGGGTTGCACAATATTTCGATTTTCTGCAGAAAAACGGCATTGAGAAGAAAGATATTGATGCGGCAAACCTGAGCACCCAGCCAGAGTACGATTACACCAAAGAGGGTAAATCCGTCCTGAAAGGCTACCGTGCGGTGCGTCAGGTGCAGGTAACCCTGCGTCAGCTGGACAAGCTGAATGATCTGCTGGACGGGGCGCTGAAGTCCGGTCTGAATGAGGTGCGTAGCGTCGAGTTAGGCGTGGCAAATCCGGAGAGCTACAAAGAGCAGGCGCGTAAAGCAGCCATTAAAAATGCGACTCAGCAGGCATCACAGCTGGCTGAAGGCTTTAACGCGAAGCTGGGATCGATCTACAGCATTCGTTATCAGGTCGCTAACTATCAGCCAATGCCGATGAACCGTATGTATAAAGCGGCTGCAGCGGCAGATACCTCGGCGCAGGAGACCTACGATCAGCAGAGCATTAACTTTGACGATCAGGTTGATGTGGTGTTTGAGATCAAGCCCAATACGCCATAGTGCAAAACGGGGCTGATGCCCCGTTAAGACTGCCGATGAATCTCAGGATCTGACCTTGTTCCCTGAGCCAATCCATCCTTACAGCTGTTCGGGGCATAATTTGTCAGCAGTAAAAACGGGGCTTTCGCCCCGTTTTTGTTTTCAGGCTGCGACGTCATCCTGACGCAGCACCCGATGTCCATGCGCAATGAGCGCATCGGTCACCCGACGCATTAACCGGCTTTCCGGTGCAAAACGATGCCAGTAGAGCATCCGGCGCTGACACAAGCCTGGCGTCAGATCAATTAACTCACCGCTCGCCAGCTCACGCTCAATCTGCAGATGCGGGATCATACAGCAGGTCGAACCCTGTCGCGCCATCTGCACAAAGGCTTCAGAGGAGTTCACGATGTGGCAGGGCACACTGCCCGGTGAGAGATCAAAGTTCTGTTGCAGGAAGGCCTGATGCATATCATCAAGATGGTCAAACGCCACCGCAGGCGCTTTCAGCAGGGCAGAGCGGGTGACGCCGTTGGGGAAGAAGCGATCGGCAAAGTCGCGCGACGCCACAAACAGGTAGTCGAGCGCACCGAGCTGATCCACCAGGCAACTGGGCAGCGGCTGTGGCTGAATACTCACCGCACCCACCACTTCACCACGACGCAGACGCTCCTGGGTGCGGGTTTCATCTTCGACCTGCAGATTCAGGCGTACGGGTGAATCTGCCAGCACATCTTTCAGCGCAGGCAGCAGCCAGGTCGCCAGACTGTCGGCATTGACCGCCAGCGACAGCAGCAGCGGCGTGGTGCCACTGTTCTCATCGCCCAGCCACTCCTCTTCCAGCAGTTCCACCTGGTGCAGCAATGCCAGCAGTTTCTGACCCTGTTCGGTCGGACGTGGTGGCACGGTGCGCACCAGCAGCGGCTGGCCAAACAGATTCTCCAGCTGCTTGATACGCTGTGAAACCGCTGACTGGGTGATACATAATTTTTGAGCGGCACGCTCAAATCCGCGTTCGCGGATCACTGAATCCAGCGCCTGAAGCGTTCGATAATCCGGGCGTTTCATTATTCTTCTCTCTCCTTCAGGATGGATGTCACTATGCCACAAAAGTATCACCTGTGATGGCTCTCTTGTTTTTTGTGGGCTGGCTTCCAAAGCGATAAATCCACGTCGGTCAGCCGAGCATTTTCAGCAAGCCTTGTTTTATACTACGCGCACTTCGTTGTCGCACAGGTTTTAAACATACCATGACCCAGGATGAACTGAAAAAAGCCGTTGGCTGGGCTGCACTTGAGTACGTGCAGCCGGGCACCGTTGTTGGTGTGGGTACCGGATCCACCGCTGCCCACTTTATCGATGCGCTTGCCACGGTCAGGCATCAGATTGAAGGTGCCGTCTCCAGCTCGGATGCCTCAACCCAGAAGCTGAAGAGCCTGGGTATTCAGGTGTTCGACCTGAACGAGATTGACCTGCTGTCGGTGTACGTAGATGGCGCGGATGAGATCAACCCACAGATGCAGATGATCAAAGGCGGCGGCGCGGCGCTGACGCGCGAAAAGATCGTGGCCGCCGTGGCTGAAACCTTTATCTGTATCGCTGACGCTTCAAAAGAGGTCGATGTGCTGGGCCGTTTCCCGCTGCCGGTCGAGGTGATCCCAATGGCGCGCAGTTATGTGGCGCGTCAGCTGGTGAAAATGGGCGGCTTGCCGGAGTATCGTCAGAACGTGGTCACCGATAACGGCAACATTATTCTCGATGTGCATAATCTGCGCATTCTCGATCCCATTGAACTGGAAAAAACCATCAACGCCTTGCCAGGTGTCGTTACCGTGGGCCTTTTTGCCGCGCGCGGTGCTGATATTGCGCTAATTGGCGGGCCTGATGGCGTGAAAACCATCAAAAAATGATCTGTCCGGCGTCGATGCGGCGTCGGTTATTTCTGCCCGCAAATCATCTTTTCTCGCTGTGGTGAAATTTGGTGACTTATGTCACATAACCGTCATCCGCAGCGGGTTCGTTCTCTCTTCCAGGCTGACCTCCTTATTTTGTCCGGCAATGTGCTGTCGTCAGCCGCTGCCGTGCTGGCGGCCGGGCAATCGTTTGTATTGCCCGACGCGATTTTTTTGATATTTTGACAGAAGGCTGGCTTATGGTAGTCCTCATTGAATGCTGAATAGGATCGGGAAATGGCAAAGGTATCACTGGAAAAAGATAAGATTAAGTTCCTGCTGGTGGAAGGTGTCCATCAGAGCGCGCTGGAGAACCTGCGGGCTGCAGGCTATACCAACATCGAATTCCATAAGGGCGCACTGGATTCCGACGCGTTAAAAGCATCGATCCGTGATGCACACTTTATTGGTATCCGTTCCCGCTCCCAGCTCACTGAAGAGATTTTTGCGGCGGCTGAAAAGCTGGTCGCCGTTGGCTGTTTCTGTATCGGTACCAACCAGGTTGATCTGCAGGCGGCTGCCAGCCGGGGTATTCCCGTGTTCAATGCGCCGTTCTCAAATACCCGCTCGGTTGCGGAGCTGGTGATTGGTGAGATGCTGTTGATGCTGCGTGGCATCCCGGAAGCGAATGCGAAAGCACACCGTGGCATCTGGAATAAGATTGCCAAAGGCTCATTTGAAGCGCGTGGCAAAAAACTGGGTATTATCGGTTACGGCCATATCGGAATGCAGCTGGGCGTGCTGGCAGAAAGCCTGGGTATGCATGTTTTCTTCTACGACATTGAAAACAAGCTGCCGCTGGGTAATGCCACGCAGGTACGCCATCTGGCCGATCTCCTCAACATGAGCGACGTTGTCAGCCTGCACGTGCCGGAAACCGTCTCTACACAGGATATGATTGGTGCAGAGCAGCTGGCGCAGATGAAGCCTGGCGCGCTGCTGATTAACGCCTCACGCGGTACCGTAGTAGATATTCCGGCACTGTGCGATGCGCTGGCCAGCAAACAGGTGGGTGGCGCAGCCATCGACGTCTTCCCGAGCGAGCCAGCTACCAACAGCGAGCCGTTTATCTCTCCACTGAGTGAGTTCGACAACGTGATCCTGACGCCGCACATTGGCGGATCGACGGAAGAAGCGCAGGAGAACATCGGCATTGAAGTGGCGGGCAAGCTGGCGAAATACTCCGATAACGGCTCGACTCTCTCGGCTGTTAACTTCCCCGAAGTGTCACTGCCGATTCACGGTATCAGCGCCAGTCGTCTGCTGCATATCCATGAGAACCGCCCTGGCGTGCTGACGGCCATCAACCAGATTTTTGCCGAGCAGGGCATCAACATCGCTGCCCAGTATCTGCAAACTTCACCGTTTATGGGCTATGTGGTGATCGACATTGATGCAGAGCCGGAAGTGGCCGAGAACGCGCTGCAGCTGATGAAGGCGATTCCGGGTACCATCCGCGCTCGTCTGCTTTACTAAGCGCTACCAACCTGAACAGGCGCTTAGTCGCGTCTCTTCAGGTTGTTAATACAGGCTGTCCCGATTTGCTGTAAGACCGAGACTGCGAAGAGAACACGGCCAGATCGGAAAGACGCAAAAGCCGCCATCCAAGGCATGCCCGGCCCGCGCGATTACGCACCTCATCCCTGAGGTGCGCCCGTAACCGGGCCAACGCGTTGCGTTGTTCAAAAACGCTCCCGGCGTTTTTATCCGGGCGGCGGGACGCTTTCCTCTTCTGACCATGTTCCCTGCGCGTTAAGCTATTTTATTGCTGCCAGATGCGCCCAGGTATGGGTTTTCACTTGTCTGCAAAAGCGACTCTTCTACTCCCACTGCCAGAGTTTTGACGGCGTCATTACCGCCGGCAAAGGTACATCCCATTCTGCCACTGGCAGGCTATCGACCTGCTGACAATCGTGTGCCAGGCCCACCGGCAAAAAACCGTGCTCCCGCCAGTTCTGCAGGGTGCGATCGTAGAAGCCGCCGCCCATCCCCAGACGCTGCCCATGCTGATCAAACGCCACCAGCGGCACCATCATCAGATCCAGTTGATCAAGGGTGATCAACTGCCGGATATCCAGCGGCGGTTCAGGAATGCGCAGCTTATTTTTGAGCAATGGGGTATCGGGCGAGTAGCGCAGAAACAACAAATTACCGGGAGAGAAGGGGTGTAAAACCGGCAGACAGACTGTTTTCTTCAGATGCCAGAGGCGGGCAATCAGCGGACGGGTATTGAGTTCGCCATCCACCGACAGAAACAGGGCAATATTGCGCGCTTCGGTCACCGGGGCGTAGTTGAGCGCATGTTCAGCGAGCTGCTCAGCGGCCTGCGTTTGCTGCTCATCGGTAAGTGCCCGTCGCAGATGTCGCACATGCTGGCGAATCGCCTGACGCTGGGTCATTGAAGGTTCAGACATGGAAGGTTCAGACATGATTTCCCCGCCGGATAAGTCGCTGTTGAGCGACTATAACATGTCAGTCAGGGGAAAAAAGCAGGACTACAGGAAGAGAGATCTCCGAGATGCCGCCGTAGGCTGTAACCCTTGAACCCTTGGTTCAAGGTGAACATGCCGTCATAACCATCAGGCTTCTCGGACGAACCGAGCATGCACACAGGTTACGAGCGTCACATTCTGTTTTTTCGAAATATCGGCTCAGGGGACTGGCCCACATGCAAACATCTCAGAGAAAATTTACCTCACCGTTACTTAAGTATAGCAACCATGAAGTTTTATTCGAACTTCGCACCCTCACGCTCAGAGATGCGACCCTGCTCAACTAATGCCTGTTCAATCGTCTGCTGCAACATACGGATACGCTGTTCCATATTAGCAGCATAATCGCGCGTTTTCACTTTCTCTTGCGCCAGCTCGTGGCAGACGTTTAACGCGGCGATGAACACCAGTTGTTCTGTATTGGTGACTCTAGTGCGAACTTTTAGATCTTGCAACCGTTGATTGAGATCTTCAGCCGCGCTATTGAGCGCATCTTGCTGCTCTGGCGGACAATTTACTCTCAACGAACGACCAAAAATTTGTAAATCTACCGGTTGTGCAGACATGCCACCTTCCTGACTGATTACTTCGCTCGCAACTCCCTTAGCAGTCAATGGCTTGGGAGGCGGGCAACTATATAGACCCACGAAATAAGATACAACCCCTTTTCTGGAAACCTTGAGGCAGCTAGTGGTAGCATAACACGAACTTATTCTGCCAACGACGATGAAAACTTATGTCCTTACAGAACGCAACCCCCGATTACAACGCGCTCGCGGCGGTGCTCTCACAGCAGGGCGTTGGAATGACGCCCGCGGAAATGCATGGCCTGCTGAGCGGGATCCTCTGCGGTGGTAACCAGGACACCAGCTGGAAGACGCTGGTACACGATCTGGCTAACGAAGGCATGGCGTTTTCACACACTCTTGCCGTGCCGCTGGCGGAGCTACACGAGCATACGGCGACTACGCTGGAAGATGAAGGCTTCCTGTTTCAGTTGCTGCTACCTGCTGACGACGACATCACCGTCTTTGACCGTGCCGACGCGCTGGCGGGCTGGGTTAACCATTTTCTGCTCGGCCTGGGCGTAACACAGCCTAAACTGGATAAAGTCACCGGCGAAACCGGCGAAGCAATCGATGATCTGCGCACTATCGCACAGCTCGGTTACGAAGAAGATGAAGACCAGGAGGAGCTGGAGCAGTCGCTGGAGGAGGTGATTGAGTATGTACGTGTCGCCGCGCTGCTGTGCCACGATACGTTCACCCGCCCGCAGCCAACCGCGCCAGAAGTGCAAAAACCGACGCTACACTAATTTCAGGTCAACGAGTTTAACCGGTCAGTTTACAGGGAGTGCAGAGATGATTTCACTGGAACGATTCCTGCAGCGTCGTCAGGCGCTGCTGGCGAAGATGGTGCCTGGCAGCGCAGCGTTAATCTTTGCTGCGCCAGAAGTGATGCGCAGTAATGACACCGAATATCCGTTCCGCCAGAGCAGCGACTTCTGGTATTTCACCGGTTTTAACGAGCCGCAGGCATTGCTGGTGCTGATCAAAAGCGATGATAATCATAACCACAGCGTGTTGTTTAACCGCGTGCGCGATCCTGCGGCGGAAACCTGGTCTGGCCGTCGCCTGGGTCAGGAGGCCGCACCCGACAAACTGGGCGTCGATCGCGCTTTACCCTGGAATGATATTGGTGACCAGCTGCACCTGCTGCTGAATGGCCTGGATGTGGTTTACCATGCGCAGGGCGAATATGCCCACGCGGACACACTGGTGTTCAGCGCGCTGGATAAGCTACGTCGCGGCTTCCGCCAGCATCTTAGTGCGCCCGATACCCTCACTGACTGGCGTCCCTGGGTGCATGAGATGCGTCTGTTTAAAGATGCGGATGAGATTGAACTGTTACGTCGCGCCGGGAAAATCAGTGCACTGGCGCATACCCGCGCCATGCAAACCTGCCGGCCAGGCCTGTTCGAGTATCAGCTCGAAGGGGAAATTCAACACGAATTTAACCGTCACGGCGCGCGTTTTCCCTCCTATAACACCATTGTGGGTGCCGGAGTTAACGGCTGCATTCTGCACTACACCGAAAACGAAAGCGAAATGCGCGACGGCGATCTGGTGCTGATCGATGCAGGCTGTGAGTTCCACGGCTATGCAGGCGATATCACCCGCACCTTCCCGGTTAACGGCAAATTCAGCCCGGCGCAGCGCGCGATTTATGACATCGTGCTGGCTTCCCTCAACCGCTCGCTTGAACTGTTCCGGCCGGGCATCAGCATTCGTGAAGTGAATGATGAAGTGGTGCGTATCATGGTCACCGGGCTGGTGGAGCTGGGCATTCTGGAGGGCGACGTCGATACGCTTATCGCCGAGGAAGTCCATCGTCAGTTCTATATGCATGGCCTGGGCCACTGGCTGGGGCTGGATGTTCACGATGTCGGCCACTACGGCACCCCGAGCCGCGACCGCGTACTGGAACCGGGCATGGTGTTAACCGTCGAGCCGGGTCTTTATATCGCACCGGATGCCGACGTGCCCGCGCAGTATCGCGGCATTGGTATCCGAATCGAAGATGACATTGTGATCACTGAAGATGGCATTGAAAATCTCACCGACAGCGTCGTGAAAGAGGCGGATGAGATTGAAGCATTGATGGCGGCGGCAAAACAGGCATGACGATTCTGATTGCCGGTGGCGGCATGACCGGGGCGACGCTGGCGCTGGCGATCTCCCATCTGACCCAGGGCACACTGCCGGTAACGCTGATTGAAAGCAGCGAGCCCGGCAGCCGGGCGCATCCCGGTTTCGACGGCCGCGCTATTGCGCTCTCTGCCGGTACCTGCCAGCAGCTTGCGGACATTAATCTGTGGCAGCACATCGCCCGTTGTGCCACGCCGATTACCGACATTCATGTCTCCGATCGCGGTCACGCCGGTTTTGTGTCGCTGGCGGCGGCTGACTACGCTATTCCGGCGCTGGGACAGGTTGTCGAGCTGTTTGACGTCGGTCAGCGTCTGTTTGCTGAGCTGAAAAAAGCACCCGGTGTAACGCTGCGCTGTCCGGCTCGTGTTACCCAGGCTAACCGCCGTGAGCAGCAGGTTGAGGTGACGCTGGACAGTGGCGAACAACTCAGCGGCAAACTGCTGGTAGCGGCGGATGGAACGCGCTCTGCGCTGGCGGCTTCGTGCGGTATTCAGTGGCAAAGAGACGACTATCAACAGCTTGCCGTGATTGCCAATGTTTCCACCGCGCTGCCTCATCAGGGCCGGGCATTTGAACGTTTTACCGAACATGGCCCGCTGGCGCTGTTGCCGATGTCCGGCAATCGCCTGTCGCTGGTCTGGTGTCATCCGGTTTCGCAGCGTGAACGCATTGAGCAGTGGAGCGAGGCCGAATTCCTCAGCCAGCTGCAGCGTGCCTTTGGCTGGCGGCTGGGTAAATTCACCCACACCGGCCAGCGTGAGTATTACCCGCTGGCGCTGCACCGGGCGATGTCGCCAGTGACGCATCGCGTGGCGGTGGTGGGCAATGCGGCGCAGACGCTGCATCCGATTGCCGGGCAGGGCTTCAACCTGGGTCTGCGCGATGTGATGTCGCTGGCTGAAACGCTGGCAGCCGCCCATCGGCAGCAGCAGGACCCCGGCAGCTATGCGGTGCTGCATCATTATCAGCAGCGTCGTCAGCCCGACCGCGCCGCCACCATCGGTATCACCGACGGACTGGTTCGCATCTTTGCGAATCGCTATGGCCCGCTGGTGGCAGGACGTAACCTGGGCCTGCTGGCGATGGATCATCTGCCGTGGTTAAGAAATCAACTGGCTGAGCGCACGCTTGGCTGGGTTAAGCGTTAATAAAGAGGCTCAGATGCAAACTTTTGATGTGGTGATTGCCGGTGGCGGTATGGTGGGACTGGCGGTGGCCTGCGGCTTGCAGGGCAGCGGACTGCGCATCGCCGTACTGGAAAAATCACCGGAGCCACCGCTGGCGCTGAGTGCGTCACCGTCAGTTCGCGTGTCGGCAATCAATGCCGCCAGCGAACGGCTGCTGCATAAGCTGGATGTCTGGTCGACCATTCTCTCGCTGCGCGCCAGCGCTTATCACGGCATGGAAGTGTGGGATAAGGACAGTTTCGGCTCCATCGCCTTTGATGATGAGCAGCAGGGCCTGTCGCATCTGGGCCATATCATCGAAAATCCGGTGATCCACAATGCGCTCTGGCAACGTGCCAGCGCCTGCAGCGACGTGACGATAATGGCACCCTCGCAGTTACAGCAGGTCGCGTTTGGTGACAACGAAGCCTTTGTTACCCTGCAGGATGGCAGCATGTTAAGTGCGCGATTAATGATTGCCGCTGACGGCGCTAACTCCTGGCTGCGCAACAAAGCCGATATCCCGCTGACCTTCTGGGATTACGATCACCATGCGTTAGTGGCTAATGTCCGCACTGAGAAGCCGCACGATGCGGTGGCGCGCCAGGTGTTCCACGGCGACGGCATTCTGGCTTTCCTGCCGATGCAGGATCCCCATCTCAGTTCCATCGTCTGGTCGCTCTCGCCACAGGAAGCGAGCCGTCTGGAAACCATGCCGGAAGCGCTGTTCAATCAGCAGCTCTCGGTGGCGTTTGATATGCGGCTCGGCCTGTGCCAGCTGGAAAGCGAGCGCAAATCGTTTCCGCTGGTGGCGCGCTATGCCCGCAATTTCGCGGCACACCGTCTGGCGCTGGTGGGCGATGCGGCTCACACCATTCATCCGCTGGCGGGTCAGGGCGTTAACCTTGGCTTCATGGATGCCGCCGAGCTGATCGGTGAGATTCGCCGCCTGCATCAGCAGGGCAAAGATATTGGTCAGCACCTCTATCTGCGACGCTATGAGCGCAGCCGCAAGCACAGCGCCGCGATGATGCTGGCGGGAATGCAGGGCTTCCGTGAAATGTTCGCAGGCAATAATCCGGCGAAAAAATTGCTGCGCGACGTTGGTCTGAAACTGGCTGATCGCCTGCCGGGTGTTAAACCCATGATGCTGAAGCAGGCGATGGGCCTGAATGATCTGCCCGCCTGGCTACGCTAAATTCGCTTTTCTGTTAAGCCAGCTTTTGCTGTAATGCTGAGCAGTTAAGATTAGATTTGTAAAGGCTGTCACGGTCAAACGTGGCGGCTTTTTTTATGGGCGAGGGAGCTGCAGTGCGGGCCAGCGCACCTCTGCTGCTGCCGGGCCGTCCTCGCGCCGCTCACGCGGTACCTTCGGCTTTGACGTCGTGCCGACGAACAGTTCGGGGATCGGCCCTCACTGGCCGGCCCCGAACTGTCCACGCTTCCCGGCGTGGACTTCTGGCCCACCGTCACGCCTCAGCGCTGCGGATAGCCCTTTCAGCAGCAGAGGCGCTCAGGCCTCCACTCTCGTGCCCTTTTTAACAATACACACTGAAGTTTCAGAGCAGGCCCGGCACCAGACTGCATTATCACCTGCCGCTTAACTGACAGGCATTACAGCTTCTGCTGGCTTTTTTTATGCCTGACACCGCTCTGCACCACAAAAAGGCAACGCTGCACCAGCAGAGGTCTTCGTTTGATTTATTCTAATTTTGCGGGCGAATTCGCATTACTTTTTCTCATTCTTCTGTCCGCTGAGCGCGGGATTTTTTTAACATCCTGAATGCCATCCCGCATAAATTTGCTGCGTATATTTAAAATCCCTGCATTTATTGCGCGATTAATCACAAAATTGCAGTTTTATATCCTGTTGGCAGCTGTTCCTGGTTAGGCTGTGCCTCTGCTTTCGACCCCGGTTTGCTTATGGTTAATCGTCAGATTCGGTGGTAACGTCAGCCATAAGAGAACGTTTGCGTCGGCACTGAATCCCGGCGCATTTTTGCACTCACTCGCTTCGGCACAGGATGGTTATGACTCAGCAAACACCTCTGTTTGAACAGCATCAGGCCTGCGGTGCCCGCATGGTGGATTTTCATGGCTGGATGATGCCGCTGCACTATGGCTCCCAGATGGATGAACATCATGTAGTGCGCACCGACGCTGGTATGTTTGATGTCTCTCACATGACCATCGTCGACCTGACAGGCCCGCGTACCCGTGAATTTCTGCGCTACCTGCTGGCAAATGATGTGGCAAAACTGACCCAGCCAGGCAAAGCGCTCTACACCGGGATGCTGAATGCCTCGGGTGGCGTCATTGACGATTTGATTGTTTACTTTATGAACGAAGAGTTCTTCCGGCTGGTGGTGAACTCTGCCACCCGTGAAAACGACCTCGCCTGGATCACGCAACACGCGCAGGGCTATGGCATAACGCTGAAGGAACGCGACGACCTGGCGCTGATTGCCGTGCAAGGTCCGCAGGCGCAGCAGAAGGCACAGACGCTGTTCAGCGAGGAGCAGCGTCAGGCTGTTGCTGGCATGAAGCCATTTTTCGGTGTGCAGGCGGGCGACCTGTTTATCGCCACTACCGGCTATACCGGCGAAGCCGGATATGAGATTGCTATGCCCGCAGACGAGGCGGCCGATTTCTGGCAGCGTCTGCTGGCCGCTGGCGTAAAACCTGCCGGACTGGGCGCACGCGACACGCTGCGTCTGGAAGCGGGTATGAATCTGTATGGTCAGGAGATGGATGAAGGCGTTTCACCTCTGGCTGCCAACATGGGCTGGACGGTCTGCTGGGAACCTGCTGACCGCGATTTCATCGGCCGGGAAGCGCTGGAACTGCAGCGTGAACGCGGTACCGAAAAGCTGGTGGGACTCATCCTCACAGAAAAAGGGGTGCTGCGTAACGGCTTGCCGGTGCGTTTCACCGATGACCAGGGGCAGCCGCAGGAGGGGATCATCACCAGTGGCTCTTTCTCACCGACGCTGGGTTGCAGCATCGCCCTGGCGCGCGTACCGGCCTCAGTCGGCAGCACCGCCATCGTTGAGATCCGTAACCGCCAGATGCCGGTCCAGGTTACCCGTCCCGTTTTTGTCCGCGCCGGTAAACCGGTCGCTCAGTAAATTCTATTCAGGAGAAATGGCCAATGAGCAATGTGCCGAATACGTTGAAGTACCGCGACAGCCACGAGTGGGTGCGCAAAGAAGAAGATGGCAGCTACACCGTGGGTATCACTGAACACGCGCAGGAGCTACTGGGCGATATGGTGTTTGTCGATCTGCCGGAAGTGGGCGCGACGTTTGCCGCCGGAGAAGAGTGCGCGGTCGCGGAATCCGTTAAAGCGGCTTCAGATATCTATGCGCCGATCAGCGGTGAGATTGTGGCGGTCAACGAAGCACTGACTGACTCACCGGAGCAGGTCAACAGCGAGCCTTATGAAGGCGGCTGGTTATTCAAAATCAAAGCCAGCGACGCGTCTGAAATCGACACGCTGCTGGATGCGGATGCTTATAAAGCCTCCATCGACGAGTAGTCGTCAGGCGGCCTCACACAGAGGCCGCAGATTTATGTTTGCTCTCCGGTTCCCCCAGCCCGATTCAGGATTTACTGCTAATGACTCAGACTCTCAGCCAGCTTGAACACAACGGTGCATTCATTGAGCGCCATATTGGTCCTTCACCTGAGCAGCAGGCGCAGATGCTTGACGCTATTGGTGCCCGTTCGCTGGAAGCATTAATCAGCACGATTGTGCCGGCAGACATTCAGCTGCCAGGCCCGCCAGCGGTTGGCGAAGCCGCCACTGAACAGCAGGCTCTGGCCGAACTGAAAGCGATTGCCAGCCAGAATCTGCGTTACAAATCCTGGATCGGTATGGGATACAGCGCGGTGATCACCCCGCCGGTCATCCTGCGTAATATGCTGGAGAATCCGGGCTGGTACACCGCCTATACCCCGTATCAGCCTGAGGTCTCCCAGGGCCGTCTGGAAGCGCTGCTGAACTTCCAGCAGCTGACGCTGGATCTCACCGGCATGGATATCGCGTCCGCCTCACTGCTGGACGAAGCAACCGCTGCCGCTGAAGCGATGGCGATGGCAAAACGCGTCAGTAAGCTCAAAAATGCCAATAAATTCTTCATTGCCGATGATATCCATCCGCAGACGCTGGATGTGGTCCGCACCCGTGCGGAGACGTTCGGGTTCGAACTGATTATTGATAGCGCGGACAAAGCGCCCGATCATGACGACCTGTTTGGTGTACTGCTGCAACAGGTGGGCACCACCGGTGAAGCGCATGATTACAGCGCACTGATTGCCGGACTGAAAGCCCGCAAAGTGGTGGTCAGCGTGGCGGCGGACTTTATGTCGCTGGTGTTACTGGAAGCGCCAGGCAAACAGGGTGCAGATATTGTCTTTGGTTCAGCTCAGCGCTTCGGCGTGCCAATGGGCTACGGCGGCCCTCACGCGGCCTTTTTCGCCAGCCGCGACGAACATAAACGCTCTATGCCAGGCCGTATTATTGGTGTTTCACGTGATGCGGCGGGCAACACAGCGCTGCGTATGGCGATGCAGACCCGTGAACAACATATCCGCCGTGAAAAGGCCAACTCCAACATCTGTACGTCGCAGGTGCTGCTGGCAAACATCGCCGGTCTCTATGCGGTATTCCACGGCCCGGCGGGCCTGAAGCGCATTGCCTCACGCATTCATCGCTTCACCAACATTCTGGCGGCGGGACTGCAACAGGGGGGCCTGAAGCTGCGCCATCAGCACTGGTTCGATACGCTGACGGTGGAGGTGGCGGATAAAGCCGCCGTGCTGAACCGCGCCCTGAGCTTTGGCGTTAACCTGCGTAGCGACATCCATAACGCCGTGGGCATTACGCTGGATGAAACCACCTGCCGCGAAGATATTCTGGCGCTGTTCGCCATTCTGCTGGGTGATGAACACGGCCAGGACCTGGAAAAGCTCGACAGCGAAGTGGCCAGAGAAAGCCACGCGATTCCTGCTGGCCTGAAACGCTACAGCGAGATCCTGACCCATCCGGTGTTCAACCGTCATCACAGCGAAACCGAGATGATGCGCTACATGCACAGCCTGGAGAAAAAGGATCTGGCGCTGAATCAGGCGATGATCCCGCTGGGCTCCTGCACCATGAAGCTCAATGCCGCGGCAGAGATGATCCCGATCACCTGGCCGGAATTTGCGGAGCTGCATCCATTCTGCCCGGCTGAGCAGGCTACCGGCTATCTGCAGATGATCGGCCAGCTTTCGCAGTGGCTGGTGCAGCTCACCGGCTATGATGCACTCTGTATGCAGCCAAACTCCGGCGCGCAGGGTGAATATGCCGGACTGCTGGCGATCCGCCGCTATCACGAAAGCCGTGGCGAGGGCGATCGTCATCTCTGCCTGATCCCGAGCTCGGCGCACGGGACTAACCCGGCCTCAGCCCAGATGGCCGGCATGGACGTGGTGGTGGTGGCCTGCGATAAACAGGGCAACATCGACCTTGGCGATCTGCGTGAGAAAGCGGCTCAGGCGGGCGACAGGCTCTCCTGCATCATGGTGACTTACCCGTCAACTCATGGCGTTTATGAAGAGACCATCCGCGAAGTGTGCCAGATCGTGCATCAGTATGGCGGTCAGGTCTATCTGGATGGCGCGAACATGAATGCGCAGGTCGGCATCACCACGCCTGGCTATATCGGCGCGGATGTCTCACACCTGAATCTGCATAAAACCTTCTGCATTCCGCACGGCGGCGGCGGTCCGGGTATGGGACCGATTGGCGTCAAAGCGCACCTGGCTCCGTTTGTGCCGGGACACAGCGTGGTGCAGATCGACGGTGTGCTGACGCAGCAGGGCGCCGTATCCGCAGCGCCGTTTGGCAGTGCATCCATTCTGCCAATCAGCTGGATGTACATTCGCATGATGGGCGCAGAAGGGCTGAAACAGGCCAGCTCGGTCGCGATTCTGAATGCCAACTACATTGCCCGCCGGCTGCAGTCTGCCTATCCGGTGCTCTACACCGGCCGTGACGGTCGCGTGGCGCACGAATGTATTCTCGACATCCGTCCGCTGAAAGAGCAGACCGGCATCAGTGAGCTGGATATTGCTAAGCGCCTGATCGATTATGGATTCCACGCACCAACGATGTCCTTCCCGGTAGCGGGTACGTTGATGGTGGAGCCGACCGAATCGGAGAGCAAAATCGAACTGGATCGCTTTATCGACGCGATGCTGGCGATCCGTATGGAGATTGACCGGGTGACGTCGGGTGAATGGCCGCTGGATGACAACCCACTGGTTAATGCGCCGCATACACAGCTGGAAATCGTCAGTGAGTGGTCACATCCTTACAGCCGTGAACTGGCTGTCTTCCCGGCGGGCAGCCACAACAAATACTGGCCGACGGTAAAACGTCTGGATGATGTGTTTGGCGACCGTAATCTCTTCTGCTCCTGTGTGCCGATGAGTGACTATCAGTAATTTTCCCGCAGGCAAACGTTAACCATAAAGGGCCGATTCGTCGGCCCTTTGTACTGGAGAATCAGCATGAAACTGGCACTGGTTACGGGTGGCAGCCGCGGTATCGGGCGGGCCACAGCGCTGTTACTGGCCGCCCGGGGTTATCGGGTTGCGGTGAACTATCGTCAGCGCGAAGCGGAAGCTCAACAGTTGGTTGCGCAGATCCGGCAGCAGGGCGGTAAAGCCTTTGCAGTTCAGGCAGATATCAGTGATGAAGCCCAGGTGATGGCGATGTTTGCGCAGCTCGACCAGCAGTCCGAACCGCTGGCGTTGCTGGTGAACAACGCCGGGATTTTGTTTCAGCAGTGTCGCACCGAGCAGCTGGATGCGGCACGCCTGCATAAGGTCTTTGCCACCAACGTGATTGGGTCTTTTCTCTGCTGTCGTGAGGCGGTTAAGCGGATGGGCACGCATCACGGCGGCCAGGGCGGAGCCATCGTCAACGTCTCATCGGCAGCGTCGCGTACCGGTGCGCCTGGCGAATATGTCGATTACGCCGCCTCAAAAGGGGCGATGGACACGCTGACCAGAGGATTGTCGCTGGAAGTAGCGCAGCAGGGAATTCGGGTCAACGGCGTACGTCCGGGATTTATTTATACAGAGATGCATGCCGATGGCGGAGAGCCAGGCAGAGTAGACAGGCTTGCCAGTGTGATCCCGATGGGACGCGGCGGTGAAGCAGAAGAGGTGGCGGAAGCGATCGTCTGGCTGGCCAGCGACGCGGCCTCTTACGTCACCGGCAGCATCATTGACGCTGCCGGTGGGCGTTAACTCGCTTCGCCGCTGATGCGGCGTGATGACTTACAGGTTTTCGCCGTTACTGGCGATAACCTGCTGATACCAGCTGAAACTCTTTTTCTTCCCACGAGAAAAATCGCCACTGCCATCATCGTTTTTATTCACATGAATAAAGCCGTAACGTTTGTCGTACTGGCCGGTGGTGAAAGAGACGCAATCGAGGCAGCCCCACGGCGTATAGCCCATTAACTCAACACCATCGTATGCCACGGCTTTCTTCATCTCTTCGATATGCGCACGCAGATAGTCGATACGGTAATCATCTTCAATTACGCCATTGGCGTTTGGCTTATCGATAGCACCAAAGCCGTTTTCAACAATAAACAGCGGCTTCTGGTAACGCTCATACAGCTCGTTCATGGCATAGCGCAGGCCAACCGGATCGATCTGCCAGCCCCAGTCTGAGGCTTTCACATGCGGGTTTTTCACCACACCTTCAAAGCCGGTGATCGGATCGTCAACGCCGCTGGCATCGGTTTTCACCGCGTTGCTCATGTAGTAGCTGAAACCGACATAGTCTGCACAGCCCTGGCGCAGCGTCTCGGCATCATCCGCTTCCATCTGAATGTCGTAACCCTTGCGCGCCCACTCTTTCAGGGTGTAGGCCGGATAGTAGCCGCGCATCTGCACGTCACTGAATACATAGCGCTGATGCATCGATTCCTGTGCCAGCACCACATCGTCCGGGTGGCAGGAGAAGGGATAGACCGGCACCATGGCGATCATGCAGCCAATCTGCAAGTCAGGATTGATGTCGTGGCCGAGTTTCACCACTTTTGCACTGGCAACAAACTGGTGGTGCATCACCTGATACATCGCCTGTTCAGGTTTCTCATGTTCGGTAAAGATCACGCCTGAACAGCAGTAACCAAACAGCGGATACTGCCAGTTACGCTGGTTGTTGATCTCATTGAAGGTCATCCAGTATTTCACTTTGCTTTTATAGCGGTTCAGCACCACTTCGCTGAAGCGCACAAAGAAGTCGACCACTTTGCGGTTGTGCCAGCCGCCATACTCTTTGACCAGGTGATAAGGCATTTCGAAGTGCGAAAGGGTGATGACCGGTTCAATGTCATACTTCAGCAGTTCATCAAACAGGTCGTCATAGAATTGCAGGCCCGCTTCGTTGGGCTGTTGCTCGTCACCGTTAGGGAAGATACGGGTCCAGGCAATCGAGGTGCGGAAACATTTGAAGCCCATCTCGGCAAACAGGGCGACATCCTGTTTGTAGTGGGAGTAAAATTCCACACCCTTGTGGTTCGGGTAGAAATGACCCGGCTGCACGCCGTCGGTGATCACCCGGTCAACACCATGTGAACCGCCGGTCATCACGTCAGCAATGCTGACGCCTTTGCCGCCCTGATACCAGCCGCCTTCAACCTGATGCGCTGCCACCGCTCCGCCCCAAAGAAAGCCTTTTGGTAACTGCAATTCTGCACTCATGCTTCACCCCATTACGGATATTGAAATTGAGCTGAGTGTAGCAAGGCAATAATGAAAGTCACGATATAACAGCGCGGCAATAATTGCGTTTGTTACATCCAAAAAACAGGCTGTTTTATTTCCCCAGCTGGCGGCCGATTGCTTCAATAATATAGGTCACCGGCACCTGAGTCGTAATGTCTGAATTGTCCGCCATACGGATGATTGGCACATGGTAGCAGAGGTTGAAATCACCGATCTTCGCCAGCGAGCAGCTCTCCGTATTGGTTATCGCAATGATTTTGCACTTATTCAGGCTGAACTGGCTGGCAATGCGCAGGATCTCTTCCGTTTCGCCGGAGACCGATAAAATAATGGCAATGGCGTTTTCATAGAGGTCGGGACTGACCGGATAATAGGGATCGTCAATCGCGTGGCTGAATTTACCGAGGTTAGAGAAAAAGCGTGCGCCATATTTTGCCAGGCTGCCGGAGGTGCCGACGCCAATAAAGAAGACCCGCTCAGCCTGATTAATCTTCTGCGCGGCCTCAGCGATGAGCTGTTCAAACTCAGGATTATTGATGCTCTTAAAAAAGCTCAGCATTTCACTGACGCCCGCCGTGTTGAGCATTGGCGCACTCTGCTGTTCGTTTAAGCGCAGGCGGATGCGGAATTCCGACCAGCCTTCACAGCCCATCTTGCGACAGAAACGCAGCACGGTGGTGGTGGAGACACCAGCCTGCTCAGCCAGCTCGCGGATCGTCATGTAGCTGACGCCTTCGCGGTGCTTAATGATGAACTGATAGACCTGCATTTCCAGATCGTTAAGGCGGGCGAGATCGCTATGCGAAAACATGGATGACTCGTTGAACAGTGGACTGGCGGCCAGTTTACCAGATTCATCACCCGGTTTAAGGGATAGTGAATTTCACCAGGATAATTTTAGCGTACAAGTGTACACTGAAAAAATTGTTGGCTACGCTGGATAACGATATCACCGCTATGGAGCTGCTCAGGAACCTGTTATGACCCCCACACTCTCTCACAAACATCAACACGCCGCGGGCTATTCGTTCGCCGAGGAAATTGCCAACAGTATCAGTCACGGTCTTGGCTGCCTGTTCGGCATCGTCGGTCTGATACTGATGCTCAATCAGGCCATCGAGAGGCAGGCCGACACCATCACTTTTATCAGCTACAGCCTCTATGGTGGCAGCATGATCCTGCTGTTTCTGGCCTCGACGCTCTATCACGCTATTCCGGCTGGCCCGGCCAGACCCTGGCTGAAAAAGTTCGATCACTGCGCCATCTATCTGCTGATTGCCGGCACCTATACGCCGTTTCTGCTGATCGCGCTGAGGACGCCGCTGGCATATGGACTGATGGCGGTGATCTGGGGGCTGGCGCTGGCCGGTATCCTGTTCAAGCTCACGATTGCGCATCGCTTTAAAGCGCTGTCGCTGGTGACCTATCTCTGTATGGGGTGGCTGTCACTGATTGTGGTTTATCAACTGGCGATGATCCTGCCGCCGGGCTGCATCTGGCTGCTTGCCGCAGGCGGGATTATCTATTCGCTGGGAGTGATTTTCTATGTGGCGCGCCGCATTCCGTTTAACCACGCCATCTGGCATTTGTTCGTGCTGGGCGGCAGTCTCTGCCACTTCTGCGCTATCTACTTTTATGTGCGCTGAATTGAGCCTCTGAATTGCGGTACTGGCCCTTCCCTTAGCGGAAGGGCCATACGCTCAATCAGCTCTCATCAAGCGAGTAGGGCAGTGGCTGAATGGTCAGATGTCCGCCTTCATCGCCTTCCACCCGCAGCACGCTGTCCGGCTCCAGATCGTTATTCATCACGACCTGAATCCAGCTAATCCCGTCATCTAACTGTACCGCAGCCAGCACGCTGCCGGTTCGACGCCAGCGTTCACCCATCTGCAACTCCAGCGGGGCATTGGCTTCGGGCAGATGACTTGCCTGACCCGCCAGCCAGTAGAGCGCGCGTTTATTGGCGCCGCGATATTTCGCCCGGGCCACCATCTCCTGACCGGCATAGCACCCTTTTTTAAAGCTGATAGCATCCAGCGCCTGCAGGTTGGTGGCCTGCGGAATAAACTGCACGCTGGTGGCGGGATCAATCACCGGAATGCCGGCTTCAATCTCCAGCGCCAGCCACTGCTGACTGTCATTGAACTGTGCATCGTCATTGAGCTTCTGCTTCAGCGCTTCTGCCTGGGCCAGCGAAGTGACAATCAGAAAACGTTCGGCCGGATGGGCAAACCACAGCAGCGTGGTTTCTCCCTGCTGCACCACCGGTTTTTCACTGTCGGGCAGGCTATCAAACAGATTTGCCAGCGCGGCGCGCGCCTGAAAGCCGGCCACACCCAGTAATACTGACTCATCATCAGCCACCATCGACACTTTCGAAAACACGGCGTATTTCTTTAACTCGGGCAGCTGGGTGTCGCGCAGTTCACGACGGATCAGATAGGCATAGCCTTCACCGCGATGGAACAGGCGCATATTGCTCCACATTTTGCCTTTGGCATCGCAGTGTGCGGCAAGCGAATGATGGTCGGCATCCAGCGCGGCGACATCCAGCGTTAACTGACCCTGCAGGTAAGAGGTGCTGTCGGCGCCGGTAATGGAAACCAGCGCCCAGCTATCCAGTGACATCAGGGTTAACGGCAGACGAGACGACGCGGCAGGCTGGCGCGGCGGTAAAGTAAATGTGGGCATGGAGATATCCTGTATAAGAAGGTTCATCCGGAATAATATCTTCAATGTTAAAAGAGCCGACTGGCAATGCAACCTGTTTACGGAAAACGGCGCACAAAAGGCGTGATAACCCTGAAAACATTCAGCCTGAAATGTGGCAGGTTGCACAGCATGCGACGCTGCGCCTGCGAGCCGTATTAAACCAGGTTACACTAGGCGCCACGTTGTGAATTGTGGAAATTGATGCATGGATATTAATGATAAATCACGCATTCAGTGGGCCTGCCGTCGCGGCATGCTGGAACTGGATGTGGCTATTATGCCGTTCTTCAAATTTGAGTATGAGACGCTGAGCGACACCGATAAGCAGGTCTTTGTGGATTTGCTAAAGAGTGACGATCCCGATCTGTTTAACTGGCTGATGAATCACGGTGAGCCAAAGGATCCGGAGCTTAAGCGAATGGTGAACCTGATCCAGCAGCGTAACCATGATCGCGGCCCGGTGGCAATGTAAGCTGCAGCCCTCTCGCCTGGCGTGCGGGTTAGTCTGCGCCTGGCTGATAGCAGCCGTGACTGGCGTGGTGGTGATGACGCTGCCTGCAGGCAACTGGCTGGTTAAAGCACCAATTATTCTGCTGTTGCTGGCTGAGGGCTGGCGCAGCGTTCGGCGCCTGATTCAACGGCAGGGTACGTTACAGCGGGAAAGCGTCCATTGCTGGATCTGGCAGGGAAAACGCTGGCGGCCAACTCAGCCTTTATGCTGGTTACCCGTTGGCGTGCTGCTGGTGGCGAAGAGCGAACAGGGTGCCACGCTACGCTGGTGGCTGATGCAGGACAATATGCAGCCGGGCGAATGGCGGGCGTTACGCGCCTGCTGCTTCAGCAAGGCACGGCATTAACGCCAGCAGGGCAGGCAAAGCGTCTTAAGCCGTTTATCTGCCTGCACTGCGGTTCAATAATGACAGGCAAGGGTGGTTAAAGCCGCTCACCTGTTCATGCTACGGTTCGACACCGGCAGAAGGGCCGTCAGAGCAGTCCGGCTGTTTCGGTTAACACCTGCTCGCACCACTGCTCAACGCGCTCATCGGTGACCTCGAACTGATTCACATCATCCAGCGCCAGACCCACAAACTGCGAGCCATCGGCACTCAGCGGTTTCGGGCTGGTGAACTCATAGCCTTCAAGCGGCCAGTAGCCAACAAAACGTACTCCCATCGGCTGCAGCAAATCGTGCAGCATGCCGAGCGCATCTAAAAACCACTCGCCATAGCCAATCTGATCGCCCATGCCATACAGTGCGACAATCTTGTTTTGCAGATTCAGCGCGGGCAACTGCGGCCAGATCGCCTCCCAGTCCTCCTGCAACTCACCGAAATCCCATGTCGGGATGCCCATGATCAGCAAGTCGTACTGCTCCATCAGGCGTGGGTCGTCATCTTTCACGTTATGCAGCGTCACTAACTCTTCGCCAATAAAATCGCGAATTTTCTCCGCTACGATTTCGGTGTAACAGGTACTGGAACCGTAAAAAAGACCGATTTTCATGCAGATAACACTCTGTAAATACTGACTTTGGCGCAATTGTACCAGAAGCGCTGCTGAATCAGGCATAATGAGCATGATTTTACACCAGAAGGCGGAGATAACGTGCAGGACAGCGATCTGACAGAACAGTTTCTTGATGCGCTCTGGATTGAACGCAATCTGGCGCAGAACACTCTCTCCTCTTATCGCCAGGATCTTCAGACGCTGACCGGCTGGCTGGCGCATCATCAGCTGACGCTGCTTAGCGTGGCGCCGCTGGATCTGCAGCAGTTTCTGGCTGAACGGCTGGAAGGCGGCTACAAGGCGACCAGCTCAGCGCGGCTGCTCAGCGCCATGCGTCGCCTGTTCCAGTATCTTTACCGCGAAAAGCTGCGCCCGGACGATCCCAGCGCGCTGCTGTCAGCACCAAAACTGCCGCAGCGTTTACCGAAAGATCTCAGTGAGGCGCAGGTCGAGCGGCTGTTGCAGGCACCGAATATCGATATCCCGCTGGAGCTGCGCGATAAAGCGATGCTGGAGCTGCTCTACGCCACGGGCCTGCGCGTCTCCGAACTGATTGGCCTGACGCTCAGCGACATCAGCCTGCGCCAGGGCGTTGTCCGGGTTATCGGTAAAGGGGATAAAGAGCGGCTGGTGCCTTTAGGTGAAGAAGCGGTTTACTGGCTGGAGCAATATATGGAACATGGTCGTCCGTGGCTGCTTAATGGTCAGACGCTGGACGTGATGTTTCCCAGTAATCGGGCGCAGCAGATGACGCGCCAGACTTTCTGGCATCGCATCAAGCATTACGCCACGCTTGCGGGGATCGACAGCGAAAAGTTATCACCGCATGTGATGCGCCATGCCTTTGCGACCCATCTGCTGAACCACGGTGCCGATCTGCGTGTCGTACAAATGCTGCTGGGACACAGCGATCTCTCCACCACCCAAATTTATACGCACGTCGCCACTGAGCGCCTGCGTCAGTTGCATCAACAACACCATCCGCGGGCCTGAACCGCGGCGATAAGGACAAAAATGAACAAGCATTTTGCCATGCTGGCTCTTTTAGCCAGCGCCTTTTCCGGTCTCGCACAGGCCGATGACAGCGCCATTCAGCAATCACTTAAAAAGCTCGGTCTGAATCAGACAGAGATCAGCCCGTCACCGCTGCCGGGTTTTAAAACCGTGCTGTCAGAAAGCGGCGTGCTCTACGTGACCGACGACGGCAAACATATGATCCAGGGGCCGCTCTATGACGTCAGCGGCAAACAGCCGGTCAACGTCACTAACCAGCTGCTGGACAAAAAAGTCGAGGCGCTGGTGCCGGAGATGATCGTCTACAAAGCGCCTAAAGAGCAGCACGTGATCACGGTCTTCACCGACATCACCTGTGGCTACTGCCACAAGCTGCATGAGCAGATGGCGGACTACAATGCGCTGGGCATCACCGTGCGTTACCTGGCGTTTCCGCGTGAAGGGCTGAATGGTCAGATTGAACCGGCGATGAAAGCGATCTGGTGCAGCGCTGACCGCAATAAAGCGTTTGATGAGGCGATGAAAGGCAATGCGCCGAAGATGGCCGCACCAGACAGCTGCAAAATCGATATCGCCCAGCACTATAAACTTGGCGTGCTGTTCGGCATTCAGGGCACGCCCGCGATGCTGACTGACAGCGGCATGATGATCCCAGGTTATCAGTCGCCGCAGGAGCTGAAGCAGGTGCTGGACAATCAGAAGCGTGGTGGTTAATCGGTGGTAAAACAGGATGTGGAACTCCGTCGCCGTGAGGTGACGGTTGACGATGCGCTTCCGGCGACGCTGCCGCCGCTGCTGAAACGACTCTATCTGCAACGCGGCGTGCGCGACGCGGCAGAGCTGGAGCGCGGAGCGAAAAACCTGCTGCCGTACCAGTCCTTAAGTGGGATTGAGAGCGCAGTGGAACTGCTGCATCAGGCGCTGCTGGATGGGCGTCGCATTATGGTGGTGGGCGACTTTGATGCTGATGGCGCGACCAGTACCGCGCTGACGGTCATGGCGCTGCGCAGCATGGGCGGCGGCAACGTGCAGTATCTGGTGCCTAACCGCTTTGAAGATGGTTATGGCCTCAGCCCTGAAGTGGTTGAGCAGGCGCGGGCGCGCGGCGCGGCGATGATCCTGACCGTCGACAACGGCATATCCTCCCACGCCGGCGTTGAATGTGCCCATCAGCACGGGATTCCGGTGCTGATTACCGACCACCACCTGCCGGGCGAGACCTTACCGGCCGCTGAGGCGATCGTTAATCCCAATCTGCCGGACTGTAACTTTCCCTCACGTGCACTGGCGGGCGTGGGCGTTGCGTTCTATCTGATGCTGGCGCTGCGCGCCCATCTGCGCACCCAGGGCTGGTTTGGTGCCACCCGCACCGAACCCAATCTTGCAGAGATGCTGGATCTGGTGGCGCTCGGCACGGTTGCCGACGTGGTGCCGCTCGACGTCAACAACCGCATTCTGGTGTGGCAGGGACTCAGCCGCATCCGGGCCGGAAAATGCCGGCCAGGCATCCGGGCGCTGCTGGAGATTGCTAATCGCGATGCGCGTCAGATGGCGGCCAGCGATCTCGGCTTTGCGCTGGGGCCACGGCTCAATGCCGCAGGCCGGCTCGACGATATGTCGGTGGGTGTGGCGCTGTTAATGACTGAGGATCTCAGTCAGGCACGGATGTTAGCCAGTGAGCTGGACGCGCTGAACCAGACGCGCAAAGAGATAGAGCAGGGCATGCAGAGCGAAGCGCTGGCGCTGTGCCAGGCGCTGGAGCGTGAGCAGAGCGATCTGCCGCTGGGGCTGGCTTTTTATCATCCCGAATGGCATCAGGGGGTGGTGGGGATCCTCGCCTCCCGTCTGAAAGAGCGTTTCCATCGTCCGGTGATTGCCTTTGCGCCGGCGGGCGACGGCACGCTGAAAGGCTCAGGCCGCTCAATTGCCGGTCTGCATCTGCGCGACGCGCTGGAGCGTCTGGATACGCTGAATCCCGGCCTGATGCTGAAGTTCGGCGGTCATGCCATGGCGGCAGGCTTATCACTGGAAACCGCACGCTACGAGGAGTTTCGTCAGCGCTTTGCCGATCTGGTCGGTGAGTGGCTGGATGGCGAATCTCTGCAGGGCATCATCTGGTCAGACGGCGCGTTGCAGCCGCAGGATTTTTCGCTGCAGACCGCTGAGATGCTGCGCGAAGCGGGGCCCTGGGGCCAGGCGTTCCCGGAACCCGCTTTTGACGGCAAATTTAAGCTGCTGCAACAGCGGCTGGTGGGCGAGCGACATCTGAAAGTGATGGTCGAACCGCTGGACGGCGGTCCGCTGATCGACGGGATCGCCTTTAATGTCGATACCACTCTGTGGCCCGACAGCAGCATTCGTCAGGTCGAGCTGGCCTATAAGCTGGATATCAATGAGTATCGCGGTAACCGCTCGGTACAGCTGATCATTGACCATATCTGGCCGCTTTGATTTTTATAAGGGGCGCGCGTCTCCGGCCACGGCAGAGGCGCGTCAGCCTGTTTTTCCCCTGCGTTAACCTGCTGTGCGAGCGTTTGTCGTCGCGGCCCGATAAGCAAATGCAACGCGTCACGCCGCCCCGGCATCAGCCCGCTGTCTCAGCGCTACAATCTGCCGCCAGTTTCGGGTAAACTTGTGCGTTAAATTTCCTGTCCCATCGAACATAAGAAAGACGCTAAAGCCATGTTTGAAATCAACCCGGTCAAAAACCGTATTCAGGACCTCAGTGAGCGCAGCGACGTTCTTCGGGGGTATCTTTGACTACGATGCCAAGAAAGAACGCCTCGAAGAAGTAAACGCCGAGCTGGAACAGCCCGATGTCTGGAACGAACCTGAGCGTGCTCAGGCGCTGGGCAAAGAGCGCTCCTCGCTGGAAGCGATCGTGCAGACGCTGGATCAGATGTCGCAGGGCCTGGAAGATGTGCAGGGTCTGCTTGAACTGGCGGTAGAAGCGGAAGACGAAGAGACTTTCGACGAAGCGGTTGCCGAGCTGGATGTCCTTGAGGGCAAGCTGGGCGAGCTGGAATTCCGCCGCATGTTCTCTGGCGAGTATGACAGCGCCGACTGCTACATCGATCTGCAGGCGGGTTCCGGCGGCACCGAAGCGCAGGACTGGGCCAGCATGCTGATGCGTATGTATCTGCGTTGGGCTGAAGCCAAAGGCTTCAAAACCGAAATTATCGAAGAGTCTGAAGGTGAAGTTGCAGGCATTAAATCTGTGACCATTCGCGTGTCAGGCGACTACGCCTTTGGCTGGTTGCGTACCGAAACGGGCGTACATCGCCTGGTGCGTAAGAGCCCGTTTGACTCCGGCGGTCGTCGTCACACCTCATTCAGCTCAGCCTTTATCTACCCGGAAGTCGATGACGATATTGATATCGACATCAACCCAGCCGATCTGCGCATTGACGTCTATCGTGCGTCAGGGGCGGGCGGCCAGCACGTTAACCGGACGGAATCTGCGGTACGTATTACCCATATTCCAACCGGTACCGTCACCCAGTGTCAGAATGACCGTTCTCAGCACAAGAACAAAGATCAGGCGATGAAGCAGATGAAAGCGAAGCTGTACGAGCTTGAGATGCAGAAGAAAAACGCTGAGAAACAGGCGCTGGAGGACAACAAGTCCGACATCGGCTGGGGAAGTCAGATCCGTTCTTACGTTCTCGATGATGCACGCATCAAAGATCTGCGCACCGGCGTAGAGACGCGTAACACCCAGGCGGTGCTGGACGGCGACCTGGATCGATTCATTGAAGCTAGTTTAAAAGCAGGGTTATAAGGAACCGACATGTCTGAACAACAACCGCAGAGCGCTGATGCCGCCGTTGAGTTAAATAACGAACTGAAAGCGCGTCGCGAAAAGCTGAGCGTGCTGCGTGCAAATGGCGTGGCGTTTCCTAACGATTTCCGTCGTGACAGCCTCTCAAAACAGCTGCATGAGAGCTATGGCGAAAAGAGCAACGAAGAGCTTGAAGATCTCGGCATCGAAGTCAGCGTCGCCGGACGTATGATGACCCGTCGTATCATGGGTAAAGCCTCTTTCGTGACCCTGCAGGATGTGGGTGGCCGGATTCAGCTTTACGTCTCGCGTGACGATCTGGCTGAAGGCATCTACAACGAGCAGTTCAAAAAGTGGGATCTCGGCGATATTCTGGGCGCGCGCGGCAAACTGTTCAAAACCAAAACCGGCGAACTGTCGATTCACTGTTCTGAACTGCGCCTGCTGACCAAAGCACTGCGTCCGCTGCCGGACAAGTTCCACGGCCTGGCCGATCAGGAAACGCGCTACCGTCAGCGTTACCTTGATCTCATCGCCAACGAGGAATCGCGTAACACCTTCAGAATTCGTTCGCAGATCATGGCCGGCATTCGCCAGTTCATGGTGGGCCGCGACTTTATGGAAGTGGAAACCCCGATGATGCAGGTGATCCCTGGCGGCGCGTCTGCGCGTCCGTTCATCACCCATCACAATGCGCTGGATATCGACATGTATCTGCGTATCGCCCCAGAGCTTTATCTGAAGCGTCTGGTGGTGGGCGGATTCGATCGCGTGTTCGAGATCAACCGTAACTTCCGCAACGAAGGTATTTCGCCACGTCATAACCCAGAGTTCACCATGATGGAACTCTATATGGCTTATGCGGATTACAAAGATCTGATCGAGCTGACCGAAAGCCTGTTCCGTACGCTGGCGCAGGATGTGCTGGGCAGCACCGTGGTGCCTTACGGCGAGCAGGAGTTTGATTTCGGTAAGCCGTTTGAAAAACTGACCATGCGTGAAGCGATCAAGAAATACCGTCCGGAAACGGATCTGGCCGATCTGGAAGACTTTGATAAAGCGGTGGCGATTGCTCAATCACTGCACATCAAGGTTGAGAAAAGCTGGGGTCTGGGCCGCGTCGTAACCGAAATCTTTGAAGAGACCGCAGAAGCGCATCTGATTCAGCCGACCTTCATCACTGAATATCCGGCTGAAGTCTCTCCGCTGGCCCGTCGTAACGACGAGAACCCGGAAATCACCGATCGCTTTGAGTTCTTCATTGGCGGTCGTGAAATCGGTAACGGCTTCTCTGAGCTGAACGATGCGGAAGATCAGGCTGAGCGTTTCCTGCAGCAGGTGAATGCCAAAGATGCTGGCGACGACGAAGCGATGTTCTACGACGAAGACTATGTCACCGCACTGGAGCACGGTCTGCCGCCAACCGCCGGTCTGGGTATCGGTATTGACCGTATGGTGATGCTGTTTACCAACAGCCACACTATCCGCGATGTGATTCTGTTCCCGGCACTGCGTCCAGGCAGCAAGTAATCGTTATGAGTCGCTACAAGGCCTGATTTTCAGGCCTTAAGCTTGCTGACAAAGTTTGGCCCGGTTCGCTGTCAGACCGTGCCTGCTCAGGGAACACGGTCAGATCGGAAAGACGCAAAAGCCGTCATCCATGACCGCTCGGCCCACGCCATCCCTGGCGCGGGACGCTTTCCTATTCTGACCGTGTTCCCTGCGCGCCTGGTTTATCTGTTGCTGTCAGATTTACTCAGATTTGGCGTTGTAAACATGCGAAATGGCCGGAAATTCCGGCCTTTTTTACATCTGTTCGTTCAGAATATATCAGGATTTAATCGCCTGATCCAGCCAGGTCTGAAATCGTGCATAGGGCACATAGAGCGCAACGTTCTTATAGAGTGTCTTACCGCTGACATTGTCGTTAATGTTATTGCTGTAGCCGATAATCACGCCCGCCAGCGTATCATCAGAGGCGTTATAGACTGCGCCGCCCGACATCCCTTTAACCACCCCCGCATTCGCCGCCACCACGACGCAGTCTGATTTGTTCCAGCTGTTCGCCAGCGTGGTATTGATCAGGTTCTGCCCGCTGGAACTGACCGGCATGGCCGAAATAAAACTGTAGCCGTAGAGATTGACCTGATCGCCGATGTGGCTGTTACGAAAGTTGGGTGGCAGGTTCATTTCGCTGTTTTTGTGGTAGACCACGGCCAGATCGCATTGCGGATGCCAGGCTTTTACCCGGTAAAGCGAAAACTTTGCCACATGGGCGGCGGTCAGGCTGTACTCCGGCGTCAGTGGGATGGTGGTACCTAGCGTGCCTAAACCCAGCACGGTGGGAATGCCGGTCACGGTCATATCCACCCGTTTTTCAGCTTCTTTACTGTACTCATAATGACCCACCGAGCAGCCGGTTAAGCCAAACACCATTAAGGCTATGAGTCGTTGCATTCTCTCTCCCTGCGTCAGAAGTTGATCACATCACCTGGCAATTGATTAGGGATATATCGGCAACGTTAAGGATTTATTAATTAAATACGCACTAAAAAGCGTAACGGGTTCGCGGGAAATGACAACCTGACCCTGGGTTATGTGCGCTTTAACGGGCTTAGCCAGCAGGCTGACAAAGCCATTTGTTCCGGCAAAGCGGCAGGATTATTGCGGCCCCGGCAATAATCCTTTGCTGCGCGCAGGCTATGTCGCGCATCAGCACTGTGCTGTAATGCTCACCGTGACGCAGATCAAATTTTAATAAGCGTCGAGGGGCTGCGCGTCTGTGCAGTTCACCTGCAAATGATATTGGGAGAGTGTTATGCCTGTAGCATTAATGGCGCTGGCGTTGAGTGCGTTCGCCATCGGAACCACTGAGTTTGTCATTATGGGATTGCTGCCGGAGGTGGCGCGTGACCTTCAGGTGACAATTCCGTCGGCGGGCTGGCTGATCAGCGGCTACGCGCTGGGCGTGGCTATTGGTGCGCCGATTATGGCGCTGCTTACCGCCAGGCTGCCGCGTAAAAAAACGCTGATTCTGCTTATGGTGATATTTATTGTCGGCAACCTGCTGTGTGCGCTGGCTTACAATTATAACCTGCTGATGCTGGCACGCATCGTCACCGCGCTCTGTCACGGTGCCTTCTTCGGTATTGGCGCGGTGGTCGCCGCCAGTCTGGTGCCAGCCGGTCGTCAGGCTTCCGCTGTCGCACTGATGTTTACCGGACTGACCTTAGCCAACGTACTGGGCGTTCCGCTGGGGACCAGTTTCGGACAGATGTTTGGCTGGCGAGCCACCTTCTGGGGCGTGGCTGTGATTGGCGTGCTGGCGTTTATCGCCCTGATCGTGAGTCTGCCCAACAATAAACAGGAAAAGCCGGTTCACCTGGCGAGTGAAATTGGTGCACTGGCCAACGGGAAACTGTGGCTGTCACTGCTGATGACGGTGTTCTTTGCCGCGGCGATGTTTGCGCTGTTCAGCTACATTGCGCCGCTGCTGTTAGAGGTGACAGGCATCAGCGATCGCGGCGTCAGCTGGACGCTGTTCCTGATTGGCGCAGGCCTGACGGTCGGTAACATTCTTGGCGGCAAACTGGCCGACTGGAAAGTCTCCTTCAGCCTGATCCTCAGCTTCTCCCTGATCGCCATCTTCTCGCTGCTGTTCAGCTGGACCAGCCATGCGCTGTGGCTGGCGGAGATCACCCTGTTCCTGTGGGCGATGGCGACCTTTGCGACGGTGCCGGGCCTGCAGATCAACGTGGTACGTCATGGCAAAGAGGCGCCTAACCTGGTCTCAACCCTGAACATTTCGGCGTTTAACGTGGGCAATGCGCTGGGTGCCTGGGTCGGCGGTGCGGTGATTGGCCGTGGATATGGCCTGACGGCGGTGCCGGTTGCTGCCGCTGCGCTGGCGGCAATCGGCCTGCTGATCTGTCTGATCACCTTCCGCAAATCGGGCCGCGCAGCCGCCAGGGTTCGCGCTTAAGCCAGGCGGGCGGTGATGCGTGCCGGAAAGTCAGCCACCTGCCGTTGCAGATGGCTGACAAAGGCATCGACCAGCGCCGACGCAGGCCGGTGCTGCGGCCTCACCAGGCTGACGGTAAAGGGTACGGCCACGCTGAACTTACGCATCACCACACCGCTGTCGGCGTAATCCAGCGCCGTCAGCGGATTCACAATCGAAATGCCCACGCCCGCTCTGACCATGGCGCACACCGAAGCGGCACTGTGCGTCTCCATCACCAGCCGCCGCTCGACGCCCTGCTCATGAAACAGCGCATCCAGCAACTGACGATAGCTGTCACTGCGCGACAGGCTCACATACTGTTCGCCCGCAAAATCGTGCGGCGTCAGCTCTGTACGCTGACTCAGAGGGTGGTTCTGAGGCAATACACACACTTCATCGCAGGTGAGCAGGGCGAGACGGTCAGTACCGGCCGGAGCGTGCTGAGTTTCAGTTAAGCCGATATCATAGCGCTGTGCTGACAGCCACTCCTCCAGCAGCGGCGACTCCTGCGGAATCACATTCAGGCTCACATCCGGGTAGCGCTGTAAAAAGGGCTGACACAGTGGTGGCAGCAGCGACTGCGAAAAAACGGGCAGGCAGGCGATCGACAGCTCACCCTGACGGAACTGGCGCAGCCCTTCAGCCGCTTCCATGATGCGGTCCAGACCGTACCAGGATCGCTGCACCTCTTCAAACAGACGCAATCCCTGCACCGTCGGTTGCAGGCGACCGCGTACCCGTCCGAACAACTCTAATCCCAGCTGCTGCTCCAGGCGTGCCAGCTCCCGGCTCACCGTCGGCTGTGAGGTGTGCAGCAGCGTCGCGGCCTGAGTCAGATTGCCGCTGGTCATCACCGCATGAAAAATCTCGATATGCCGCCAGTTAATGTTCGCCACGTACCCTTCCTATATCTATTCTGCATAGACGATATTAAAACAGATATTTTTCGCTATGACACGATTCTGGCTTAATGCCGTTATTGCCACAGGAGAATTGCCATGCCACGTTCCTTACAGAGTACCGAAACCGCACTCAGCGCCGCTAACCTGCTGCCGCTGGCACGCCGCTACGCCGGGCCATTCTGGGCTTATGATGCGCAGATTATTCAAGCGCGTATTGCCCAGCTGCAGGCATTTGATGTGGTGCGCTTTGCGCAGAAGGCCTGCTCGAATACGCATATCCTGCGCCTGATGCGCGCGGCGGGTGTGAAAGTGGACTCGGTATCGCTGGGTGAGATCGAACGTGCGCTGGCTGCGGGCTATCAGCCTGGCGGTGACGAGATCGTCTTTACCGCGGATCTGTTCGATCAGCCGACGCTGGAGCGGGTGACCGCGTTAAAGGTGCCGGTTAATGCCGGATCGATCGATATGCTGCATCAGCTCGGCGCGGTCTCACCGGGACATGCGGTGTGGCTGCGGGTCAATCCTGGTTTTGGTCACGGCCACAGTCAGAAAACCAATACCGGTGGCGAAAACAGTAAACATGGTATCTGGCACGCCCATTTAGCCGAGGCGCTGGCGGCGATTAAGCAGCACGGCCTGCAGCTGGTGGGCATACATATGCATATCGGCTCTGGCGTCGATTATGCGCATCTGCAGCAGGTCTGTGATGCGATGGTTGAACTGGTGATGGCGTCGGGTCAGGATCTGACCGCGATCTCTGCGGGCGGCGGCCTCTCTGTGCCTTATCGCTATGGCGAAGAGGCGATCGATACCGATCACTATTTCGGCCTGTGGGATGCAGCACGGCAGCGTATCGCCCAGCATCTGGGTCACGCGATAAAGCTGGAGATCGAACCGGGCCGTTTCCTGGTGGCCGAGGCGGGTGTGCTGGTCTCTCAGGTACGGGCGGTTAAGGCGATGGGCAGCCGTCACTTCGTGCTGGTCGATGCCGGTTTCAGTGACCTCATGCGCCCCGCAATGTATGGCAGCTATCACCATATCTCGTTGATGGCGGGCGATGAGCGGGCGATTGATGAGCAGCAGACTATCGACACGGTGGTCGCTGGCCCACTGTGTGAATCGGGTGATGTCTTTACCCAGCTGGAGGGCGGCATGGTCGAACCACGCGCGATTCCGGCGGCAAAGGTTGGCGATTATCTGGTGTTCCACGACACCGGTGCTTACGGCGCATCCATGTCCTCTAACTACAACAGCCGTCCGCTGATCCCGGAAGTCCTGTTTGAGCAGGGCCAGCCGCGCGAGATCCGCCGCGCGCAGACTATTGAGTCGTTACTGGCACTGGAAATCATCTAATCACCTCACTCAGGTGGCCAGCGCGCCGCCTGTCAGCCATAGATCTCTTTACGCAGCATGACCAGCTCCTCTGCCAGCTCGCGGCACAGCATGGCATTCATCAGATGATCCTGCGCATGCACCAGAATCAGCGTGACCGGCAATTTTCCGCTTCCCTCGTCTGCACCAATCAACGCGGTCTGAATTTTATGTGCCGCTTTTGCCGCGGTATCTGAAGCAGCCAGCGCCGCGTCAGCCCCGGCCCAGTCGCGTTTGCGCGCACACTGAATCGCCATCATCGCCGACGAACGGGCTTCCCCTGCATTGATCAGCAATTCCATCATGGTCTGTTCGTAATCCATAACGCCTCCGCTATTGGTATGCCAAATTGGCCGTTTTAATCATACTGGAATGCCAATAAGCGTTTCCGGGAGGTTCGTCACAGAAAAAAACGAGGGGATTCGTCATTTTGGTATGCCACTAACAGGGAAGACCACGACGATTACAGGAATACCGATCTTACATCTCTGAGGGTTGATCATGTCTCTACAGGACCGCCTTATCGATTCCCTGGGCAGCTTTGCCACCCGCTTTAACAGTTATCGCTACATCATGGCGATTAAAGCCTCGTTCATTACCCTGATGCCGGTGATCATTGTTGGCGCCTTCTCGGTATTGATCTCTAACATGGTGCTGGACAGCAAAAATGGGCTTGCCAGCTTTGCCGCCCTGGCTTTTTTAGCTGACCTCAAGCCCATCACCAGCAGTATCAATTACGCCACGCTCAGCTTTCTTAACATTGGTGCGGTGTTTCTGATTGGTATTGAGCTTGGGCGCATAAACGGTATAAAAACGCTGTTTCCCGGCCTGCTGGCGATCATCTGCTTTGTATCCGTAACGCCGACCACCTTACAGATGATGGTCGATGGGCAGATGCACCTGGTCACCGACGTGCTGGCCAAACAATTCTCCGATACCAAAAGCCTGTTTCTCGGCATGTTTATCGCTATTCTGTCGGTAGAGATCTACTGCCGCCTCGAACAGGTTGAGCGGCTGAAAATCAAAATGCCCGACACCGTACCGCCCAACGTGGCCGCCTCTTTCTCCGCGCTGATCCCCTCAATTATCACCGTGACGCTGATAGCGACCTTTGGCTTTATCTTCCATCGTGTCACCGGCATGTACCTTTACGACGCGGTATACCAGGTGGTGCAGCAGCCGCTGGAGTCGGTGGTGCAGAGCCTGTGGGGCATTCTGATTCTGATGTTCGTTGCCCAGCTATTCTGGGTAATTGGTATTCACGGCAACCAGATGGTGAAGCCGATCCGTGAGCCGCTGTTGCTGGGCGCGATTATGGTCAACATGACCGCTTTTGAGCAGGGAAAAGAGGCACCGAACATCATCACGATGCCGTTCTGGGATGTTTATATGAGCATCGGCGGTTCCGGCCTGACCATCGGACTGCTCACCGCCGTGATGCTGGCGACGCGGCGCAAAGAGATGCGTGAAATCGCCAAACTGTCGTTCGGGCCAGGCATTTTCAATATCAACGAGCCGGTTATATTTGGTATGCCGATTATGCTTAACCCGATTCTGGCTATCCCTTTCATCATCACACCGCTGGTAACAGGTTCTATCGGCTACTTCGCTACGGTGATGGGATTTGCCGGGAAAGCCGTGGTGATGGTGCCCTGGACCACGCCTCCGATTATCAATGCCTGGCTTTCAACGGCCGGATCGATGGGCGCGGTGGTGACGCAAATCGTCTGCATTCTGGTGTCAGTACTCATCTATCTGCCATTTGTGAAAGTCGCAGCCCGCCGCGCGGATGCAGCGGAAGCAAAGAGCCTGCAACCTGAGCTGAACCCCAACCGTACGGAGGTGTTATGAGTCGTCAGACTGTCCACATACCTGAGAATTTCATTCTGGGGGCTGCTGCCTCCGCCTGGCAGACGGAAGGCTGGAGCGGAAAAAAAGCGGGGCAGGACTCCTGGCCTGACGCCTGGTATCAGCAGGATCGTCACGTCTGGCACAACGGTTATGGCCCGGCGGTTGCCACCGACTTTATCAACCGATTTAGTGAGGATGTGGCGCTAATGAAGGCCAGCGGGCTGACCCACTACCGCACTTCAATCAACTGGTCGCGTTTCCTGATCGATTACGAAACCGCCACGGTCGATGAGGAATACGCGGCTTACTATGATCGGCTGATTGATGAAATGCAGCGCCAGGGCATTGAACTGATGCTCTGTCTGGAGCATTACGAACTGCCCGCCACGCTGCTGGAGCAGTATGGCGGCTGGCAGTCAAAGCATGTCGTTGAACTCTTTATCCGTTATGTCGAACAGGTGTTTAAACGCTATGCCGGTCGGGTCACGCGCTGGTTTGTGTTTAACGAGCCGATTGTGGTTCAGACCCGCGTCTATCTCGACGCGCTGCGCTGGCCTTATGAGCAGAACACCCATAAATGGATGCAGTGGAACCACCACAAGAATCTCGCGACCGCCCGGGTAGTGCAGCTGTTCCGCGCGGCAGGCTATGCCGGTCGCATTGGTACCATACTCAATCCGGAAGTCACTTATCCGCGATCATCAGCCCCGCACGACCAGAAGGCGGCGCATATTTATGACCTGTTCTACAACCGGGTGTTTCTCGATCCCGCCATTAAAGGCGAGTATCCGGCGGAGCTGCTGGCGCTGCTTGATAAGCATCAGATTGAGTGGGAAACCACCCCGGAAGAGCTGGCGATTATTGCCGCCAATACCGTCGATGAGGTCGGGCTTAATCTCTACTATCCGCATCGCGTGAAGGCACCGTCCCGCGCCTGGCATCCCGGGACACCCTTTCATCCCGCCTGGTATTACGAACACTTTGAACTGCCGGGGCGACGGATGAACCCTTCGCGCGGCTGGGAAATTCAGCCTGAAATTATCTGGGATATGGCGCAGCGGATGCGCGATGAGTACGGCAATATCCCGTGGTTTGTGGCTGAAAGCGGTATGGGAATTGAGAACGAAGCGCAGTTCAAAAATGACGGCGGGGAGATTCAGGACGATTACCGCATCGCGTTTATCAGCGAGCACCTGCATCAGGCGATACGCGCCAGTCAGGCGGGGATTAACTGTCAGGGCTATATGCTGTGGGCGTTTACCGACAATGTCTCGCCAATGAATGCCTTTAAAAATCGCTATGGTCTTATCGAAATCGACTTAGATAAGCAGCGTCAGCGCCGTATGAAGAAATCTGCCCACTGGTTCCGTACGCTGCGCGACATGCAGCAATTTACCCTGTGGCTTGATGATGAGCCGAAATAACGCGAGGAAACGAGCATGAAAAGAATTGTTCTGGCCTGTGCTGCGGGCATGTCGACCTCAATGGTGGTGACGCGGATGGAAAAAGAGGCTGCCGCTCGCGGACTGGCATTCCAGATCTACGCCATTCCGGAGCAAAACCTGCGTGAAGAGCTGCAAAACTACGGCAACGAGGTGGTGGTCGTGCTGCTCGGGCCACAGGTGCGCTTCAAACTGGAGGAGAACCGAAAACTCACCGACAGCTATCAGTTGCCCATCGCGGTGATCGATACGGTTGCTTACGGCACGCTGAATGGTGCAAAGGTACTCGATCAGGCGCTGGCTTTGATACACTGAGCCCCAGTTTGCGAGCCAGCCTCTCCGGTTCGCGGGCATTGTCGCGCAGGGAACCGCGGCAATGCCGTTAGCGCATTGATTGCAAAGGGTGACAGTGTGGACAAAGCCGAAGCGCCGCAAGAAAAAAAGCAGTATCAGGAAATTGGTCAGCACCTGCGTCAGCAGATCTGTGACGGGCACTATCCGGTGGGATCGCGCCTGCCGCCTGAACGTCAGCTGGCTGAAACCTGGGGCGTCAGCCGGACCATCGTGCGCGAGGCATTATTGATGCTGGAGCTGGAAGGTACGGTGGATATCCGCCAGAGCTCTGGCGTCTATGTGATGCGTATTCCTTCCGCCAGTGATGATGAAGAAGAGGCCTTCTTCCGCAGCGATGTTGGCCCGTTTGAAATGCTACAGGCACGTCAGTTGCTGGAAAGCAATATTGCAGCCTTTGCCGCAAAAATGGCGACCAAAGCGGACATTGAAAATCTGCGTCGTACGCTGGAACAGGAGCAGCGTGCCATCGCCGCCAACGACAGCAGTCAGGACAACGACAAGTTGTTTCATCTGCTGCTGGCGGGTGCCAGTCAGAATCAGATGCTGCTCGATACCGTCACCAGTATCTGGCGACATCATGATAGCAGCCCGCTCTGGCAGCAACTGCGCCCGCAGTTTGAAACCCGCGCCTATCGCCTGAAGTGGCTTGGCGATCACCAGACAATCCTGGCCGCTCTGCGTCGGCGTGATGTGATGGGGGCCTGGCAATCTACCTGGCAGCACCTTGAGAACGTCAAGAATACGCTGCTGGAACTTTCCGATGCCGATGCGCCTGACTTTGATGGCTTCCTGTTTGATTCAGTCCCGATCTTTCAGGGGAAACTGATGTGATCGAGATTGTATCGCTCAGCGATGCCCCCCAATTTGCCGATCAGATCATTGACTGGCAGTGGCGCGCATTTGGTGAAGCCACCAGCCGGGCGTTCTTTGGCAGTGTGGTGAACAGCAGCCTTATCGGTGCTGATTTTCCGGTGACTTTCGTTGCCGTGGAGGGGGACAGGGCAGTCGGCACGGTGGGATTCTGGCGCTGCGACCTGATCAGCCGTCAGGATCTTTTCCCCTGGCTGGCGGCGCTCTATGTTGATGAGTCGGTGCGCGGCAAAGGTGTCAGTGAGGCGCTGCAGCAGCACGTCATCGCCTATGCACAGGCACGGGGCTATCCACGGTTATGGCTATGGTCAACGTTTGGGGGCTACTACGAACGTTATGGCTGGCTGCCACAGGGCGAAGCGCTGGAGTATCCCGCTAAGCCGGTAAAACTCTATTATCGCGACCTGTAAGAGATGCCAGCCGCCATCGCGGCAGCTGGCAACAGAACGCTCAGGGAGCCGGATAGGTATAACGACGGTGGATCGCCTCAATGCCTTCCAGGATCTCTGCATTTAAGGTCAGATTGAAGCTGTCGATATTGATCTGCAACTGTTCAGGCGTGGTGGCGCCCAGCAGCGTGCTGGCCACAAACGGCTGCTGACGCACATAGGCGAGAGCCATCTGCGACGGGTCGATCTGATGCTGCTTAGCCAGTGCTACATATTCGGCAATCGCCTTTTGTGACTGCTCGCCGCTGTAGCGGGTAAAGCGGCTGAACAACGTGTTGCGTGCACCCGCAGGCTGTGCGCCATTCAGGTATTTACCGCTCAGCGTACCAAACGCCAGGCTGGAATACGCCAGCAGCTCTACGCCTTCATGCTGGCTGATTTCGGCCAGACCTACTTCAAAGCTGCGGTTCAGCAGGCTGTAAGGATTCTGAATGCTGATAATGCGCGGCAGTTCATGCTTCTCCGCCAGCTGCAGATAGCGCATCACGCCCCACGCGGTTTCGTTCGACACCCCGATATAGCGGATCTTACCGGCGCGCACCTGTTCGGTCAGCGCTTCCAGCGTCTCCAGCAGCGTCACCTGAGCAGTGGTTTCGCTGTACTGATAGCCGAGCTTGCCAAAATAGTTGGTCTGACGCTGTGGCCAGTGCAGCTGGTAGAGGTCAAGGTAGTCAGTATTCAGGCGTTTCAGGCTGGCATCGAGTGCTGCGCGGATGTTTTTACGGTCCAGTGCCATATCCGGGCGAATCGACGCATCATTGCCACGTGAAGGCCCGGCCACTTTACTGGCCAGAATGATTTTGTCGCGGCTGCCGCGCTGTTTAAGCCAGCTGCCAATATATTGTTCGGTCAGACCCTGGGTTTCCGGACGCGGGGGCACCGGATACATCTCGGCAGTATCAATAAAGTTGATGCCGGAACGGATAGCTAAATCCAGTTGAGCATGGGCGTCGGCTTCGCTGTTCTGTTCGCCAAACGTCATGGTGCCCAACCCCAGCTGACTCACTTCCAGCGTGCTGTGGGGAATACGATGATAGTGCATTGCCAGCTTCCTTTTCTTTATGGAATGGAATGTTGTGTCCTCAGGGACTATAGCGCGAGCAATGGCGGGTAAGGAAGGGGGAAAAGTCGGGGAAATCACCTGCCAGCCGGGAATCGGTGGCAGGCGATTAAATCGGGCACTTAACGTTCAATGATCGTCGAAACCTCATCGCTGTTAATCTGCACCATATGACCTGTCTGGTCTGTGTACTCCACCAGACCGGTCTCTTTATCGATGCTCGGCTTGCCTTCGGTCATGATCATCCGGCCATCTTTGGTCGCCATGACATAATCAGAACTGCATCCACTTAAGAATGCGGCGGTTACCATCACCAGTGCTACTCCTGCCAACCCTTTCATCACGCCAAATCCTCACAAATGGTCAAGTGCAAACAGTGTAGTAATAAATGGTTTTGCCGGCGGGGTTAATCGTAGAAATCTGAAAATAACCGGGCGAGCAGGCTCGCCCTTGACTTTATCAGGCGTGCTTTTTCTTACTACGCATCAGGTTAAGACACTCAACCGCCATTGAGAAGAACATAGCGAAATAAATGTAACCTTTTGGTACGTGGACCGCAAAACTCTCCAGAATCAGGGTGAAACCGACCAGAATCAGGAAAGAGAGAGCCAGCATTTTCACTGACGGATGGCGGTCAACAAACTCACCGATCGCGCGAGCAGCGAACATCATCATCAGCACGGCAATAACCACCGCCGCCATCATAATGAACAGATGATCGGAGAGGCCGATCGCCGTGATCACTGAGTCGAGGCTGAAAATAATGTCGAGCATCATGATCTGCACAATCGCACCCAGGAAGGAATGGACGCGGGTGTTGTGTTCGCCTTCGCTCCCTTCGATCGTTTCATGGATCTCCATGCTCGATTTCCACAGAAGGAACAGTCCGCCGAACAGCAGAATCAGATCGCGCGCCGAGAACGCATGATCCATCAGCGTAAAGAGCGGATTAGTTAGACGGGCTACCCACGCGATAGAAGCCAGCAGGCCAAGACGCATCAGCATCGCGCCCATCAGACCAATGCGACGCGCGCTGGCTTGCTGGTGTTTTGGCAGTTTAGCGACCACCAGCGACAGGAAAATGATGTTATCAATACCCAGCACCACCTCAAGGATGGTCAGGGTGCCCAGCGCCAGCCAGGCGTTGGGATCGGAAATCCACTCAAACATACCGACATTTAATCCTAAACGAAAAGTAAACGGCGATTATACGCATTCAACTCGCCGATCTCCCACAAAATTGCGACACATCAACGCGGGTGGCGACGTTCAGAGGAGAAAATGACGCGCCAGCAGGGGCCCGGTGAAGCTTTTCTTCAGGTAGAAACCGCGCGGCAGCGTCATGATTGGCTGGCCCTGATCGCCGATTCCTTCTGTCAGCGCTTTGCTATTGGCGGCTTTGGGCCGGATTTGCAGCCAGGCACCATGTCGCGCGGTAATCTGCTCTACGCGACCCAGCACAATCATATCCATCAGCTCTTCCCAGTCCTGCCGCAGCATCTCATCTTCTTCCGCATCGGGGCTCCATAACAGCGGCGCGCCGACACGGCGTTCCCGCAGCGGAATCTCACGCCCGCCTTCAACCGGGATCCACAATACCCGCGCCAGCTTGTGGCGCACATGGCTGGTGAGCCAGGTCACGCCGCTGTTGCCGGTCAGAGGTGCCACGCAGACAAAGGTGGTTTCCAGCGGTTTACCCTGCGCATCAATCGGGATAGTTTTCAGTTCGATACCCAGATGGGCAAAGTCCTGCTCCGCTTTGCTACCTGCGCTGGCACCAAGATGCCACTCCAGCAGCATGCCGACCCAGCCCTTGTCGCGTTTGAGATCCGCAGGCATGGGCAGACCGGCGCGCGCGGCCAGGGTTTCCAGGGTCAAACCGGCTAAATCCTGCGCGCGTGCCAGCAGGCTGGCTTCATCTTCAGGTGGTCCTGGCTGGTAACTCATGGTGAACACTCGCAATGATTAAAATTTGTACAGCAGCAGGTGAGTCACGTTTCTCACTTAAATAATCCGCGTCAGGGATCGATAATAACATGATAGATCGTGCTTTTTTTAGCGGATTGCACGCTCGCCGCCCTAAGTGCTTCAGGGTTATCCCAGCTTACCCGCAACAATGAACAGGATCTCCAGCCCGGTTATCCACAGAAAAATGGGATAACCACCGACTGAGTGCGGTACTGGTTCCATTTACAGCCTTGACTTTTCACGATCTGGCCATAATTTCGCCGCTCTGGCCTAACCCTGAGCGATTATCTGTGGATAAAAAGCAGTGTGCTTATATTTTAAGCAATTGTCAGTTGCCATGAAAATATTCACTGTTTATGAAAGATTTATTGATAAGATTTTTGATTTAATATCATTAAAAATCAGATGGATGTGTTGTTATCTTTTTTCGGCTCTCCAGCGCGCATGGAAAAGGTTATTCAGATAACTCCCGCGTTCTGCACAAAGCTATCCACAGAAAAGGTGAATAAGATCGATCTTTTTCACGGTCATTGTTTATAACTTTGCCATTTTCTGTGAGTTATCCCGACGCTGATGGCTTAACCCCCCGTGAATCCAGTGGTTTACCGCCTGTAAGGAGTGTGAAACAATCAGCTCATTCAAATTTTGCTTTGAGGTAGTCCGGTGATCGATGATGATGGCTACCGCCCGAATGTTGGTATCGTAATCTGTAACCGGCAGGGACAAGTGTTATGGGCCAGGCGCTTTGGACAGCACTCCTGGCAATTTCCTCAGGGAGGCATCAATCCCGGTGAAACCGCAGAACAGGCGATGTATCGCGAACTGTTCGAAGAGGTCGGATTACACCGGAAAGATGTTCGAATACTTGCTTCTACCCGTAACTGGTTACGTTACAAGTTGCCAAAACGTTTGGTGCGTTGGGACACAAAGCCGGTATGTATCGGCCAGAAACAAAAGTGGTTTCTTCTGCAGTTAATGTGTAATGACGCGGATATCAATGTGCAGCACAGCAGCACGCCCGAGTTCGATGGCTGGCGCTGGGTCAGTTTCTGGTATCCGGTGCGTCAGGTTGTCTCCTTTAAGCGCGACGTTTATCGTCGGGTGATGAAGGAATTCGCTGGCGTGGTGATGTCTATGCAGGAGAGTGCGGGGCAGCGAAATAATCCTGCCCATCGACGTAAGAGAGGATAGGCCACGCCCTTTATGCTCACTCAGTTGCGCGAAATTGTAGAAAAAGTGGCGAGTGCGCCGCGTCTCAATGAAGCACTCGACATCCTGGTTAATGAGATCTGTCTGGCGATGGATACGGAAGTCTGTTCCGTTTACCTCGCCGACCACGATCGTCACTGCTACTACCTGATGGCGACGCGCGGACTTAAAAAACCGCGTGGCCGCACCGTGACCCTGGCGTTTGACGAGGGGATCGTCGGTTTAGTGGGCCGTCTGGCCGAACCGATTAACCTTGCTGACGCCCAGAGTCATCCCAGCTTTAAATATATCCCCGCAGTGAAAGAGGAGCGCTACCGCTCCTTCCTCGGCGTGCCGATTATCAGCCGTCGCCAGTTACTGGGCGTGCTGGTGGTGCAGCAGCGCGAGCACCGTCAGTTTGATGAAAGCGAAGAGTCGTTTCTGGTCACCCTTGCCACCCAGATGGCGGCATTGCTGTCGCAGTCGCAGATGGCCCAGCTGTTTGGTCAGTTCCGGCAGACGCGGGTGCGCGCAATTGCAGCTGCGCCTGGCGTGGCGGTAGCACCGGGCTGGGTAGATGAGACGCAGCCACTGCTCGATCAGGTTTCGGCTGCCTCAACGCTGGATGTTCATCGCGAACGTGAGCGTCTGTCGCTCGCCATGAGTGAAGCCACCAGTGAATTTCGTCGCTTCAGTAAACGCTTCAGCGCCAGCGCTCAGAAAGAGAGTGCGGCCATTTTCGACCTTTACTCTCACCTGTTAACCGATGCCCGACTGAAAAAAGATCTGTTCGATGAGATCGAACGCGGATCGGTCGCCGAATGGGCAGTGAAACAGGTGATCGAGAAGTTTGCTGAACAGTTTGCCAGCCTGACGGACACCTACCTGCGTGAACGCGCAGGCGATCTGCGGGTGCTGGGTCAGCGCCTGCTGTTTCACCTTGACGATACGCTGGTCGGGACCAATGCCTGGCCGGAACGCTTTGTGCTTGTGGCCGATGAGCTGACCGCCACCACTTTAGCTGAGCTGCCGCATGAGCGGCTGGCGGGCGTGGTGGTGCGTGACGGCGCAGCCAACTCCCATGCGGCGATTCTGACCCGCGCGATGGGGATCCCGACCGTCATGGGCGCTGATATCCAGCCCCATCAGCTCAACAAACGTTTGCTGATCGTCGATGGGTATCGCGGTGAGCTGTTGATCGATCCCGAGCCGGTGCTGGTGCAGGAGTACCAGCGTTTGATCAGCGAAGAGAATGCGCTGAGCAAAATGGCGGAAGGCGTGGTCGATCAGCCCGGTGAGCTGAAAAGCGGCGAGCGCGTGCAGGTGATGCTGAATGCCGGATTAAGCCCGGAGCATGAGCAGACGCTGGGCAACTGGGTGGATGGCATCGGACTCTACCGCACCGAAATTCCGTTTATGCTGCAGAACGGCTTCCCGTCGGAAGAGGAGCAGGTGGCACAGTATCAGGGCATGTTACAGCTGTTTCACAACAAGCCTGTGACGCTGCGGACCCTGGATGTGGGGGCAGATAAACAGCTACCCTACATGCCGATCAGTGAAGAGAATCCCTGTCTGGGCTGGCGCGGCATCCGCCTGACGCTTGACCAGCCGGAAATTTTCCTGGTGCAGGTGCGCGCGATGCTGCGTGCTAACGCCGCATCCGGCAACCTCAGTATTCTGCTGCCGATGATCAGCCATATCGACGAGATCGACGAAGCGAAAAAGCTGATCGATCGCGCAGGACGCGAAGTCGAAGAGATGCTGGGCTATACGATCCCCGCGCCGCGCATCGGCATCATGATTGAAGTGCCGTCGATGCTGTTTATGATCCCGCATCTGGCGTCACGGGTCGATTTTGTCTCGGTTGGCACCAACGATCTGACCCAGTATCTGCTGGCGGTGGATCGCAACAACACCCGCGTGGCCAATCTCTACGACTCGCTGCATCCGGCGATGCTGCGCGCACTAAATACGATTGCGCAGGAAGCCCGTCTGGCCAATCTGGAACTGTGCCTGTGTGGTGAAATGGCTGGCGATCCAATGTGCGTGGCGCTGCTGGTCGGGCTGGGATATCACCATCTCAGCATGAACGGCAAAAATGTACCGCGGGTGAAATACCTGCTGCGCCATCTGGATCACGAAGAGGCGCAGCAGCTCAGTGAGCAGGGGATGAATGCTCATACCGCCACCGAGGTTCGTCATCTGGTCTCGACCTTTATGGAGCGTCGCGGGCTGGGTGGATTAATCCGCGGCGGTCGCTAAGCGCCACTTCAGGCTATTTTATTTGCCATTCTGGCCCCGGGCAGTGCTCACACAGGCTGCTTTAGCAACCTGAACGCCCGTCAGGGCGGCCCTGAAGGGGCGAGCACAGCGAGTAATCCTCACGTACTATGTGTACGCTCCGGTTGTTGCGCGCTGTTCGTGACCAGTCTGGCTGCAACAATATACGCCTGACGGGTCAGGCTATTTTATTTGCCATTCTGGCCCTGGGCAGTGCTCACAATCCTCACGTACTACGTGTACGCTCCGGTTGTTGCGCGCTGTCCGTGACCAGTCTGGCTGCAACAATGTACGCCTGACGGGTCAGACTCTGGGCGTTATCCGCGTTTACATTTGCGGGACAATTCACAAAACCGGCTGTGCTATGATGCGCAGCCTTAATTTATGTGCCTGACAACGCCCCTTTTCAGGGTTGAAAAATAGACGGTGAATGATGAATAACGGCTATATTGCATTTCCGCAGTTCGATCCGGTGATCTTCTCGATTGGACCGGTTTCGCTTCACTGGTACGGTCTGATGTATCTGGTAGGCTTTGTTTTCGCCATGTGGCTGGCTGTCCGCCGCGCCAATCAGCCGGGCAGCGGCTGGAAAAAAGAGGAAGTGGAGAACCTGCTTTATGCCGGTTTCCTGGGGGTCTTCCTGGGTGGACGCATCGGCTATGTGCTGTTCTACAACTTACCGCTGTTCCTGGAAAATCCACTCTATCTGTTCAAAGTCTGGGATGGCGGCATGTCGTTCCACGGTGGCCTCATCGGGGTGATTGTCGTCATGCTGGTCTTTGCCCGCCGCACCCGACGTAATTTCTTCCAGGTGGCTGATTTCATTGCGCCGCTGATCCCGTTCGGTCTGGGTGCCGGTCGTCTCGGCAACTTCATTAACGGTGAGCTCTGGGGCCGTGTCGATCCGGGCTTCCGCTATGCCATGCTGTTCCCTGGCTCCCGCGGCGAAGATGTCGCGCTTGCTGCCACCAATCCGCAATACCAGGCGCTGCTCAACACCTACGGCGTGCTGCCGCGTCATGCTTCGCAGCTCTATGAACTGGCGCTGGAAGGGATAGTGCTGTTTATCATCCTGAATCTGTTTATTCGTAAGCCACGCCCGATGGGCAGCGTCTCAGGCCTGTTCCTGATTGGCTATGGCGCCTTCCGTATTATCGTTGAGTTCTTCCGCCAGCCGGATGCCCAGCTTGGCCTGTTTGAAGGCGGAATCAGTATGGGACAGATCCTCTCTGTGCCAATGATTATTGCCGGTATTATAATGATGATCTGGGCGTATCGTCGTCGCCCGCAGCCACAATTTCGCGAGGAAAAATGAAACAGTATCTGGATTTGATGCAACATGTGCTGCACGAAGGCACGCCAAAAGCTGACCGTACCGGCACCGGTACGCTTTCAATTTTTGGTCACCAGATGCGTTTCAATCTGCAGGATGGTTTTCCGCTGGTCACCACCAAGAAATGTCATATCCGCTCGATTATTCATGAGCTGCTGTGGTTTCTGAAAGGCGATACCAACATCGGTTATCTCAAAGAAAACAACGTCTCCATCTGGGATGAGTGGGCGGATGAGAATGGCGATCTCGGCCCGGTTTATGGTAAACAGTGGCGCAGCTGGGGAACGGCCAGCGGCCAGGAGATTGACCAGCTAAGCCAGGTGATGGAGCAGCTGAAGCGCGATCCCGACTCACGCCGGATTATCGTTTCTGCCTGGAACGTCGGCGAGCTGAGCGAGATGGCGCTGGCCCCTTGCCACGCGTTCTTCCAGTTCTACGTGGCGGATGGCAAACTCTCCTGCCAGCTTTATCAGCGCTCGTGCGACATCTTCCTGGGCCTGCCGTTTAACATCGCCAGCTATGCGCTGCTGGTACATATGGTGGCGCAGCAGTGCGATCTGCAGGTGGGTGACTTCGTCTGGACCGGCGGTGATACCCACCTCTACAGTAACCATCTGGAGCAGGCGCGCCTGCAGCTGACCCGTGAACCGCGTCCGCTGCCATCACTTGTTATCAAACGCAAACCGGCGTCACTGTTTGACTATCAGTTCGAAGATTTTGAGATTGAAGGCTACGATCCGCATCCCGCGATCAAAGCCCCTGTCGCCATCTGATTCGCGATAAAAGATAACGCCCTGGCACTTCGCCGGGGCTTTTTTTTGCCCGCCAACCGGTAAATCTGCGGCAACGCTCGCACGCTTCTGCCAATTGATGCTGTTGGGGAAGCTTCTCTGCGACGTGCTTTCCAGCCTGACAAACCGAGCCTTGTTTCATCTGTTCATCACCCGCACTCTGACACCATGAAAACAGCACACTTACGCGGTTTCACCCTGCCGGAACTGCTGCTGGTGATGGTGATTGCCGGCATGCTGAGTCTTGCCGCGCTGCATGGCTGGCAGCGCTGGCAACAGCGGCAGCAACTGCGCGACAGCGCTCAGCAACTACAGGGATTCCTGCTTCGGCTGCGTGCCCAGGCCAACCGGCAAAATAGCGACCTGATTTTATGGTCACGGCCTGGCGATCCCTGGTGCATCGGTGCCGGAAGCCGCCCCGTTGCAGGCTGTGATAGCCGAAAACGGCTGCAATTCGTAGCGCCGCACGCTGGCGTTGCGCTCTATGACATCCGGGGTGAACCGGGCTTCTATGGCCGACGTAATGTGGCCCGGGCGGGCAGCATTGAGTTGGGTAACAGCACCGGACGAATGCGGCTGATTATCTCGGCAAGAGCCCGTATTCGCCTCTGCATGACGGATGAGGAGACGTGCCGTTGAAAATGGCCGGATTCAGCCTGCTGGAGATGCTGATCGCCCTGGCAATCAGCGCCGTCGTGATGTTAAGTGCTGGCCGTTTTCTGCCGCTGCTGCTGGCAGAGAACGCCGGCGTGCTGCAGCGGGCGCAGCTGCGTCAGGAGTTACAGCAGATGATGGCGACGCTGGAAAAAGCGGTGCGGCGTGCCGGTTATTGTCACGGTGAGTGTGGCAGTGGGGCGCTGCAAATCAGAGAGAATTGCCTGCTGCTGCGCTGGGATGAGAACAGCAACGGAAAATGGGAAGGGGTGAGCCATGCAGAGAGTGACTATTACGGTTATCGCCTGCGACAACAGCAGCTTGAGATGCAGCGAGGTGTTGACCAGTGTCAGTCAGCGGGCTGGGAGCGGCTCTCCGATCCCGCATTTATGACGCTGGAGAAGTTCAGCGTCAGCCAGCAGGGCGCGCAGGTCAGGTTTGTGCTGCAGGGACGGGCCGGACGCTGGCTTGAAACGGTGGAGAGCTGGGTTGAGGCAGATAACCTGTGAAGCAGCGAGGCAGCAGCGCCCTGGGCATGGTGTTGATGATTATGGTCATCGGCAGCTTTACGCTGCATGCCAGCCGTAAGATGTCTGAGCAGGGAATGCGACTGCTGGCGGATGAGCAGCAGTTTATTCAGGATTTCTGGCGGGCGCAGTCTGCGCTGCAATGGGGCTTCTCCCTGAGCTGGTCAGCCAGTGAGGCGGCCAGCTGTCAGCAGGATGATCGCCAGGGCTGGCGCAGCTGTTTACAACGAGGTGAAAAGGATGAAGGTCTGCTTAAAGGGGAGGCCAGCGGCAGTGGTATGGCGGTCTGGCAGTGGGTGCGGTTACGGGGCAATCAGATTACCGCGTTGCCGCACGGCTGGATCGATTACTGCCCGCTCACGCCCCCGGCCACCTGCCAGTAAGCGCGGTGGATTCAGCCTGCCGGAAGTGTTGTTTGCTCTGCTGTTAATGGCATTAAGCAGCAGCACGCTGTTGCACTATCATCGCGCCCTGGCACTGGGATTCAGCCAGCAGTGGTATCAGCGTGAGGCATGGCGGGTGGCTGAGCAGCAACTGATGGGACATGAGAGTCCCGGCTGGACCTCAATACTGCAACAGCAGAGCGGCCCTTCAGGTTGCACCCTGGATCGGGCTGACGTGACGGGGCCTTATCAGCGCAGTGCCACCCTGACGCGGCTGCGATGTTAACTCTCCCCGGTCGCCCTTTTGATGGGTTTCAACCGCGATACGCGGTAAAGTGACAGAGCCGCAATACCGCAGTCACGTTCTGAGTTATCACAGGAGTTTTCATGTTTCACGTTTATCACTCAAATCAGCTTGATGTGCTGAAGATTCTGGCGGCTGCGGTGATTAAACATGACCCTCTTGATGATCCTTTCGCCTCAGAAATGGTGCTGGTGCAGAGTCCGGGTATGGCGCAGTGGCTGCAGATGGAGCTGGCGCAAACCTTTGGTATTGCTGCTAATATCGAATTTCCGCTGCCCGCCAGTTTTATCTGGGAGATGTTCGTCCGCGTCCTGCCCGATATCCCGGTAGAGAGTGCTTTCAGTAAGGCCAGCATGGGCTGGAAGCTGATGCACCGGCTGCCGGAGATGCTGAAGCACGAAGAGTTTGCTTCTCTGCGCCACTATCTCCATGACGACGGCGACAAGCGTAAACTGTTTCAGCTCAGCACCCGCGTGGCCGATCTGTTCGACCAGTATCTGGTCTATCGTGCCGACTGGCTCAACAGCTGGGAGCGTGGCGAAACCATTGAGGGGCTGGGCGAGGCGCAGCGCTGGCAGGCCGCCCTGTGGCGCGATCTGGTGAGTTATACCCAGGCCCTGCGCCAGCCTGAATGGCACCGCGCCAACCTCTATGCGCGATTTATCCAGACGCTGGATCAGGCGAAAAGCACGCCGGAAAATCTGCCCAAACGGGTCTTTATCTGTGGCATTTCTGCGCTGCCGCCGGTCTATCTGCAGGCGTTGCAGGCGCTGGGACGTCACATCGACATTCATCTGCTGTTCACCAATCCCTGCCGCGATTACTGGGGCGATATTCAGGATTATGCGTTTCTGGCGAAACTACAAAGTCGTCAGCGCCGACGCCATGGTGCTGATGAATCACGCGGACTCTTCCGGGATGCTGAGCAGGCACCGGCGCTGTTTAACGATGCCGGTGAACAGCAACTGACCAACCCTTTGCTCGCCTCCTGGGGCAAGCTGGGGCGTGACAACCTGTTTCTGCTGAGTCAGATGGAGTCAAACGACGACATTGATGCTTTTGTCGATGTGGAGCCGGACAACCTGCTGCACTGTATGCAGCACGATCTTCTCAATCTGCAGGATAACGCCATCATCGGACTGAATGCGGCGGAACTGGCACACAGCGATCAGAAGCGCTGCCTGGATCCGGAAGATAGGTCAATTGCGGTGCAGGTCTGCCACAGTGCCCAGCGCGAAGTTGAAGTGCTGCAGGATCATCTGCTGGCGATGATGGAGGTCGATCCGACGCTGAAAGCACGTGACATCATCGTCATGGTGGCGGATATCGACGCCTACGCCCCTTTTATTCAGGCGGTGTTCGCCAATGCACCTGCCGATCGCTATCTGCCGTTTGCGATTTCAGATCGCCGTGCCAGTCAGGCTCATCCGGCCATTGTGGCGTTTTTGCATCTGCTGGCACTACCAGACAGCCGTTTTGTCTCGGAGGATGTGCTGGCGCTGCTCGATGTCCCGGCGCTCGCTTCCCACTTTGCCATTGATGAAAGCGGCCTGCGTTTACTGCGGCGCTGGGTCAGCGAATCGGGGGTACGTTGGGGGCTGGATGATGCCAGCGTAGAAGCTCTGTCATTACCGGTTACCGGCCAGCACACCTGGCGCTTTGGCCTGCAGCGTATGCTGCTGGGTTATGCGATGGAGAGCCACAACGGTGACTGGGAAGGAATTCTGCCTTATGACGAGTCGGGTGGTCTGGTGGGGGAGCTGGCGGGACATCTGGCCGAGCTGCTCTCCCGGCTTAATCACTGGCGGCAGCTGCTTGCCGAACCCCGGCCACTGGCGGCCTGGCTGCCCATGTGCCGGGAACTGCTCAATGCCTTTTTCAGCCCCGATGCAGAAACCGAGGCCGCCTTGCTGCTGGTGGAAGAGCAGTGGCAGCAATTGATTGAATATGGCATGGATGCGCGGTTTGAAGAGGCGATTCCGGTGGCGCTGTTGCGCGATGATCTGCGTAGCCGGCTTGATCAACAGCGCATCAGTCAGCGTTTCCTGGCGGGGCAGATTAACTTCTGTACCCTGATGCCAATGCGCTCCATTCCTTTTCAGCTGGTCTGTTTGCTGGGCATGAACGACGGCGTCTATCCCCGTACTTTAGCACCGTTAGGTTTTGATCTGATGCAGCAGCAGTCCCGCAAAGGCGACCGCAGTCGCCGCGATGATGACCGCTATCTCTTCCTGGAGGCGATGATTTCGGCGCAGCAGCAGCTCTATATCAGTTATATCGGCCGGGCGATTCAGGATAATACGGAACGCTACCCCTCGGTGCTGGTCACAGAACTGCTGGATTACATTGGACAGAGTTTTTATCTGGACGGTGATGGCCATCTTGAGCTGGATGAGAGTGCCGAACGGGTGCGGATGCACCTGCAGCACCTGCACAGCCGGATGCCGTTTGCCGCCGAAAACTTCCAGCCTGCTGCCAGACTGCAAAGTTTCGCCCGTGAGTGGCTGCCTGCTGCCCGGGGCGCGGGGCAGCCCCAGCCCGATTTTGTGCAGCCACTGGAGGCGCCGTTAATTGATGCGCTCACGCTGGAGGCGTTTCTGCGCTTCTGGCGACATCCGGTCCGGGCCTGGTTCCACCAGCGGCTTGGCGTGAGTTTCTGGCTGGAGGAGAACGAACTGCCCGACAGCGAGCCGTTTGCGCTCGACAACCTTGAGCGTTATCAGATCAACGCGCAGTTGCTGAATGCGCTGGTCGAAGGCGAGGATACTCAGCGGCTCTATGCGCACCATCGTGCGGCCGGTAATCTGCCTTATGGCGCGTTTGGTGAGCTGTTCTGGCAGGCGCAGCGCGATGAGATGCAGGAAGTAGCGGCAGAAGTGGTCACCCAGCGCAGCGACGGCGAGAGCTGGGAAGTGAATCTGCAACTGGAGCAGGTCAGCTTAACCGGGTGGCTGACGCAGGTTCAGAGTGATGGATTGCTGCGCTGGCGGCCTGGCGTACTCAACATGAACGACGGACTGCTACTCTGGCTGGAACATCTGGTCTACTGCGCGCTGGGCGGCACCGGCAGCAGCCGGATGTTTGGCCGGCAGCAGAGCCGCTGGTGCTTCCTTGCCGTGTCGCAGGCAGAGGCGATTGCTGCGCTGAATGAGTATGTCACGGGGTATCTCGCGGGTATGCGTCAGCCGCTGATGCTGCTTAATAAAAGTGGCGGCGCATGGCTGACCGCCAGCTACGACAAAAAAAGTCAGCAGTTACTGACTGATGAGGCAACCCAGCTTAAGGCGCGTAATCGCCTGCTGACGGCCTGGTCAGGCAACTATCAGCTTGAGGGTGAAGGCAGCGATCCCTATCTGCAACGTCTTTGCCGGGTGCTGGATGAGCCACAACTACAGCAGATAACTGAGGCGGCACAGCGCTGGTATTTACCGGTGCTGGCTGCACATCAGGATGATGAATAGCCGATCAGAAGGCGTTTTTGCTGACTGACTCATTACACAGAAATTTTGCTCTGCTTTGAGCCGCCGCGTCCGACATTGGCGGTTTATCGGGAAACGAGAGGGGTTTACATGCGGGTACACGCACGCTGGATAGCGGCGCTAATGTTAAGCCTGGTGGCTTGCACAGCGCCGGCGCAGGCATCATCAGGCTGGCAGCCGGTTAACGACACTATTCGCAAAAGTGAACAGGATCCCCGCCACTATCAGGCTATCCGGCTTGATAATGGAATGACGGTATTACTGGTTTCCGATCCTGTGGCACCGAAATCGCTGGCGGCGCTGACGCTGCCGATAGGATCGCTGGACGATCCCGATCAGCAGGCGGGACTGGCGCACTACCTTGAGCATATGGTGCTGATGGGTTCAAAGCACTACCCGCAGCCCGACAACCTGGCTGAATTCCTGAAAAAGCATGGCGGCAGCCACAACGCCAGCACAGCCTCCTACCGCACCGCCTTTTATCTGGAAGTGGAAAATGACGCGCTGGAACCGGCAGTTGATCGCCTGGCGGATGCGGTGGCTGAGCCGCTGCTGGATCCGGTTAACGCTGACCGCGAGCGCCACGCCGTGAATGCCGAGCTGACCATGGCGCGCTCGCGCGATGGCCTGCGTATGGCCCAGGTCGGCGCAGAAACCCTGAACCCGGCGCATCCGGCGTCACGTTTCTCGGGCGGCAATCTTGAGACCCTTAAAGATAAGCCAGGCAGCAAACTGCACCAGGCGCTGCAGGACTTTTATCATACGCATTACTCCGCCAATCTGATGAAAGCGGTGATCTACAGCAACAAACCGCTGCCGGAGATGGCGTCGATTGCGGCTAAAACCTTTGGCCGCGTGCAAAATCATGACGCCAGCGTGCCGGAGATTACGGAGCCGGTGGTGACCGATGCGCAGCAGGGCATCATCATTCATTACGTTCCGGCCCAGCCGCGCAAGCAGCTCAAAATTGAATTCCGCATTGCCAACAACAGCGATCGGTTCCGCAGTAAAACCGACACGCTGATCAGCTATTTAATCAGTAACCGCAGCAAAAACACGCTGACTGACTGGCTGCAAAAACAGGGACTGGCCGACGGGGTGAATGCGGGTGCTGACCCAATGACCGAGCGTAACAGCGGCGTGTTTGCGATTACCGCGTCACTGACTGATAAAGGGCTGGCGCAGCGCGATCAGGTCGTGGCGGCGATATTCAGCTACATCAATCTTCTGCGTCAGCAGGGGGATGATAAGCGCTATTTCGATGAAGTTTCGCATGTGCTGGCGCTCGACTTCCGCTATCCCTCAATTACCCGCGATATGGATTACATTGAATGGCTGGCCGACACCATGCTGCGCGTACCGGTTGAACATACGCTGGATGCACCTTATCTGGCGGATCAGTACGATGCCGCCGCGATTAATGCCCGGCTGGAAGAGATGACCCCGCAGCATGCGCGTATCTGGTACATCAGCCCGCAGGAGCCGCACAACAAAAAAGCCTATTTTGTGGATGCGCCTTATCAGGTTGAGAAGATCACCCCACAAACCTTTGCAGACTGGCAGCAGCGCGCCAGCCAGATTACGCTGGCGATGCCCGTGCTGAACCCCTATATCCCGGACGACTTTACCCTGCTGCCGTCAGACGGCAAAACGTATCAGCATCCGGTGAGACTGGATAACCAGGACGGTATGCGCATTTACTGGATGCCGAGCCGTTATTACGCCAGCGAGCCAAAAGCGGCGATCACCCTGGCGTTACGCAATAAGCACACCATCAGTGATGCCCGTCAGCAGGTGCTGTTTGGCCTGAATGACTACCTTTCCAGCCTGGCGCTGGACGAGCTAAATTCACAGGCTTCAGTGGGCGGTATCAGCTTCTCAACGGGTGAAGATGAAGGGCTGGTGTTCAGCGCCAACGGCTTCACTCAGCGTCTGCCGACCCTGCTGAAGAAACTGGTGGAAGGTTATGCCACTTTCCAGCCAACAGAACAGCAGCTGGAGCAGGCGAAATCCTGGTATCTCGAGCGGCTGGACGCGGCGGAAAAGGGCAAAGCGTTTGAACAGGCGATTCAGCCGATGCAACTGCTGTCGCAGCTGCCATATACCCAGCGCGAGGCTCGCCGCAAGCTGGTAAGCACACTCTCACTTAAGGATGTCACTGACTATCGCGATACGCTGTTCCGCGACGCGACCCCGGAGATGCTGGTAGTGGGCAACCTCAGTGCTGACAGCGTGACGCAGCTGGGGCATGAGCTCAAACAGCAGATGCAGAGTCATGCGATCCGCGACTGGCACAGCCAGTATGTCTCGATTAAAAAACCGCTGAAAGCCAACCTGCAACAAAAAGGCAGCAGCACCGACTCCGCCCTTGCCGCGCTCTATGTTCCACTGGGATACAGTGAATATCAGAGCATGGCGCACAGCTCCATGCTGAGCCAGATTGTGCAGCCGTGGTTCTACAATCAGCTGCGGACCAAAGAGCAACTCGGCTACGCGGTGTTTGCCTTCCAGATGCCAGTGGGTCGCCAGTGGGGGATCGGCTTCCTGCTGCAAAGTAACAGTAAGCAACCGGGCTGGCTGTTGCAGCGCTATCAGGCCTTCTACCCGCAGGCGGAAAAACGTCTGCGCAGTATGAGCCAGGCAGACTTTGCCCAGTATCAGCAGGCGATGATCAATGATTTGCAGCAGCGTCCTCAGACGCTCTTTGAGGAAGCGGATCGCTTCAGCCGCGACTTTGATCGGCAGAATGATCAATTTGATACCCGGCAAAAAATGACAGAGCAGGTTCAGCGGTTAACCCCGGCCAGCCTGGCAGACTTTTTCCGGCAGGCTGTGATCGAACATAAGGGCATGGTGATGACCTCGCAGATTGCGGGCACCGGCAATGGCAAAGTTGAGTTTGCCCGTCAGCCTGGCTGGAAAACCTGGAGTGAAGTGGCACAACTGCAGCAGTCGCTGCCGGTAAAGAGTGAGATCCAATGACGCAGTTACCTCCCGTATCGCTGAATCCTTTAACGCTGCCGCTCAAAGGTGAGCGGCTGATTGAGGCGTCAGCGGGCACAGGAAAAACCTTTACCATTGGTCTGCTCTATCTGCGCCTGCTGCTGGGGCTGGGCGGTGAAAACGCCTACAGCCGGCCGCTCTCTGTCGAAGAAATTTTAGTCGTGACCTTTACCGAGGCCGCGACCGCCGAATTGCGCGGGCGCATCCGCGAGAATATTCATCAGCTACGTCTGGCCTGTATCCGTGGCAAAAGCAGCAATCCGATGCACCAGTTACTGCTGGAGCAGATGCCGGATCTGAGTCAGGCCGCCGCGCAGTTGCTGGCTGCCGAGCGGCAGATGGATGAAGCCGCCATTTTCACCATTCACGGCTTCTGTCAGCGGATGCTGAATCTCAATGCCTTTGAGTCGGGCATGCTGTTCGAGCAGGAGTTGATTGAAGATGAGCAGGCGCTGCTGAAGCAGTCGGCCGCCGATTTCTGGCGTCGTCAGTGCTATCCACTGAGTCTGGATGTGGCGCGGATCATCGCCGCAGAGTGGAGCGGGCCGGACAGTCTGCTGGCCACGCTGCGCCCCTGGCTACAGGGGGAGTCGCCGGGGCTGAAACGTCCGCCTGCAGCCGATGAGACGCTGGCATCACGGCACGCCCGCAATCTGGCGCGCATCGAGGCCATCAAGCAGCAGTGGCAGGCGCTCAGCGCCGATGTTGAGGGCATTATCACTGCATCGGGCGTTGATAAGCGCAGCTACAGCAGTAAACATCTGCCCAACTGGGTCGCCCGCGTCACGCAGTGGGCCAGCAGCGACACGCTGGATTATCAGTTGCCCAAAGAGCTGGAGCGCTTTGGACAGCAGGTGCTGGAGGAGAAAACTAAAAAGGGTGAAGCGCCGCGTCATTCGCTGTTTGAGGCGATCGATCAGTTTCTGGCAGAACCGCTGTCGCTGCGGGATGTCATCATTGCGCAGGCGCTGACCGATGTGCGCGCCACGGTGCAGCGCGAGAAACGCTTACGTGCGCTGTTAGGCTTCGACGATCTGCTCAGTAAACTGGATGAAGCGTTGCAGCAGCCAGGCGGCGTTTTGCTGGCAGAAACCATCCGGGCGCGTTACCCGGTGGCCCTGATTGATGAATTCCAGGATACCGATCCGCAGCAGTACCGCATCTTCCGCACCCTCTATATTAATCAGCCTGAACAGGCACTGTTTCTGATCGGCGATCCCAAGCAGGCGATCTATGCGTTTCGCGGTGCGGATATTTTTACCTATCTGCGGGCCAGAAACGAAGTCAGCGCTCACTACACGCTCGATACCAACTGGCGTTCATCACCTGAGATGGTCGGGAGCGTCAACCGCCTCTTTTCTCAGCTCGATTCGCCTTTTCTGTTCTCGGCGATCCCCTTTCAGCCGGTTAAGCCTGCTGCGCCCAATCAGTCACTGAAACTGATTTTTGACGAGCAGCAGCAACCGGCGTTACGGTTCTGGCTGCAGCCTGGCGAGGGCGTCGGTAACAGCGATTACCAGCAGTTTATGACACAGCAGTGTGCGGCCGATATCAGCCGCTGGCTGGTGGCCGGACAGCAGGGGAGGGCCCGCCTGGGCAAAGGCGAGGTGCTGCAGCCGGTGCGGGCTTCCGATATCACCGTGCTGGTGCGCAGTCGCAATGAGGCCGGTTTAATCCGTGACGCGCTGAATGCGCTGGCGATTCCTTCGGTCTATCTCTCCAGCCGGGACAGTGTCTACACCACGCCGGAAGCGCGCGAACTGCTCTGGTTACTGCAGGCGATACAGGCACCTGAGCAGGAACGTCTGCTGCGCAGCGCGCTGGCGACCTCAATCTTTGCTATTGATGCAGCAACGCTCGACGCGCTGACACAGAATGAACGCGAGTGGGATGCGCTGGTTGAGCAGTTTGCCGTCTGGCAGCAGCTCTGGCATCAGCGCGGCGTGTTACCGATGCTGCGTGATGTGATGATCAAGCGGCAACTGGCAGAGAATATGCTGGCCTCAGAGAACGGTGAACGTCGCCTGACTGACCTGATGCATCTGGGCGAACTGCTGCAGGAAGCTTCGGTGCAGCTGGAGAGTCCGCACGCCCTGGTGCGCTTCCTGGCGCAGCAGATAGCCCGGCCAAACAGCCAGGCCTCCAGCCAGCAGTTGCGTCTGGAAAGCGACCGCCATCTGGTGCAGATCATCACCATCCATAAATCGAAAGGACTGCAATATCCGCTGGTCTGGCTGCCATTTGCTGCCGGGTTCCGCGAGGCGGCCAGCGCGCTTTATCACGATCGCGACACGTTCACGGCACTGCTGGATGTGCAGGGTGATGCACAAAGTCTGGCGCTGGCCGAAGAGGAGCGCCTGGCGGAGGATCTGCGTCTGCTCTACGTGGCGCTGACCCGTTCGGTCTATCACTGCAGCGTCGGCATTGCGCCACTGATCAAAGGCACCCGCAAAAAAGAGGGCGAAAGCGATCTGCATAAGAGCGCGCTGGGCTACCTGGTGCAGCAGGGCGAGGCGGCGGATGCGCAACAGCTCAGTCAGCGACTGAATGCGTTAACCGGTGAAGGGATTGCGCTGGTTGAAGAGGGGCTGCTGCCGGGAGAAATGTGGCAGGATGCGCAGCTGGGTGATGAGGTTTTAAGCAGCCGCGACATTACGCGCGCGCTGGCTGACGTCTGGCGGGTAACCAGTTATTCAGGCCTGCAACAGCATCACAGCTCGCCGCTGCTGGATGCGCTGCCCAACTTTGATATTGATGCCGCGGGCGAAGAAGAGAAGGGTGAAGAGGCTGCATTGACACCCCACCACTTTCCGCGCGGAGCGGCACCCGGTACGTTTTTGCACGGTCTGTTTGAGTCGATCGACTTTACCGAACCGCCGGACAGCGTCTGGCTGGAAGATCAGCTGCAGCATAATGGCTATCCGCTGAGCTGGTTGCCGGTTCTGGAACAGTGGATTGACCGGGTCTTACATACGCCGCTCAATGCTGAGGGGCTGACGCTGTCGGCGATAAAAAGCAGCGAACGCCTGATCGAGATGGAGTTCTATCTGCCAATCAACAATCTGCTGACCGCGGCGGATCTTGACGCTCTGCTGCGCCGGCACGACAGCCTCTCTCAGCAGGCCGCCCCCCTGGATTTTCGTCAGGTGCGGGGCATGCTGAAGGGCTTTATCGATCTGGTCTTCCGCTGGCAGGGAAAATATTATCTGCTCGACTACAAATCGAACTGGCTGGGGGATAGCCACGCCGCTTACACGCCAGAGGCGATGGCGCAGGCGATGATTGGCCACCGCTACGATTTGCAATATCAGCTCTATACGCTGGCGCTGCATCGCTATCTGCAGCATCGTTTGCCGGACTACGACTATCAGCGTCATTTTGGTGGGGTGTTTTATCTGTTTTTGCGCGGGATGGATGGCAGCTCGCCGGACAACGGCATTTTCACCACCCGACCTGCCGAAGCCTTTGTGGAAGAAATTGATGCACTGTTTGGTGAAAACGGGGAGATGTTATGAGTGACATGCTGAGTCTGCTGCTGCAGGCGGTAGAGAAGCGTCTCCTGCGGCCGCTGGATATACAGTTTGCCCAACTGGTAGCCCCGGAATCACAGCCTGGGCTGCTGCTCGCTGCGGCCTGCGTCAGCGCTGACGCGGGTGAGGGGCACGTCTGTTTACCGCTGAGCAACCTCTGCGAAGCGAATCTGTTCGCTGGTCGCCAGCCTGCGCTGGCTCAGGCGATCTGGCACGCCGCTGGTGCGCCGGAAGACTGGCCAGCACGCTTTGCTGACTGGTCGGCTGTCAGTGATGGCAGCCTGGTTACGCCGCTGGTGCTGAGCAACCAGCGTTTATATCTGCATCGACTGTGGCAAAGCGAAGGCCGGGTCGCCGACTTCTTCGCTGCGCAGGAAGTGAAAACCGCGTTTGATATGCATGCTGCAGGCGACGTGCTGAACAGCCTGTTTGACGACCAGCCGGAGAACTGGCAGAAAATTGCGGCGGCCGTGGCGCTGACCCGCAAGACTGCGGTCATTTCCGGCGGGCCGGGTACCGGCAAAACCACCACCGTAGCGAAACTCCTCGCTGCCCTGATTCGTCTGAACCCCGGTGCACTACGGATTCAGCTGGCGGCACCGACCGGCAAAGCCGCCGCGCGACTGACCGAGTCACTGGGCAGCGCACTGCAGGATCTGGCGGTCAGCGACGAAGAACGCCGGCGTTTTCCTGCCGAAGCCACCACGCTGCATCGCCTGCTGGGTGCACAGCCCGATACTCAGCGGCTGCGCTACCATGCCGGTAACCTACTGCATCTTGATGTGCTGGTAGTGGATGAAGCGTCGATGGTCGATCTCTCGATGATGGCAAACCTGATTGCCGCGCTGCCTGCCCATGCCCGCGTCGTGTTTCTGGGCGATCGCGATCAGCTGGCCTCTGTTGAAGCCGGTGCAGTGCTGGGCGATATCTGCCGCTGCACCGAAAGCGGCTACAGCCTGGCGCGGGCAGAACAGCTCGCCCTGCTGACCGGCTGCACACTGCAGGGCAGTGATGATGTGCAGGCACCCGCAGTCCGCGACAGTATCTGTCTGTTGCAGAAGAGTTATCGTTTTGATGACTCATCAGGCATCGGCCAGCTGGCAAAAGCGATCAACCGTGGCGATGCAGAGCAGGTCAGGGCGGTGTTTGCTGCGGCGTATCAGGATATCAGTTACCAGCCGCTGAACAGCGCTGACGCTTATCAGGCGATGCTGGATGAGGTCGCACTGGGTTATCAGCCCTTCCTACAGTTGATCAAAGAGCAGGCGCCGCCCGCAGAGGTGATTGCCGCTTTTGGCCGTTATCAACTGCTGTGTGCATTACGTGACGGGCCATTTGGCGTGCAGGGTCTGAACCAGCGTATTGAGCAGCGACTGATGCAGCTGCAGCGCATCCGTCGTCCTGGCATGGGCAGCCGCTGGTATGAAGGGCGTCCGGTGATGATTACCCGAAATGACAGCGCGCTCGGCCTGTTTAATGGCGATATCGGCATGACGATGCGGGATGAAGAGGGCAACCTGAAGGTCTTTTTCCCGCTGCCGGATGGATCGATCAAGGCGATTCAGCCGAGCCGGTTACCCTCACATGAAACGGCCTGGGCGATGACGGTGCACAAATCACAGGGATCGGAGTTTGACCATACCGCGCTGGTGATGCCCACGCAGTTTCTGCCGGTGCTGACCCGTGAACTGGTCTATACCGCGATTACACGTGCACGGCGGCAACTGACCATCTACAGCGAACCCGGTGTATTTCAGCGTGCCGTGCAGCTGCAAACGCAGCGACGCAGCGGTCTGGTGGAACGACTGGGGGAAACCGGCTGAGAAGAGAGGGGACAGACCACGTGGGTGGCGCCTGTCCCTTACTGAATCAGGTAAGGTCGGCCATCAACACTTTTGAACGGCGCTGATAGTTATACATCTCTTTTTTACTCTCGGGCAGCGACTCAATATCTACCGGCGTAAAGCCGCGTTCCTGGAACCAGTGGATGCTGCGGGTGGTTAACACAAACAGTTTTTCCAGCCCCATCTGGCGTGCCTGAAGTGCCACGCGCTGCAGCAACATCTCACCACGTGAAGAGCTGCGATAGTCAGGATGAACCGCCACACAGGCCATTTCGCCAATCTTCTCATCCATAAACGGATAGAGTGCTGCACAGGCGATGGTCAGATTATCGCGCTGAATGATGGTGAACTTATCAATTTCCATTTCCAGCTGCTCGCGCGAGCGACGCACCAGAATACCCTGCTGCTCCAGCGGACGGATCAGTTCGAGGATGCCGCCGATATCATTGATATTGGCGCGACGGATCTGCTCTGCCGACTCCATAACGATCTGGGTACCGATACCGTCGCGTGAGAAGAGCTCCTGCAACAGCGCGCCATCTTCCTGATAACTGATTAAATGGCTGCGGCGTACACCACTGCGGCAGGCTTTCACCGCACCACGCAGGAAGCGGACAGTCCCGGAAAGATAATCGCCTTCCTTTTCAATCTCGTCGATACGAGCCTGCGCATCATTCGGGAAGAGCTCGGAGATGATTTCACCTTCGCTGTTCAGCACGCCCTGCTCAGAGCAGAAGCCGATCATTTTTTCCGCTTTGAGTTTAATCGCCAGCTGGGTAGCCACTTCTTCCGAAGTCAGGTTAAAGCTTTCGCCGGTAACAGAAACCGCAACCGGGCCCATCAGCACAATCGCATCGTTATCCAGCTGACGATGAATGGCCTCTTCATCAATACGACGGATACGGCCGCTGTGACAGTAATCCACGCCATCATCCACGCCCAGCGGCTGTGAAATAATGAAGTTGCCGCTGACTACATTGATATGCGCGCCCTGCAGCGGCGTATTGTTGAGACTCATTGAGAGGCGGGCCGTGATATCTAACTGCAGCCGGCCGGCGGCCTGCTTCACTAACTCCAGCGATTGCGCGTCGGTCACCCGGGTAAACTTATGATAAACCGGCTCCAGCTGCTGCTGAGCCAGGCTGGCATCAATCTGCGGGCGTGCGCCATATACCACGACGAGGCGAATGCCCAGGCTGTGCAGCAGGCCGATATCATTAACGATGCCAGAGAAGTTCTCATGCTCAATCGCTTCGCCACCCAGCATGATGACAAAGGTTTTACCCCGGTGGGCATTGATATAGGGAACGGTATGGCGAAAACCCTGAACCAGTTCGGTACTACGTTCCTTCACGGCCAACCCTCAGTGAATGTTTATTCGTATTTTTTGTATTTTTATGCTTTTACGCCCGGTTTTGCAAGTCTTAATCCTGACGAAAATTTACGTTTTTCTGGGTGTCAAAGCCGCTAACAGCCTGCATTATTTAAGGTTTCCGGGGTGACATCATGCTGCGGATTGGATAAAGTTTTCGCCGCCATTTTAGTAACTGGCGCTTTTTTAGACATTACACAGCAGCTGGAGCGGCATGTCAGACGTTAATTCCCATTTTTCACGCAGACGATTTTTACAGGGGACGGGCGCCTTACTGCTGTTAAGCGTCAGCCGGACAGGGTTGGCGGCGAAGAACCACATTGTGGCGGTGCGTATCTGGCCCTCATCGACCTACTCGCGGATGACGCTGGAGTCCAATGTCGCGCTGAAGTACAAGCAGTTTGCGCTGAGCAATCCCGAACGCCTGGTGATTGATATTCAGGGCCTGCATCTCAATCCGGTTCTGAAAGGGGTAGATAAGCAGGTTCGGGTCGACGATCCCTTTATTAAAAATGCCCGAGTCGGTCAGTTCGACAGCAACACGGTGCGCGTGGTACTGGAATTAAAGCGCAACGTCGCGCCGAAGATCTTTAATCTCTCGCCGGTCGCCGGGATCAATCACCGGCTGGTGGTCGATCTCTATCCGAGCCAGAACCAGGTTGAGGACGATCCACTGCTGGCTCTGCTGAAAGATTATAACCAGGGCGATCTGGAGAAAGATGAAGGGGTGCAGGCACCCTTACCCGGCAAAGCGGGGCGCGATCGTCCGATCATTATCATGATCGATCCCGGTCACGGCGGGGAAGATCCGGGCGCGCACGGCAAATATAAGACCCGCGAGAAAGATATTGTGCTGAAGATTGGACGGCGACTCAAAGCGCTGATCGATAAAGAGTCCAATATGAAAGCCTATATGACGCGTAATGAAGATGTCTTTATTCCGCTGCGGGTCAGAGTTGCTAAAGCCCGTAAACAGCGTGCCGACCTCTTTGTGTCGATCCATGCGGATGCTTTTACCAGTCGCGCGGCACGCGGCTCTTCAGTGTTTGCCTTATCAACCAGCGGTGCCACTTCGGCGGCAGCCCGTTTCCTGGCTCAGACTCAGAATGAATCAGACCTGATTGGTGGCGTCAGCAAAAGCGGCGACCGCTATCTCGATCACACCATGTTCGACATGGTGCAGCGCCAGACGATTCATGACAGCCTTAAATTCGGCAAAGAGGTGCTGCATCGCATGGGGCGCATCAACCATCTGCACAAACGCACCGTGGATCAGGCCGGATTCGCAGTGCTTAAAGCCCCTGATATCCCGTCAATTCTGGTCGAGACGGCGTTTATCAGTAATGTGGAGGAGGAGCGTAAGTTGCGAACGACCCGTTACCAGCATCAGGTGGCAGAGGCGATTCTGAACGGCATCAAAGCGTATGTGGAGAGTGGGGCGGCGCTGGCCCATCGGTAAAAGAGTGCGGGTAGCCGGGCTATCCGCGCGCTTTTCAGGGCAGAAAGAGGCTGAAGCGGCTTTTGGGAACGTCAGAAACAAAAAAACACCCTTTCAGGTGTTTAAATGATTGGTTGCGGGGGCCGGATTTGAACCGACGACCTTCGGGTTATGAGCCCGACGAGCTACCAGGCTGCTCCACCCCGCGTCCGTATCATACTTTTTTCACATTGTGACTTCTGTAAAACAACTGCAGAAGTATTGGTTGCGGGGGCCGGATTTGAACCGACGACCTTCGGGTTATGAGCCCGACGAGCTACCAGGCTGCTCCACCCCGCGTCCGTATTGCTTCTATTACTTTTACTTCTCACATTGTGACTTCTGTAAAACTGCTGCAGAAGTATTGGTTGCGGGGGCCGGATTTGAACCGACGACCTTCGGGTTATGAGCCCGACGAGCTACCAGGCTGCTCCACCCCGCGTCCGTGGAAGCGCACTATACTCTCCGCGCTAATTCATGCAACCCCTTTTTGCAGATAAAAGCCAAATTAACAGCCAGTTGCTGAAGGATTCAACCATCTGGTTAATTATTAAACTGATATGCGTGACGTCTGAGCGGATGCATTTCATTCTGTCGGGGGCTTTGCTATCGTCGCGGGGCGAACAGTTATAAAAAGAGAAGATAATGAAATCACATTGGGTGAAGTATGCACTCACTGGCGCGTTAATTACGCTGCTGGCGGCCTGTAGCTCCAAACCGACCGATCGCGGTCAGCAATATAAAGATGGCAAACTGGAACAACCGCTGGCGCTGGTGAATCAGCCCAATGCCAAAGGCGCACCAGTTAATGGCAGAGACTTTGGCGAACAGGTCCGTCAGATTCAGTCCGCCTCATCCGCCCTGTATAGTCGTCAGAACGGCACCTATAGCGCGATTGAGAGCTGGCTGATGGCGGGTGCCGATACCCGACAGCTTCGTCAGTATGGGCTTAACGCCTGGCAGATGGAGGGAACGGATAACTACGGTAACGTGCAGTTCACCGGTTACTACACGCCGGTAGTAGAAGCGCGTTATACCCGTCAGGGTGAATTCCAGTATCCCATCTACCGTATGCCTCCGCGCAAACGCGGAGAAAAATTACCGAGCCGCGCCTCTATCTATAGTGGCGGACTCGATGACCGCTACATCATCGCCTACAGCAATTCCCTGATTGATAACTTCATGATGGATGTGCAGGGCAGTGGTTATGTCGACTTTGGCGATGGCCGCCCGATGACCTTCTTTGGTTACGCCGGTAAAAATGGCTGGGGTTATCACAGTATTGGTAAAGAGCTGATCGATCGCGGTGAAGTGAAGCGCGAAGATATGTCGATGCAGGCGATTCGTCAGTGGGCGCAGGAGCACTCACCGCAGGAGGTCCGTACGCTGCTGGAAACCAACCCATCATTCGTCTTCTTTAAGGCTGAGCCATTTACGCCGGTGCGCGGTGCCAGCGCAGTTCCGCTGGTGGCGAAAGCCTCCGTTGCGTCTGACCGCTCAATTATTCCGGCGGGCACCGTACTGCTGGCTGAAGTGCCGCAGTTAAATGAGAAGGGCAAATTCAACGGCAAATATGAGATGCGGCTGATGGTGGCACTCGACGTGGGTGGCGCGATTAAAGGCCAGCACTTTGATATCTATCAGGGTATCGGCCCGGACGCCGCGCATCTGGCGGGCTTCTATAATCACTACGGACGCGTCTGGGTAATTAAAGCCGCGCCGGGTGCCGGACAACCGCTGTTCTCCAGCCCGCAAAACGGTAATAATGGTTCACTGCTTCTCGGCGCTAACTAACTTCTTCTCTGCGGGCCTTCGGGCCCGCACGACGTAACAGGTTCAACTATGAAAGTGTTAAATGACGCCTGGCATCAGCGCTTTGGCGGCACGGCGCGTCTCTATGGCCAGGATGCGCTGCAACGTTTTGCTGACGCACACTTCTGCGTCATCGGTATTGGCGGTGTCGGATCCTGGGCGGCGGAAGCGCTGGTGCGCACCGGGATTGGTAAAATCACCCTGATTGATATGGATGATGTCTGTATTACCAACACCAACCGACAGCTTCATGCGCTGCAGGGCAACGTCGGCAAAGCTAAGACGGACGTGATGGCAGAACGGCTGCGTGCGATTAATCCTGACTGCGAAGTGATCTGCATTGATGACTTTATTACGCCAGAAAACACCGCCGAACTGATGGCAGCCGGTTTCGACTATGTGATCGACGCTATCGACAGCGTGCGACCGAAAGCGGCGCTGATCGCCTGGTGTCGCCGGAATAAGATCCCGCTGATCACCACCGGTGGCGCGGGTGGGCAGATCGATCCCACTCAGATCCAGGTCGCCGACCTGGCGAAAACTATCCAGGATCCGCTGGCGGCGAAGCTGCGCGAACGACTGAAAAGCCTGGGCGTGGTAAAAAACAGCAAGGGCAAGCTTGGCATCGACTGCGTCTTTTCTACCGAAGCGCTGGTCTATCCGCAGGCTGATGGCAGCGTCTGTGCTTCACGCAGCACAGCGGAGGGGCCAAAGAGAATGGATTGCACATCCGGCTTTGGCGCGGCCACCATGGTGACCGCCACCTTCGGCTTTGTTGCCGTCTCGCATGCGCTGAAGAAGTTTCTGGCGCGTGCTGCCCGTCAGGACGCCGTCAGCGCCTGACGCGCGGCGTGCTCCACTGCGGCGGCCAGCGCCTGCAGGCCGCTGCTGCGGGAGGCACTGAGCTGGGCGCGCAGGCCCAGTTCATCAAAGAGTTTTAAGGGATCCATTGCCAGCAGCTGTTGCGGCGTCTGGCCCTCAACGGCGGTCAGCAGCACGGCCAGCAGACCGCGCACAATACGTCCTTCACTGTCACCATAGAAATGCAGCGTGCCATCCTCGCATAACTGGCTGCCCAGCCAGACCCGATTTTCACAACCGCTCAGTTCAATTTCCGCTGTTTTCAGTTCCCCGGCTAAGTCAGGCAACTGGCGGCTCAGCTGGATCAGCTGACGATAACGATCTTCCCACTGATGAAAGCGGCCAAAGCTCTCTTTAAGACTGGCAACGGTAATCTGTTCGCCAAACGGGTGCGGCGCTAACAGCGATGAATGCATAATCAAAACTCCGATAACAGCGAGATGGCGCTCTTCATGGCGCGCACCAGCGCATCAACATCCTGCAGATTATTATAGGGTGCAAAAGAGGCCCGCAGCGTGCCGCTGACGCCCAGCGCCGCCAGCAACGGCTGCGCGCAGTGCTGGCCAGCGCGCAGGGCGATTCCCTGCTCAGCGAGCAGCGTCACCAGATCGCTGTGATGCAGGCCAGCGAATTCAAATGCCAGCAGGCTGGCATTTGAACAGCGGAAGCTGCGGAAACCGGGTAATTCCGCCAGTTGCTCTTCCGCCAGCGTCGCAAGATGCTGACTCCAGCGCTCCGCTTCGGGCAGATCGTACTGCGCCAGCCAGCTCAGTGCTGCACTCAGGCCCACCACGCCCGCCACATTCGGGGTGCCAGCCTCAAAACGCCACGGCACCGGCTGCGGCGTGAATCCGCTGAAATCGACATCCGTTATCATCTTACCGCCGCCCTGCCAGGGCTCCATCGCCTCCAGCAGTTCCGCTTTACCATATAACGCGCCAATGCCCATCGGGCCGTAAATCTTATGGCCGGAAAAGGCGTAAAAGTCGATATCCAGCGCCTGTACGTCAGGCGGGCAATGCACCACGCCCTGTGCGCCATCGACCATCACTTTCGCGCCTGTGGCGTGAGCGAGTGGGATCGCCTGAGCGAGTGCGGGACACCCGCCGGTGACATTCGACATCTGACCGACCGCCAACAGGCGGGTTCGGCTGTTGAGCAGGGCGGGGAGCAGGCTGATATCCGGCAGGCGATCCGCGCCTAACGGCCATTTTACGACGCGGGCTCCGCACGCCTGCGCAGCCATCAGCCAGGGCACCAGGTTGGCGTGGTGTTCTGCCTCGCTGACCACAATCTCATCACCAGGCTGTAAGCGCGGACGCAGCCAGCTGTTTGCCACCAGGTTTATCGCTTCGGTGGTGCCGCGCGTCCAGACAATCTCACGATCGTCAGCGGCGTTAAGCCAGCGGGCAACCTGGTTGCGCGCCTGCTCATAGCGATGGGTTAAGGCCTGGGCGGCGGCAAACTGGCAGCGATGGACTGTACCCGCGCTGAGGCTGTAAAACTGCTGCGTGCTGTCAATGACGGCCTGCGGCTTCAGCGTGGTCGCTGCGCTGTCGAGATAAACGCCTGCGTCGGCGAGTGCGGGAAACTGCTGGCGAAATGCGGTGGGATTGAATGCGGTCATGCCTGGTCCATGATAAGAAAAATTAGGACCACACTGAAAGAATGGTCTGCGTCTGGCAAAGCTGGGAAAGCGCGTTATGCTGAATATTGCAAGGTTTGAACCAAACCCGCATAACGATCGGACGTTTACTAGTCGATCTCACTTATCGGCTGCCTCTGGTTAGCGTAACGCGGGTGGTTTGATGCAATCAATCTACAAGGAGATAGCAGATGAAAAAATTAACCGCAGTACTGGCCGTGTGTACCCTGGCTTTTACCCTTAGTGCCTGTTCAAGCAATTACGTGATGCATACCAATGATGGTCGCACCATTGTGGCTGCCGGCAAGCCTAAAGTCGATAACGATACCGGCATGATCAGCTATAAAGATGCGAATGGCAACGAGCAGCAAATCAACCGCTCTGATGTCAAAGAGATGGTAGAGTCTGGCAACTAAGCAGCAAAAAAAAGCACCGCAATTTGCGGTGCTATTTAAAAATCACTATGGACAGACAGGGTAAATCTACAGGAATTAAGAGTTCGATCCGCAATCGTCGGATCAAAAATTGCAAACACAACATCACGACCACAAGCCAAAAGCTTTCAGAAAATCTGCGAACTCACTCACAAATCTAAAAACTTTTCGTTCCGGCTCAGGAAGTGCGGCAACTATAGGTATTTGCTGGAGGTTCCTCAACGGACAAATTATAATGCCTCGGATTAAAAATTCTAATACGTAAACGCTTTGTATAAGCCAGCGTATTTTTTGCCGATCCGGATACGGAAAACCATGTCGAAACGCCTTCCTCCTCTCAACGCACTGCGTGTTTTTGATGCAGCTGCACGCCATTTAAGCTTTACCAAAGCCGCAGAAGAGCTGTTTGTCACCCAGGCTGCTGTAAGCCATCAGATTAAATCTCTGGAAGATTTTCTGGGGTTAAAGCTATTTCGCCGGAGGAATCGTTCGCTATTACTGACCGAAGAAGGACAAAGCTACTATCTCGACATCAAAGAGATTTTCTCGGCAATCAACGAAGCGACCCGCAAACTGCAGGCGCGCAGCGCCAAGGGGGCACTGACCGTCAGTTTACTTCCGAGCTTTGCCATTCAGTGGCTGGTTCCCCGCCTCTCCAGCTTTAATATGGCTTATCCGGGAATCGACGTGCGTATCCAGGCGGTTGACCGCGACGAAGAGAAACTGGCCGACGATGTCGACGTGGCGATTTTTTACGGTCGGGGTAACTGGCCCGGCCTGCGGGTTGAAAAACTCTATGCCGAATATCTGCTGCCGGTCTGTTCACCGTCGCTGATGACGGGGGATAATCCGCTGAAAACGCCGATGGATCTGTCGCGTTTTACTCTGCTGCATGATGCCTCCCGCCGGGACTGGCAATCTTATATCCGGCAACTGGGCCTGCAGCATATCAATGTGCAGCAGGGGCCAATCTTCAGCCACAGCGCCATGGTGTTGCAGGCGGCGATTCATGGTCAGGGCGTGGCGCTGGCGAATAACGTCATGGCGCAGAGCGAAATAGAAGCCGGGCGATTAATCTGCCCGTTTAATGATGTATTAGTCAGTAAAAACGCTTTTTATCTGGTTTGTCATGACAGTCAGGCAGAACTGGGTAAAATAGCCGCCTTCCGACAGTGGATCCTGGAAAAAGCTGCAACCGAACAAGAAAAATTCCGCTTTCGCTATCAACAATAACATATTGATTTATTTGCATTCAGATGCAAAAGGACTCTGAGGATCGGTTAATGTCCAGTCGTGCCATGTTTGTTTTTTCGGCTATCAGCGGATTTCTGCTGGTGGCTTTTGGCGCATTTGGTGCCCACGTTTTGAGTCAGTCGCTTGGTGCGGCTGAAATGGCCTGGATTCATACCGGGCTGGAATATCAGGCTTATCACACCTTAGCGGTGATGGGGCTGGGGGCTGCGATGTTACGCCGCGCCAATATCTGGTTTTACTGGAGCAGTGCGCTGATGGCGCTCGGCACCGTGCTGTTTAGTGGGAGCCTCTATTGTCTGGCGCTGTCACATCTGAAGTTTTGGGTTTTTATCACACCCGTGGGCGGGGTCTGTTTCCTCGCCGGTTGGGTATTGATGTTGATTGGCGCGCTGCGTCTTAAACGAAAGGCAGAACGCCATGAATAAAGTTTTACTCTATTGTCGTCCCGGTTTTGAAAAAGAGTGTGCGGCGGAAATCAGCGCCAAAGCGGCTGAACGTGAAATCTACGGCTTTCCACGGGTTAAAGATGACTCCGGCTACGTGCTGTTTGAGTGCTATCAGTTTGAAGATGCCGAGCGGCTGGCACGTGAGTTGCCGTTTGACGAGCTGATTTTTGCCCGTCAGATGCTGGTCGTCGGCGAAATGCTGCGTGACCTGCCGCAGGAAGATCGTATTACCCCGATTGTCGGCATGCTGACCGGCGTAGTGGAAAAGGGCGGCGAACTGCGTGTTGAAGTGCCAGATACCAACGAAGCCAAGGAGCTGACTAAGTTCTGCCGTAAGTTCACCGTGCCGCTGCGCTCGGCACTGCGTGAAAGCAAGATCCTGTTGAATTATGAGAGCCCGAAACGTCCGGTCGTGCATGTGTTTTTCATCGCACCGGGCACCTGCTACGTCGGCTACTCCATCCGGGAAAACAGCTCGCCGTTTTACATGGGTATTCCACGCCTTAAGTTCCCCTCCGATGCGCCAAGCCGTTCCACCCTTAAGCTGGAGGAGGCGTTTCACGTCTTTATCCCTGCGGATGAGTGGGATGAGCGTTTAGCCAGCGGCATGTACGCCGTGGATCTCGGTGCCTGTCCGGGCGGCTGGACCTATCAGCTGGTTCAGCGCAGCATGATGGTGTATGCGGTGGACAACGGACCGATGGCACCGAGCCTGATGGATACGGGCCAGGTGATGCACGAGAAAGCAGATGGCTTTAAATTCCGTCCGCCACGCACCAACATCAGCTGGCTGGTGTGTGACATGGTGGAGAAGCCGGTGCGCGTGGCTAACCTGATGACCGACTGGCTGGTTAACGGCTGGTGCCGTGAAGCGATCTTCAACCTTAAGTTGCCCATGAAAAAGCGCTATGAAGAGGTGACGCAGAATCTGGCCATGATGCAGGAACGATTTGATGATAATGGCATTAACGTGCAGATTCGCGCCCGCCAGCTTTATCATGACCGCGAAGAGGTGACGGTACATGTGCGCCGAATCTGGGCGGCTGCCGGTGGTCGTCGCGACGAAAGTTAATCGCCGGGCTGAGTGCAGGGGCACTCAGCCGGTATAACGCAGCGTATTCAGATTGCCCTGCAATACCAGATCCTGCTTCAGGGTTGCGACCTGACGGCTGATCTCTGCCATCTGCTGACCCTCAGCGAGCTTCTCCCGCCATCTGGCTGGCACCTGATCCAGTTGCTGATAGATCCCTTCAAGCGTGTGAAACTCTGTCAGCAGCTGTTTCGCGCTTTTCGGACCGATGCCGGTGATGCCCGGAATTTTACTGCTGCTGATGCCGCACAACCCCCAGTAGTCGGGTAGCCGCTGTGGTGCCACACCAAATTCAGCCTCGATAAAAGGCAGATCAAGCCAGCGTTTCTGGAAGTAGTCGCGGATGCGGATCTCGGGTGCCAGCAGCTGACAGTAGCCTTTGTCGGTTGAAACAATGGTGGCCTGATGTCCGGCCTGAGCCATTTTCACCGCCAGCGTCGCCGCTAAATCGTCCGCTTCATCCTCGCCCGCTATCCAACAGCTTACGCCTGCGGCGCGAAAGGCCTCCTGTAACGCCGGCATCTCTGCCTGTAAATCGTCTGGCATCGGCGGGCGACCGCTTTTGTAATCGGGTAGCAGCTGATGACGCCAGCCCTGATGACGTGCTTCGCCATCAAACACCGCCACCGCATGAGTCGGATGGGCGTGACCCAGTATCTGGCGCAGCGCAGCCTTGCAGCCTTCGACACAGGGTGAACCCTGTACCGCATGCAGACGGCGAATCAGATTCAACGCGTCAACAATAACAAGATGAAGAGCCATGAGAGTATGGGCAGCCCGGGGGCTGCCTCCTGGTTTATTTGATAATTTCGTAGCAGGGAATGTAGGCGGTGCCTGGCAGTTTCATGCGTTGCTGTGCAACGAATCCCTGAAGCAGCTCATCCATGCGGTGCATGATGTCGGGGTCGCCATGCAGTTTGTAGCGTCCCTTCTCACGGATTTCGCGGATGCCCATCTCTTTGACGTTACCGGCTACGATACCTGAGAAGGCGCGGCGCAGGTCAGCAGCCAGCTTTTCGGGTGGCTGATTGGTGTAGAGATTGAGATTCGCCATGTTTTCATGGGTTGGCAGGAACGGCACCTGCAGATCGGGTTCAATGCGAATCGACCAGTTAAAGCTGTAAGCATCGCCGGTTTCGCGACGATTCTCTTTTACCTGCGGCATCGCTTTCTTCATCAGACGCGCCACTTCGGCTGCATCGTTAATGATGATCTGATAATGCTTACGCGCCTGTTCGCCCAGCGTGTTAACGATGAAATCATCCAGCACGCGGAAGTAGTCGGCGCTCTCTTCCGGCCCGGTCAGGATCAGCGGTAATACCTGATCGCTGTTCTGCGGATTCATCAGGATGCCCAGCAGATAGAGCAACTCTTCTGCGGTCCCTACGCCGCCCGGGAAAATGATAATGCCATGGGCGATGCGCACAAAAGCTTCCAGACGTTTTTCGATGTCCGGCATGATGATCAACTCATTCACCAGCGGATTCGGCGGTTCAGCCGCAATGATGGAGGGTTCGGTCAGGCCGATAAAGCGGCTGTCACGATAGCGCTGCTGAGCATGGCCTACGGCGGCCCCTTTCATTGGCGCTTCCATCACGCCCGGCCCGCAGCCGGTACAGATGTTCAGTTCACGCAGTCCAAGCTGAGTTCCGACATTGCGGCAATACTGGTACTCAACGGCGTTGATCGAGTGACCGCCCCAGCAGACCACGGTGTTGGGATACTCGCCGATATGCAGCGCCCGCGCGTTACGCAGAATGGAAAACACGGTGTTGGTGATAGTGGCGGAGTCATTTTCTTCAGCCGCAGTGAACCGACCCGGCATGTTGAGCTGACCGCTGACAAACAGGATGTCACGCAGCACCGCAAACAGGTTAGCCTGCAGTGAACGGATGATGCGGCCATCCACAAACGCCTCCTCCGGTGGATTGATCAGCTCCAGTTTGACGCCGCGCTCACGGCGCAGCACATTGATGTCGAAATTTTCAAAGCGGGAGAGCAGCTCCTGGCTGCTGTCAGTCTGGCTGCCGGAGTTAAGCACGGCAAGAGAGCAGTTGCGAAACAGCTGGTAGAGGTCGCTGCTGGCTGTGCGCTTGAGCATATCGACTTCCAGCTGTGAAAGCAGATCCATCGAGCCAAGAGGGCTGATATGGGTAATCAAATGAACTCCTTTACACCCGCCTGGGTGCGTGTTGGCACTGCAACGGCAGTGACGAAAATCCCTGGTCGGCAACCCGCAGGTAGCCGCCATCACCAGAGTAGCCTTGTCGGCCCGCACAGCTCAAGCGGAACTGCGCTTAGTGCACGCAGCCTGCGAGAAGTCTCGCAAACTACTGACGGACCAGCCGCGAAAAACCGGGCGAGAAGGGCACATTGGTGCGCCATGGATTGATATCCAGCCCGCCACGACGGGTGTAGCGTGCATAGACCGTCAGCGCTTCCGGATGACAGAAACGCATCACATCATTAAAAATGCGTTCGACACACTGCTCGTGAAATTCGTTGTGCTGGCGGAATGAGACCAGATAGCGCAGCAGCGCTTCACGGTCGATACGCGGGCCTTTATAACGAATCATCACGGAGCCCCAGTCGGGCTGATTGGTAATCAGACAGTTTGACTTGAGCAGGTGGCTGACCAGCGTCTCTTCAACGATTTCGCTGCCCGCAGCATCGGCCAGATAGTCAGCATTGAAGCGATAATCCTCTATTGCGATATCCTGCTCATCAATACAACACCCCTCAAAATGGCCGATGGGCTGACCTTCCACTTCATTGAGACGGAACAGCGCGACCCGCGCTTCACCTTCAGCACAGGCACTCAGGTCCCGCTCCAGCGTCTGACGAACCTCGCCCCAGTCGGCAAAGCGGGTCTGGTTGAAACTGTTAAGATAGAGCTTGAAGCTTTTGGACTCGATAAGGTTGCGGCTCTGCGCATTGAGCACCACTTCGCCAACGGCAACCTGTGGCAGACCTTTGCTGTTGAGCCACGAGAGTTCATACAGGGTCCAGATATCACTGCCGGTAAAGGGCAGGCTGTCGGGAAACAGACCAAGGGGTTCACGATTCAGGCTGCGCGGCACCGCCTGCAGTAAGCTGTTGTCATAATGATCGTGATAGGCTGTGGGTTTGCCCAGCGTCAGGTTGCTGAGTGCCTGATCCTGTTCGTGTGTAGTCATTGCGGTTACCACCAAAATTAATCAAAGTGGCTAAGTGTAACCCATCAGAAGTGAGAATATGAATGATGCAGCAAACTGCCGCCGCGTTGCGCGACTTTTCCACCCGATACTGCCAGCACTGGCTTCAGCAGGCCGGGCATGCGCCGGCCAGCAGCGATCTCTTTGGCGTACCTTCGCCCTGTGCCCTGGAGGATCGCGATCAGCAGGTCGTCTGGCAGCCGCAGCCTTTTACTCTGCCACAGACGCTGGATGCGGTTGAGCGGGCAATCGACATCCAGCTCCAGCCGCAGATCACGGCTTTCTATACCACGCAGTTTGCCGGGGATATGCAGGCCAGTTTTGGTGAGAATCAGCTGACACTCTTACAGGTCTGGAGTGAGGATGATTTCCTGCGGCTACAGGAGAATCTGATCGGGCATCTGGTGATGCAGCGCCGCCTTAAACAGTCGCCTACGCTGTTTATCGCTACCACCGAGTCAGAACAGGAGATCATCTCGCTTTCTAATCTCAGCGGCGAAGTGATTCTGGAGCAGCCTGGTGGTAAACAGCGTGTGAAATTAGCGGAAACGCTTGAGATATTTCTTAAGTCATTACAACCGGTTATCATCTGAGTTGCAGTGATTTGCCCCTGATCTTGTGAGACATCTCTTACATGTGCTGTGAGAGATCGCTATATAACAGGTGAGCCTTCCGGAAGGCTGAGATGTAAAAATATTGTGAATCATCAACTTAATGGCGTTTATCTGAATTTACGCCGCACATTTCGTAAAGTTCTGCTGTGAGTACCTTGTGCGCGTAACGAGTTCTGTCAAAATGTTTCGCACTGCAGGAAGCTCAGGAAAAAGATATCGTCAGGATGATGATAAGCCATGAGGCAGGAACGTAACGGAGCTTACGGCACACGGAAGGTTTCAGGACGAAACAGGATAGCTCAGGATTGAGCAAGGGACACCTCCAGGATGGAGAATGAGAACCCCCTCAGAAGAGGTGGTGGGCCAGGATGCTAAGGATACATCAGGACGATGCGCGACAGGAGTTCGCACTGGACAAGTTGTCATGGAAGAGCAGGGAGCATTAACGTGGCGGGATGGCTGCAAACGAACCGGGAGCACTGTTTATACAGTGCTCCCTTTTTTTGTGCCTGTGCCAACTAGTGATATGCTTGCCGCCCATTTTTGACTGCTCACGGAGGTGGCGCATGACGCCTGAACAACTAATTACGCAACGGCTGGAACAACTGGAAGCGGTGATGCGTGAGCACCATCTCTGGCAGAGTACCCCGCCGGCCGAGGGGGCGCTCGAGAGCCGTGAACCCTTTTGCCTGGATACGCTGGAGCCGCTGCAGTGGCTCCAGTGGGTGTTAGTCCCGCGGATGCATGCCCTGATTGCGGCCCGACATCCGTTACCACAAAATTTTGCCGTGGCCCCCTATTATGAGGTGGCTCTGGTGCCTGACCAGCCGGGTATTGCAACGCTGTTGCTGACCCTGCGTCAACTTGATGCGTTAATCACGGATGCTGCCCACTGATGCTGGAGATACTCTATCAGGATGAGTGGCTGGTTGCCGTCAACAAGCCCAGCGGCTGGCTGGTTCATCGCAGCTGGCTGGATCGCCATGAAACGGTGTTTGTGATGCAGACCGTTCGTGATCAGATTGGGCAGCATGTGTTTACGGCACATCGTCTCGACAAGCCCACGTCAGGGGTACTGCTGATGGGGCTCTCCAGTGAAGTCGGACGTCTGCTTTCCCTGCAGTTTGAACAGCACCAGATGCAGAAAACCTACCACGCTGTGGTTCGCGGCTGGCTGGAGAGCAGCGGGACGCTCGATTATCCGCTGGTGGAAGAGCTGGATAAAATTGCCGATAAACACGCCACGGAAGCGCGCACCGCACAGCCCGCGGTCACCGATTATCAGTCACTGGCAACGGTCGAGATGCCGATCGGCATTGGCCGTTATCCCACTTCGCGTTATAGCCTGGTTGAACTGGCCCCTAAAACCGGTCGCAAGCATCAGTTGCGTCGTCATATGTCACACCTGCGTCATCCGATTATTGGCGATTCGGCGCACGGCGATCTGCGTCAGAACCGGGGTGCTGCCGAACATTTTGGCGCTAACCGCCTGATGCTGCACGCCAGCAGCCTGGCATTAACTCATCCGGTGACCGGTGAACCGTTGTTGCTTCGCGCCGGACTGGATGGCGTCTGGCAGAACCTGATGAACCAGTTTGGCTGGCAGGATCGCATTCCTGAGGTGCCGCGGGTTGAGTTTGACGCACCGCCAGGACAGGATAACGTTTCAGAATAACGGAGAAAGCAGATGGCTAAAATTGGCATTTTTGTAGGTACGGTATATGGCAATGCGCTGCTGGTCGCGGAAGAAGCAGAGCCCATTCTGCAGCAGCAGGGGCACAGCGTAACGGTGTTTGACGATCCGACGCTGGCTGACTGGCAAAACTATGCCAGCGACGTGGCGTTAATCGTCACTTCTACTACCGGGCATGGCGATTTTCCCGACACGATTTCAGGTCTGTTCCATGCGATTAAAGATCAGCTCGGTCATCAGCCCGCGCTGCGCTATGGCGTGATTGCGCTGGGTGACAGCAGCTATGACCATTTCTGTGGCGCGGGTAAAACCTTTGACGTGCTGCTGCAGGAGCAGGGCGCTCAGCGGGTCGGCGAGGTGTTACTGGTTGATGCCACTGAAAATCCGGAACCGGAGGCGGTAACCTCGCCGTGGGTTGAAGCCTGGGGCGCGCAGCTCTGATTGCCACGCCAGGCTTATCTCTGCCTTAGCTGAGATAAGCCTGTGTTGCGCACACGGCGATGTCCGTTGAGTGCAATATCAGGTGACAGGCGCCGGGTTAAACACCGCCAGCTGATTACGAATGCCCCAGCGATCGGACCAGGTCTGCTTTCTGCCACTGGCGATATCCAGAATCAATTCAAACAGTCGCCAGCCCACCTGCTCAATACTCTCTTCACCGGTAGCAATCGTCCCGGCATTGATGTCCATCAGATCGTGCCAGCGCTCCGCCAGCGCATTACGCGTCGCCATCTTGATCACCGGAATTGCGGCAAGACCGTAAGGCGTACCGCGACCAGTAGTAAACACCTGCAGGGTGATACCGGATGCCAGCTGCTGCGTACCGCAGACAAAATCGCTGGCTGGCGTCGCCGCGTAGATCAATCCGCGTCGCGTGGGCCGCTGGCCGGGCGAGAGCACTTCAACAATGGCGCTGCGTCCCGATTTTGCGATCGAGCCAAGCGCTTTTTCCACCACGTTCGCCAGCCCGCCTTTTTTATTGCCCGGCGACGGGTTAGCGCTGCGATCGGTCTGGCCCTGGTCGAGGTAATTATCATACCAGGCCATCTCCTCCAGTAAGCGCTTACCGACTTCCTGATTAATCACCCGCGGCGTCAGCAGGTGAATCGCATCACGCACTTCAGTGACTTCGGAGAACATCACGGTGGCACCGCAACGCACCAGCAGATCAGAGGCGAAGCCCACTGCCGGATTTGCCGTCACGCCCGAAAACGCATCGCTGCCACCACACTGCATGCCGACAATCAGCTCTGCTGCGGAGCAGGTTTCGCGCTGGCGCTGATTCAGCCGCTGGAGATGACGCTCCGCCACCTGCAGAATCTCATTGACCATCGCGCCAAAGCCCACCAGCTTTTCATCCTGCAGACGCACGATGTCATGATCGTCCAGCGAAATCGCCTGCACGTCGGGGGTGCCAGTCAGCAGACGCTCTGGCTGTAACTTTTCACAGCCGAGGCTGACGATCATCACTTCGCCACCGAAATTCGCATTCAGCGCCAGGTTATGAATGGTGCGAATCGGCACGACCGCCGCGGGTGCGTTGATCGCCACACCACAGCCATAAAGGTGGTTCAGGGCAACCACACCATCCACATTCGGATAGCGCGGCAGCAACTCCCGTTCAATGATCTGTACGACATGATCCACCACACCGGCCACACAGTGGACGCTGGTGGTGATGCCGAGCAGGTTACGCGTGCCTACGCTGCCATCCGCATTGCGGTAACCTTCAAAGGTATAGCCCTCCAGCGGCGGCAAATCAGGTGGAACCTGAGTAGCTAACGGCAGACTCTCCAGTGGAGGGGCTTCCGGCAGCGCGACCAGTGACTCATCAATCCAGCTGCCCTGGGCAATATCCCGCAATGCATAGCCAATGACTTCGCCATAACGCACGATCTCTGCACCCTGATTAATCGCGCTCAGCGCCACTTTGTGGCCCTGCGGCACATGCTCTGTGAGGGTCAGGCCATCCGCAAACTGCGTACCGGCTGGCAGGCCGAGGCTGTTAACCACAATCGCCACATTGTCGTGCTCATGGACTTTGATATAGAGCGGTTGTTCATCTGTTTTTGGGTTCATCGCTCACCTTCCTGTCTGTCGTACCGTACTTGTGCGGCACGCTTTAATAATCTGACCTGTCACGCCCTTGTTTGCCAGCTTCAGTATAGGGAGGCGGGGCGGGTCGCGCATTGTGCAAATGACCACCATTAAGGCAATTCACTTCGCTGTTTTGGGTCGATTATCCAAAAGCAAGTGAAGACCCTCACAAACAGAGGGGGAAAGCGTTATCCGGGGCGGATTTTGCACGGGTATTTGCCACTTTCGTGAGCTATACCGCAGGCTTTTGTGCATCCGCCAGACAATCACTTCAATACGGCGATTATTCCAGGGCGATGCGCCAATGTGATCGCCACAGGCTGTTCTTATACTGAGTTCCGTTAGCCAAAGTCAGGTTATCTGTCACGACGTATTATTCATCCGAAAGAGGTTGCCTGGACGTATTACCTGCCGCGGCTGCCAGACGCCGGATGAATAAATAAAGTTTGCCAAAACAAAAAGATCGCCGTGTTTAACCCAACTTCTCTCTGATACCCAACGCGATGTGTATGCAGTCAGAGCGAATGTAGCTCACGCTATATTTCAGGAGTGCATCATGAATAGTTTCAGCCAGACCGCGGAAACGGTGCAGAAACGCACCAATGCCCGTTACTGGATTGTGGTGATGTTATTTATCGTCACCTCATTCAACTACGGTGACCGCGCAACCATTTCGATTGCCGGTTCGGCGATGTCAAAAGATATTGGCCTCGATTCGGTCGGACTCGGCTATATCTTCTCAGCCTTCTCATGGGCGTATGTTATTGGTCAGATTCCGGGCGGCTGGCTGCTTGACCGCTTCGGCTCAAAACGCGTCTATTTCTGGAGCATCTTTACCTGGTCGCTCTTTACCTTTTTGCAAGGGTTCGTCGATCTGTTCAGCGGCTTCGGCATCATCATGTCGCTGTTTATTCTGCGTTTCCTGGTGGGACTGGCCGAAGCGCCCTCATTCCCTGGCAACAGCCGCATTGTCGCGGCCTGGTTTCCGGCGCAGGAGCGTGGCACGGCCGTGGCGATCTTCAACTCGGCTCAATACTTCGCCACCGTCATCTTCGCGCCCATCATGGGCTGGCTGGTCTCTTCCGTGGGCTGGGCGCACGTGTTCTGGTTCATGGGCGGCCTGGGCATCATCCTCAGTTTCATCTGGCTGAAAGTGATCCACGATCCCACCGATCACCCAGGCGTGAATAAAGCCGAACTGGAGTACATGGAGCAGGGCGGTGCGCTGATCAACATGGATGTCAAAAAGGATAGCCGCAAAGTGAGCTGGAGCGAGAAGTGGTTCCAGATCAAACAGCTGCTGACGTCACGCATGATGCTGGGTATCTACCTCGGTCAGTACTGTGTTAACGCCTTAACCTACTTTTTTATCACCTGGTTCCCGGTCTATCTGGTACAGGCGCGCGGCATGTCGATTCTCAAAGCGGGCTTTATTGCCTCGATTCCGGCGGTGTGCGGCTTCCTCGGCGGCGTACTGGGCGGGGTGATCTCCGACTGGCTGATGCGTAAAACCGGCTCCCTGAATATCGCGCGTAAAACGCCGATCGTGCTCGGCATGCTGCTCTCTATTTCGATGGTGATGTGTAACTACACCGATACCGAATGGGTGGTGGTGTTCTTCATGGCACTGGCGTTCTTTGGTAAAGGCATCGGTGCGCTGGGCTGGGCAGTGATGGCAGATACCGCGCCGAAAGAGATCAGTGGCCTGAGCGGCGGTCTGTTCAACATGTTCGGTAACTTCTCTGGCATCGTGACGCCTATCGCCATCGGTTACATCATCGCCACCAGCGGCTCCTTTGAAGGCGCGCTGATCTATGTCGGTATTCACGCCTTTGTCGCCGCATTCAGCTTCCTGGTGATCGCGGGCGACATCAAACGTGTCGAACTGAAAACCTGGCCCGGTAAGGATGCATTATGAATACGCAAAGTTCGCCGGTGATTACTGAGATGCAGGTTATCCCGGTCGCCGGTTATGACAGCATGCTGCTCAATATTGGCGGTGCGCACAACGCCTGTTTTACCCGCAATATTGTGGTTCTCACCGACAGCGCCGGTCACACCGGCGTCGGTGAAGCCCCCGGCGGCGACACCATCTATAAGACGCTGGTAGAGGCGATTCCGCAGGTGAAAGGCCAGCAGATTGCGCGAATGAACCGTCTGGTGCAGCAGGTGCACAAAGGCAATCAGTCGGCTGACTTCACTACCTTCGGCAACGGTGCCTGGACTTTTGAGTTGCGGGTCAACGCGGTAGCTGCGCTGGAAGCAGCGCTGCTCGATCTGCTGGGACAGTGTCTGGGCGTACCGGTGGCTGAACTGCTGGGGCCAGGTAAACAGCGTGATGAAGTGACGGTGCTGGGCTATCTGTTCTATCTCGGCGACCGCCGCAAGACCGATCTGCCCTATCTGAGTGGTGAGCAGGCCAGCCACGACTGGTATCACCTGCGTCATCAGGAAGCGCTGACCAGCGATGCCGTGGTACGGCTGGCTGAGGCGGCTGCGGATAAATATGGCTTCAAAGATTTTAAGCTCAAAGGCGGCGTGTTGCCGGGCGAGCAGGAGATTGCCACCGCGGCGGCGCTGAAGCAGCGCTTTCCCGACGCCCGCATTACGGTCGACCCGAACGGCGCCTGGCTGCTGGACGAGGCGATAGCGCTGTGTAAAGGGATGCAGGATGTGCTGAGCTACGCTGAAGATCCGTGCGGCGCGGAGCAGGGCTATTCAGGACGTGAAGTGATGGCCGAGTTCCGGCGCGCAACCGGCTTACCGGTGGCCACCAATATGATCGCCACCAACTGGCGCGAGATGAATCATGCGGTGATGCTCAATGCGGTCGATATTCCACTGGCGGATCCTCACTTCTGGACGCTGAGCGGTGCCGTGCGGGTCGCGCAGCTCTGCGATGAGTGGGGCCTCACCTGGGGCTGCCACTCCAATAACCACTTCGATATTTCGCTGGCGATGTTCACCCATGTGGGTGCGGCGGCGCCAGGTAATCCTACCGCGATTGATACCCACTGGATCTGGCAGGAGGGCGATCAGCGCCTGACGAAAAATCCGCTGCAAATCCGCAACGGGAAAATTGCCGTGCCGGATGCGCCGGGTCTGGGCATTGAGCTCGACTGGGAGCAGGTAAATAAAGCCAATCAGCTTTATCAGTCACTGCCCGCCGGTGCACGTAACGACGCCACGGCGATGCAATATCTGGTCCCCGGCTGGACATTTGATCGCAAACGCCCGGCATTTGGCCGAGCAACAGCATAAGGAGCAGGAGATGAGTTCAACACCGAAAGTCACCGCCATGCAGGTTATTCCGGTCGCAGGCTACGACAGCATGCTGCTGAACCTCAGCGGCGCTCACTCGCCATTCTTTACTCGCAACATTGTGATTATCAAAGATAATGCCGGACACACCGGCGTCGGCGAAATCCCGGGCGGCGAAAAAATCCGCCAGACGCTGGAAGATGCGGCGTCGCTGGTGATTGGCAAAACCGTGGGCGAATACAAAAACATTCTCAGCCTGGTGCGCAGCACCTTCGCCGACCGCGATGCCAGCGGGCGCGGCACCCAGACCTTCGATCTGCGCACCACTATTCATGTGGTGACCGGCATTGAAGCGGCGCTGCTCGACCTGCTGGGTCAGCATCTGGAGGTTAATGTGGCCTCGCTGCTGGGCGACGGACAGCAGCGCGACCGCGTTGAGATGCTCGGCTATCTGTTCTACATCGGCGACCGCCGCAAAACGTCCCTCTCTTACCAGAGCCAGGAGAGCGATCCGTGCGACTGGTATCGCCTGCGCCACGAAGAGGCGCTAACCCCGGAGACGGTGGTGCGACTGGCGGAAGCGGCGTATGAGAAATATGGCTTCAACGATTTCAAACTCAAAGGTGGCGTGCTGCGCGGCGGCGAAGAGGCCGAAGCGGTCACTGCGCTGGCCAAGCGTTTTCCTGAAGCCCGTATCACCCTTGATCCCAACGGGGCCTGGTCGCTCAACGAAGCGATCATGCTCGGCAAACAGCTCAAAGATGTGCTCGCCTACGCAGAAGATCCCTGTGGCGCGGAGCAGGGCTACTCCGGCCGTGAAGTGATGGCGGAGTTCCGCCGCGCCACCGGCATGCCAACCGCCACCAATATGATCGCCACCGACTGGCGTCAGATGGGCCATACCCTGTCGCTGCAGTCGGTGGACATTCCGCTGGCGGATCCGCACTTCTGGACCATGCAGGGTTCGGTGCGGGTAGCACAGATGTGTCACGACTTCGGCCTGACATGGGGCTCGCACTCCAATAACCACTTCGATATTTCGCTGGCGATGTTCACCCACGTCGCCGCTGCCGCGCCGGGCGCGATCACCGCCATTGATACCCACTGGATCTGGCAGGAGGGCAATCAGCGCCTGACCAAAGAGCCATTCCAGATCAAAGGCGGCATGGTGCAGGTACCGCAGAAGCCCGGTCTCGGCGTCGAGCTGGATATGGATCAGGTGATGCAGGCCAACGCGCTCTATCAGAAGCAGGGGCTGGGCGCGCGTGACGATGCCGAAGCGATGCAATTTTTAGTGCCGGGATGGACCTACGACAACAAACGTCCCTGCCTGGTACGTTAACCTTTTCGGCTCCCCACGGGGAGCCATCGTCACAGGAGTTTAACCATGAGTAATGCAGCCTGGCCAAATGGATTTCGTCGTCGTTTGTTAGCGGGTGAAACCCTGATCGGCAGCTGGTGTGCGCTTGCCAGCCCGATTTCTACCGAGATTTTAGGGCTGGCCGGTTTTGACTGGCTGGTCCTGGATGGCGAACACGCGCCCAACGATATCACCACGTTTGTGCCGCAGTTGATGGCGCTTAAAGGCAGCCACAGTGCACCCGTGGTGCGTCCGCCCTGCAACGAGCCGGTGATCATTAAGCGTCTGCTGGATATCGGGTTTAACAACTTCCTGGTGCCATTTGTCGAGACCGAAGAGGAAGCAGTGCGTGCCGTCGCATCAACCCGCTATCCGCCAGCCGGCATTCGCGGTGTCTCGGTTTCGCACCGCAGCAACATGTACGGCACCCTGCCGGATTACAACAGCACCATCAATGACAACATCACGGTGCTGGTGCAGATCGAAACCCAGCAGGCGGTCGACAACATTGACGCCATCGCGGCGGTTGACGGTGTCGACGGTATTTTTGTCGGGCCGGGCGATCTCTCTGCTGCGCTGGGCTATCTCGGTCAGCCCGCCCATCCTGAAGTGCTGAAAGTGATTAAACACATTTTTGAACGCGCCAAAGCCGCCGGTAAGCCGAGCGGCATTCTGGCACCGGTGGAAGCGGACGCGCGTCGTTATCTGGAGTGGGGTGCCACTTTTGTCGCCGTCGGCAGTGATGTCGGTATGTTCCGCAACGCCTCTCAGGCGTTATGCGACAAATTTAAGCGCTAATCAATTAAGGGGAAACGCAATGAAAATTGGATTTATCGGCCTGGGTATTATGGGCAAACCAATGAGTAAAAATCTGGTGAAAGCCGGTTATTCGCTGGTAGTGCGCGATCATAACGCTGACAACGAAGCGGAACTGACTGAACTGGGCGCGACCGTGGCGAAATCGCCAAAAGAGGTGGCTGAGCAGTGCGATGTGGTGATTACCATGGTGCCCAACTCGCCGCAGGTCATCGAAGTCTGTCTGGGTAAAAATGGCATTATCGAAGGGGCGAAGCCAGGCCTGGTAGTCATCGACATGAGCTCCATTGCGCCGCTGGCGAGCCGTGAAGTCCATGATGCGCTGGCAGAAAAAGGGATCAAAATGCTGGATGCGCCGGTCAGTGGCGGTGAACCCAAAGCGATTGAAGGCACGCTCTCTGTGATGGTTGGCGGTGATAAAGCGGTGTTCGATACCTGCTACGACATCATGAAATCAATGGCGGGATCGGTGGTGCATACCGGCGACATCGGTGCGGGTAACGTGACTAAGCTGGCCAATCAGGTGATTGTGGCGCTGAATATTGCGGCGATGTCCGAAGCGTTATCACTGGCGACCAAAGCGGGTGTAAATCCGGATCTGGTCTATCAGGCGATTCGTGGCGGCCTGGCGGGCAGTACGGTACTGGATGCCAAAGCGCCCATGGTGATGGATCGCAACTTCAAACCCGGCTTCCGTATTGACCTGCATATCAAAGATCTGGCGAACGCGCTGGATACCTCGCACAGCATCGGCGCGCATCTGCCGCTGACGGCGGCGGTGATGGAGATGATGCAGGCGCTGCGTAACGACGGACAGGGTAGCGCCGACCACAGCGCGCTGGCCTGCTATTATGAGAAGTTAGCGAAGGTTGAAATCGCCCGCTAAAACCCGGTGTCGGTCTCTGCGGAAACCGGACTGGTTCAGAGCCGTTTCAATTACTCAACTGCGCTCGGATTGCCTATGAAAATCGTAATCGCACCGGATTCATATAAAGAGAGTTTATCCGCCCTGGATGTGGCATCGGCGATTGAAGCGGGTTTCCGTGACATCTTTCCCGATGCGCATTACGTGAAAATACCGGTCGCCGACGGCGGAGAAGGAACGGTAGAAGCGATGGTGGCGGCGACGAAGGGAAAAATCGTCAGGCTGAAGGTGACGGGGCCGCTGGGAACACAGGTCAGCGCCTTCTATGGCCTGTCCGGTGATGAGTCCACCGCCTATATCGAAATGGCCGCGGCCAGTGGACTGGAGCGGGTGCCTGCGTCACAGCGTGACCCGCTGATAACGACCTCATTTGGCACCGGCGAGTTGATCAGACATGCGCTGGATAAGGGGGTCGGCCATATCATCATTGGTATCGGCGGCAGCGCCACCAATGATGGCGGAGCCGGCATGATGCAGGCGCTGGGCGCCCGGCTGCTGGACGCCCAGGGCTGCGAGATCGGTCACGGTGGCGGTGCGCTCGCCGATCTTGCCAGCATTGATATTGACGCGCTGGACGCCCGCATTCATCAGTGCCGCATTGAAGTGGCCTGTGACGTCACCAATCCGCTGACGGGCAAAGAGGGTGCATCGGCCATTTTCGGCCCGCAGAAAGGGGCGACACCGGCGCTGGTGCAGCAGCTCGATCAGGCGCTGGCCCATTACGCCGCGATAATTCACCGCGATCTCGATATTGATGTGCTGCATATTCCGGGCGGCGGCGCAGCGGGCGGTATGGGGGCAGCGCTGCACGCCTTCTGTCATGCGGAGCTGCGGCGCGGCATTGAGATTGTTACTGAGGCGCTGGGGCTGGCTGAACAGGTAAAAGATGCTGACCTGGTGATTACCGGTGAAGGGCGTATCGACAGCCAGAGTATTAATGGCAAGGTGCCGATCGGCGTCGCCAGCGTGGCAAAGCGCTTTAATAAGCCGGTGATTGGCATCGCCGGAAGCCTGACGGCCGATGTCGGCGTGGTGCATCAGCACGGGATCGATGCGGTATTCAGCGTGCTCTACAGCATCTGTACCCTGGATGAGGCACTCGCCAGTGCCGGAAAGAATGTTGAGATGACGGCGCGTAATGTGGCAGCCACGTTAAAGCTGGCCGGGTTTAACTAACTCCCAGCATTACCCGGCCACTCAACATCGGCCGGGTTTAACTAACCAATAGCCTTATCCAATCCCTAACAGCTGGCGGGCTTCTCGGGCGACGTTCTCCATCTCATCCTGCAGCTCCAGCAGTTCCGGCTCCAGCGCAGCGATATCGCTGGCCTCAAGCAGCTCTCTTTCCAGCTGATGGCAGAGTTGCTTCATGCGCGGCACGCCGCTGTAGCTGGCACTGCCGTGCAGCTTGTGAATAATCTCACGCAGGGCGTTGACCTCATTGGTCGACATAAACTGCGCCATCTTCGCATGCACTTCCGGCAAAAATTCCAGCAGCATTCGCAGCAGATCGCGCGCCAGATCGGCTTTGTTCGCCGCCTGTCGCAGCGCCAGTTGCCAGTCCAGGGTAGGTAATATTGGCAGCAGTTCCGGCACGGTGACCACCGGTGGTGGCGTATAGCGCGCCAGCAACTGTCTTAACTTGCTCTCATCAATCGGTTTGGCAAGATAGTCATTCATGCCCGCCTTGATCAATTGTTCACGCTCACCATCAATCGCATGGGCGGTGACCGCCACAATCGGTGTACTGGCATGATGCGGCATGCTGCGGATAATTTCGCTGGCGCGAATGCCATCGATGTCCGGCATCTGAATATCCATCAGAATCACATCCAGCGATTGCTGACGTGCTTCACGGATGGCGTGTTCGGCGCTGCTGCACAGCAGGATGTTCTGCACCTGCTCCTCCAGCAGCGCGCCAATCAGCTTGAGGTTGGCGGGGTTATCATCCACCGCCATCACCGTCAGCGGCAGCCGGGGTGAAAGCGGCAGTTCGCTGATCTGACGGATATGCATATCCAGTAACATCGGCAGGAGTCGCGTCAGGGAGATCGGTTTAGCGATGCAACCGTCGATGCCGCGTACCTTCAGCTCATCTGCCAGCAACATCATCGGGCTGGGGAGCGCCATCAGCACGTTGTCGGCCCGATCCAGCAGCGCATTAATCATGCGTTCATTGAGCAGCTCGGGCTGGCTGATGTCGACCGGCATCGCCATCAGAAGCAGCGGATAGTGAGACGCTTTTAAACCCTCCAGCGTTTCGCTGTAATCGATCTGCAATGGTGTGGCGCTCAACATCTCCAGTGCTGCGCTGGCAACGTTAGCATCCGCTTCCACATAGGCAATGCGCGCATGTGACAGCGCATCGAGCACGCGTGGCATGCCGGGCGCATTGGGATTGAGATCCAGCTGCACGCGAATCACAAAGGTGGAGCCCTTGTCCGGCTGACTGCTGAAGGTGATTTCGCCGCCCATCTCCCGCACCAGTTTCTGGGTGATCACCAGCCCCAGCCCGGTCCCCCCATGACGGCGTGAAATGCTGGCATCAGCCTGACGGAACGCCTGGAACAGCTGTGTCTGTTGCTGCTCAGAGATGCCGATGCCGCTATCTTCAACCTGAATCTCCAGCTCGACGCGCGTCTGTGTGATCACCCGCTGTCCGACGCGCAGGCCGATATACCCTTTCTCGGTAAACTTGATGGCGTTGCCGATCAGGTTAATCAGAATCTGTTGCAGGCGCAGCGCATCGCCAATCACGTTGTCCGGCACGCTGCTGTCACACACCACCGTCAGCTCCAGCCCTTTGTCATGCGCCGACGGGGCCAGCAGCACCAGCGTTTCATCCAGTGTGGCACGCAGCGGGAAGGGGATTGCCTCCAGCATTAGTTTGCCCGCTTCCAGCTTTGAGAAATCGAGCACGTCATTGATAATACTGAGCAGGTTATTAGCTGAACGTTCAATGGTCTGCATATAGTCGCGCTGGGTGGTGCGCAGCTGGGTTTTCAGCATCTGCCGGGTAAAGCCCAGCACGCCATTAAGCGGCGTCCGCAGCTCATGCGACATATTGGCCAGAAACTCAGACTTAATGCGCGCCGCTTCCTGGGCGCGTTTCTTCGCCAGATCCAGCTCAACGTTCTGAATCTCCAGCTGTTCCAGCGTCTCTCGCAGATCGTAGGTCGCCTGATCGATATTGTGCTGCATCTCTTCGTGATAGGCGGTCAGCGACATCGCCATCGCATTAATCCCGTTTTTCAGAATGCTGAGCTCACCCAGCATGTATCCCTCAACGCGGCTGTCGAGCTGGCCGCGACGGATGCGGTCAACGGTGGTGACCATATTGCGGATCGGGCCGGTGACATCACGCATCAGACGATAGGCAAACAGCATGGCCAGGCAGAGGCAGAAGAGCAGCATCAGCGTGGCGACAAACACCTCTTTGTACTGCTGCAGGCGCACCGACTGCAGATCCAGTTCTATCGCCACGTAGCCCAGCGGATTGCCCGACGGCTTGGCATCTTCGTCCGGCAATTCATCCACATCGTAACGCTCGGTGGTGATCGGTGTGCGCAGAATCAATACGTTGCCGTGACGCTCCATTGAGACATCGTCGGGCAGGGCGCGGATATCATCCTGTTGCAGCAGGCTGAGGTTCTGCTTGTGATTGGAGGTGACGTAGAGCTGGTTGTGATTATCAAATACCGAGATCGCCCGGACGATGCCGGAATGGCGGCGGTGCAGCAGGCTGACCAGTTCACGCATGGCGTCACGATTGTGCCAGGTCATGCTGTATTCGCTGGAGATCGCCAGCGGTTCAATGATATTGGCTCCGGCATCGATAACCTGGCGCTGCAGTTCATTGTAGCGGTGTACCACAAAAAATGAGCTGAGCAGCAGGCCAACCATCAGCGTGGGTGCCAGAATTAAAATCATCATTCGCGCCCGCAGGCTGTATTTGGTCATAATAGTCGCCTGGCTACTCCGGCATTAACGTCCCTGTGCATGCTGTCGACAAAACAATGCAGGTCGTTTTCGATAAAGAGAATTAATAACACTATGGCGCAATTTTACGTTGCAAAACAGCGCGTGACGACGCAACAACGGATCACCGTCACCATTGAGGCGCTCGATCCGTTCGGACAAGGTGTGGCGCGTCACAAGGGCAAAACCCTTTTTGTCGCCGGTGCCCTGCCTGGGGAACAGGCGGAGGTCATGCTGACAGAGGATAAACGTCAATTTGCCCGGGCGAAAGTGACACGACTGATTAGCCGCAGTCCGGCGCGCGTCACGCCGCGCTGCCCACATTATGAACGCTGCGGCGGCTGCCAGCAGCAGCATGCCGATGTGGCGCTGCAACAGCAGAGCAAAGCCCAGGCGCTGAGCCGGATGCTGCGCCAGGTCGCCGCACAAGACGTGGCGGTGGATGAGGTGATCGCCGGTCAGCCCTGGGGCTATCGTCGTCGCGCCCGTCTGGGGCTGCAATGGCAAAATAAGGCGCAGCGGTTGCAGATGGGCTTCCGTCAGGAAGCCAGCAACGATCTGGTCGATATTCAGCAATGCCCCATTTTAGTGCCCGAACTTGAGGCTTTACTGGTTCCATTGCACAAGTGTCTCAGTGACTTACGCGCCGTCAGGCATCTCGGGCATGTGGAGCTGGTGCTGGCAGACAACGGGCCGCTGATGATTCTGCGCCATCTTGATGCGCTGCATGCGGATGACCGTGAAAAACTGGAACAGTTTTCGCATAAGCATGAGCTGATGCTGTTCCTGGATGCGGGCGAGGAAGAATTGAGTGCGTTAAGTAAGTCGACGCCGTTTTATCAATCTCACCAGCTTAAGCTAACCTTCAGCCCACAGGATTTTATTCAGGTTAACGACAGTGTTAATCAGCAGATGGTCGAGAAGGCAATTGCCTGGCTCGATCTGCAGCCGGAAGACCGGGTGCTGGATCTGTTTTGCGGCATGGGAAACTTCACACTTCCTATAGGAATCTTCGTACATAATGTGGTTGGTGTGGAGGGGATTGCAGCATTAGTGCGGCAGGCAGCGTATAATGCTGATTTGAATAATCTTAAAAATGTCAGTTTCTTTCAGCATAATCTGGAAGAAGAAGTGTCGCGCCAGCCGTGGGCGGCACAGGGATTTAACAAGGTATTACTCGATCCGGCACGCGCCGGGGCTGCGGGCGTAATGGCGCATGTGGTTAAACTTGCACCAGATCGCGTGGTCTATGTTTCGTGTAATCCCACCACACTCGCCCGCGACAGCCAGACATTGCTGTCGGCAGGCTACCAATTGGAAAGGGTCGCGATGCTGGATATGTTCCCACATACCCGTCATCTCGAATCCATGGTGCTGTTCAGAAAAACATAAGCGATGTATGTCGTTGTGCAGGAGAGGTTATGGTTGCGGTCAGAAGTGCGCATTTAAATACTGAGGGGGATTTCGCCCTCGACCAGTGGATCGCCAGTCTCGGTATTGCCAACCCGCAATCATGTCAACGTGTGGCCGAGACCTGGCGCTACTGCGAAGCGCAGACGCAGGGCCATCCTGATCAGTCGCTGCTGCTGTGGCGCGGTATTGAGATGGTTGAAATCCTCTCAATGCTCAGCATGGATATCGAAAGCCTGTGTGCGGCGCTGATTTTCCCGCTGGCTAACGATGAAGTGGTGAGTGAAGAGGAGCTGGAAACCGCCGTCGGCAAAGGCATTGTCTCGCTGGTACACGGCGTGCGCGATATGGACGCCATCCGCCAGCTGAAAGCGATCCACAACGACTCCATGGCCTCTGAACAGGTGGATAACGTCCGCCGCATGCTGCTGGCGATGGTGGAGGATTTCCGCTGCGTAGTGCTGAAGCTGGCTGAACGCATCATGAACCTGCGCGAAATGAAAGATGCGCCGGAAGATGAGCGGGTACTGGCCGCCAAAGAGAGCACCAATATCTATGCGCCACTGGCCAACCGTCTCGGTATTGGTCAGCTCAAATGGGAGCTGGAAGATTACTGCTTCCGCTATCTGCATCCCGACGAATATAAGCGCATCGCCAAATTACTGCATGAGCGGCGTATTGACCGTGAGCAGTACATCGAGAACTTCGTCAGCAATCTGCGCAAAGAGATGGTCAAAGAGGGCGTGCGCGCCGAAGTCTATGGCCGTCCCAAACATATCTACAGCATCTGGCGCAAGATGCAGAAAAAATCGCTGGCCTTTGATGAGCTGTTTGACGTGCGGGCGGTGCGCATCGTCGCCGATCGCCTGCAGGATTGCTACGGTGCGCTGGGTACGGTGCATACGCTCTATCGCCATCTGCCCAGCGAGTTTGATGACTATGTCGCTAACCCCAAACCCAACGGCTACCAGTCGATTCATACGGTGGTGTTAGGGCCGCAGGGCAAAACGGTGGAGATCCAGATCCGTACCCGCCAGATGCATGAAGATGCCGAGCTGGGCGTGGCGGCGCACTGGAAATATAAAGAGGGGCCAACTTCCAGCAGCGCGCGTGGCGCGGCCGGTCATGAAGAGCGGATCGCCTGGCTGCGTAAGCTCATCAGCTGGCAGGAAGAGATGGCGGACTCCGGCGAGCTGCTGGAAGAGGTCCGCAGCCAGGTGTTCGATGACCGGGTCTACGTCTTTACCCCGAAAGGCGACGTGGTGGATCTGCCCGCTGGATCGACGCCGCTCGACTTTGCCTATCATATTCACAGCGACATCGGTCACCGCTGCATCGGCGCGAAAATCGGTGGCCGCATCGTGCCGTTCACCTACCAGCTGCAGATGGGCGATCAGGTTGAAGTGATCACCCAGAAGCAGCCGAACCCGAGCCGCGACTGGCTCAATCCGAATCTGGGCTACATCACCACCAACCGTGGACGTTCGAAGATCCACAACTGGTTCCGCAAGCAGGATCGCGACAAGAATATTATCGCCGGACGGCAGATTCTGGATAACGAACTGAATCAGCTGGATATCAGCCTGCGTGAAGCCGAAAAACTGCTGCTGCCGCGCTATAACGTGACCTCGCTTGAAGAGCTGCTGGCGGCAATTGGCGGCGGCGATATTCGTCTTAACCAGATGGTTAACTTCCTGCAGGCGAAGCTGAACAAGCCGAGCGCCGAAGAGGAAGATCGCGAAGCGCTGCGTCAGCTGACCCAGAAATCGTACACTCCCTCTTCACGCAAAGAGAGCGGACGCGTCGTCGTGGAAGGCGTGGGCAACCTGATGCACCATATTGCCCGCTGCTGCCAGCCGATTCCGGGGGATGATATTGTCGGCTTCATCACCCAGGGGCGCGGCATCTCTATTCACCGCGCCGACTGCGACCAGCTGGCTGAACTCATTTCGCATGCGCCGGAACGTATCGTCGACGCGGTGTGGGGCGAAAGCTACTCCAGTGGCTACTCGCTGGTGGTGCGCGTGACCGCCAACGATCGCAGCGGCTTACTGCGCGACATCACCACCATTCTCGCCAACGAGAAAGTGAATGTCCTGGGCGTCTCAAGCCGCAGCGACACCAAAAAACAGCTGGCGACCATCGACATGGATATCGAGATCTACAACCATCAGGTATTGGGACGTGTCCTGGCGCGTCTGAACCAGGTCTCTGATATCATTGACGCCCGTCGCCTGCACTGATATTCAGGCAGGCACTGAGGCAACCGGCAGCAGGAGGTTGCGCAGGCTTTTTCTGCACCACCAGACACGGCCGGACGCTATTCACGGCGTCCGGCCATGTTGTACGCTTTGCCTCTTCGCCCGTTGCCTGTCATCTCACTAATCAAGGATCCTCCTGAATGAACGCTATTGAGCGCCTGCTTGGCATAATGAAAACCCTGCGCGATCCACAGAATGGCTGTCCGTGGGATCGTGAACAGACCTTCGCCACCATCGCGCCCTATACGCTGGAAGAGACCTACGAAGTGCTGGACGCTATCCAGCGCGAAGATTTTGACGATCTGCGCGGTGAACTGGGCGATCTGCTGTTCCAGGTGGTGTTCTATGCGCAGATGGCCAGCGAACAGGATCGCTTTAATTTTGAGGATATCTGCCACGCAATCAGCGACAAGCTGGAGCGCCGTCATCCGCACATTTTTGGCGATGCCACAGCAGAAACCAGCAGCGAAGTGCTGAAAAACTGGGAAGCGATAAAAACCGCTGAGCGGGCTGACAAAGCCCAGCATTCGGCGCTGGATGATATCCCTAAGGCTCTGCCCGCACTGATGCGCGCCCACAAGATTCAGAAGCGTTGTCACAATGTCGGATTCGACTGGACCACGCTGGGACCGGTGGTGGCTAAAGTGCATGAAGAGATTGATGAAGTGATGCACGAGGCGCAGCAGAGTGTGGTGGATGGTGAGAAGCTGGAAGAGGAGATTGGCGACCTGCTGTTCGCCACGGTTAACCTGTCGCGCCATCTGGGCAGCAAAGCGGAAACCGCGCTGCAAAAGGCCAACGACAAGTTTGAGCGCCGCTTCCGCGAAGTCGAAGCGATCATCGCTGCACAGGGGTTAAGTATGCCGGGTGCCACGCTGGAGCAAATGGAAGCCGCCTGGCAGCAGGTGAAACGGGGTGAGAAGCGCTGATTATTCCAGCGCTATGCATAAAGTCACCGCTTTCGCTTACTCGATTCAGCCTGACGGCAACTTTGTGACGCACGTCAACATTTCATTGGCGGCTATCGGCTATGTTAGCCGCAGCAATGCGTTGGAGGATGGCGGTGATTCATCAATTGTGGCTGATAGCGGTTTCCAGTATACTGTTTTCCCGTCCTGGTTATTCCACCGTCTTTAAACCTAAACTCTCAGGTTCAGCATGACAACGAATTATATTTTTGTGACCGGCGGGGTCGTTTCCTCTCTGGGTAAAGGCATTGCCGCAGCCTCCCTCGCAGCCATTCTCGAAGCCCGTGGTCTGAACGTGACCATCATGAAGCTGGACCCGTATATCAACGTGGATCCAGGCACCATGAGCCCGACGCAGCACGGTGAAGTTTTCGTCACTGATGACGGCGCTGAAACCGATCTGGATTTGGGTCACTACGAGCGCTTCATCCGTACCAAAATGTCGCGTCGTAATAACTTCACCACAGGCCGTATCTACTCAGAAGTCCTGCGCAAAGAGCGCCGTGGCGACTATCTGGGCGCAACCATTCAGGTTATTCCGCACATCACCAACGCCATCAAAGAACGCATTATTGAAGGCGGTGAAGGTCATGATGTGGTACTGGTCGAAATCGGCGGCACGGTCGGGGATATCGAATCACTGCCGTTCCTGGAAGCGATTCGCCAGATGGCCGTTGATGTGGGCCGCGAACACACCATGTATATGCACCTGACGCTGGTGCCGTATATGGCGGCTGCCGGTGAAGTGAAAACCAAACCGACCCAGCACTCGGTGAAAGAGCTGCTGTCGATTGGTATTCAGCCAGACGTGCTGATTTGCCGTTCTGACCGTGCCGTACCGGCCAACGAACGCGCTAAAATCGCCCTGTTCTGTAACGTCCCTGAAAAAGCGGTTATCTCGCTGAAAGACGTTGATTCCATTTACAAGATCCCTGGCATGCTGAAATCGCAGGGCCTGGATGACTATATCTGCAAGCGCTTCAACCTGAATGCACCGGAAGCCAACCTGGCCGAATGGGAGCAGGTGATCTACGAAGAAGCCAATCCGGGTGGTGAAGTCACCATCGGTATGGTGGGCAAGTATGTTGAATTGCCGGATGCCTACAAGTCGGTAATCGAAGCGCTGAAACATGGCGGCCTGAAAAATCGCGTCACCGTGAACATCAAACTGATCGATTCGCAGGATGTTGAATCACGCGGTGTCGAATTACTGAAAGATCTGGATGCGATTCTGATCCCGGGTGGCTTCGGTTACCGTGGCGTGGAAGGCAAGCTGATGACCGCGCAGTATGCACGTGAAAACAACGTGCCGTACCTGGGCATCTGTCTGGGCATGCAGGTTGCGCTGATGGAGTTCGCCCGCAATGTCGCCGGGATGCCGGGCGCCAACTCCACGGAATTTGTGCCAGACTGTAAATATCCGGTGGTGGCATTAATCACCGAATGGCGTGACGAAGATGGCAACGTCGAAGTCCGCAGCGAGCAGAGCGATCTGGGCGGCACCATGCGTCTGGGCAGCCAGCAGTGTCAGTTAACGCCGGGCAGCCAGGTTCGCCAGCTCTACGGCTCTGACACTATCGTTGAGCGCCATCGCCACCGCTATGAAGTGAACAATATGCTGTTAAAGCAGATTGAAGCAGCCGGTCTGCGCGTAGCAGGTCGCTCTGGTGATGATCAACTGGTTGAGATTATCGAGATCCCGAACCATCCGTGGTTTGTGGCCTGCCAGTTCCATCCTGAGTTTACCTCGACCCCACGCGACGGCCATCCGTTGTTTGCCGGCTTTGTTAAAGCCGCACATGAGCATCAGAAGCGTTTAGCGAAGTAAGTTTCACAGGCAGCGCGCGAACTTTTCGCGCGTTGCTTGTCTTAGGATTGACTAACTTGTACTGAGGAAAATCGTAATGTCCAAAATCGTAAAAGTCATCGGTCGCGAAATTATCGACTCACGTGGTAACCCGACTGTTGAAGCTGAAGTGCATCTGGAAGGCGGTTTCGTAGGCCTGGCAGCTGCGCCATCAGGTGCCTCTACCGGTTCACGCGAAGCGCTGGAACTGCGTGACGGTGACAAATCACGTTATCTGGGCAAAGGCGTAACTAAAGCCGTTGCTGCAGTAAACGGTCCGATTGCTGAAGCGGTAAAAGGCAAAGACGCGAAAGATCAGGCGAACATCGATAAGATCATGATCGACCTGGACGGTACTGAGAACAAATCTAACTTCGGTGCTAACGCCATTCTGGCTGTTTCACTGGCAGCCGCTAAAGCTGCTGCAGCCTCTAAAGGTCAGCCGCTGTATGAGCACATCGCTGAACTGAACGGCACCCCAGGCAAATACTCTATGCCACTGCCAATGATGAACATCATCAACGGCGGCGAACATGCCGACAACAACGTCGACATCCAGGAATTCATGATCCAGCCGGTTGGCGCTCCGAACCTGAAAGAAGCCATCCGTATGGGTTCTGAAGTGTTCCACAGCCTGGCAAAAGTGCTGAAAAGCAAAGGCATGAGCACTGCTGTGGGTGACGAAGGCGGCTACGCGCCTAACCTGGGTTCCAACGCCGAAGCGCTGGCTGTTATCGCTGAAGCGGTAAAAGCAGCAGGCTACGAGCTGGGCAAAGATATCACCCTGGCGATGGACTGTGCGGCATCTGAGTTCTACAAAGATGGCAAATACGTTCTGGCCGGTGAAGGTGGCAAATCGTTTACCTCTGAAGAGTTCACCCACTTCCTGGAAGATCTGACTAAACAGTATCCGATCGTTTCTATCGAAGATGGCCTGGACGAATCTGACTGGGACGGCTTCGCTTACCAGACCAAAGTACTGGGCGACAAAATCCAGCTGGTGGGTGATGACCTGTTCGTTACCAACACCAAAATCCTGAAAGAAGGTATCGATAAAGGTATCGCTAACTCCATTCTGATCAAATTCAACCAGATCGGTTCTCTGACCGAAACTCTGGCTGCGATCAAAATGGCGAAAGACGCGGGCTACACTGCCGTGATCTCTCACCGTTCAGGCGAAACCGAAGATGCGACCATCGCTGACCTGGCGGTAGGTACTGCAGCGGGCCAGATCAAAACCGGTTCAATGAGCCGTTCTGACCGTGTTGCTAAGTACAACCAGCTGATCCGTATCGAAGAAGCGCTGGGTTCTAAAGCGCCATTCAACGGTCTGAAAGAAGTTAAAGGTCAGTAATGACTGTGCGTTGATGTCGCACTAGGTGACATCATCGGCCCCTGAAGCCCCGCCTTGTGCGGGGCTTTTTGTTGGTGGCGGTGTGCAGACGCAGATGGCAAGGCCCGATCGCATAAGCGGCATCTCTGCCGGCCCGGTCCGCGCGATTACGTACCTCATCCCTGAGGTGCGACCATTACCGGGCCAACGCTTTGCGTTGTTCAAAAATGCTCCCGGCGTTTTTTTCCTGAGCGGGGGACGCTTTGCTCTTCGGTCCTGGCCATCCACGTTTTGAGCCTGTTAGCCATCTGAAGCCCCTCTTTTGTGTTATGTCCGGCGCGGAGAAAAGGCACAACGCGTGGTTGAGCTGCGCGGCAAATCTGCCATAATCAGCGCCCTGTTTTTTTCAAGCGAGTCCGTAATGCAATACCCGATTAACGAAATGTTCCAGACACTGCAGGGCGAAGGTTATTACACCGGCGTGCCTGCCATTTTCATTCGTTTGCAGGGATGCCCGGTGGGCTGTAGCTGGTGCGATACCAAACACACCTGGGAAAAGCGGACAGATCGGGAAACGTCGCTGGGCGATATTTTGATCAAGACGGTGGAAAGCGACGCCTGGGGTGATGCCGACGCGGCGACCCTGGTGAGTGCCATTGCGCAGCAGGGCTGGACGGCGCGTCATGTGGTGATCACCGGTGGTGAACCTGCGATTTACGATCTGCGTCCGTTAACCACTGCGCTGGAGCAGCACGGTTTCCAGTGCCAGATTGAGACCAGCGGAACCTACGAAATCCACTGTTCCGAACGGACCTGGGTGACCGTCTCGCCGAAGGTCAATATGCGCGGCGGCTACGATGTTCTGCCCCAGGCGCTGAGCCGGGCCGATGAAATCAAGCATCCGGTAGCGCGCGAGCGTGATGTGGAAGCGCTGGATCTGCTGCTGGCAGGCATTGATGACACCAAAGCGCGTATCATCGCCCTGCAGCCGATCAGCCGCAAAGATGATGCAACCCGGCTCTGTATTGAGACCTGCATTGCCCGTAACTGGCGTCTGTCGATGCAGACCCATAAATATCTCAATATCGCCTGATCCTGATAAAGCGGCACGCATTGAGCCGTTAACCACAGGGAAGCGTTGAGCATCAGAGGCGGGATGGAGAGAAGCCGCGTCGGATCGAAGAGTTCGATCCGACAGGGTTAGCCGCGGTAAACGCAGCCTGCGGTGCAGGTTTCTTTGATCATCACCGCGCTTAGCAGCGGCAGTTGCGGTTTCATCTGATCCCAGATCCATTTCGCCAGCACTTCGCTGGTGGGATTTTCCAGGCCGGGAATATCATTCAGATAGTAGTGGTCCAGCCGATTGTAGACCGGCTTAAATGCCGCTTTCAGCTCAGCAAAATCCATAACCCAGCCGGTATGCGCATCCACTTCGCCGGTAATCTCCAGACGAACCAGGAACGAATGACCGTGCAGACGGCCACATTTATGTCCGGCCGGCACATTCGGTAAATGATGCGCGGCTTCGAACTGGAACTCTTTAAACAAGGTGGTAGACATAGTGGTTCTCAGACATTAAAAAACCGCTGAATTCTACCTGATTACGGCTTTTTTCGCACCCGCCCCGCACAAACCGAACCTTTTCCTGCGCGTTTATACAGTGGTGTCCAGCTAATTAACTGATATATCACCGCTTTGCTTACCACTTTTAACGATTATTCCTACCTGGAAAACCATTTAGTCATTTTGGTTATTTTATATGTCGAAGGTGTATTTAATCGTTAATATACGGACCGGTAACCTACGCACTCTTCCGCCATTTTACGGTCCGGACTTCTGATACTGGAATTTTTAACGCGATGACGACTCAGGCACCTGGTTCAATGCTTCCGCTCTCCCCGGAACAACTCGCTCGCTTACAGGCGGCGACGACAGATTATTCCCCGACTCAACTGGCGTGGCTGTCAGGCTATTTCTGGGGCAGGGTGGAACAGACCCCGGGTAGCGCCGTCGCCAGCACTGCATCTGCTCCGGCTCCGGCCGAAGCGCCCGCCATTACGCTGCTTTCCGCCTCCCAGACCGGCAATGCCCGTCGTCTGGCTGAGCAGTTGCGTGATGACCTGCTGGCCGCAAAGCTGAACGTAAACCTGGTGAATGCCGGTGATTACAAGTTCAAACAGATTGGCCAGGAAAAAATGCTGGTGGTTGTAACCTCCACCCAGGGCGAAGGCGAACCGCCGGAAGAGGCGGTGGCGCTGCATAAATTCCTGATGTCGAAAAAGGCACCGAAAATGGAGGGTGCCGCCTTCGCGGTGTTTGGCCTGGGCGACACCTCTTATGAATTCTTCAGTCAGGCGGGTAAAGATTTTGACAGCCGACTGGCGGAGCTGGGCGGCGAGCGTCTGCTGGATCGCGTTGATGCGGATGTTGAATATGCGGAACAGGCCGCCGCCTGGCGCAATGCACTGACGGAAATTCTCAAGAAACGCGTGCCGACCGAATCCCCGGCGCAGGCTGCGGCGACAGCAGCCGGCAGCGTCAACGAAGTCACCACCAGCCCCTATACTAAAGAGTCGCCGCTCAGCGCGAGTCTTGCGGTGAATCAGAAAATTACCGGACGGGACTCAGATAAAGATGTGCGCCATATCGAAATCGATCTGGGCGATTCCGGTCTGCGCTACCAGCCTGGCGATGCGCTGGGCATCTGGTATGAGAACGACGCGGCGCTGGTCAGCGAACTGCTGGAGCTGGTCTGGCTGAAAGGCGATGAGCCGGTAGAGGTTCAGGGGAAAACCCTGCCGCTGGCGGAGGCGTTGCAGAAGCATTTCGAGCTGACGGTTAACACCGCGCAGATCGTGGCGCAGTATGCCCAGCTGTCACGCAACGCGGAGTTGCTCTCACTGGTGGATGATAAAGCCAGGCTGCAGCACTATGCGCAGCACTATCCGATTGTGGATATGGTGCGCCTGGCACCGTCCGAACTCAGCGCTGAACAGCTGACCGGACTGCTGCGACCGCTGACGCCGCGACTCTACTCTATCGCCTCTTCGCAGGCTGAAACCGATACCGAAGTGCATATCACCGTCGGTGCCGTTCGCTTTGATATTGAAGGTCGCCAGCGTGGTGGCGGTGCATCGACCTGGCTGGCCGATCGCATTGAAGAAGAGGGCGAAGTCCGTGTCTTCATCGAGCACAATGACAATTTCCGCTTGCCGGCTAATCCGGATGCGCCGGTGATCATGATTGGCCCGGGCACCGGCATCGCGCCGTTCCGCGCCTTTATGCAGCAGCGCGACAACGACGGTGCCGGCGGCAAAAACTGGCTATTCTTTGGTAATCCGCACTTCACCGACGATTTCCTCTATCAGGTGGAGTGGCAGAAATATGTGAAGGATGGTCTGCTGACCCATATTGACCTCGCCTGGTCACGCGATCAGGCAGAGAAGATTTACGTACAGGATAAGATCCGCGCGAAAGGAGCCGAAGTGTGGCGCTGGATTGAAGAGGGCGCGCATCTTTATGTCTGTGGCGATGCGAATCGTATGGCAAAAGACGTCGAGCAGGCATTGCTGGATGTGGTGGTCGAACACGGCGGAATGGATCGTGAAACGGCCGACGAATTTTTAAGTGAGCTGCGCATTGAGCGCCGTTATCAGCGAGACGTTTACTAATGAGCGATAAACACCCTGGACCGCTGGTTGTAGAAGGCAAATTAGCAGATGCTGAGCGTCTGAAGAAGCAGAGCAACTATCTGCGCGGCACCATTAAAGAAGATCTGGAAGAGGGTCTGACCGGCGGTTTTACCGGCGATAACTTCCTGCTGATCCGTTTTCACGGCATGTACCAGCAGGACGATCGCGATATTCGTGCCGAACGTGCTGAGCAGAAGCTGGAGCCGCGCCACGCCATGATGCTGCGTTGCCGCTTGCCGGGCGGCATCATTACGCCGACTCAGTGGCTGGCCATCGACAAATTTGCCACCGATAAAACCATCTATGGCAGCATCCGTCTGACTAACCGTCAGACCTTCCAGTTTCACGGCATTCTGAAGAAGAACGTCAAGCCGACGCATCAGATGCTGCATGAGGTGGGGCTGGATGCGCTGGCGACCGCCAACGACGTCAACCGTAACGTGCTCTGTACCTCGAACCCGGTTGAGTCGGAGCTGCATCAGGAAGCGTATGAGTGGGCGAAGAAACTCTCTGAGCATCTGCTGCCACGCACCCGTGCCTATGCAGAGATCTGGTGGGATAAAGAAAAAGTCGCCACCACCGACGAAGAGCCGATCCTCGGTGAAACGTATCTGCCGCGTAAATTCAAAACCACCGTGGTGATCCCGCCGCATAACGACGTGGATCTGCACGCCAACGATCTGAACTTTGTCGCTGTCGCCGAGCACGGCAAGCTGGTGGGCTTTAACCTGCTGGTGGGTGGCGGGCTGTCGATTGAGCACGGTAACAAAGCGACCTATGCGCGCACCGCCAGCGAGTTTGGCTATTTCCCGGTGGAGAAGATCCTCGACGTCGCCGAGGCGGTGGTCACGACTCAGCGCGACTGGGGCAACCGTACCGACCGTAAAAACGCCAAAACCAAGTACACCCTGGAACGCGTTGGCGTCGAGACCTTTAAAGCCGAAGTTGAAAAACGTGCCGGTGTGACGTTTGAGCCGATCCGACCTTATGAGTTCACCACCCGTGGCGATCGTATTGGCTGGATTAAAGGCATCGACAACAAATGGCACCTGACGCTGTTTATCGAAAATGGTCGCCTGCTCGACTATCCGGGCCGACCGCTGAAAAGCGGCATCGCTGAAATTGCAAAAATTCATCAGGGCGATTTTCGCCTGACCGCTAACCAGAACCTGATTGTGGCGGGCGTGCCGGAAAGCGAAAAAACGCAGATTGAAGCGATCGCGCGCGAACATGGTCTGATGGATCGCGTTACGGCACAGCGCGAAAACTCGATGGCCTGCGTGGCGTTCCCGACCTGTCCGCTGGCGATGGCAGAAGCCGAGCGCTTCCTGCCTGCCTTCGTGACCAAAGTGGAAGGGATCATGCATGCGCATGGCGTTGGTGATGAGCACATAGTGTTACGCGTTACCGGTTGTCCCAACGGCTGTGGCCGTGCCATGCTGGCTGAGCTGGGTCTGGTGGGTAAAGCGCCAGGTCGCTACAACCTGCATCTGGGTGGAAACCGCAGCGGAACGCGTATTCCCCGCATGTACCGTGAAAACATAAACGAAAGCGAAATTCTCGCCACCATTGATGAGCTGGTGGGACGCTGGGCCACTGAGCGCCAGGCCGCGGAAGGCTTTGGTGACTTCACCATCCGCGCGGGCATTGTTGCGCCGGTGCTGGACCCGGCACGCGATTTTTGGGAGGAAGCAAAATGAGTCACCCCGACCTCGCAGCACTGAATGAGATGTCCAAAGTCCAGCGTGCTATGGCGCTGGCCGCGACTAATGCGCAGCTGGAGAAGTCATCAGCGGAAGAGCGGGTCAGCTGGGCGCTGGAGAATCTGCCGGGTGCCTATGTGCTCTCCTCCAGTTTCGGTATTCAGGCCGCGGTGTCGCTGCATCTGGTGACGCGTCTGCAGCCCGATATTCCGGTGATCCTGACCGACACCGGCTATCTGTTCCCGGAGACCTATCGTTTTATTGATGAGCTGGCGGACCAGCTCAATCTCAACCTTAAAGTGTTCCGCGCCGAAACCTCACCGGCCTGGCAGGAAGCGCGCTACGGCAAACTGTGGGAGCAGGGCGTCGAGGGGATTGAGAAATATAACGAGATCAACAAAGTTGAGCCGATGAATCACGCCATTGAAACCCTGGGCGCGCAGACCTGGTTTGCCGGATTGCGCCGCGACCAGTCGGGCAGTCGGGCGAATCTGCCGGTGCTGGGCGTCCAGCGTGGTGTCTTTAAGCTGCTGCCGATTATCGACTGGGATAACCGCCAGATTCATCAGTATCTGGAACAGCATAAGCTGAAGTACCATCCACTGTGGGATGAAGGCTATCTTTCCGTGGGCGATACCCATACCACCCGCAAGTGGGAACCGGGTATGGCAGAAGAAGAGACGCGCTTCTTCGGTCTCAAGCGCGAGTGTGGTCTGCACGAAGGCTGACGCAGGACTTCTCTCCCCCAACACAGGGAGAGAAGTTTTTCGCTGCAGTCAGGCGGAAAGCTAAGCGCCTTTTAATCCGGCAAACGCCTCTGCTGCACGGGTCACATTCACTTTCGTCACCTCATACTCTGCCACCGTGACAAACGGATCTTCCGCTAAAATTGCATCCAGCTCTTCTCGCTCCATTTCCCTGACCAGCAACATGCCGCCCGTGCGCGGATCTTTACGTCCCGCTGCAATAAAAAAGCCCGCGTCAAAATAGCGATCCAGCCATTCGATATGGGCTGCCAGCAGCGCTTCAACCTCTTCTACCGGACGAACGTAATTCAGAAAGACCACGTACATGTCAGATCCTTACACTTTGGGATTGGTCAGTTCACTGAGCAGCGGCAGCAGCACGCGAACGCTGTCGCGGGTTCGCAAGGTTATCTGCCCCGGTAGCCAGCGGTCGAGATAGCTCAGATTATCCAGGTCAGTCTGATGGCGGGTAACGCCATCAGGAAAGTGGGGACTGCCATGACGCTGCAGTGCACCATCTTTATTACCCAGCGTCCAGTTGCTGGCGGTCACATCCAGCAGCGGAAAGCCCGCCTTGTCGAAGGCATTAAGCGCGTCAAAGTCTTTACGGTTCAGCTGATGACTGGCGGCGGGAATGCCCTGCTGACGTGCCAGCAACAGGGCTCGTTCGCTGGTCTGCTTGCGCACCGCCCGGGGCGTATTCATGCCGCTGTTAAAATAGAGATGATCGCCGGTGATCAGGCTATTCAGATCGATGACCAGCAGGGTATTTTTCTTCTCACGCGTGCTCATCCGCTCAACATAATCATCCATGCCGTGCAGATCTGCCTCTCCGGCGCTCAGCGCCACAAAGCGTATGCCGTAGTGCAGCGGTTTGTGGCTCAGCTGCTGCGCCAGCTCCAGCATCACGCCAAGACCCGATGCATTATCATCGACGCCCTGCAGGCGTAAGCCGCCCAGATTGTGCTGGGCCTGGCTGCTATTTTGCGGCGTCCAGGTATCCAGATGTGCCACGATCAGAATCTCCTGCGGCACGCTGCCGGCACGCGCGGCAATCACCGAGGTTGCCGTAAGCTTATGCCAGCGCTGCGTGCCGTCCTCTTCCTGCCACTTATAGCCGGTCCTGAACTGGCGGGTATTGGTCTTATAACCCAGCGCGGTAAATTGCTGTTGCAGGTAGTCGGCTGCCATCAGCTCAGCCGGGCTGCCGCTCATCCGGCCAGGAAACAAGGTGGCGATATGCCGGACCTGCTGTTCGGCAAACTGACCAGGTGGAGTGGCCAGAGCCAGCGGGGAGATGAGTGCGCCAAATAAAATTGTCGCTACCCTCAAGCGGAGGGAATAAAACATAGTGCATCCTTTTTCATTATTCGGGAGCCGTTCCGCATGGGGGCCAGGGCCAGCCATGCCGCGCGCATTATATCCTTTTTGTCCCGTGACTTTGTTAGTGGAATCGGGCGCTGTCACTACCGAAAGGCGTAACGGACCATTATCGCTGGCACTTATCTGCTTTTGCTGCCGCAGGTGTGGCTTTCAATATGTGAGCCTGTTCACGAAAAAGCCATTATATTTCATCTGTTAAGACCAAATTGTTCTGTGCTTTGCGGCGTCGTTATTCCATTCGGTAACTACTCATTCCAATTCGTAATTTCATCTGGATAAACCCAGCGACGTATAGTCGCGTTAATACAAAGTTAAAACATCAGGGTTAACGTGGACTATTTGCCTCTTTTTGCCGATCTTTCTGGCCGCCCGGTTCTGGTTGTCGGCGGGGGAGATATTGCGGCGCGAAAAATTGAACTGCTGCGCCGTGCACGCGCGCGCGTTCTGATCGCATCTCGTGAACTCTGCCCTGAACTGCAGGCACTGCTGGATAAGCAGGAGCTGGAGTGGCTGGCGACCGAATTTGACCCGGCCCAGCTGGATGGCGTTTTCCTGGTGATTGCCGCCACCGACGACAACCATCTCAACAGCCAGGTGTTTGAAGCCGCCAACGCGCGGCATAAGCTGGTTAACGTGGTGGATGACCAGCCAAAATGCACCTTTATCTTCCCCTCGATTGTTGACCGCTCACCGCTGGTGGTGGCGATCTCCTCCAGCGGCACCGCACCGGTGCTGGCACGCATGCTGCGTGAAAAAATCGAAACGCTGCTGCCTGCCAGTCTGGGTCAGATGGCTGAAGTGGCCGGACTCTGGCGCGATAAAGTCAAACAGCGCTTCAGCCGCATGTCTGACCGTCGGCGCTTCTGGGAACGCGCTTTCGACGGCCGGTTCGCCAGTGAGATGTCTGCCGGTAACGTCGAAGAGGCGAAACGCACGCTGGACCGTGAGCTGCAGGAAGAGCCGACCCGTCAGGGCGAGATCTTTCTGGTGGGTGCCGGGCCGGGCGACAGCGGCCTGCTGACGCTGCGGGGCCTGCAGGTGATGCAGTTAGCCGATGTGGTGCTCTACGACCATCTGGTCAGCGAAGAGGTGTTGGATCTGGTGCGCCGCGATGCCGATCGCATCTGCGTCGGCAAACGGGCCAGCGCCCACACGTTGCCGCAGGAAGAGATCAATCAGATGCTGGTTTCACTGGCGCTGAAAGGCAAGCGCGTCGTGCGCCTCAAGGGTGGCGATCCCTTTATCTTTGGCCGCGGCGGCGAAGAGCTGCAGGCGGCTCAGCAGGCGGGTGTGCCGTTCCAGGTGGTGCCGGGCGTCACCGCGGCAGCCGGAGCGACAGCCTATGCCGGTATTCCGCTGACCCACCGCGACTACGCGCAGAGCGTGATGTTTATTACCGGTCACTGCCGTCCCGATGGGGATGACATTGACTGGCCATCGCTGGCGCGTGCGCGTCAGACGCTGGCGATCTACATGGGAACCGTTAAAGCCGCTGCCATCAGCGAGGCGCTGATTCAGCACGGTCGCGCGCCATCAACGCCGGTGGCGGTGATCAGTCGCGGCACCCGTCCGGATCAACAGGTGCTGACCGGTACCTTAGAACAACTTGAGGCGCTGGCCGCCTCGGCACCTACTCCGGCGCTGCTGGTGATCGGAGAGGTGGTAAATCTGCACGGGCAACTCGCCTGGTTTAAACATTCAGCACAGCAGGGGGCTCGCGAGTCCGCTGTTGTCAATCTGGCTTGAGGGAAAATCATGGACCAAAAACGACTCACTCATTTGCGTCAGCTGGAGGCGGAGAGTATCCACATCATTCGCGAAGTGGCGGCGGAGTTCAGCAATCCGGTGATGATGTACTCCATCGGCAAAGACTCCTCGGTCATGCTACATCTGGCGCGTAAAGCCTTCTACCCAGGCACGCTGCCCTTCCCGTTGCTGCATGTGGATACCGGCTGGAAATTCCGTGAAATGTACGAATTTCGCGACCGCACCGTGAAAGCGATGGGTGCAGAGTTGCTGGTTCACCGCAACCCGGAAGGCGTGGCGATGGGCATCAACCCCTTTGTTCACGGCAGTGCCAAACACACTGACATCATGAAAACCGAAGGGCTGAAGCAGGCGCTGAACAAATATGGTTTTGATGCGGCCTTTGGCGGCGCACGTCGTGATGAAGAGAAGTCACGCGCCAAAGAGCGTATCTACTCATTCCGTGACCGCTTCCATCGCTGGGATCCGAAAAACCAGCGCCCTGAGCTGTGGCACAACTACAACGGTCAGATCAACAAGGGTGAAAGCATCCGCGTCTTCCCGCTGTCGAACTGGACCGAACTGGATATCTGGCAGTACATCTTCCTGGAAAACATCGAGATTGTGCCGCTCTATCTCGCCGCACCGCGTCCGGTGCTGGAGCGTGATGGCATGCTGATGATGATCGATGACGATCGCATCAACCTGCAGCCGGGTGAAGAGATCACCGAACGGATGGTCCGTTTCCGTACGCTCGGCTGCTGGCCGCTGACCGGCGCGGTAGAGTCTGAAGCGCAGACGCTGCCGGAGATCATCGAAGAGATGCTGGTTTCCACCACCAGCGAGCGTCAGGGCCGCATGATCGATCGCGATCAGTCCGGTTCGATGGAACTGAAAAAACGTCAGGGTTATTTCTAAGGAGACGCCAGATGAATACCGTAATTGCACAACAGATTGCCGACCAGGGCGGCGTTGAAGCCTGGCTGACCACGCAACAGCACAAGAGCCTGCTGCGTTTTCTGACCTGCGGCAGCGTTGACGACGGAAAAAGTACCCTGATTGGACGTCTGCTACACGACACCCGTCAGATCTATGAAGATCAGCTCTCATCGCTGCACAACGACAGCAAACGTCACGGCACCCAGGGCGAGAAGCTCGATCTGGCGCTGCTGGTGGATGGTCTGCAGGCTGAGCGTGAGCAGGGCATTACCATTGATGTGGCCTACCGCTACTTCTCGACCGAAAAGCGTAAATTTATTATCGCCGACACGCCGGGACATGAGCAGTACACCCGTAACATGGCGACCGGCGCGTCAACCTGCGATCTGGCGATCCTGCTGATCGATGCGCGTAAAGGCGTACTGGATCAGACCCGCCGCCACAGCTTTATCTCGACGCTGCTGGGGATCAAACACCTGGTGGTGGCGATCAATAAAATGGATCTGGTGGAGTACAACCAGGAGCGCTTCGAGCAGATTAAACAGGATTACCTCGACTTTGCTGCCCAGCTGCCGGAAGACCTCGATATCCGCTTTGTGCCGATGTCGGCGCTGGAAGGGGATAACGTCGCTTCTGCCAGTCAGACCATGCCGTGGTATAGCGGCCCGACGCTGCTGGATGTGCTGGAGACCGTGGAGCTGAAGCGCGTCGTCGATCATCAGCCGATGCGCTTCCCGGTGCAGTATGTCAACCGTCCGAACCTCGATTTCCGTGGCTATGCCGGCACCCTGGCGTCGGGCAGCGTGCAGGTAGGCCAGCGCGTTAAAGTGCTACCTTCTGGCGTGGAGTCGGCCATTGCCCGCATTGTGACCTTCGATGGCGATCTGCAGGAAGCGGGTGCAGGCGAAGCGATTACCCTGGTGCTGCAGGATGAGATTGATATCAGCCGTGGCGATCTGCTGGTGGATGCCAGTGAAGATCTGGCAGCGGTTCAGTCTGCCAGCGTTGACGTGGTCTGGATGGCAGAACAGCCGCTGCAGGCCGGTCAGAGTTACGACCTGAAAATCGCCGGTAAGAAAACCCGTGGCCGGGTAGAGAAGGTGCTACATCAGGTCGAGATCAACTCGCTGGAGACGCGTCAGGTCGATACGCTGCCGCTGAACGGTATTGGTCGCATTGAGATCACCTTTGACGAACCGATGGTGCTCGACAGCTATCAGCAGAACCCGGTGACCGGCGGCATGATCTTTATCGATCGCCTGAGCAACGTCACCGTGGGTGCCGGTATGATCCATCAGCCAAACCATGATGCCCCGGTTAATACCGGTGAGTTCAGCGCGTTTGAGCTGGAACTGAATGCGCTGGTGCGCCGCCACTTCCCTCACTGGAATGCGCGCGACCTGCTGGGCGGTCAGTAATGGCTCAGCACGACGATAACGTGGTGTGGCATGATCATCCGGTGACACGCGCCTCACGCGAACAGCAGCATGGCCATCAGGGCGTGGTGCTGTGGTTCACCGGGCTTTCGGGCTCGGGGAAATCCACCGTTGCCGGTGCGCTGGAGCAGGCGCTGCACCGTATCGGCGTCAGCACCTATCTGCTGGATGGTGACAATGTGCGTCACGGCCTCTGTCGTGACCTCGGTTTCAGCGATGATGACCGTAAAGAGAATATCCGTCGCGTCGGTGAAGTGGCGAAACTGATGGTGGATGCCGGACTCGTGGTGCTCACTGCCTTTATTTCGCCGCATCGCGCCGAGCGTCAGATGGTGCGCGATCTGCTGGAGCCGGGACAGTTTATCGAAGTTTTTGTCGATACGCCGTTAGCCGTATGTGAAGCGCGCGACCCGAAAGGGTTGTACCGCAAAGCGCGCGCCGGTGAACTGCGTAATTTCACCGGTATCGACAGCGTCTATGAGGCGCCCGATAGCCCGGAAATCCAGCTGGACGGCGAACAATTGGTTACAAAACTGGCCGCCCAATTGTTAGACCTGCTGCGTGACCGCGATATCATCAGGTCCTGAAGAGACAGCGGCAAATCGTTTCTGATTTGCCGCCCTCGCGCCAACAGGATGCCTATGCAGAACATTACCCCAATGCTCGCCCGAAAAGATGACTCCTCCCCGGATGAGCCGCGCTCATTGCTGCCGGGCGGCGTTATCGGCTTTCTCGCTTACTGGTGCGCGCTGGCGATCCCTTTCCTGCTGTTCGGCTCTAACACGCTGTTCTTCTTTCTTTATACCTGGCCATTCTTTCTGGCGCTGCTGCCGGTTGCGGTGGTCACGGGTATCGCGCTGAATACGCTGCTGAGTGGACAGTGGCTGTGGGCCGCGCTCGCAACGGTGATCCTGGTAGTCACGCTCTTCTGGTTAATGTTCTCTTTTCTCTCTGGCTGGTAAGCCGTCAGTGCGCCCGCGCTGATGTGCAAACGCATCGGCAGGTTACAAATCTTTTCCCGTCTGAATCGGTACTGATTCATATTTTGCGCAGACGCGCAGCAAAGCGCGCCATTTTCTCCGCTGGTGTGGAGTCCTGTGCAAAGTTATGGGATGATTGGGCCGTTTTTAGGGGGCGGGATGGGAAAACTGACGTTACTGTTATTGGTGCTGCTTGGCTGGCTGCAATATTCATTGTGGCTGGGGAAAAATGGCATCCATGACTATACGCGCGTCAATGATGATGTCGCGGTGCAACAGGCAAACAATGCCAAACTGAAATCGCGAAACGATCAGCTGTTTGCCGAAATTGACGATCTCAATGGCGGCTCGGAAGCGATCGAGGAGCGTGCACGCAATGAACTGGGCATGATTAAGCCCGGTGAGACTTTCTATCGTCTGGTGCCTGACCAGAACAAACGCAACGCGCAACAAGCTGCGCAAAACCAACAACGATAAAACATGAACACTCTGGCCTCCCTTGCGGATGTGATTGCCGTGGTGCCCGCTGCCGGGATCGGCAGCCGCATGCAGGCAACCTGTCCGAAGCAGTATCTGACGATTGGTCAGCACACCCTTCTGGAACACAGCATTGCGCGTCTGTTTTCCCATCCCGCTATCAAACAGGTGATTGTCGCCCTCAGTCCTGATGACCAGCACTTCGCTTCACTGCCGCTGGCACGCGATCCGCGCGTGCTCAGGGTGACAGGCGGAGAGACCCGCGCCGAATCGGTGCTGGCCGGATTGCAGGCTGCACAGGGTTCCGCCTGGGTGCTGGTCCATGACGCCGCGCGTCCCTGTCTGCATCCCGACGATCTCCAGCAACTGCTCAACGTGCGTGAACAGAGCCACGTTGGCGGGATTCTGGCCGCGCCAGTGCGTGACACCATGAAACGGGGCGAGCCGGGCAAAGCCGCGGTGGCGCATACCGTAGAGCGCGACGATCTCTGGCACGCCTTAACGCCGCAATTTTTCCCTCATGCGCTGCTCACCGCCTGCCTGACGCGGGCGCTGGCAGAAGGCGCAACCATCACCGATGAAGCTTCGGCGCTGGAGTATTGCGGCTACCACCCGCTGTTAGTCAGCGGACGCAGTGATAACATCAAAGTCACCCGGCCAGAAGATCTGGCGCTGGCGGCTTTTTATCTGAGTCAGATTCAATTAAAGGAGAGCGCATGATGCGTATCGGTCACGGTTTTGACGTTCACGCCTTTGGCGGAGAGGGTCCGTTAGTGATTGGCGGTGTGCGGATCCCGTTTGAGCAGGGTTTTATCGCCCATTCCGATGGCGATGTGGCGCTGCATGCGCTGACTGACGCGCTGCTGGGCGCAGTGGCGATGGGCGATATCGGCAAGCTGTTTCCTGACACCGATCCGGCCTTTAAAGGGGCGGACAGCCGCGGCCTGCTGCGTGAGGCCTGGCGCCGTATCGAAGCCAAAGGCTATCGCATCGGTAATGTCGACGTCACGATTATTGCTCAGGCACCGAAAATGCTGCCGCACGTGCCACAGATGCGGATCAATATTGCAGAAGATCTGGGCTGCCATATGGATGCGGTCAACGTCAAAGCGACCACCACCGAAAAGCTGGGCTTTACCGGGCGCGGCGAAGGCATCGCCTGTGAAGCGGTGGCGTTAGTCCTGAAAGCTGACAGCCAATGATGCTGAATTACCTGCACGGCACACCCGTGGCCTCCGGCGTGATCAAAGCCAATCCGGAAGATTTCGTGGTGGTTGAAGATCTCGGTTATGGCGCGGATGGTGAAGGTGAGCACCTGCTGGTGCGCATCCGTAAAGTGGGGGCCAATACCCGCTTTGTGGCGGAGGCACTGGCGAAGTATCTCGGTATTCATCAGCGCGACATGAGTTACGCCGGAATGAAAGATCGCCATGCGGTGACGGAACAGACACTCTGTTTTCGCCTGCCGGGTAATGCGATGCCCGATCTGCGCGGTTTTGAGCTGGAAGGGGTCGAGATTCTGCAGGTGGTGCGCCACAAACGTAAGCTGCGCATCGGCGCACTGGCGGGGAATGCGTTCCGGCTGATCATCCGCCAGATCAGTGATCGTGATGCGGTTGAAACGCGTCTGGCGCAGATTCGCGATGCAGGCGTGCCGAACTATTTTGGTGAACAGCGTTTTGGTCGCGGCGGCAATAACCTGGTGATGGCAGAAAAGTGGGCGCGTAATGAGATCATTATTCGTGACCGCAACAAGCGCAGCCTGATGCTCTCTGCCGCGCGCAGTGCGCTGTTTAATCAGGTGACCAGTGCGCGTCTGCAACAGCAGGGTGGGCTGACTCAGGTGCTCAACGGCGATGCGTTGCAGCTGACCGGACGAGGCAGCTGGTTTGTCGCGCAGCCTGATGAACTGGCAGAGTCACAGCGCCGGGTTGATCAGCATGAGCTGCGCATCACCGCGCCGCTGCCGGGACGGGGCGAGCCTGGCCCGCAGGCTGACGCGCTGGCCTTTGAACAGCAGGCGCTGGCTGATGAGACGCTGCTGCTGGGACTGATTGAGCGTGAGAAGGTCGATGCTGCACGCCGCGCCATGCTGGTGGTGCCGCGCGATATGCAGTGGAGCTGGTGGGATGATGTCACCCTGGAACTGGCATTCTGGCTGCCAGCGGGCAGCTTTGCCACCAGCGTGGTCCGGGAGCTGCTGACCCACGCGGACTCGCCCGATCAGATTGATGAGTAATCTTCGCCGCAACCTGACCCGCAGTGTGGGTAATGTTGCGGCAAACCCCCACCGTCGTGTGATTTACGCCTACCACTTCCTTGCGCGCCTCGCTAGAATGCAAAAATCGCCGTCTATTCCTCACCTGTTGCCATGCCGTTAAAACAGGTTCCGTCACGGCGACCAGTCGAATAAAAAAAGGTCAGAACGAAATGCGGATATTGCTCAGTAACGATGACGGCATTCATGCGCCAGGCATTCAGACTCTGGCGAAAGCCCTGCGGCAGATTGCTGACGTGCAGGTTGTTGCCCCCGATCGTAACCGAAGCGGTGCCTCGAACTCATTAACGCTGGAAACGCCTCTGCGCACCTTCACCCATGAAAACGGCGATATCGCCGTCCAGATGGGGACGCCGACCGACTGCGTCTATCTGGGGGTGAATGCGCTGATGCAGCCGCGTCCCGACATCGTGGTGTCGGGCATCAATGCCGGCCCTAATCTGGGCGATGACGTGATCTACTCCGGTACGGTGGCGGCGGCGATGGAAGGGCGACATCTTGGCTTACCGGCTATCGCGGTTTCGCTCAATGGCCATCAGCACTACGCCACCGCGGCGGCCGTGACCTGCGCGCTCCTCAGGGCGCTGACGCATGAACCGCTGCGCACTGGCCGCATTCTCAATATTAACGTCCCCGATCTGCCGCTGTCTGAACTCAAAGGCATCCGCGTGACGCGCTGTGGCAGCCGCCATCCGGCGGATCAGGTGATTGCGCAGCAGGATCCGCGTGGCAATACACTCTACTGGATTGGTCCGCCAGGCGAAAAACTGGATGCGGGCCCGGATACAGACTTCGCCGCCGTGGATCAGGGCTACGTCTCTGTCACGGCACTGCATGTCGATTTAACGGCGCACAGCGCGCAGAACGTGCTCAGTGACTGGCTGGCTAAAGCTGAGGTGAACCTGGCATGGTGAATCGGCGTATTGAGACGTTGCTGTCACAACTGCGTCAGCAGGGCATCGATGATGAAAACCTGCTGAAAGCCATCAGTGAGGTGCCGCGCGAACGTTTTATCGACGAAGCGTTCGAGCATAAAGCCTGGGACAATGTTGCCTTGCCCATCGGCTCCGGTCAGACGATATCACAGCCCTACATGGTCGCGCGGATGACCGCGCTGCTCGGGCTTAATCCGCATTCGCGTGTGCTGGAGATTGGTACGGGTTCAGGTTATCAGACGGCGATTCTTGCCCATCTGGTGGACCATGTTTATTCAGTGGAACGCATCAAAGGGCTGCAGTGGCAGGCCAAGCGCCGCCTGAAACAGCTGGATCTGCATAATGTCTCAACCCGTCATGGTGATGGCTGGCAGGGCTGGCCTTCACGTGGCCCCTTCGATGCCATCATCGTTACGGCAGCACCGCCTGAAATTCCGATTGCGCTGATAGCACAACTGGCAGAAGGCGGCATCATGGTGCTGCCGGTTGGTGAAGATCAGCAGGTACTGAAGCGCCTGCGTCGTCAGGGCGAAGAGGTGATTGAAGAGACCATCGAACCAGTGCGTTTTGTCCCGCTGGTGCAGGGCGATCTGGCCTGACCCTCTTCGTATTTCTTCACAACTGTTTCATAGCACCACGTACCTGATGTTGTTACTATCCAGTTTATTCATCGAAAACGCAGATTTTATCGCGCCGCGCAGAGTATCCTGCTGGCAGATACAGTGAAACAGATAGATCAGAGTTGCCATCACGGGGGATTAATGAGCACGGGAAGCACACTTTTTCAGTTACGCCGTCTGGCGGCGCTTTCACTGGTAGGTTTTTGGCTGGCAGGCTGTAGCTCCAGCGACAACTCACAGGCACCCATCAGTCGCGTTGGCGATAATGGTGGCATGAACGCTAACCAGTCTGGAGCAGACACGAGTTCAGGCGGCGTTCCTGCCACGCCAGCCCAGGGACAAATGTTAAGCAAAAATTCAGCATCTGCCCCCGCTAATGGTGGAATGATTAGTACCAACAGCAATGTTGAGACACAAAATGGCCGGATTGTTTACAATCGCAGTTATCAGAACATTCCTAAAGGTAGCTACTCCGGCGAAACTTATACCGTTAAGCGTGGCGACACATTGTTTTACATTGCCTGGATTACCGGCAACGATTTCCGTGATTTAGCCCAGCGCAACAATGTTCCTGCGCCATATGGCCTGAATGTCGGCCAGACTCTGCAGATTGGCAATGGGTCGGGTCAGCCGATTACCGGCGGCAATCCCATTACCGTTGCTGATGCAACGCAGGGCGGCGTTCCGGCGGCGCCACAAATTAAATCGCCTGCTGTTGCACAGCAACCTGTTATTACGTATTCTGATGATTCAGGTAATTCGGGTGGCAGCAAAATGTTGCCTTCGAATGGAGCAAATGTTGCAACGACAACAGCTCCAGTCGTTACCGCACCCCCAACGGTTAGCAGTACAACCAACAGTTCAACGCCGGTCGGAAGCTGGCGCTGGCCGACTGACGGGAAGATCATCGATAACTTCTCTGCCGCCGAAGGTGGCAATAAAGGTATCGATATCGCCGGGACGCGCGGACAATCTGTGGTCGCCACTGCTTCAGGACGAGTGGTTTACGCAGGTAACGCACTCCGGGGTTACGGTAATTTAATCATCATTAAACACAACGATGATTACCTGAGTGCCTACGCCCACAACGATACAATGCTGGTCCGGGAACAACAGGAAGTTAAGGCGGGGCAAAAGATCGCTACCATGGGTAGCACCGGAACCAGTTCAGTCAGATTACACTTTGAAATTCGTTACAAGGGGAAATCCGTAAACCCGTTGCGTTATTTACCGCAGCGATAATCCGGCAGAACAAAACAGGTTTATGTTCTGCCCTGGAATCACGGGTAGGAGCCGCTTATGAGCCAGAATACGCTGAAAGTAAACGAGTTACATGAGAACGCGGAATTCGATGAGAACGGAGCTGAAATTTTTGACGAGAAGGCACTCGTTGAAAATGAAGCCAGTGATAGCGACGTAGCGGAAGAAGAGTTGCTATCACAGGGTGCGACGCAACGTGTGTTAGATGCGACGCAGCTCTATCTCGGGGAGATTGGCTATTCTCCGTTGTTAACGGCAGAGGAAGAGGTCTTCTTCGCTCGCCGTGCATTACGGGGTGATATCCCTTCCCGTCGCCGTATGATCGAAAGTAACTTACGCCTGGTGGTGAAAATCGCTCGTCGTTACAGCAATCGTGGTTTAGCTCTGCTGGACCTGATTGAAGAAGGTAACCTCGGCCTGATTCGCGCCGTAGAGAAATTTGACCCGGAGCGCGGGTTCCGTTTCTCAACGTACGCCACCTGGTGGATTCGTCAGACTATTGAACGGGCGATCATGAATCAAACCCGTACCATCCGTCTGCCGATTCACATTGTGAAAGAACTGAATGTTTATCTGCGTACTGCGCGTGAACTTTCCCACAAGCTCGACCATGAGCCGAGTGCGGAAGAGATCGCAGAGCAGCTTGATAAACCAGTTGATGACGTAAGCCGCATGTTACGTCTCAACGAACGCATTACCTCGGTTGATACGCCATTAGGCGGTGATTCTGAAAAAGCGCTGCTGGATATTCTGGCCGATGAGAAAGACAACGGCCCGGAAGACACCACGCAGGACGATGATATGAAACAAAGCATCGTTAAATGGCTGTTCGAACTGAACGCCAAGCAGCGTGAAGTGCTGGCACGTCGTTTCGGCCTGTTGGGCTATGAAGCGGCAACACTTGAGGATGTGGGTCGTGAAATCGGCTTAACCCGCGAGCGTGTACGCCAGATTCAGGTTGAAGGTTTACGCCGTCTGCGTGAAATCCTGCAGGCGCAGGGCCTCAGCATTGAAGCACTGTTTCGTGAATAATCGTTAACAGTAAATCTGAGTTTGAATGCGAAAAGCGATGGTGAAAACCATCGCTTTTTTTATGTCTGCAGAAAAGTGATTTGCGGGCGAGTAAGCATCGCACCGCGCATTAACGCGGTGCGGTTGACTATCAGAGGAGCGATTTAAGACGATAAATCCAGTCGAGCGCCTGACGCGGTGTCAGCGTATCCGGATCCAGCGCCTCAAGCGCCTCCACCGCAGGCGAGGTCTCTTCAACCAGCAGCGGCAGCTGAGAGCCATCGACCGTCGATGACGCGGAGTGGTTTGAAACGGTCTCAAGTTCCTTCAGCTTATTGCGTGCCCGCTTAATCACCTCTTTGGGCACCCCGGCCAGCGCCGCTACCGCCAGACCATAGCTCTTACTTGCCGCACCCTCCTGGACGCTGTGCATAAAGGCGATCGTGTCGCCATGCTCAACGGCATCCAGATGGACGTTGACCACGCCTTCCATTTTTTCCGGCAGTGTTGTCAGCTCGAAGTAATGGGTGGCAAACAGCGTCATCGCCTTGATGCGGTTCGCCAGGTTTTCGGCGCAGGCCCAGGCCAGCGATAAACCGTCGTAGGTGGATGTTCCACGGCCAATCTCATCCATCAGCACCAGGCTGTTTTCGGTGGCGTTGTGCAGGATGTTAGCGGTTTCGGTCATCTCAACCATAAAGGTCGAGCGCCCGGAGGCGAGATCGTCAGCGGCACCGACACGGGTAAAGATGCGATCCAGCGGGCCAATCAGCGTCTCATCGGCAGGAACAAAACTGCCAATCCATGCCATCAGCGCAATCAGTGCCGCCTGGCGCATATAGGTACTTTTACCGCCCATGTTGGGGCCGGTAATAATCAGCATTCTGCGCTGGGGTGCCAGTGACAGTGGGTTGGCAATAAACGGCTCTTTCAGAACCTGTTCCACCACCGGATGACGTCCGCCGCTGATTTTAATCCCGGCTTTATCCTGCAATACCGGGCGGCAATAGTTCAGGGACCAGGCACGTTCTGCCAGATTGCTTAACACATCCAGCTCTGCCAGCGCGGCGGCACTGAGCTGCAGCGCTTCAAGATGCGGCAGCAACTGATCGAACAGCGCCTCATACAGGCTTTTTTCCAGCGACAGCGCTTTACCTTTGGAGGTGAGTACTTTGTCTTCGTACTCTTTCAGCTCCGGAATGATATAGCGTTCAGCATTTTTCAGGGTCTGACGACGCACATAGTGCATCGGTACCTGATGGCTCTGTCCGCGGCTCACCTGAATGTAATAACCATGCACGCCGTTAAAGCCGACCTTCAGGGTATCCAGTCCCAGCTTCTCGCGTTCGCGGATCTCCAGCCGGTCAAGATAGTCGGTTGCGCCATCTGCCAGTGCGCGCCACTCATCCAGCTCCGCGTTGTAGCCGGGCGCAATCACTCCGCCGTCACGGATCAGCACCGGCGGTGACTCAATCACCGCCTGCTCCAGCAGCTCACGTAACGCAGTGAACTCGCCCATCTGCGTGCGCAGCTTCTGCAACTGGGGCGCCTCAACATCGGCCAGCAACTGGTTAAGTTCCGGCAGTTGCTGAAACGCATGACGCATGCGAGCCAGATCGCGCGGACGTGCGGTGCGCAGGGCCAGGCGAGCCAGGATTCGCTCCAGATCCCCGACCTGACGCAGCACCGGTTGCAGCACGTCGCTGAGATTTTGCAGCTCAGCAATCGACTCCTGACGCTGGTTAATGATGCGCGCATCGCGCAGCGGCATATGCAGCCAGCGTTTCAGCATCCGGCTACCCATCGGGGTGACCGTTTTATCCAGCACCGCCGCTAAGGTGTTGTCGGTGCCGCCTGCCAGGTTCTGGGTGATCTCCAGATTACGGCGGGTGGCCGCATCCATGATGATACTGTCCTGCTGCCGCTCCATGCTCAGCGAGCGGATGTGGGGCAGCGTGGTGCGCTGGGTATCTTTGGCATACTGCAGCAGGCAGCCCGCCGCGCTCAGTCCGAGGTGCGCATTCTCCACGCCGAAGCCATTAAGATCGCGGGTGCCGAACTGCAGGTTCAGCTGCTGGCGTGCGGTGTCGATCTCAAACTCCCACAGCGGACGGCGTCGCAGGCCGCGTCGCTGATCGATCAGCGACATCGCCTGAAAATCTTCGGGGTAGAGCAGCTCCGCCGGATTGGTGCGCTGCAGCTCTGCCGCCATGGTTTCAGCATCGGCAGGTTCGCTGAGGCGAAAACGGCCTGAGCTGATATCCAGCGTGGCGTAGCCAAAACCGCGCGGGCTTTGCACAATCGCCGCCAGCAGATTGTCGTGTCGCTCCTGCAACAGCGCCTCATCACTGATGGTACCTGGAGTAACGATGCGCACCACTTTGCGTTCGACCGGGCCTTTGCTCAGCGCCGGATCGCCTATCTGCTCGCAGATGGCAACGGATTCGCCCAGCTGCACCAGTTTAGCCAGGTAACCTTCAACCGCATGATAGGGCACACCCGCCATCGGAATCGGCTCGCCCGCTGACGCACCGCGCTTGGTGAGTGAAATCTCCAGCAGCTGCGAGGCACGTTTTGCATCGTCATAAAACAGCTCGTAGAAGTCACCCATACGGTAAAACAGCAGAATGTCAGGATGCTCCGCCTTGAGGCGCAGGTACTGCTGCATCATTGGCGTATGGGTTGAAAAGTCCTTATCTGTAGACTCTTTCATATTGAATTAACTCATTTTTATGGCTTTAGAAGTACTCAAGTGGCCCCATTTGAAACCCTGATAAATCCATCTAAATCCGAAAATTTGTATGCCAGATGTATTCTAGCTACTATCGAGAATACAACATGGCTCTTCTGGTATACATGAGGCAACAACAGTGAAGATGACTCTGAATCAATCAATAATTATCAATAAGTTATCGATAGAAACCAAACCTGAGTTAGATTCAGACGGACGAGTTGTGTATGTGCCTAACATTTCTGGTAAGCCGTATCTTATCACTGACAGCCACCGTGATTCACCCGTAGGCTTTGGTGTAAAGATCAGTGCAACAAAGAAGACCTATATCATCCAGAGAAGAGTTTCAGGAGGGGACAGAAGTCCTTCAGAGGGCAAGTCACCTTCACAGGTAATCAGAGCGACGATAGGTAATGTATCGGATTTTGCATCGATTGATCAGGCTCGTGAAGTTGCGAGAACCTATGCACAATCGATGAAATCTACTAAAAGAAACCCAAATGCAGTTAAACGAGAAGCTGATATCGCAGAGCTGACCCTCAGTGAGATTTTTGCTCAGTATCGTCAGCACCTCTTAGGACGAAGCAAACCAGCAAAACCAAATTCAATCCGGGTGCTGGATAAAGCGGAACAAAAGCTTAAAGAGTGGGAGCGGTATAGGGTCCGTGACCTCACAGGAAGCCTCATTCTTAAGAAGTTTGATGAGATAGCCTCAAAAACCAGAACGACGGCCGAGCAGACTTTTAGATGGGCAAATGTGGCAGTTCAACATTCTATCGATGTAGAAGCGATGAATGCACAAAGCCAGCAACGACTGCCTGTACTCACTTACAACCCATTCACTGTGCTCAGAGTGCAAAAGAAATACCGTAGTCGCTCTGAACTGGAAGAAAGCTATCAGTCAAAAGGTGTGAGAAATCCGCTTTCAGCAAAAGATACATTGGGTAAGTTTCTGGATGCACTGAACAACAAGAGAAGCTTTAACCGCCCTGGTTGCGATTATCTTCTGCTAACGGTGTTGCTTGGTGCGAGGAAGGAAGAAGCGGCTTCTCTATGCTGGAGAGAGGAGCTATCGGCAGAAGAAGCAAAGTCTACGAGCTATGTCGATTTGGCTAATAAGAGAATTTTCTTCTTTGATACTAAGAACAGGACGAATCATGAGCTTCCCATCTGTGATGCTGTCAGATGTTTGTTAGAGCAAAGAAGGGATATCGTTTTTGATAAGGAAGTAAAAGCGAGTCGCAGAAAATGGGTGTTTCCGGCACGATCACCTCGAAGCAAAAGCGGGCACTATAGTGACAGTAAAACACTTAGGGAATACCTATGTGCAGAAGCCGGAATCGCTAAGTTAGGCACTCATGACCTGAGAAGAACCTTTGGCAGGATCGCTGAAGAGATTGGCTCCTATGCTGTTGTAAAGAAGCTGCTGAATCACCGTAACACAACCGATCCTACCGAGAGATATGCTGAACCAGACAAAAACCGTGTTTTTGAGGCACTACAGCGGATTGAGCTACATATACTGATGACTGCGCCAGGGTTATATAATAATTTACTGGCTTCAGCAAAATACCCACCAATACCTGAATATTCTGGGAAGCAAGCATGAGTGCTATTGAAACCTTGAGAGAGATGTCAGAGGTCTGGAGTTTGTTCGGTGACATGCCGGATGATGCCACCATTGGGGTAGATTTAGCAGCACTGTATTTAGGAGTAAGTGTTAAAACCCTTGCTCGTTATCGCCAGAATGGTGATGGTCCACCCTATGTGCAGTATCAGTCTTCTGAAAGCAAAGCCCGAAATCAGCGAGTAAATTATCTGCTTGGCGATCTTCGTGTTTGGCGAAACAATCATAGAGTCAGTGGCACCATGCAGGCCGCTCAGGTTAGGGGATTGGCATTCACAACCCTTTCCGATCTTACTTGCTCACAACCGTTCTGGAGCATAAGTAAGGGGAGGGTGATTATCGGTCATGCTCTCAGGATTACAGATGACGCTTTTAAAGGTTACCTCAGGGATAGTGACTATGTTTTGATATGGCTTTCGGTTGAAGAAGCTCTACTCAAAGATTGGGTATGGGCAAATGAGAGAGAAATCTGGCATTCGAACTTTGTGGAATACTTAAAGAAAATAATACTGAATTCGATTGCTCTGCAAGAAAAACACGAAATAAATCAATTTTTGAAAGATTCAAAGGAGCTTTAGCTCAATCTTTTAGATTAGTCTTTTCTTACATAATTTAAGTTTTAAAAGGTGACTTACAAAATTCTTCGGTTAAAATTATTGAGTGGACTATTTATAGTAATTTAGAAAGTTTAATATAGGGAGCTTTACAATGAGCGAAGATTTAAAAGTATTTAGTAACATCCGAACCTTAAGAGCACAAGCTCGCGAAACTTCTCTGGAGATTCTCGAAGAAATTCTTGAGAAAATTGCAGCAATCGTTGAAGAAAAACGTCTTGAGGAAGAATCAGGTAAGAAAGAACAAGAAGAAAGAAAAGTGAAACTTGAAGCTATCCGTGAGCAACTTCTTGCTGATGGGATTGATCCACAGGAACTACTTGGTAACTACGGGTCAAGCTCAACATCAGCAAAACAAAAATCAAGCCGTAATCCTCGACCTGCAAAATATAAATATACGGACGAAAATGGCAATGAGAAAAGCTGGACGGGGCAGGGGCGTACACCTAAAGCTATAAAATATGCTCTCGACACTGGTAAAAATCTTGATGATTTTATGATCTAGAAAATGTTTTAGCTAATCCATTTTATTGGGTTGGCCTTTCTTTACTTTATTTTTAATGAAATTATTTTTAGTGCTAAGCTAAACCCCTTCTATTGATATCCCATTATTAAAAATTGGTTTTTATATTTATAACTACCATCCTCACCCACGATTTCATGTTAGTAAAATATCAACTTTAAAAATCTTTTTATAAGATCCTTAGTTCGGTAGTGGACAAATAGGATGGTATATTAAATTTGACTAAGTGTTTTTGGTGTGCTAATAAAATAACAATTCTAATGAATAAATGAATTAGAATTAATTTAAAAATGCAAGATATAAAGGATTTATTCAGGGGAATGTTGCCAAATACTTTACTGGAATTATTTAAAAGTGAGATATACCAAGGGATAAATTAGTGAATAGTTAGTATCAGGTAGATAGAAAGCACCTTCTATCTACCTTATATATAAATGTAAAAATAATATTAGATCCACTTGATATTACTAACTTTATTAAGTAAAAGACAATGATTTATTTGCAAGATACTTATAGGTCATTTTCTATGTAGGTTATACATATACCTATTTTGCAAGATTTTTAATTAAGAGTGGAACTAAAATAATGTAATTAAAATAAGGAGACGTATGGATAGAATAGTAACTAATACAATAAAAATGGATACTGGAGAGAGATGTTGTTTGATCACTGATAAAGTTTCAAAAGTGCCACTTTATTATCCGTGTTTGTATATATCAACTGAGTTAAGAAAGAAGAACGAATCAATTTCAACTATTGAGCTACATTCAGCGAGTATAGCTCTATTTTATAGATTTCTCAATCTCAAGAGTATAGACATAGAAGCAAGGATCAGAACAGCAGAGTTTCTTCATCTTCAAGAGATTGATGCATTGAAGGAATTTATAACTAACAGAATGAAAAAAGAGAGAGTTATTAATCTTAATAGTGGTTGTAGGGTTAGTAGCAATACTCAATACTTCAGATTAACAGCTATTACAAAATACCTTGAGTGGTTATGTGACTTTTTCACTGTAAGTTATAAAAGAGATCATATAATCATTGATAAATTCATTGCGAAAATGAAAAGTCATCGACCTAAAATTAGATTAAGGAATCAAGATTCAGCAATCGATAAAAACCTCAATCAAAATCAACTTAATGTTTTGTTTGAGATTTTGAAGATAGGTTCAGAAATGAATCCATTCAATGCTAATGTCCAAAGACGAAACAGATTAATGATGTTAATTCTTTATCATTTAGGATTAAGGGCAGGAGAGTTACTAAACATCAGGGTCACAGATATTGATATAGGCTCTCAGACAATTTCAATTAACAGGAGGGCTGATGATCCTAATGACTCAAGGATTAAACAACCGCTTGTTAAAACCTTAAAAAGAAAGCTGTCTATATCAAATGACCTATGCAATGAAATCTGCAATTATATAAAAATTGAAAGGCGTAAGCATAGAATGAAAAAAGATAATGGCTATTTATTTATCTGCCATAAAAAAGGAAATACATTCGGAGAACCCTTGTCTATTCAGGCATACCATAAAATTATTAATGCCTTGAAGAATTCATGCCCCGAACTTTCCAGAATGACAGGACATAAGTTAAGACATACCTGGAACTATGAGTTTTCTTCAAAAATGGACCAGATGGAAAATCCACCTAACCAATATGAGCAAGAACAAATGAGGTCTTTACTGATGGGTTGGAAAGAGGGTTCTGGCACTGCTTCTACTTATAACAGAAGATTCATCGAAAACAAGGCCGCAGAGATAGCTTTAAATATGCAGAAAGAAATGATCAACAGAGGAGGTGCTTGATGCTAAAAGTATATGTTAATGGAGACGATAATGAGAGCACTAATGAAGCTAAAACTAAAGGTTATTACTTTTCCCTAAATGATGAGACATGGAAGCTAAGTCGAAATGTGATAGTTAACATCAAGGCGGTGAAAGATGTGATAAATAAAGAATTGCTGGAGGGCTATTTAAAAACGCTAAAATATTTAGCCTGTGAATTAAGTCCTGCTTCAGTTAAATTAATAAGCAATAACTTTAGGAGGTTTATTATAAATCTTAACCCAAAAAAGGTTGATGAATTTTCCCTTGTCAGGTTCAGAGGATCTGAGGGTAGGGACAATAACATTATGTCATCGGTAAGGATACTAATCAAAAAGTGGTATGAGTTAGGCTATTGTGGAATAAGTAAAGAAGCATATGATTTTTTATGTAAATTGGTCATTCCTGATAATAAAAAAGGAGAAGTAGTAAGGAGAAGAGATCAGGTTAAAGGCCCTTTTACTGATATTGAGTTACAGTCTTTTCTTGAAGCTTGTTATAGGGCATATGATAAGGAAAAAATCGACATTACGCAATTAGCGATGGCTTTGCTGATAAGTGCAACCGGAAGACGGCCACTACAGATCTCACAGATGAAGGTTTCAGATATAAAAAGGATAAAAGTAAACGAGAATAGCTATTCCTATGTCATTTGTATCCCAAGGATAAAACAAGGCTTGGGATTCAGGGAATCTTGCAGAAATTATCAAGTGACAAAAGACTTGTATGATTTACTCTGTAAGCAGTGTGATTTAAGTATCGAAAAAGTTCGTAGTGTACTTAATAGAGATTTAATTGATAAAGAAGTTGAGAATATACCGCTATTTATATCACTACAAAAGTTAGAAGGCTTCAAAATCAATAACGAATCCAGAGAGATATTTGTATCGGATAAAGCTCACGAATACTCTGTGAAGATAAATAAGACGCTTAATTTCATTGCTGAAATAGAAAATGTTATTTCTGAAAGAACTTATGAAAGATTAAATGTAAATCCCCGAAGGTTTCGTTATACCGTTGGCACCAGAGCAGCAAGAGAAGGTGCAAGCGAATTAGTTATTGCAGAACTATTAGACCACTCTACAACTCAATATACGGGGGTGTATGTTGAGTTTAATGCTGAACATGTTGCAAGAATTGATGAGGCAGTGGGAAGTCATATGCAGAAATATGCTGGTTTCTTTCAAGGTAAAATTCCTTCAATGAAGAAAAATGAATTGCCAGTAAGGAATTTATCAGGGGAGGTCACTGGAGTATGTGATGGTTGTAAGTCTTGTAGGGCTAATGTTCCTATTCCTTGTTATACCTGCCATCACTTTCGCCCATTTGTTGATGCACCACATAAAGAATTACGAGATCATTTATTAAAACGAAGAGAAAGAATTATGACTGATACTAATGATGAAACTATGAGTAAAACATTAGACAGAACAATAATGGCTGTAGAGGAAGTATTAAAAAAATGTGAGATTTTAAAATTACAAAGGAGAGATAGATATGAATGAAATTGATATAGTTGAATTTAAAAGTAAAACGGAAATCTTAGCAGGGAAAAACCTCGATGAATTTATTAAAAACTGCAAAGAACAGTTAAGTGGAAATCTGCATGATAACAATTGGGAATGCAATCATTGGAAGAAAATTTTTAAATTTACTAAATTTAAGAGAGGGAATAGTAAGGTTGATTTAAGTAGTAACACGGAATTCCTTGATTTCGTTTACATTGAATTTTGCAAATCATATGTAGCTTTTATTTTTTGCTCTAATCCAAAAGGATTTGATAAGTTAACTTTTCCAATTGTACTTAGGGTTATTGAAAAAAATCTTTTAGCCTACACGGGGTCTGGTGATATAAAAAAACTAAACCCAGTCATTCTTGATGAGTGCTTGTCCGAGATAGATGATAACTACACTAAAGGGGTGGCATACAAATGTGGTAAATTCATGGAGAGGTTAATTGCTTTCCTGAACGAGAAAGAACTTCTTAATTGTGGATTAATGAAGTGGAGTAGTTACATCAGACCACCTGAGTCAAGATTGTCGATCTCTGATAATGCAGACAAAGCCAGATTAGCTAAATTGCCCACTGAAAAAGCATTACAAGCAATTGGTGAGATCTTTTCAATGCAGGATCATGACCTTCACGAAAAAGACCTGTTTGTTACTTCAGTGTTTGCATTGCTCATGTGCGCACCCAGTCGTATAACTGAAATATTATCGCTTAGAGCTGATTGCGAAATTTTCGAAAAGAACAGGGAAGGAAAGGAATGTTATGGCTTGAGGTTTTATTCATTAAAAGGTTACGGGGCAAACATAAAGTGGATTCCTGAAATCATGGTTCCCACTGCCCAACTTGCCATTGAAAGGCTGCTTAGAATATCTGAAAAGCCAAGATTAAGAAGTAAGGTTCTTGAGGAGGATATGAAAAATGAACGAGGCGGAAAAATTTGGTTTGATAAGGAAAAGGATGTTCGCTTCAGTAACGCTATTTGTGCTCTATTCGATAACCAACTCAGTATGAAACGAGAAACGGGTAATAAACTGTTCAAAATAAGAAATGTCTTTTTCTCAAAGGAGTTAGGGAGTTCAAAAGTCGGTAAGCATAAGAACATTTTCGAAAGGCATGGATACTATGATGAACATAACAAAGCTTTGTTCTTGAGAACTCATCAGGCCAGACATCTACTTAACACTATCGCTCAAAGAGGGGGCCTTGGAGAACTGGACATAGCAAAGTG
>NZ_VLTF01000040.1:0-629 GCF_007558755.1 Pantoea sp. paga
ACAGACATGGAGTTTGATAACTTTTACGATGCTGTCTCACGTGCGTACCAGAAGGGTACGATATCCTATTCTGATCTGGCAATGGCCTTAATCACCATTCATACGGGAAGAAGAAGTCTACAAATCACACAGATAAAAACGAAAGACATCATAAACGAAAGAACTATAAACGAATGCTATATAAATATCCCCAGAATAAAACAAGGTGAAAAGTATAGAGCCTCATTCAGGCGATTCAGGATTACACATGAATTATTCAATATTTTTAAAGAGCAGGCACGTATTGTCTCTGAGAGTTTTAGCAAGCAGCTCGGCAGAAAACTCTCTGAGAAAGAGATGTTGGAACTACCATTGTTTGTCTGTAAGAAAAGGCTTGAGGGGGTTGTTGAGTGTGAGAATTTACATGAGATGCTTTCTTCAGACAGACTTCATGCCTATGCGATAAAGTGTACTCAAACGCTCAAAAGAATAGCTACAACAGAGGACGTAATCTCGGAAAGGACGGGTGAAGTAATAAATATGAATGCCAGGCGGTTTCGCTATACGTTAGGTACCCGGCTTGCCAGAGAGGGTTATGGAGAAGTCGTTATAGGCGAATTACTTGATCATTCCACTTTAATGTATACAGG
>NZ_VLTF01000041.1:0-564 GCF_007558755.1 Pantoea sp. paga
CTACTTAATCTGGCGGTGTTCAACGTCAGGCGGACATCAACCTTCGCGTTTAAGCAGAGCGAGCGCACGCCCATAGGTGGGCGCTTTATCCGTGTTGATGAGACGGGGAATTTGCCAGCCTTTCACGTTGTTTAAAATTTTACCCAGAAACCGATATGCCGCTTTGCTGTTACGGCGCGAAGAGAGATAAAAATCGATGGTGCGTCCTCTGCTGTCAACGGCCCGGTAAAGATAAGCCCACCGGCCACTGACCTTCACGTATGTTTCATCAATGTGCCAGGAGCAGAACCTGGAAGGGTTTCGCCAGTACCAGCGCAGCCGTTTTTCCATTTCGGGGGCATAACGCTGAACCCAGCGATAAATCGTGGTGTGATCGACATTGACGCCGCGTTCAGCCAGCATCTCCTGCAGCTCACGGTAGCTGATGCCGTATTTGCAGTACCAGCGAACCGCCCACAGGATGATATCACGCTGAAAATGCCTGCCTTTGAATGGGTTCATGTGCTGCTCCGTCAGCAAAAGTGGCGAGTAAGTTTACCACCTCCAGATTTTTGCAACAGTGCC
>NZ_VLTF01000042.1:0-552 GCF_007558755.1 Pantoea sp. paga
TCGCCTTCCTCCCCGCTGAAAGTACTTTACAACCCGAAGGCCTTCTTCATACACGCGGCATGGCTGCATCAGGCTTGCGCCCATTGTGCAATATTCCCCACTGCTGCCTCCCGTAGGAGTCTGGACCGTGTCTCAGTTCCAGTGTGGCTGGTCATCCTCTCAGACCAGCTAGGGATCGTCGCCTAGGTGGGCCATTACCCCGCCTACTAGCTAATCCCATCTGGGTTCATCCGATAGTGAGAGGCCCGAAGGTCCCCCTCTTTGGTCTTGCGACGTTATGCGGTATTAGCCACCGTTTCCAGTGGTTATCCCCCTCTATCGGGCAGATCCCCAGACATTACTCACCCGTCCGCCACTCGTCACCCAAGGAGCAAGCTCCTCTGTGCTACCGTCCGACTTGCATGTGTTAGGCCTGCCGCCAGCGTTCAATCTGAGCCATGATCAAACTCTTCAATTTAAGTTTGATTTGCTTAAACAAGTTAAGCGGTGCTCATCTGTAAAACGTCATAATGAATTTCATTATGTGTTCACTCGTGAGGCTTGATATTTTTT
>NZ_VLTF01000043.1:0-526 GCF_007558755.1 Pantoea sp. paga
GATATGGCGATGAACGGCTCCGGATGCCGCGATACAGCACGACGGGTTCTGCGAATAAGCCTCAATACCGTTCTGCGTCATCTAAAAAACTTACGCCGCACCAGGTAGCGCAAAACGCAGAGCCTGCCGCAGAGGTGGTTATCTGCTGTGAAGCCGATGAGCAGTGGTCATATGTCCGGTGCAAAGGCAATCAGCGATGGTTATTTTATTCTTACGATCGCATCCGAAAGCGGGTTCTTGCACATACATTTGGCCCTCGTAATGCTCTGACTTTAAAGCGTCTTCTTGTACTGTTGAGCCAGTTTAAGATCGCTTTCTACATGACTGACGCCTGGCCGGTCTACCGAACACTGCTGGCTTCAACCAGCCATGTTGTAAGCAAAAAGTACACCCAGCGTATAGAGCGCCATAATCTTAACCTGCGAACCCATCTCAAGCGGTTAGCCCGCAGGACTATCTGCTTCTCAAAATCAGAAGAAATGCACGATAAGATCATCGGATGGTATCTGACCATTAACCATTACCA
>NZ_VLTF01000044.1:0-485 GCF_007558755.1 Pantoea sp. paga
GCGACCGGATTACCGGCGTCGTCGGTCAGGCCCGGCGCGGTGGCGCTGGTGTCTACGGTGACGTCGACGGTGCTGCTGCTGGCGTTGCCGTTCGCATCAGTACCGTCAACCACGAGCGCGTGCTCGCCGTCGTCCAGCGGGGCGTCAGGGGTGAAGGTCCAGCTGCCGTCCTCGCCCACGGTGGCGGTGCCAAGCTCGGTGTCGCCGTCGGTGATCACCACGGTGGAGCCGGGCTGCATGCCGCCGCCGCCGATCGTCGGGGTGTTGTCGCTGGTGGTCGCGCCGTCGGCGATTGCATTACCGGCGTCGTCGGTGATGCCCGGCGCGGTGGCGCTGGTGTCGACGTTCACGTCGACGGTGCTGCTGCTGGCGTTGCCGCTGGCATCGGTGCCGTCAATCACGAGCGCGTGCTCGCCGTCGTCCAGCGGGGCGTCAGGGGTAAAGGTCCAGCTGCCGTCCTCGCCCACGGTGGCGGTGCCGAGCTC
>NZ_VLTF01000045.1:0-401 GCF_007558755.1 Pantoea sp. paga
ACCATCCCCTGGACGAGATACGCCTGGTGAGCAGAGTCTTTGAAATGTAAGACACCATCACCGGAAAGAGGCCCATCCATTCTTATATTTGCAACAGTGCAGGTTCATCTATCCAGGAGGTCGACTCAATGCATCGTCCTATCACCGCAGGCCATACCACCTCACGTCTCATCCTAGATCAGTCAAAACAAATATCACGTACCCCATCGGAAAGTAGCGCGCAATCAGCACTTTCTCAGCAAGCAAGCATGAGCAGCCCAGTTCTGGAGCGGTCGAAAAGTGCGCCAGCTTTATTGACTGCGGCACAGCGCACGATGCTTGCACAAGTGGGAGCCTGTGACTCTCATCTGACCTCAGATGAAAATATGGCCATCAACGAACTGAGATCACACAAGCCCCTT
>NZ_VLTF01000046.1:0-367 GCF_007558755.1 Pantoea sp. paga
CGAGCAGAAAAAACCTCTACAGGCTTGTAGCTCAGGTGGTTAGAGCGCACCCCTGATAAGGGTGAGGTCGGTGGTTCAAGTCCACTCAGGCCTACCAAATTTCTTCTCATGCTGCGTTATGCGCGCGGTCGTTTACCTGAGTAAACTTCCCTTCCGCATGCCTTGCCTGAAAAGAAATTGCATCCTTCTCCTGAAGAATGTAACTCGGTTGAGTGGTAGTAGTGGTCTCTGCAGTAACTGTATGGGGCTATAGCTCAGCTGGGAGAGCGCCTGCCTTGCACGCAGGAGGTCAGCGGTTCGATCCCGCTTAGCTCCACCATACCGTTTATCTGTTTTTTCTGAAATACCTCAGAGCATACCGGCGACG
>NZ_VLTF01000047.1:0-302 GCF_007558755.1 Pantoea sp. paga
AAAACGCCTGTGGGTTGTGAGGTTAAGCGACTAAGCGTACACGGTGGATGCCCAGGCAGTCAGAGGCGATGAAGGACGTGCTAATCTGCGTAAAGCGACGGTAAGGTGATATGAACCGCTACAGCCGTCGATGTCCGAATGGGGAAACCCGGTGCACTCTGTGCATCATTGCAGCATGAATACATAGTGCTGCAAGGCGAACCGGGGGAACTGAAACATCTAAGTACCCCGAGGAAAAGAAATCAACCGAGATTCCCCCAGTAGCGGCGAGCGAACGGGGAGCAGCCCAGAGCCTGAATCAG
>NZ_VLTF01000048.1:0-296 GCF_007558755.1 Pantoea sp. paga
TTGCAAGCATTTGAGAGACTCGAACGCATCGCTGAGTCATTCCTTATTACGGAGGAATGACGCGCTGCGTCGTTTCAATTTTCAGCTTGTTCCGGATTGTTAAAGAGCAATATCTTAAACATGACTCGTAAGTCATCTTTAAGATATGTGGGTAACATCTTTCACCTGTCACCAAGCTTTGGCGTCCCCTAGGGGATTCGAACCCCTGTTACCGCCGTGAAAGGGCGGTGTCCTGGGCCTCTAGACGAAGGGGACAATTAAGTCTGTCTTCGAAAGACACTTTGCTCGTTATTTTC
>NZ_VLTF01000049.1:0-277 GCF_007558755.1 Pantoea sp. paga
CCCCGGATCTGTTAAGCAAATTAACAGAGTTTTCATGAAATTCATTTCGTTTATGAGTTTTGATTCAATTGACGAAGCTGTAATGCTAACAACAAAGTCCAGTAATAAGTTCTCGAATCAGGATTTCATTTGTCTCAGGATCCTAATCAAAAAATGGTATGAATTAGGTTTTGACGGGGTTACCCAAAACTGTGTAGACCTCGTTGATAACTGGACGATAAAAGACAATAAAAAGGGTGAGGTTGTTAAAAGACGAGACCCTTATCAGGGCCCTCTG